>JAFGEL010000046.1 GCA_016931615.1 Desulfuromonadales bacterium
GCTCGGCTGTGATTCTTCCGAGATCGGCATGGAAGCCTATCCCGACTTCCAGCGGGTCAGCATCGGTGGTTCCTCCAGCTTCAGTGGCTATACCAACCCAGAGGTGAGGTGAAACATATCTTACCCGCAAGGGGTCAGTGAAAAATTTGAAAAAGCGTCCGCGTAGAATTTGGATGGGGGAATGCCGCTGCACATGCAGCGGCATTTTTTTAACCGGCTAATTCTGCAAGACGTTTCATGATCGGCAGGTGCTGGGTACAACGTTGTTCGCACAGGCTACAGCCGGTACAGACTGCGGCTTGGTCTGCAGTCAATCCCCAGTGCCTCCTGAACCTGTTGGACGCGACTCCGCTCTCATTGTGGCTGAGAAGCACCTGATTATAGACATCCATGAATTGCGGGATCGGAATGTCAACCGGGCAGGGAAGACAGTAACCGCAGCCGGTGCAGAGTTGGTCAAAGGTTTTTTCAATGTTGACAGACAGCTGCTGTCGCGACTCTTCACTTTGCGGGCTGACACTATCCACCGCCGCAATGGCCTCATCAACCTGGCTTTTTTCGGAAAATCCCACCAGCGCTGATGTGATTGCCGAATGGGAGAGGTTGAAGCGCAGCGCTGCCTGGATGATGCTTTCGTGACTATCCCGTTTGAGAAAGGCAAAGCGTTGCGGATTTTGCGGGATCAGCCCCCCTGCCAGGGGATTCATGGTAACAACTCCCAGATTCAGCTCTTCAGCCTGGGTGACGGCCTGCTGACGATAGGGGAAGTTGATGGCATTGTAGCCGAGCAGGACTCCTTCAAAAAAACCTTCGGCCAGGACTTCGGCGAGACTCTCTCCCGGCATATGCGAAGAGCAGAGCAGATGACCGATTAACCCTTCTTCTTTGGCTTTAAGGGCGGCTTCAACTGCCCCACCCTGTTTGCGCTGTTCCCAATCGTCCCGGCTCATCAAATGCCAGATGTAGAAAAAATCGATATGATCCGTCTGCAGGCGTCGCAGACTGCGTTCAAGACTTTGGCGCAGGTCCTGTCCCTTGGCACGGCCACACTTGGTCGAGAGCAGATAACTGTCGCGGGGTTGTTGGGACAAAGCGTGGCCGAAAATATCTTCACTGCGGTCGGCGCAGTAAACCGGCGCGGTATCAAAGTAGTTGATTCCGCGACTGTGCGCATAAAGGACAAGATCGGCGCTTTGCTCCATGTCCTGAGGCTCAGGAAAGCGCATACCGCCAAAGCTGATGACTGAAACGTCCTTTCCGGTCTGACCAAACGATCTGTAGTTCATCAGTGACACCTCGTGAGGGGGAGAATCCGGGACTCGGGTTTTGACTGTTTTCAGCGGGTCGTTTTGTCGCTTACCGGGGCATCCGAACCGAGAAGAATCGCCAGCCAGCGGGTTGAATCATTCACTTCAAGGGCGATTTTGACAATCATGGTCAAGGGAACCGACAGGAGCATACCGACTGGGCCTAGAATCCAGCCCCAGAAGACCAGGGAGAGAAAGACCACCAGAGCGGAAAGGCCGAGCTTCTGACCCATCAGGCGGGGTTCGACGGCGTTGCCCATGACGACATTGGTGGCCAGATAAAGAACAGCCACAGAGAGGGCGTAGAAGGGGCCCAACTGCACCACCGCCAGAAGGATGGCCGGAATTGCCGCAATGATCGAGCCGATATTCGGAACGTAGTTGAGCAGAAAGGCGAGCATGCCCCACAACAGGGCGTAGTCGAGACCGAGGAGCAACAGGCCGATGGCGACTACGATGCCGGTGGCAAAGCTGACCAGGGTTTTAATCGCCAGATACTGGCGGACACTGGACACGAACTTTTCAAAAGAGGCCAACGAGGCGTCAGCATCGCCCAAAGCCGCGCGCAGCTTATTCGGCATACCGGCCGCTTCCAGAAGGATGAAGATCACCGTCAGCAAAATCAGAAAAGAATTTGTCAGGACCCCTCCTGCGGTGGCCAGCATACTGGCGGCCGACTGCATTAATGCCCCGGGGTCAAAATGTTCGAGCAGGACCTGTTTGGACAGCTTGATCCCGAGCTTTTCCAGCCAGTCGAAGAGAACCAGAGTCTGGGAGCGGAGTTTCTCCTGGTAGAGAGGCAGCTGATTGGTAAAGTCGTTGACCGATGTTCCGACCAGTGTCAGGACAATAAAGCCGCCTAACATGACGCAAAAGATCACCATCAACAGTGCCGCCGGCGCAGGAATCTTATGTTGCTGTAACCAGTAAAACGGGCCGGCACAGATGATCGAGATAAAAAAAGCCAGCAGAAAAGGGACCAGCAGGGCCTGCGCTGTTTTCAGCCCGGCACAGACGATGATCAGGGCGGCAAGCGTCAGCAGGACGGATGTGGACTTGTGCTCAGATTGGGACATGACTCGTGCTTTCGCTCATTCGGGTCAGAATGGGTACCGCTATCATCGACACAATAAACAGGATGTTTCCGTGGCGTCAATCATTTCCTTTCAGCGGTTCAAGGCGTGTCGGGCTGCTCTCCTTCAGCAACGAAATTGAGGGCAGCAGAATTGATACAGTATCTCAGTCCCGTGGGCTGCGGGCCGTCGGGAAAGACATGACCCAGGTGGGCATCACAACCGGCGCAGAGGGTTTCTGTACGGATGCGGAACAGGCTGCGATCCTCCTTACGGGTGATATTGCTCTCAACAACCGGCTGGTAAAAGCTCGGCCAGCCGGTTCCTGAATCAAACTTTGCCGAGGAGTGGAAGAGGGGCAGACCACAACAGACACAGTGATAGGTTCCTTCGTCGTGATGGTCCCAGTAGCGTCCACTGAAAGGGGCTTCAGTTGCTGCCTCGCGAGTGACGGAATAGGCCTGAGGGGAAAGTTTTTCTCTAAGTTGCTTGTCGCTTGGTGAATTTTTCATGGTTTTTCGTCTCCGGACGGCATGAATTGATGATGGGATCATAACACAGCCGGGTGGTTTTATCGATTGGCGGGAGTGACCTCGTGGTCAGAGGCTATAGATATCCTGCGCCCACTTGACGGCGTCCATGTAAGCTGTGGAGACGGCTTTCTCTTCCAGATGAAGGGTCATGGCCAAACTGGAAACCTGTTCCCATTCCCCTTTCTCTGTTGCGACCACCAGAGACAGAACCTGCTGCAGTTGCCCTTCGGCTCCGGTCAGGGTTGCGACAATATCCTCTTCAACGGTGATTTCCTTGAGAATCTCGTCAATCGGGCGCGACATGATGACATCGAGCAGAGAGAACAGACCCATCAGGAACATGTCGGCCTGGCGGTCACCCAGTTTGCAGGGTTGCGCCAGCTGTTCACACATACGGGCGCGGATCAGTGATGAAACCACCAGTTCAGCGGGTTTGTCATCCGCCATGGAGGATATCGACAGCAGCGAAACCCAGGAACGAATTTCGCGTAATCCCAACAGCGAGAGAGCCTGTAAAATTGAAGTCACCTTATGACGCAGGGCAAAGGCTGCGGAATTGATCAGTTTCAGCAATTTGTACGAGAGGGACACTTCGCTCTGAATGGTCAGTGCCAGTTTTTTGAAATCGACGTCCTGGGCATGAACATCCTTGAGGATGCGCAGAAACTGGATTTTATTGGTCGGGATATCTTTGCGGGAAATGATCACCGGCTTGGCAAAGAAGTAGCCCTGGAACAGCTGATAGCCCATCTCCTTGGCCTGCTCGTAGACCTCATGGGTTTCGACCTTTTCGGCCAGCATTTTTATTCCCCGGGGGATCATCATCTGGGCGAGGCGCTTTTGCTCATCGAGGTCACTGAGAAGAAAGTCAACCTTGATAATATCGGTAAGATCCAGCAGCGGTTCGTAATTTTTATGATAGACGAAGTCATCCAGGGCAAGAGTGTAGCCCTGTTGTTTCAGGCGCTGACAGGCAGCGATCAGCGCGTCGTCGGGTTCGACATCTTCGAGCACCTCAACCACCGCCTGCTGGCGTGGCAGCGTGGTCATCAGGTCTTCAAGCAAAACCCGGCGGGTGCAGTTGATAAAAGCCTTGGTGCTGCCGGTCATTTCGTCCAGGTTGAACAGCAGGTTGCTGTTGGCAATGACACTGGCGGCGGCATGATCCTGATCATCACAATCGAAATAGTTGTGAAGTCCTGAACGGAACAGGAGTTCATAGGCGTAGACACGCCCTTTGGTGTCGAAAATAGGCTGTCGGGCGATAAAGTGTTTCACTGGTGATGGTCTTTCTGCGGAGGTCTTCTTGGGTTATTCCTGTTTTTTCAGGCTGACGCATATTAACCCGATTAAAAATTAAAATTCAAGAAATCTAATTATTTTGTGTCTGTATTGACGTTGTCCCGGCAATCCGCTAATCTTGCCCTGTTTTTAGTTTATCCCGGCATCTGTTATGATCATTTCCTCTCATTCAAAGGATGGAATTATGAAAAGACTGTTTTTGCTTTTGACTCTGTTTGTTTTTGTGGGCGTCACCGTTGCTGTTGCCGTCCCTCCTGGTAAAACACTGACTTTTGATAAAAGCCCCATGGGACCGGTTGAGTTTTCCGGCACTGTGCATAAAGATGCCGGGGTCAGCTGCAAAGAGTGTCATAACAAAGACATGTTTCCGAAAATGAAAAAAGGTACGGTTGAAATTACCATGACAAAGATTTATGCCGGTGAGCTCTGTGGTGCTTGCCATAACGGCACCCGTGCTTTCGAAGCCAAAAAGAGCTGCAATCGTTGTCACGTGAAGTAATCAAGACAAGATAATTTTTTCATGCTGTGTCGAAAGCCCGGGAATGCCCCCGGGCTTTTTTCGTTCGGCTCAAGGCTGAGCCCGGTTGTTTCAGCTTGTTCTTTGGGTGACCCTGTGTGAAAGTGTGCTGCTGAACGTCTTCTGCCGGGGATATCTATGATCTTACAGGGAACATTGGTTAACGTTTTGGCGGTGATTGTCGGCTCACTTGTCGGGCACTGGGCCGGGCGCTTTCTGTCGGCCCGTATCCGTGCGACATTAATGGCAGGTTTAGGACTGGCCGTGCTGCTGATCGGAATGCAACTGGCGCTGCAAAGCCGACAGTTGATGATCGTTATCGGCAGCCTGATTATCGGCGGGTTCATCGGAGAACTGATCGGTGTCGAGAAGCACCTGGAAAATTTCGGGCTGGGGTTGCAAAAACGCTTCTCCGGTCTGGGAACGCTCGCTGAAGGCTTCGTGACCTCGAGTCTGCTATTCTGTGTCGGGGCCATGGCTATCATGGGAGCCTTACAGGATGGTTTGGGCGGCAAACCGACGATTCTCTACGCGAAAGCGGCCCTTGATGGCGTCGCGGCAATCGCTCTGACCTCAACCCTGGGGATTGGAGTGCTTTTTTCCATTGTCCCTCTGCTGCTTTACCAGGGCAGCATTACTCTGGCCGCCGAGCTGTCCAGAACCATATTGACCGATCCGGTCGTTGTCGAAATGAATGCGGTCGGTGGGTTGCTGATTGTTGCCATCTCTCTCGACCTGATCGGAGTCAAACGACTGCCGGTCGGAAATCTTCTGCCTGCTGTGTTTGTCGCGGTCGCCCTGACCTGGATTTTCGGGTTGGCGTGAAGAACTATTTAATCCGCTGACAGAGCAGACCGGCAACAATCAGAATCAGGCCGATAAATGTGGCCGGAAGAATTTTTTCCCCGACCAGAAAGTAGATGAAAACCAGGGAAATAAAGGGGGAAAGAAAGATCAGGTTGCTGATCCTGGCGGTATTGTCGGTCAATTTCATCGCCAGCAGCCAGAGCACAAAGCAGGCTCCCATCTCAAAGGTTCCGATGTAAGCTGCCCCCAGTAATCCCTGACCCGGTGGGATTCGCAGTTCCGTTGTCAGCAGGTAATAGCCGAACACAAAGGGAAAGCTGAACAGGAAGTTGACGAACAGGCCGACGATCGGGTCACGCCGGTCGAGGGTATTGTAGATCCAGTAGAGTGACCAGACAATCGTGCTGATCAGCGCCAGAAAGACTCCGAAAGGATCCGTGAACTGCAGTCTGAAGGGGTTTCCCTCAGTAGAAATGACCACCACGCCACAATAACTGACCACCAGCGCCAGCCATTGCTGCCAATGGATTTTCTGCTTCAGCAGGGGAACGGCCAGCAGCGATAGGGTGATCGCCCAGGTGTAATTCAGCGGTTGCGCTTGTTGTGCGGGCAGCAGATCATAAGCTTTGAACAGAATCAGGTAGTAGAGAAACGGACTGAGCAGGCCCAGCCCGAGCGATAACAGGTATTCCTGTCGGGAACAGCCGAATACCAGGTTGAATTTTCTTTGATAAAGCAGAATCGTTGCCAGCAGCAGGGTCGAGAAGGATCCCGAATAGAGCAGCAGTTCGATGGGACTGAGATAGCGTAGTGACAGTTTGAAAGCGCTGGCTACCGTTGACCAGAGTAAAACGGCACTGAGACCGAAAAGCAGAGCCCGCCGGTTTGAATTCATCACAGCCTCCTGCGTTCGCGTCCTCTGATGACCAGGACCACCAGGCCGCAAAAAATCAGAGCGATACCGATAATGGCTTGTGAAGTCAGTTGTTCTCCCAGCACGAGGATACCCAGGGTGGCGGCGGTCATCGGTTCGGCCAGGCTCAAGGTCGTCGCGGCCCCGACCCCGACTGTCATCAGCCCCCGGGCAAACAGCCAGTAAGAGAGGGCCATGGTCGCCAGCCCCAGATGCAGTACCACGCCGATAGCCCGCGGCTGCAGTAACCAGTTCAGGTCAATTCCGAACAGTGCGGGGGAGAGCATCAGGGCTCCCAGGCAGACAACAACGGCCATAATGGCATTCGGTGAATGCTGCTCCAGTAGACCTTTAATCATCAGCGTGTAGGCGGCATAAGAGGCTCCGGCACCCAGGGCGAGAATAATGCCGAGCGGATCGACAGCAACGTCTTTGCCGCTGAGACTGAGCAGGGCGCAGCCGATGACTGCCAGCAGGGTAGCGATAAACCAGCGCCGTCCCGGTCGTTCACCACGAAAAATCAGTCCGAGCAGGCCACCGGCGATAGGAGCGCTGCCGATACCGACGATTGTTCCCACCGCGACCCCGGTTGTGGCCACGGCGGCAAAGAAACAGAGTTGGTAAGTGGCGGTAAAGGCGGCGGCAAGAATGATTGGAAGAGGTCGCCAATCACTCAGTTTGCCCAGTTCGTTGCGCTTGACGGCGAGCATCAGCAGAACTATTCCACCGATCAGCAGGCGCAGCGCCCCGATGACCTTAGGATCAAAACCGACCGGTGCAAAAGCCTGGGCTGTTCCCGTGGTCCCCCAGAGCAGCGCGGCAGAGAGAACAAACCAATGGCCGCCGATGGTTTTCGAACTGTTGTTTTGCTGACGTGGCATGAATTCAGGATTTCCCCTCAACAATCAGTCGCTGCCGCAGGGCATTAACCGAGCGCTGCAGGACGCTTACGGCAAGCAGCCGTCCAGACACATAAGCTACGGCGGCCGCAACGGCTCCAGGCAGCGGCGAGTATAGCACCATCAACGATAAAATCGAAAAGATTCCAAGCGCTTCCAGGGCGGTTGTCAAAGAGACCGGTTTGGTGACACGGTCGATGATCAGCAGCGAACGCTGAAAGCTGATCAACACCGTCAGGGCCGGAAAGATCGCCATGATCTGCAGCGGACGAATGGCGAAGTCAGCCAGGGTCGGGGTCAGGGCGGAAATGTCGCGAAACCACACCAGGTTAAGCGGTGTCCAGGCGATCAGAGCAAGGCAGCTTGAAGTCGCTATTCCCAGACCGACGGCAAAATTCCTGATGCGGGGATAGTTCTCACGGTTTTCACCCATCAGAGCGATGGCGACCTCCTGGTAAGAGAGTCCCAGTGCCCGGAATACGAAGGTCAATCCGTAGATAACCGGCATCACTGCCAGTGATTCAAGCGCATCGCGGCTCTTGCCAAGAAAGAAGGTGACCAGGGGGTGCACCGACAGGGCAATAAAGGGTGTCAGGGCGAGGGGCAGGTAATAGTCCCAGATGTGCCGGAAATTCAACGTGGTTGAAGCGTCGGCAGGTTCAATATTGGCTACTTTGTGAATAGCATGACGGGCGAGAAAACGGGTAAAAAGCGCTTCAAAAAGCACTCCTGTTGAGAGTGCCGTGGCACCGATCACCGCGCCGTTTAAATTGCTGAAAGCGAAAAGCGCCAGGGACGTCAATGCCATGCTGAAAAGGCGAAAAAATGTTGCTCCGGCGACCCGTTTGGTGCTGTGTGCCGAGATCAGCACGCCCTGATAAAAACGCCGGATACCGATGGCTGCGGGCCAGGGAAGCAGGCAGAGCAGGGCCGTATGGGTGAGTTTAACCACATCAAGCGGCAAATTCAGCAGCCTGACCAGGATCAGATTAAAAACTCCGGGCAGGAGAAAGATTCCCAGCAGCAGGGTGACGGCGGCACTGATGAGCAGAGAAAAATTCCGTAGTTGCAGATAGCTGTTGCGATTGCGGCATAAAGCCGTACTGGCGCTCATCAGCATAATCACCGGGGACTCGGCGACCAGGGCAAAGGCAAAGGCGATGCCGTAAGCGGCAAGGTTCAGTTTTTCATCGCCAAGACGGGCAATAATCGCCGCGATGAAGGGACCTTCGACCGACATCATCAGCCAGGTCATGGCCAGGGGAAGCCAGAAACGGAAAATCTGAAGATAACTCAGAGGAGTTTTTATTGCCGTCATGAAACGTTCTGGGTCGGTTACGGGGCTGGTCAACCACCGATGAGAGTTGTCAGTCCCTGGGCGGAAAAAATGTCATGGGCTTGCTGCAGGTCGGTATTACTAGGCTCTTGCAGGTTGTCCGTCAGGTAACGATGTCCGAGCTTGGTGTGCTTGTGCGTGGCTATAGCATGATAGGGAAGAAGATTGACAGTCTTTTTTTCACCGCTAAGGCGAGCCACGAACGCCGCAGTTCTTTCCAGGTTTTCCGTGTCGCTGTTGACCCCTTTAATCAGTGGAATACGGATTTGAATATGCACCCCCGTTGCGGCCAGCTGTGTCAGGTTGGAGAGGATCAGCGCGTTGTCGACACCGGTGTAGATTTTGTGTTTTTCGCCGTCCATCAGTTTCAGGTCATAGAGAAACAGGTCGGTGCGTCCGGCGGCCTCAAGCAGGATATCGGTCCGCGCATACCCCGAAGTGTCGAGTGTGCGGTGAATCCGGCGTTCACCACAGCGGTCAAAGAGCTGATTCAGAAAATCGGGATAGAGCAGCGGTTCGCCGCCGGACAAAGTGACTCCGCCGCCGGACTGATCAAACAGGACGCGCTCCTTTTCAATAACCTTCAGCAGCTCAGGCACTGAATAATAACGCCCGGAAATTTCCGTGGCCAAAGTCGGGCACACCCGCGCACAGGCTCCATCAAGTTCACAACGCTGCGGATCGGTGACGATCCCCTGAGCGGTCAGGGTGCAGGCTCGGTTCGGGCAGGCCTTGACGCACTCGCCACAACCGATGCACTTGGCTGCAGTAAACATTTTTTGGGGTTTGGCGGAGATGCTCTCCGGGTTGTGACACCACAGGCAGGATAACGGACAGCCTTTCAAAAAGATCGTCACACGAATACCGGGACCATCGTTGATGGCGTAGCGTTTAATATCGAAGATCAGGGGTGTTTGCATGGTTGTCTTTCTTTTTGTTCTTGACCTTCTGTCCCGTGTGACGCTGCCGTAACGACGTTAACAGTTTGCGAGCAGAGCGGCAAATGTTTGAGCACCGCGAGTTTTTGCCGAACCGCAAACTGATAATGTCGTGGAGGGGACCTGTAGGGCAAGGAGGTCGGGCGCCGTTTTCTGCCTACTCTTTTGTGGCGTGACAAAAGAGCAGGGCGACGTATGGGGGCGCAACCCCGCGACCTTGATTTTGCTTTTGACTTTTTACCGTAAAAAGCTGAAGAGCAAAACCGGCGGGTTTCGGCCCGCCCGCCGACTTCATTTTCTTTGTGTCGACAAAGAAAACGAAAGCAAAAGAAAACGACCCCGCTGCCTCCGCCTGCCTGACGGCAGATCTCTTCCGCTCCGCAGCTTATTGGCGCGCTCGCAAAACTCGCCTTCGGCTCAAACATTCCTCGCTTAACCGCCAATCATCTGCTCCACTCCAGCGGCGGCAAAGGGGGGAGATCAAAGTCAAAAGCGATACTTGTTAGGCCTAAAAGGCTTCGTTCTCGGTCCGCTCGATGACTTCCTGTTGCAAATCCATGTTCATATCGTTGAAATAATCGCTGTAGCCGGCCATTCGGACCAGCAGATCTTTATAATCTTCGGGGTGTTCCTGGGCCGCATAAAGGGTCGCTGTATCAACGATATTGAACTGGATATGGTGGCCCCCGAGAGTGAAATAGCTGCGGATCAACTGGCCGAGTTTTTTGATATCCTCATCGCGTTTCAGCAGGCTCGGAAGAAAACGTTGATTAAGCAGTGTGCCGCCCGACATGGTCTGATCCAGTTTGGTCAGCGACCGAATGACTGCTGAAGGTCCGTGGGTGTCGGCTCCATGAGAGGGGGAGGTACCGTCCGAAATCGATTTTCCCGCCAGGCGACCGTTGGGGGTGGCGCCCATCACCTTGCCGAAATAGATATGGCAGGTGGTCGACAGCATATTGAGATGGAAACTTTCCCCCTTGGTGTTGGGTTTGCCGTCGATGGCTTTCAGCAGGTCAGCATAAATCCGCCGGGCGATATCATCGGCGTAATCGTCATCATTACCGAAGAAGGGGGTTTTGTTGATGATGGTCTGACGCAGAAACTCTTCCCCGGAAAAATTCTTTGCCACAGCGTCGAGAAGCCGCTCCATACTGAAGGTTTTGTCTTCAAAAACGTGTTTTTTCAGAGCTGCAAAGCTGTCTGTCGTGGTGCCGAGTCCGGTGCACTGGATATAGTTGGTGTTGTAGCGTGGGCCGCCATCATAGTAGTCCTTACCTTTACTGATACAGTCATCAATGACCACTGAAAGAAAGGGGGCCGGGGCATATTTGGCAAACATGCGATCAATGTAATTACTGACCCGGATTTTGGTATCGACAATAAAGTTCAACTGTCGCTCAAAGGCGTTATAAAGCTCATCATAGCTGGAAAAATTCCGTGGATCGCCGGTGGCTAAAGCGACCTGTTTTCCGCTGACGGGGTCGACCCCGTTGTTCAGGGTGACCTCAAGGATTTTCGGGACGTTGAGGTAGCCGGTCAGCAGGAATGCTTCTTTACCGAAAGCTCCGACCTCAATGCAACCGCTGCAGCCTCCTTCACGCGCATCACGTAGCGATTTTCCCTGACGCAGCATTTCGACAACATAGACGTCGGGATTGAAGACTGAGGGGTAGCCGTGCCCCTGGCGAATGACTCTGCAGGCCGCTTCAAGAAACCTGTCAGGAGTCTTGCTGCTGATATGGACCGAATTGCCCGGCTGCAGGATGTGGAGCTCTTCAACAATTTCAAGCATGATGTAGGAGACATCGCTGACACCATCATGGCCATCAGCGGTGATTCCGCCGATATTGATATTGGTGAAGTCGTTGTAGGTTCCACTCTCTCTGGCGGTGATTCCGACTTTCGGGGGGGCGGGGTGATTGTTCACCTTGATCCAGAAACAGCTGAGTAATTCTTTGGCCTGTTCGCGGGTCAGGGTTCCGGCCTCAATCTCAGCGTTGTAAAAGGGTGTCAGGTGCTGGTCAAAGTGTCCGGGATTCATGGCATCCCAGCCGTTCAGTTCGGTGATGGTACCGAGATGAACAAACCAGTACATCTGAATCGCTTCCCAGAAGGTCCGTGGTTTATTGGCCGGGACCCAGCGGCAGACCTCGGCAATTTTCAGCAGTTCTTCCCGCCGTTGCGGGTCCGTTTCGCCGGCCGCCAGTTCTTCAGCTTTCTCCGCATGGCGTTGGGCAAAGATGATGACTGCATCGCAGGAGATATCCATAGCCTTGAGTTCTTCAAGCTTGTCGGTTGCTTCCGGGTCGTTGAGAAAGTCGAGGGCGGCAATCTCGGCGGCTATCTCAGCTTTGAAGTCGAGCATACCTTTCTGATAAAGCTGGGGGCCCATCACCGTGTGGCCGGGAGCCCGCTGTTCCATGAATTCGGTGAACAGTCCGGCCTCGTAGGCCGCACGCCACTCTTCGGGGACATGACTGAAGATCCGTTCACGGATGGTTTTGCCCTGCCAGTAGGGGATCACTTCACGGGCGTAGGTGTCGATATCCTCCTGGCTGATGGTGTAACGCTGTTGGTCGCGGCTGTTGAGAACATGGAAATCCTCAACACTGTGACAGGTCAGCTCGGGGAAAGTCGGAACGGCTTTGGGCCTGGGTCCGCGTTCAGCAACGATCAGCTCGTCATCACCCAGATAAATGGTTTTCTTGCGGCAATGATCAAGAAAGTTGAGGGCTCTGAGCACGGGGATCGAATATTTACCGTAGTTTTCCTGGTAAAAAGCGGTTTCATGCAGGGCCCGCTCAATCGACAGGCTCGGCTGTGTGTCGACACTTAACTTGCGTAAACGTTGAATGCGGGGATTCATCCCCGGGCTGCCGTTGCCCGGGAGGGATGAGTAGAAGTTACCTTCACAGGCGGGGCCGCGTTGCGGCTGCTTATAGCTGTTTTTGTCTTCGGATCCTGGCATAGGTGAACCTCTTTTATAAGCGACGAATAGGGATATTCGGTCTACATAAAAATTATCTATCCATTTTAGCGTCCCTGGCTCAATCGAGACAAGGGCTCTTTCTCGTTGGACTTTTATTTGTTTCCTCCGGCTTCCGTGATTTTGAGTCGGAGGTAACGTCTGAAGATTAATCTCTGCCCCTCGGGATAGCGTCCGATCAGCAGAAAAGCGACCAGGAAACCGGCAACATGAGTCTGGGGAGGGAGAATTGACAACAGAGTAGCTTGCCCTGATGTTTCAGGAGCGATGGGGGGGTGAAAACGCTCCATCCACAATGCCGGAAGTCAATCAAGAAGGTAAAAGTCTTGAGGTTAAGCCGGGTCTCTGTTGACCAGTTTGCTGACCGCGTACCAGTTGATCAAGAGGATGACGGCCAGCCCGACAATCCCACCGATTTCGCTACTCCAGTTGGCGATACCGTCGCGCAGTGTGTCCATGGTAAAAGTTCCGAAAAAACAGGCGGCAATGACCATGTTGGCCTTGGGAGACCAGGCCGTCCGGCTGCGCCAGGCCCAACTGAGGATATAGATATTGAACAGACCGTAGCCGCCGACAACATAGGCAAAGGTTTTCAGCCATTGGGAGGCTTGCGCGCTTAAATTAATATTGACGGCATAAAAAACAAACAGAAACGAAGTAACCAGGCTGAACAGGGCAAAACCGTACGTCAGTATTTTTTCCTGAGCTTGCATATTTTCACCTTTTTTGACCAAAGCCGCTGATTCGAAAGCTGTGAGTAGCAAAAAAACCGAAAAAAACCAAAAAGTCTCTACGCCTGAACGGGGAAAGATGCGTCGGCAGTCTGAGCTCAGCCGGGGCCTGTTTGACTGTCGAGCCCAGCTTTTTCCAACGAGAAGGACCGGGCCAGGTCACCGGCCATAAGTTCGACGGCGCTTCTGGCGTCCTCCAGGGCTTTGATGAACAGGACAAAGTCGTGAACCTGTTCCGCATAATGGTGATGCGAAACAGAAACCCCGACCTGCCTGAGTCTGTGGATGTACATCAGGGCTTCGGCACAGAGCGGGTCAAGTCCGGCCGTAACGACTGTTGCCGGGGGCAGGTTTTGAAGGTGCTCTGCCAGTAGAGGGGAGGCCAGAGGGTTTACGCCCTCCCGGGGGTTTTCCAGGTAATAAGTGCTGAAAGTCTGCATGTTCTCAGCCGTCAACAGTGAATCGCGGATTGTCGCGAGTTTCTCGGCAAAAGGAGTGCTCTGGTCCAGCAGCGGACAGATCAATATCTGGTACGCCGGCAAAAACTCCTGCCTTTCGCGGGCCAGAAGACAGAGTGCCGCCGCCAGGTTGCCACCCGCACTGTCACCGGCAATAACCAACTGATCGTTTCTGATGTTGAGAGCCACATCATGGGCGTCGATCCATAGAGCCAGGCGATAACATTCTTCCAGAGCTGAGGGGAACTTATGTTCGGGGGCCAGTTGATAGTCGGCACTGATGATGACGGCTTTGCTCGCTGTCGCCAACGCCCGGCAGAGGTTGTCGGCGGTATCCGGGCTGCCGAGGCTGAATCCGCCGCCATGCATATAGAGGATAACGGGGAAAGGTCCGGATCCTTCAGGGGTATAGATGCGGATGGCTGAATGCCCCCGCCCCGTGTCGGCGGAGATATCGTCAATTGTTCCTGAAAAAGGGATTCTGGCAGCCATAGCTGAGCGCTGCCGCTCCATCCGTCTGGCCTCCTGAATGTTGTCGAACGGCAAGGGTGTGGCGTTTAAATAGGCTTGGATGAATTTAGCTCTTTTCATGCCGAACTTTTCTCATCAGGCTCTGCCCCCCGACCCAGATCAGCATCACCAGGGCAATAACCGGTAACGCGGGGATAAAGGTCCCCGTGAGTTGGGCGAGCGCGACTGCCCCCAACAGGGCGACCAGGGAAATCGGCAGATAGGTTCCAGGGCGACGGTTGCTTTTCGGTTCACCGTCTCGACGGCCGGTGAGCAGATTGTCGTTGATTTGATGGCGTTGAGCGATAACGGCAAAAAAAGTGACCATGATCCAGTCGGACAGGCCGAAAACCGGCAGCAGGGTGAGTGCACCGGGAAATGCCACTTTTATCAGGATCATGTCGATGACCGGAGGAGGGCCCACAGGTTTGAGGTAATATTGTTCAATTGTTCGGGCAAAATCAGCAGTCGGGCCGATCAGCCAACTGGAAAAATCGGCCAGCGACATAGCCAGGCAAAGGGGTAGAATTTCCCAGAGCTTCTTGACATATCTTGCTAGTGCGGCGCCGATAATCGTTCCGCTCAGCAGCAGTAACCCCGACTGGAGAGCCTCGAACAGGGGCTGCCGAAGACCATTCGCAGACAGTTGATAGACCGTCCAGATCATCACGGCAAGAACTGCGCCCCAAAAGACATAAAAAACCCTATTGCGGTTTTCCGGCTGCATCCTTAATGCCGGGATAATCAGCTGTCCGGCAAAATAGAGCTGCAGAGTCATCAGGGCAATCGACCAGAAAGGAGAAGATTTTTCAGCCTTTCCAACAAGTACAAGTATCACCAGTAGAGAAAGACACCAGAGCAGATGACCGGCAAATAATTCAACCAGGCGGCGCTTATTATTGCCGTTAAAAGCGATGAGATCACGGAGTGTCATGAGGCTTTTTTCTCTTTATGTGAAGAAAAAACTGCTGCAGTTCATTTCCCGACCTTAGAGGTTATACTAAAAGCAGGATTGGAAACAGTAGCATTAAGAAAGGAGAATACCAATGATCAAAGTAAAAACTTTTGGTGAGCCTCTGGAAGTTTTTCGGGCACATAAAGAGCTTGATGAACTGGATGCTCGGGTCAATAAATTTATCTCGGACAACAGGATAACAAAAGTTATTTCAGTCAGCGACAGTACGACTCACGAAGAAGGCTCGACCATCGGGCTCATTCGTGTGCTGGTCTATGAAGACTGATGGACCGGCTGAAAAGTTGATCGAGCTCTATCGTATTTAAGGGCTGATCCATTTTTCTCTGTGAAGTTCGTCAAGCAGCGCCTGTCCTTGACCTAAATCATCAAAAATAATGGCCGACGTCATCGTGGCGCTGGTGACGGCATCGTACTTGGGTTGAAAATGCCAGGGGTCAGCAAGTTTCCTACCAACAACGCGGCTGGAAAAATGTCGGACTTCTGCCTCGTTCCACTCGACGTTTCCGTATTTTGTCAAGTGCAGGGGGACGAAGTCGAGGATCAATCCGTTGCGGTCGAAGATATAGAAAAAATGCACGCTGTGACAGACATCGCAGATCGCTGATCGATTACCGACTTCGGCAAAGAGGGGTTGACGTTTACCGTTACGGATCAGGCTGGCGGAATAAACCCAACGATCGCTGGGCAGCTTCAAACGCTGGAAATCCAGCAAAGCCTGACCATGGGCAGAGAAGGATTGTTTGACCCGTTCAGCTATTTCAGTTTCGCTCTGTGGTGGATTGGGTTGTGTTTCCAGGATTATTTCCTCGCGCGGCAGGGAAGTAAATTCACTGACGGGCATTTTGAGCAGGTCCTTAAGATAGACGAACAGTTCATTTACCTCTCGGTCAACGCCCAGATGGGTGTCAGTGACGACAAAGGTATCCTCAGGGTGATCGCGCAATGCATAGACTGAAAATGGTGTTGGCCCGGCACGCAAAGCACGGTGCAATGTAAATGTGCGATCGGGGACTACGGGGAACGCCACGGAATAGATCACGACAAAATCGTCGATTGCTTCGTCATCATTAGCCACTGCGACACCAAGCAGTTTAATCTGTCCGCGGGTTTCGGGGTCGGCCTCAATCATGCGGTACAGTTGATTGTAGGGGGCTGTCTGTTTCTGGCAGTGGGGGCATAGAACGTTAAGTACCTCAACCAACACAACCCGTGCGCTGATCTGATTCAGGCTGAACGGACGGTCTTCAACAAGGCCCAGGTAATTACGCTGTGCCAATTCGGGAGGGGGCGGCAACAAGACTTCCGGAAATGACTCGCCGCTACTGATCGGCCCGGCTGCCGATGGGGAGCTGATGAGCAAAAACACCAGGAGCGAAAATGCCAGATTGGGAATGATGTGGATTCGGGTCAGAATCAACATAAATGCCTCTGAAAAAGAAAGAATTTTTAGGCACTTTTTGACTCTAATACGGAGACCGGTCCTGTTGTCAAATTCCCGAAAGTATTTTATGTGAATTTACCGGTTGGTAAATGACTAAAGATGAGAAGCTGTTTCATCAAGGCAGGCTGATTTTTTAAGATCTTTTTGTTCCAGCAGAGCACGCCTGGTGGTTTTGGTCTGGTCAGCCAGATATCGGACCCGCTGGTAGAATAGCGGTAAATTCCCTTCACATGATTTGAGCAGAGTCTGGAATGCCGGAAGCAGTTCACGGTAGGTGACAATTCCTGCCAGCCGGGCATTGTTGAGCCCGGGCGCCATCCAGTGGTCAAAACCTGGTCCCAGGACACCGGATCTTTTGAGTTCTTCAAAGTGGTTCCGGGCGGCTTTGAAGAGCTCAAGCTTCGCCCTGCGCATGTCCTGTTCCGACAGTTTTTGCTGGTAAAGCTGAGCCAGTTGTGTTCGCGTGCCAAGAAGAAACTCCTGGAAATGATCTGCTTGAGAACGCTGAAGCAGGTACTGCTGCCATGCTTCCGTTTCTGAGTGCTGCTGAAACCAGCGCCGGACCCCTTCAATCTGAACCGTCATGGCAAAGGCTTCGTTGAATGGCGTGTCGTCAGCAACGTATATGAGTTGATGAGCCAGCTCATGAAACAGCAGTCCGGCCAGGCGGGCCTCGGAAGAAACGACGAAGGTATTCAGGACGGGATCGGGGAACCAGTTCAGAGTTGAGTAGGCCTCAACACCATAAACATCAACATCGTAATTGGCCCTTCTGAGAGTCCTTGCCAGATCCTGAGCTTTCTCTTCAACGAAGAATCCTTTGTAGCTGACACATCCCGCGAAAGGGAAACACCATTCTTCCGGGATCAGAGAAAATTCTTTCGTGGCGACAACATTCCAGACAACATAACGGCGCTCTATATCGGCATACTGGCGGTAACTGTGATTATCCGGCAGCCCCAGTTCCGTTACCGCGAACTCACGCATCCGCTTAACTTTTTTCAAGCTGTCCCTGGTTTTTGAATTCGTCTGCGGATCTTCGATAACTGAGCTGATAGAACGTGTTTTGGAGAGTACCTTCATATGTCCTTTGGCGCAGTGCAGGTAGTATCCCAAATCACTACAACCGGAAAGGACGAGCATCGTCAGAAACAGAATGCCCGGGACCAGCCGCTTCTGGCGGGAGATTCCGGACTTGATGAGAAGAAACTTTGTCATCTATTGGCGCCAGTGACGTGGTACGCTGTGAGACCTTGCGTAACGCTCAAGTTGATCGTAAAGTTTCTGTGTTTCCTCCTGCTGTGTCCGGATAAAGCTTTTAACGCGTTCGTAGCTGCTGGTTAAACGGGAATATGGGGAATTGTTCTGGTCAAGCAGCTCTGCCTGCTCTTGCCAGAAGGGGATATAGTAGGCCAACTCCCTGAAGTTCTTCTGCCACCAGCTACGACTGCGTCCACCGGGGCGATCTTCCGCCGGCGGACGTTTATGGGCAATCAGGCGCCTGTGGGCTGAGTCGATGGTTAACGAATACTGAGACAGAATGTCCATGCCTATCAGGCCTTGGTAGGCAGTTGCTTGCTGCGGAATGATATGGGCAGGGATAAACTTTTCCGTGATCGTGCCGAGGCTGAGTTTATCTACGATGGCACGCGTAGCGACTTTGGATCCGCCTATTCCGGAAATCAGGACCAGCATGTTGTTGCCATCCGGATCTATCAATCCAAGGGCGGATGCCAGGTCCGATGAGAGCACCAACCCCGGAGATCCGGTATCGACGAGGATCGGCGCAGTGATACTGTTGTTGAAAGTGACGTCGATAATCACCCGGTCGGCCAGCCCTTCTTTCGCCGTGAAGGGGATGGAGATAAGGTTTTCATCCAACCCCTTTTCATCCTGTCTTCTTTGTGTGCTCTTGGCCTGCGAGGATTGGGAGCCGGAAGATATGATGTTCAAGTTGCCGGAAGTGGTTTTGTCTTCCCGAGCTTTTTCACGGAGCTGAGCCGGCACATTCTGAGGAGAGTCGGAAAAATGCCACTTGCCCTGGGCGTCGCGCCAGCGATAAATGTCAGCATAAGCGTTTATATCAGGGAAAATACAGCTTATGACACAGCATAAGAATAGCCACCTGATGATGGTCAAGACTTGTATCCTCAATTTTCAAATTGAATTTTTGCGTTATTCAGTCGTTTTTTCCGCTTTGATCACCACATCGATGCGCCGGTTGATGGCCCTCCCCTGAGGGGTGTCATTGGGCGATAAGGGGCGTTCAGCACCATAGCCGATGGCCGTGACCTTATCCTCAGCCAAGGTGCCGTTAGCGATGAAGTACTGACGAACCGCTTCAGCGCGTTTTTTTGACAGCTGTTCATTAATCGCCAGAGACCCGGTACTGTCCGTATGCCCCTCGATCACTACGTCCGGATTGCCGAACGTTCTGATGGCCTGGCGGACCTGACTCAACAGGGGATAATTGTCCGGCATGATCAGGTCTTTGCCGACCGGAAACTGCATGGCTTTGAGACGGATGATAAGGTTGTCCGCCTGTTTGTAGACTTCGGCATCTTTTGCCGCAAACAGTCCCTGAACCTCGATAAAGAGCTGTTGAAAACGTTTTTCCGCTTCGAGTCGCGCCTGGGTTTCTTTCTCTTTCATGGCGATCAGTTCACGCTCGCGTTGAACCTTTTTGCTGTCCCCTTCCAGTGCGGCGATCTGTTTCCTCTGCGCGTCGATCGTCGTTTCAAGTTCGGTGATTTTCGTGCTGAATGTTTCATTCTCCTGCTGCCGCAGAGCCTTGAGGTTTTTGTTGTCATCGAGCAGGGAAATCACCGATTGGATGATATTCTCCAGTTGCAGATCGGTCGATTCATTGCGCAGGTCGCGGGCGCCGAGTTGGTTGGTGATCTGGTGCAGTCGCGCTTCACTCCACAGGGCCAGGGCTTCGGGCGACATCAGGCTGAGCTTTTGACTGAGGGCCATAATCTGTCCGACCCGCTGGGCCTGAAACAGGGCTTCATTGGCCTTTTCCTGCATTTTTTCCCGTTCATAGCGTTGTTCGGTGATAAACTGGTCGGCGTCATTCAGGGCTTTCTGGGCAATGGCAAGAATCGTCGGGGTGGTGTCATCCGCCCCCATTGCTTCAGCCTCGGCAATCAGTTCACGAACTTTTCCCAAAGTTTTTTCCTTGATAGCCCGCAATTCCAGGTCGGCGTACCCTTGGGCAACTTTCTGTTCATATTTCCTCGCCCTGTCCAACTGATCGTTTTCGATATCCATAGTTAGGCCGATGAAACGGTTTTCGAGATCCTGATAGTCAAGGGCGTAGGCGGCGGCTCCCGCTTCGTGGGCGAGGTTGCGTGCCTTGATGGCATCGGGAATTGTCGTACGGGCCTTCGCACTGTATTCCTCGGCTTTTTTAAAGTGGGCGTGGCCGTAGGCAACATTTTTCAGTATGCCGGCAACAGAATCATTGTGCGCCAGGCCATAACGTGCTTTATCAAGATAGCTTTCGGCTTTGGCATACCAGGTCGGTGAGAGAACGTTGATCTGCTCGGCACGGCCACTGGTCAGGGCGGCTTCCAGCTCAAATATTTTCGTGCTCGGATTTTCTGTTACCTCAATCGGTTCAACCTTCAGGGCCGGTCCTGAACAGGCGGCTAAAAAAACTGACAGCAGGATAAAAACAGCCAACAGTTTACCGGTTTTCATGGCGCGGATCCTTTCATCTGAAAACTCTTGTCGGTCACAATGTTATCCCTTCACACAGCACCTTTTGATCAAACTGCAAAAGTGAGGGACAGACTGATTTCAGTATGCGCCCAAATGTTTTTTCGAACAATACGGGCATTATTGAAAAATGTTCCCGCCATGGTTTAATTACTGGGGGAGGCTCAATGCGCTTTGTTCTTTACAATATCCGCTACGCGACAGGTGTCAAGGCTCATGGTTTTGTTCGTTCATCACGCCGCAACCTGGAACGGATCGGGGCTTTTCTACAGGATCTTGAACCTGACCTGGTCGGACTGGTCGAAGTCGACTACGGCTCGTACCGCATGGGTCGCGAGAACCAGGCCGAGCTTCTGGCGCAAACCCTCGGACATTATCATTCCTATGCAACGAAATATGGCCGGCACTCAGTGTGGCGCCATGTCCCCGTGTTAAATCGTCAGGGAAATGCTTTTCTCGCCCGGGATCGCATCAGGAATGAGACCTTCCATTTTTTTGAGCGGGGGATGAAACGCCTGGTCATCGAGCTTGAACTCGAGCATCTGGATGTATACCTGGTGCATCTATCACTCGGAGGGCGTGCCCGTCACCAACAATTATCTTCGCTCTACAGCCTGGTGAAAAAAAATGAAAAACCCTGCATTGTGGCCGGTGACTTTAATCTGCTCTGGGGTGAAAATGAGATTGATCTGTTTCTTGCCGCAACGGGTTTGAACAACGCAAACAGCAGTGGGTTGCCGACATATCCAAGTGGAAATCCGAGTCGACATCTCGATTTTGTTCTTTACAGTTCAGGGATCAATGTGCGCGATTTTAAAATACCGCCTGTCGAACTCTCTGACCATTTACCCCTGGTTGTCGATTTTGACGTTCAGGTTGCCGAAGATCATCGTGAAAAACATCGTGAAGTGCACTGTTCGTGCAGGAAATATACTGAACTGAATCTCAGTGAATTGTCACGCTGACTTCTTTCCGTCAGATCCTGGAACCCTCCAGGCGAATTTTTTCAGATCGACCCGCCCCCTTGAGTCAAAGATTATCCCTTCGGCTTTGAGAAGGTCATGTTGAAAGGTGTGACCGTCACTATCTGACCGACGACTGATTTTCCCTTGATGATTGATGACCCGTTGCCATGGAATCCCCTGATTTTGAGGGGTCATGGCCATGGCAAAGCCGACAATTCTGGGTGTGGTTCCTACACACTTGGCAATCTCTCCGTAGGTTGTGACCTGACCGTATGGGATTTCACTTACCAAGGCGTAAATACGCTGATACAGATGCGGATTGCTCTCTGTCATAAAGAAGAACTATCCCAGCTTGGCCCCATTTTTGACCGGGCGTTCAGGAACAGCAAGAACAACAGAACGGTCATCCTGGTAGAAGCCGGTGAGTAGAAACTCGGACCGGAATGGACCGATCTGTTTTGCCGGAAAGTTCACGACTCCGATGATTTGACGGCCAACCAGGTTTTCTTTGCTGTAGAGGTCCGTGACCTGCGCGCTGGTTTTTTTAATCCCGATCTCGGGACCGAAGTCGGCCTGGATTTTATAGGCGGGGACTCTGGCTTGCGGAAAATCTTCAACGCTGAGAATGGTTCCGCAACGCAGCTCAACCACTTCAAAGTCTTGCCAGGATATTTCTTTCATGGAGTTTCCCGTTTTTGTTGTGGACCCGTGCGGCTAGTGTGACATCAGCACCGGAGCGGTCATGTGTTGCAGCAGGTGACGACCGGTTTCTCCCAGGGTCTGATAGCCCCGGCGGAACTGCGATGTCGCTCCCATGACCAGCAGGTCGGCGCCATATTCCGCACAGCGATTGAGCAGCAGATCACCGACGGCCAGGTCACTGCCGGTGACACGTTTTTCACAAGACAGGGGCAGCTGGTAGCGGGCCATGTGGGTGCAGATATCAGCTTCGTGAGACTGATAAACATCATCCCCTTCTCGCCCCTGAACCGTAATTACTTTGACATGTTCGGCTTTGCGCAGCACCGGCATGGCGTCATGTAGGGCTCGAGAAGATTCGGGGCCGCCGCGCCAGGCGAGTAATATACGCTTTATCGGCTGATTGAAAGCTCCGGCATAAGGGACAATCAGAACCGGACGCCCGGAGCCGAGGACTGCCATTTCAGGGAGGTTGTCCGGAATGGCTCGGTCGGGTTTTTCGACGTCAGTCTGGCTGATAACCAGCAGATCACGGTAATGAGCATAAAGGTTGATGGCGTTGACCAGGTTCAGGCCGCTCTTATGGCTGTCGACACAGATCCAGTCGCATCCAACCTCGTATTTTTCTGCCTGTTGTCTGAAGTTCACTTCGGCTTCCCGAGCAAGATCACGCCCCTCCGGGTGGTGGGCGGTGAAATGCGGGTGGGGAATCACATAGATCCCGGTCAACTGAGATTGCTGCTGCCTGGCAAGCTGCAGAGCAACGTCCAATCGCGAAGCGCAGGTCGGGCGATGGTCGATATGAACCAGGATATCTTTTAAGTTCATGCTTTTTTCTCCTTGCGCTTGAAAGAATGGATTTCAGGAACCGTAAAGAGCTTGTTCCGGGTCGTGAAAGCTTAATGTTTTTTGCCCAGATAAGCTTCCTGGACCTTTTCAGAGGCCAGTAACTCGGCAGAGGTTCCCTCAAGGGCAATTTTCCCGACATCCAGAACATAGCCGCGGTCGGCGAGTTTCAGCGCGGCCTTGGCATTCTGTTCGACCAGCAGCACAGTGACCCCTTTGCCAGCGATGGCTTTGATCTGCTCAAAAATTGCTTTGACCAGAATCGGGGCGATTCCGAGGGAGGGCTCATCGAGTAATAACATTTCCGGATCACTCATCAGCGAGCGGCCGATGGCCAGCATCTGCTGTTCCCCACCCGACAGGGTACCGGCCAGCTGTTTGCGGCGTTCCTGCAGCCTGGGGAACAGCTCGTAGACCCAGTTGAGGGTTTCCTTGTTGACTTTGCTCCGGGTAAAAGCTCCCAGCATCAGGTTCTCTTCAACCGTCAGGATGCTGAACACCCGGCGTCCTTCCGGCGAGTGGCTGATGCCGAGCTTGACGATTTTGTGTGCCGGCAAATGCGTCAGCTCAATCCCTTTGAATTTAATTGAACCGTTCTTGGCTTTGAGTAATTGACTGATGGTGCGCATCGTGGTGGTTTTGCCCGCCCCGTTGGCGCCCAGAATGGTCACAATCTCGCCTTTACGCACTTCAAGTGAGATCCCCTTGATGGCAGCAATACTGCCGTAAGAGACCTCGAGATCTTTGATTTCGAACAGGACGTCGTTACTCATCGTCATCCTCACTTCCCAGGTAGGCTTCGATCACGGCCGGATTCTTTTGGATTTCCTCCGGTGTTCCTTCGGCGATCTGCTTGCCGAAATTGATGACGGTCAGATAATCGGTGACCTCCATCACCATGTCCATGTCATGCTCGATCAGCAGGACGGTAATACCCTGGTCGCGGATCTTGAAGATCGTTTCCAGCAATTCCATGGTTTCCTTGTCATTCAGTCCGGCGGCCGGTTCGTCGAGAATCAGCAGGGTCGGATCAACCGCCATGGCCCGGGCCATTTCAACC
Organism: Desulfuromonadales bacterium; assembly: GCA_016931615.1. Lineage (GTDB taxonomy): Bacteria > Desulfobacterota > Desulfuromonadia > Desulfuromonadales > Geopsychrobacteraceae > JAFGEL01. Next base: position 24,024 of record JAFGEL010000046.1, read on the forward strand.
CGGCGCTGAATTCCGTAGGGGAGGGATCCGGCCGGCATGGCGGCGAACTCACTCAGGTTGAAGAAATTGAGCTGCTGTTCAACTTTCTTCCAATTGTCCAGCTCATCGCGCTTTTTGCCCGGAGTCGGAACGATCCCGTGCCACCAGTGCTGGCAGCTCTTGATATGACGCCCACTCATGATGTTTTCGGCGACCGACATCTGGCTGAACAGGCGAATGGTCTGAAAGGTGCGGACAATGCCCCGATCGACGATCTGATAAGGGGTTAGCCCGCGGATCTCTTCACCACGCCAGTTCACCGAACCCTCTTCAGATTTGTAGATGCCGGTGATGCAATTGAACACCGTGGTTTTGCCGGCCCCGTTGGGACCGATAATACCGTAGATCTGCCCCTCCTGAACCTTCATGCTCAGATCATCGACAGCTGTCAAACCACCGAAGCGTTTGGTGACATTGGTCAGAATCAGTTCGTTATGCGCCATGGCTGCCCCCCTTGATCAGGAATTTGGGAATTTTTCCGAAGGTAGCCGGGACGATGCCGCGGGGGCGCAGGATCATGGCCAGAATCATGGCAAAACCAAAAACGAAATATCGCCAGGTAGCAAACTCGCGGAAAATCTCGGGAACCACGAACATGACAAAGACACCGAGCATGACTCCGGGAATCGAAGATCCGCCGACCAGGACGATACTGAAGAACAATACTGACTGGATAAAGTCAAAAGCTTCCGGGCTGACTGCAGCGTACTGGGTCGCAAAGACGGTTCCTGCCAGTCCGGCGATTCCGGCGCCGAGTCCGAAGGCAAAGATTTTATAGACCCGGGTATTGATGCCGATGCTCTCCGCAGCCAGTTGATCTTCACGCAGATAATGCAAGGCCCGTCCCGGCTTACTTTTTTCCAGGTTGCTCATGACCCACAGGGTCAATAGCAGGACGACAAAGGCGAAATAATAAACCGCGATCTGGCTGGTCAGGTTGGCGCCGAGGATCTTCAGTGAATCGAGACCGAAAATCCCGTTCGGGCCGCCGGTGACACCCCCCAGGTTGTTCTGCAGGACCTGGACAAAGACGATGTTGAAGCCGATCGTGACGACCAACAGATAATCACCGCGCAGGTGAACGATCGGTCCGGCAAGCAGAATGCCGAAGATGGCCGGAATCAGGATCGCCAGCGGGATGGTCGCAACAATCGGCCAGCCGAAATGGTTGTTGAGGATTGCCGTGGTGTAGGCTCCCATGCCGAAAAACAGCGCCTGGCCCATGTTGAACATGCCGCTTTTACCGAGGACGATATCCTGGGACAGCGCGACTACGGAAAAGACCAGAAAGGTAATGGCGACCGCCTGCCAGCGCTCATTGAGCGTGTACGGCAGGACAGCCATGACGAGGATGAAGACCGGAAGGCCGAAACGATTCAGATTATTCATCAGACTTTCTCCGCAACCCGCTCACCGAGGATGCCGGTGGGGCGGACGATGAGGATAAGGATCAGCAGGATAAATGTGAAGGCATCAGCCCAGGTGCTCGAGACGTAGCCGGCAATGAAGGCATTGAACAGACCGAGCAGCATCCCCCCGATCATGGCCCCCGGAATATTGCCGATACCGCCGAGGATGGCGGCAATAAAAGCATAGAGGCCATATTGCCAGCCCATGTTAAAAGTGATGCCCCGATAATAAAGGCCGATAAACAAGCCGCCGACGGCACCCAGAGATGAGCCGATGATAAAGATCAGCGCGATGATACTGTTGACGTTGATACCCATCAGTCGGGCGGCGTCCTGATCGATGGACGCGGCTCGAACGGCAGCTCCGACACGGGTCTTTTCAACAAACAGGTAGAGGGCCAGCATCAGTACCAGCGAGAGCACCAGGATAATGACCTGAATCATGCTGATGACCACACCGTTGAAATCCCAGTAGACCTGCGGCACCAGCTCCGGGAAGATGCGCATGCGCGGCCCCCAGACCAGCATGATGCCGTTCTGGATAACCAGCGAAGCCCCCAGGGCTGAAACGACGGCCGACAGGCGTGGAGCGTTACGCAAAGGGCGGTAGGCCAGGCGTTCAAGGATGACACCGACACAGGCCATGGTCAACGCGGTCAGGAGGAAGATGACGATGACGGCCAATAACGACGTCGCCTGTCCCATCACCTGGGTATAGATGGTCAGACCGACGAAAGCCGAAGCCGCAACCATGTCGCCATGGGCAAAGTTGATCAGCTTCATGACGCCATAGACCATGGTGTAACCGAGGGCGACCAGAGCGAACATGCTGCCGATGGTCAGGCCGTTGGCAAGCTGTTGAAGAAAAATATCCATAAGCGTCTCCGGGGTGGGCGAAACCGACTGCCTGATAGAAGCCAGGGGAGGACCATGCTGTCCTCTCATCGCTTCTACGGGGCAGATCGTTATTGAGTGAGAGCTTGCGAGGTAAAAAAAGGGCGGGAGAAATCCTCCCCCGCCCCGACTGAATTGGTCTGTTTACTGAACGTACTCGTTGGCGTAACTTCCGTCAGCCTGAATCCGCTTGACGACGTAAGCACCACCGATGCGGTTGCCGTCTTTGGCAAAAGCGATCGAGCCGGTGATTCCTTCCAGCGGTGCGCTCATGTTCTGCAGGTACTCAACAGCTTTTTTGTTGTCAAAATTGCCGTTCTGCTCGTAGGCGTGAATGATGGCACGCATACCGTCGATATTCATCAGACCCCAGATCGAAGGAGGCATTTCACCATACTTGGTCTGGTAGTCAGCGATGAAGTTCTTGGCGATCGGAGTCGGCAGGGCAGCCGGCTCTGGAACGTTGATGATGAAAGCGCCTTGAGCTGCCGAACCGGCAAGTTTGACGAAGTCCGGGTTGTCGTTGGCGTCGCCACCGTAGAAGTCAGCCTTGATGCCGAGAGCGACCTGCTGGGCCCGCAGCTGGCCACCGTCCGAGTAGTACCCGGCAAAGAAGATCGCGTCGGGATTTTTTGACTTGATGTTGGTCAGGACCGGGGTGAAATTCTGGGAGTCGGCTTTGATCTTATCGCGGGAAACAACGTTGCCGCCTTTGGCTTTGATCGCCGCTTCGGTGGCATTGGCGAGGCCGTCAGCGTAGGTTGAGAAGTCGGAGATGACGACGATGCGCTGGTATTTCTTGACGTTGACCAGGTATTCGGCGGCAAATTCGGCTTCGGCACTGTTCGGGAACGAGTTGCGCAGGAAAGTCCAGTAACCTTTTTCGGTCAGACTGTCGGCGGTACCGTCAGAAGTCTGCAGAACGCCGGCATTGAAATAAGTTTTCTGGGCGGCTTCGGCACAAGTCGAGGTGTAGGAGCCGATAACCATCTTGACCCCTTTGTTGACCAGGTCCTTGGCACAGATAGCTGCGGCCATGGCGGTTCCCTGGTCGTCACAGGCGATGACTTCAATCTGCTGACCCAGAACACCGCCTTTGGCATTGACCTGTGCAGCGAGCAGACGCACGCCGTTTTCAATCCCCTGCCCCTCGTTGGCATAACTGCCGGTGATCGGAGCCTGAACACCGACTTTAAGTGTCTCGGCCCAGGAAAGTCCGGCCATCAAGCTGATGGCGCAGAGTGTTAACAGGATGTTGCGTAAGGTTCTTTTCATGTCTTCCTCCTCGTTTGATGGTAGTAAACAATCGTTTTGGAAGGGTACCTTTCCGTTTCTGCATGGTCAACGAAAATGTCAGGACGGAAAACCCCACTCATTAAAATACCAGAAAAGTCAAACTAGTGCTTATTTAAACCCAGCATTTGTTTAAGCGCGTGTTGGGCGATTGCCGGGTTCTCTTTGAGCCGGCGCTTTGAATAGGGAAGCCAGTCTTCTCCATAGGGCACGTAGATGCGCAGGCGATGTCCTCCGGCGAGAATGATTTTCCGCAGCTCTTCATCTACACCGAGGAGCATCTGAAATTCGTACTGGTCCGGTTTCAAACCCATTTCTCTGATCAGGTTCATTGCTTCAAAAACCAACAGTTCATCATGGGTGGCGATGCCGACATAGGAGCCCTGTTTGAACAGCAGTTTCAGGCTTTCCATGAAATTGCGATTGATGGCCTGGGGATGTTTCCAGGCATCCATTCGCGATTCCACGTAAATCCCTTTACACAGGCGATAGTTCTGGTAGCCGTCACCCAGGTTGATCACGTCCTGGGGGGTGCGCCGTAGATACCCCTGAAAAGCGGTGCCGACATGACCGGGGAATTCTTCGCGCAGTTTGCGAAAAAACTCGAACGTGTCGTCCGTCGTCTGCACATCCTCAATATCGATGCGGACGAAATTATTGAATTTTTTTGCTTCGGCGACGAGTTCATGAATGATCTCGAAACACTGGTTTTTGTCGAGTAACAGACCCATTTGGGTCGGTTTGATGGAGAGGTTGGCGTCAAGCTTCTCTTGATCGATGGTCTGAAGGATTCTCAACGCTTCTCTTTTGTAGCCCTGAGCTTCATCCATGCCGGTGATGAATTCGCCAAGGATATCGAGGGTCGTCATCATGCCCTGGGCGTTCAGGTCCTTGGTCACCCGAACGGCGTCGTTGAGACTTGGCCCGGCAATGTAGCCTTTGGCGAAGTGGCTGACAATCGGCTTGGGGACATGCATGATGGTTTTTGAGACGACATAGTTGAAAAGAGACATCGTTTAAGTCCTGTGCATATGCTGGTTGTTGTCTTGTCTCTCCCCCGACGGGATGCCGGGGGGAGCGCAGTTATTTTATTCAGCATCCATAAAGGGGTACTCAAAAGATTGCGGCGGAAGGAAGTTTTCCTTGATCGCCCGCACCGATGCCCAGCGCATCAGATTCTGCTTGCTTCCGGCTTTATCGTTGGTGCCGGAGGCGCGGCCACCGCCAAAGGGCTGTTGACCGACAACTGCGCCGGTTGGTTTGTCGTTGATGTAGAAATTGCCGGAGGCGTTTTCCAGTTTTTTCATCGCGAGACTGATCGCCGTGCGGTCCTGGGCGAAGATTGCCCCGGTCAGACTGTAGGGTGAGGTCTGATCACAGAGTTCCAGGGTTTCTTCGTACTCATCATCCTGGTAGCAATACATGGTCATGACCGGCCCGAAGATCTCTTCTTCCATGGTACGGAAGTGCGGGTTGGTCGTCGTGATGACGGTCGGCTGGATGAAAAATCCCTTGCTGTCATCGTAGCCGCCACCGATGACGATTTCCGCATCCTGCGCTGCGGCGGCGTAGTCGATATATTCGGTGATGGTGCTGAAAGCGGCCCTGTCGATGACGGCATTGAAGAAATTGCCGAAGTCACAGACATCACCGGTCTTGATACGTCCGATCTGAGCTTTCAACTCATCCAGCAGTGGCTGCCAGAGGGACTGCGGAATGTAAGCACGCGATGCCGCGGAGCACTTTTGTCCCTGGTATTCAAAGGCTCCTCTGACAATCGCTGTTGCCAGAGCTTTGACATCGGCCGAGCTGTGGGCAAAGATGAAATCCTTGCCACCGGTCTCGCCGACGATGCGGGGGTAGGTTTTGTATTTGTCTTCGGCAATATTATTGCCGATCTGTTTCCACATGCTCTGAAAAACGGCGGTACTGCCGGTGAAATGGATACCGTTGAAATCCGGGCTGTCCAGGCAGACGTTGCCGACGTCGCTGCCCGAGCCCGGTACGAAGTTGATGACGCCATCGGGTAAACCGGCTTCCTGCAGCAGTTTCATGAAGTGGTATGGCGCGTAAACGGCTGAAGACGCCGGTTTCCAGACCACGGTGTTGCCCATGATTGCCGGTGAGGTCGGCAGGTTCCCTGAGATCGCGGTGAAATTGAACGGGGCAATGGCAAAGACAAAGCCTTCCAGCGGCCGGTGTTGAACGTAGTTCCAGATCGGTGAGGGCGAATGAAGCGGTTGCTCAGCGTAGATTTCCTGGGCGTAGTAAACATTGAAGCGCAGAAAATCGATCAGTTCGCAAGCGGCATCGATTTCAGCCTGAAACGGATTTTTGCTGATATTGAGCATGGTCGCAGCGTTGATCAGGAAGCGATAGGGTCCGGCCAGAAGATCGGCGGCTTTGAGAAAGATCGCTGCACGCTCTTCCCAGCGTAAACTTTCCCATGCCGGTTTGGCGGCCATAGCGGCATCGATGGCCATCTGGACCTCTTTCGGGCCGGCTTTGTGGTATTGACCCAGCTCAAGCGTATGATCGTGAGGACAGGCGATTTTGGCCGTTCTGCCTGTCCGGACCTCCTGGCCGCCGATAATTAGCGGCACCTCAATCTGCTTGTTTTTCAATTCATCCAAGGCCGCTTTCAATTTTTGGCGTTCCGGCGTCCCCGGTGCGTAGGACAGAACAGGCTCATTTTGCGGGAATGGAATATTGATGGATGCGTTATTCAAAAGGTTCATAGCTCTCCTCACAGTTGTGGGTTGGTAAAAAATCTCAGCTGAAGTACGAAAGTTTAATGAGCAAAGAAAGTGCCAAACTTTGTTTTGTTGAATAAAACGTTGAGTTCGATTCTATGAAGAGGAAGAAAAGATGCGATAGATCAGGACGTTGAGGGTTTTTGTAGAAAGTTGAAAAGGATATCTCTGCGGGTGGTTTCAGTTGTGAGTTGCCGATCTGTCAAAAGGCTCTATGCAGTTTTGCATAAAAAAGGGATATTCAGTCCAGGCCGTGTTTTTTCAGCTTGCGGGCGATAGTCGACTGGTTGACCCCCAGGGCCTTTGCCATATCACTCTGATTTTTAAACTGCATGCCGGCCATTTCAAGGATCTGTTTTTCAACCTGGTCAAGAATGTCCCGCAAGGATTGTCTTTCGGGAAGCTGATCAACGCTGAAAGGAGGCTCGGCAGGAGGGGATGTGATGTGCGCCGGTAGATCGGACAGATCGATCAGTTCCGTGTCAGACATGACCACGATGCGCTCGCACAGGTTCATCAACTCTCTGACATTGCCCGGGTAACTGTAGGCCGTCAAGCTGTCAAGGGCTCTGCGCGTCAGACGTTTTTGTCCGCCGGTCTGTTTGCAGAACTGATCAATATAGTGACGAATCAGAGGGACGATACAGTCGGGACGCTCTCTGAGTGCCGGCACATGGATAGGGATGACATTCAGGCGATAATACAGATCGAGACGGAAACTGCCTTTTTCGACCATCTGTTCCATGTCCTGATGGGTTGCCGCCAGTACCCGAACATTGACCGTGCGGCTGCGGGTGTCGCCGAGGCGGGTGATCTGGCCATCTTCAAGAAAACGCAGAAGTTTGACCTGGGAGGGCAGCGGAAGTTCGGCAATCTCGTCAAGAAAGAGCGTGCCGCCGTCGGCCAGTTCAAATTGGCCCGGCTTGCCGCTTTTCAGCGCCCCGGTAAAGGCGCCCTTTTCATAACCGAAAAGCTCGGCTTCGATCAGCGATTCGGGAATCGCACCGCAATTGATTTTGATCAGGGGCTGTTCGGCCCTGGGCGAGTGTCTATGGATAAGGTCAGCGATCAGTCCCTTGCCGACTCCAGATTCACCCAGAATCAGCACCGATGAGTCGGCCTTTGCGACCTTGAGGGCCTGTTCCAGAGCGCGGACCATGAGAGGGCTGCGGGCGATGACCTGGCGGGACTCCAGTTCGGCGTTCTGCATGGCCAGCATCTGATTGCGAAAGCCATCTTTGAAGGCTTCCTGGGTTTCCAGTTCGCGCTGCAGATTATCAATTTCGGTAATGTCGCGCTCGCTGACCACCACGCGCACCAGGGTCCCTTGTTCGTCAAACACCGGGGTAGCAATGGAAATCAGTTTGCGCCCCTCTTTGTTCTGCAGCAGGCTGACACGTTTTTTGCTCAGGCTGGCCTCGAGGGCAGCTGAACGATCGATAAAGCCGTCGTCGATCAGTTCCCGCATATTGCGACCGATGATTTTGCTGGCAGGCAGGGAATGGATTTTCTCCGAAGCGGGATTCATGCGGATGACGTTGGCTTCAGCGTCACAGACGAACAGCCCATCGGAAGAAGAATCGATGATGGTGTCGAGCTCGCGGGACAAAGTCAGGAACGAAGGGAGCCGCCGGGTCATGGTGTCGAGCTGGGTGCCGTCGACCAGAATGCACACCGCGCCGCTGATCTGTTCATCCTCGATAACCGGATTGACGCCGACAAAATATTCGCGGTCTTTGATCTGCAAGGGGAATTCGCAGCTCGGCAGCGCCCCTTCGAGGATTTTGCTGACCTGATTCCAGACCCCGGGAAAGAGCGTTTCCAGCGAACTCCCGGGATGAATTCCCAGGTCTTCGCGGGCCAGCCTGCTCAGTAAGGTGATTGTGCCGGTTTGATCGACAATAATCAGCGCACGCGCTGTGGCGTCGGCCAGGGCCTGTAAGTGGGACGGGAAAAGTTGCATATGCATAGGGCTATTATGCATAAATGCATTGATTATGCAATTGTAAATAACTGCTGCGGCTGTTCAGTTTCAGGTCGGCCCGGATATGCTTATAAAGATTCCCAGAACTCGGCCGCCTCTTTCCAGCGCAATGCCTCATCCATGTCCTGGGGAACCCCCTTGCCGGTCGAGTACATGACCCCGAGACAGTACTGAGCTTTGGTGTGACCCTGGTCAGCGGCCTTGGTCAGCCATTTTTTCCCTTCCAGGGAATCCCGCTTGACCCCTTTGCCGTTAAGGTGCATGACGCCGAGATTGTACTGGGCGTCGGCATTCCCTGCTTTGGCCGCTTCAAGCCACCAGTGGTAGGCCATCTGCAGATCCTGTCCGGTACCGATCCCCTTGGCGTAAAGTTGACCGAGAACGACCTGGGCGCGCTCATGATTGCGGGTCGCCGCCCGTTTGAGCAGCACCACGGCTGAAGCCGGATCGCGGACTTCCTCACTTCCGAAGCTGAGCAGTTTGCCCAGGTGGTAGATGGCATCAAGATAGTTCTGTTCCGCGGCCTTTTGCAGCCAGCGGCGCGCTTCCGTATAGCTCTGGAGAACGCCGGTGCCGCGGGCGTACATCATGCCGAGATGATACTGGGCCGTTGGAAGACCCTGTTCGGCTGCCTGTTTGAGCCATTGTTTCGCTTTGGAATAGTTTTTCTTCACCCCTTTGCCGACCAGATACATGTGTCCCAGGGTGAACTGAACTTTGGGGTTTCCCTGGTCTGCCGCCATGCCCCACCAGCGCCGGGCTTCGATAAAATCTTTTGGAACGCCATGTCCCTTCGCATACATCAGACCCAGGTTGTATTGGGCATCAGAAAAGTTCTGATCTGCAGCTTTGCGAAACCAGTGCAGCGCCTGATCGTAATCGGCCGGGACGCCGCGCCCCTTGATATAAGCCTGTCCCAGAACATTCTGGGCGCGGGCGTAGCTCAGTTCGGCGGCCCGCCGATAATATTTTGCCGCTTCAACGGGGTTCTCAGCTGTTCCCTTGCCCGTATCGTACATCCGCCCGAGCATGAAAATCGCCCTGGGATAATTGTGCTGGGATGCCAGGCGAAACCACTTCATCGCTTCCGCATAGGATTTTTCGACACCTCTGCCCTGAAAATAGTTCATTCCCAGGCGATAATGAGATTGTGCCATGTCGGACATCGAGGCCCCCTTTGAGGTAAGTTAAATTTAATGACTTATTATACACGAAAAGTCTTTCGATGGCAGGAATAAATATTGACACAATATGATTAAGATGATCAAATAAAATAATTTGAATAGTCTATCGATAAGGGACATCTATGGATTCATGCGCAAAACAGGACATTCTGCTGGAGACCGGAACCAATGAAATGGAAATCATTGAATTTTATCTCGGGACTCAGCCCTTTGGCATCAATGTTCAGAAACTGAAAGAGATTATCCCCTTTGATTCCGAAGCCGTCACCGTTGTGCCCGGTTGCACTGACGGCATGCTGGGGACGCTTCTGCTCAGGGGGAGTACCATCCCGTTGATTGACCTCAAATCCCACGTGGCACAGAAAGAGGCTGCTGCTGACAGTGATGTGCGCCAGGTTGTTCTGGTGTGTGAATTCAATGGGCGGATCAATGGTTTCAAAGTCGATGGGGTTAACCAGATTCACCGTGTGTCATGGGAGGATGTGCAGCCGATGGCCAGCTTTATCGATCAATTTCACCCGCGCTTTACCGGTAGCGTGAACATCGGAGGACGCGAAATTCTGATCGTTGATCTGGAGCATATTGTCGCTGAATTTGATTCCGAGTCTTCACTCGATTATGAGTTCGGTGCTCATCGGGAACAGATGCAGGAAAAAATTCCTCACACGCGGGAGCGCATGAAATTGATGATGGCGGAAGATTCTTCGCTGATCCGGGCCGGGATTGAAAAAGTTCTGCGGGCTTCAAACTACAATAATCTGGAAATTTTTGTTGACGGCCAGGATTGTTACGATCGCATCATGGAAGTCAAAAAACAGGTAGCGGAAGGGCAACCCCTGGGTGACCTGCTGAATCTGCTGATCACCGATATCGAAATGCCCAAAATGGATGGTCTGACCCTGTGCAGGAAAATCAAGGAAGATCCTGTTCTCAAGGATGTCAAAGTTATCCTGTTTTCATCCCTGATCAATGCGCAAATGGCCGTCAAATGTGACCAGGTCGGAGCTGATGGCTATGCGACCAAGCCCCAGATCCCCTACCTGGTAGAGATGATGGATCAACAGCTGGGACTTTCAGGAACCTGACGATCCGGAGGTCAGATTTATCAACGAAAGGTTGTCGGCTGAGGAAACGTAATCAGCCGATATTCTTCTCCAGCCTCAGGCACACCTGCCCGGCGTTCTGACGGGCCTTTTCAATTTGAGCCGGAGACATTTTGTTTTCCAGCGATTCAAGTGCTTTTCGCGCATCTGCATGCCCTTTTTCAGCCGGCAGGCTGAGCCAGATGTAAGCTTTAACATAGTCTTTGGATACACCCCGCCCCAGGGCATACATGCCGCCGAGATTGTACTGGGCATCGGTATAGCCCTGTTCAACCGCCATGCTCCACCATTTGACCGCCAGGGTATCGTTCTTTTCGACACCATAGCCGAAAACATACATGACCCCGAGATTGTACTGCGCGGCAACATGACCCTTTTCCGCCGCCAAGGTCCACCAATGGCGGGCTTGCTGATAATCCTGGGGAATTTCTTGGCTGCCGACATACATGCTGCCGAGTTGATACTGGGCATCAATATCACCCTGTTCGGCGGCTAATCCGTACCACTTGACGGCTTCAATGGCGTCGGCATTTACCCCCTCGCCCTTGGCGTACATGAAGCCGAGATTATGCTGCGCTGAGACGTGTCCCTGTTCAGCCGCCAGGCGGCACCACCTGAAGGCCTGTACAGGGTCGGGATCGACACCCTGTCCGAAAGCATAGGCAATACCCAGGCTGAATTGAGCATCGGCATGATTCTGCAGCGCAGCACGCTGATACCAGAAAATTGCCGCCTGCTCATCCTGTTCTACATCTTCGCCGGTTGCCAGCATCATTCCCAGGGTATACCCGGCTTCGGCGTGATTCTGGTCGGCCGCCCGGCGACACCAGCTGAGTGCTTCTGCGCGATTGACCTCCACTCCCTGACCGAACGCCAGCATCACCGCAAGTTTGTACTGGGCATCGGCATCTCCCCGTGAAGCCGCCTGGCGATACCAGAAGACGGCTTTAATATCACTCTGCGGGACCCCGTTACCCTGTTCGTAGAGGGATCCCAGGGCGAATTGTGAGCGTTGATGTCCCTGTTCGGCGGCACGCAGATACCAGTGTGCCGCCTGGTTGAAATCCTGGGGCGCACCATCTCCCAGTTCACACATCCGGGCGTAATTGTATTGCGCCTCGGCATGGCCCTGCTCGGCGGCGATGCGGTACCGGGGTTCGACAATAAAAGCGGTGTCGCTCAATTCTTTCATCGGTGATCTCTGGTCTTTCGGGATGGTTGTCTTGACTGGCTGCTAAATTAGCAGAAGAAAATGATCGCTGTAAATGGTCACCCGCAGTGCTGAGCCGAAGCTGAAAAATAAAAAAAGAGACCGCATGAATGCGATCTCTTTTGGGGGTTTTTATTGGTTGCGGGAGAGGGATTTGAACCCCCGACCTTCGGGTTATGAGCCCGACGAGCTACCAGACTGCTCCATCCCGCGACAATGGCTGCTGACCCTAACGGAATTTTTCACCAGGGTCAACCCTTTTTATCCCGGTTGTGCTGTCGTGGGGATTGGTGTAGAACCAGTCAGCTAAAGAAGGTAGCCAGCTGAGTGAGGATTTGCGGATTGTTACAGACCCCGATTGAATTATCAGATGCTCTGAATCAGAGGCGCCGGGGAGCGCTGCTGATCGATGTGCGGACGCCGCTTGAGTTTGCCGAGACGACGATCCCCGGGGCGATCAATGTGCCGATTTTCAGTAACGAAGAGCGTGCTCTGGTGGGGACGACCTTCAAACAGCAGGGTCGAATGGTCGCCCGGCGGTTGGGTGTTGAACTGGTTTCACCCAAAATACCCGAACTGATTGAGTGGGTTGATGGCGCACGTCAGGGGCATCAGGGTCCGGTTATCGTTTTCTGCTGGCGCGGAGGGATGCGGTCTCTGGCGATCAGCTCTTTTCTTAATCTTGCCGGAATCCCGGCCCGCCAGCTTGCGGGGGGGCACAAGGGGTTTCGCAGAATGGTTGTTGACTTTTTTGAACAGCAGGAATGGCCGCCGGTGTATGTTTTGCGTGGTCTCACCGGGGTGGGGAAAACCCGGGCTTTGCATGCCCTGTCTGATCGCGGTCTGCCGGTGGTTGATCTGGAAGGTCTCGCCAATCACCGTGGCAGTGCCTTTGGAGCCCTGGGGCTTGAACCCCAGCCTTCCCAGAAGATGTTTGAAGCTCTTCTCTGGGATCGTCTCGATTGTCTGAGGGACGAAAAAATTCTCATCACCGAAGGAGAAAGTCTGCATATCGGTCGCTTAACGGTTCCCAAGCGCTTTCACCAGGCGATGCAGGTCCAGACAAGCCTGTGGCTGACGGCCTCCCTTGAAACACGGACACAGGTTATTCTTGAAGAGTATCCGGCTCTTGATCAGTTGCGTGAACAATTTAAAAAACCGCTTGCTTCGCTGAAGGAACGGTTGGGTAAAGAGAAATTGAAAGAATTGGAAGAGTTGTTGAGTCAAGGACAATGGCAGCAACTGGTGCACGAACTGATGGTTTATTATTACGATCCCCTTTACCTTCACACCCTGCCGGAAAAACGCCTTGAAATCGCCTTGGAGCCCTTTGAGCAGGGCCTGGAAGAGATTCTCAGCACTCTGAATCGACTGACCCTCTGAGGATTTTCTGAGCTGACAAGCTTGTCCCGGTTTGCGTCCAGGGGTATTCTTGAATGGTTGAGGATCATCCGATGTCTGAGCCATTTAAAACCACAGATAAAATCTCGCCGCTGTTCATCAATCCCTTTCAGGTTGACGAAAAAGCCCCTTTCAAGCGTCATCTGAACCGTCTCGAAGTTGAGATTGCCCGGGAAGATTATCACCAGATAAAAACCGTCGAACGGCTTGAGAATTGTCCGCCTGACGACTTTTTTTCCGGGATGGTCGACTTGACCGAGCGGCTGCTGAAAACCTCGCAGAACAGCTATAATTGCCGGCTGCTGCGCGAGCACAAAATCCGTGTTTATCTCGAACGTGAGCGTTATCAGATCTACTACCGCTTGCCTTGGGGCTGTATCCGTTTTGTGCCGACCTGGTGCAATGCCCTGTTGCAGCGTTTTTTTGGCACCATTCCCCTGGATGATACCGACTGGGTGGCCTGTGACCGGGTACTGGCCGGATTTCGCTGTCAGTACCTGACCGACAATGCCGGTGGAGCGCTGCTCCTGGAGGCGCCGGGTTGTGATCCGCAGTTACCTCTGCTGACGGTCAGTCACGGCCCCTACGATCCTCACACTCTTGAAGTGGCCCTCTATTTTCTTCGTCACGGCAAGGGCAGGGCGGCGCTGATCAACCTGGGCTTCTCCGGTCGGGAACCGCTGACGGATGAAAATCTTCACAAGCTGAAAACCTGGGGGGTGCCGCTGAATCCCAGCAATATTGATGTCATCTATCCTTATGTCGATGACGCCGGGTATCCGAACTGCTATAAACACGAAGAAAGCCTGTGCCGCTATGTGGAAAACCTCTCCGGTCCGCAACCTGACCTGATCATTGATATCCACGGTTATGTCGGGACTCACGCTCTTGACGATCGGGTGCTGGTCGGCATGGGGGGGCAGCCTCCATACCCGCAGCTGGACAGTTTGGGCGATGTAGATATACAGGGCGATCATGTGCGTCTGCGGCCTGGAAAACGGTTTAACCGGGGACTGGAATTGGTTTGTGAGTTGACGCAGGAAATTTATGTCCAGTTGTGTCTGGGAACCCGGCGTTGCTGCCATCTGCGCTCGTCCCCGGATCTGGGGCTGGTCGGGAAAATATTTGATCCCAGCTCAGAGGTTACGAGCCTGCTGGACGGTGAGCTGAGGGGCGTTCTCAAAAAAGAAAACATTCGCTGGCTGCCGAGTGCCGGGGCCAATGCACTTCAGCGAATCCAGGCCTGTCGGCTGGGCACTCAGGCGCTGTGCCTGCATGTCGAGATTCCAACCCTGATACGGCGCCGGATAGCGCGGGAAATGAGGCCCTCGGCAAATCGGAGCTGAACTGGAATCAGCTTCGGTGACGCCTGAAGTAAGCTGAATATAAAACCTGAAAATCAATCTGACATGAAAGGACATAGAATGAAATTTTCCGTCAAGCAAGGGGCGATAACAGGGCAAAAAACCGCCTGCCTGGTGCTGGGTATTTTTGAAGGCCAGGGAAACAAAGACTTGTCCGGACAGGTGGATCAGATCACGGATGGTGCTTATATGCGCGCTGTTCACAGTGGTGAATTTTCCGCTCGTCAAGGGCAGACCCTGCTACTGCATTGCCCAGCAGAATCACCGGCAGAGCGTATTTTGTGTGTCGGCCTGGGGAAGGAGAGCCGCTTTACTCTTGCGCTCCTGCGCCGCACCGGCAGTGAACTGGCAAGTTTTTTAGCCGCCCGGCACATCACTCGATTTACCCTCAGCCTGGCTTCTATGGTGGTTAAAAAAACCGGCCTGGTCGGCAGCGTACAAAGCCTAACGGAAGGGATCCTGCTGGCCGACTATCGCTATGATCGCTATAAGTCTGATGATCCTGCTCAGGGGCCTGTTCTCCTGGAGCGGGCTACTCTGCTGGTGGCTTCCCGTGGGGAACTCGGAGCAGTAAAAGGCGCGATTGACGCTGCCGAAGCAATCTGTCGGGGTGTGTGCTTTGCGCGTGATCTGGTCAATGCTCCGGGGAATCTCAAGTCCCCCGAATACCTGGCTCGCCAGGCGGTGTCCATGGCCGAGAAGAACCGTATCAGAGCCAGGCTGCTTGACCGCCGAGAGCTGGAGCGGCAGGGTTTCGGCGCTCTGCTGGGCGTCGCTCAAGGGAGTGAACGTCCCCCCTACCTGATCGTTCTTGAATACCAGGGGGGCGGCTCAACGCAAAAACCGGTTGCCCTGGTCGGTAAAGGTGTGGTCTTTGATGCCGGCGGTATTTCACTCAAACCGGCAGAAAAAATGGATGAGATGAAGATGGATATGGGTGGTGCCGCAGCGGTGCTGGGAACCATGCTTGCGGTAGCGCAATTGGGACTGCCGCTGAACCTGGTTGCAGTGATTCCAGCTGTGGAGAATATGCCTTCGGGCACGGCGATTCGACCCGGTGATATTCTGACTTCGCTGTCGGGTAAAACGATTGAAGTGCTCAACACCGATGCTGAAGGGCGGCTGATCCTGGCCGATGTCCTGACTTACGTCGAGCGTTTTGAACCGCGGGTGGTTATAGATCTGGCAACCCTGACCGGGGCCTGTATCATCGCCCTGGGTAACCAGGCTGCTGCGGTTCTCGGCAACCATGACGGTCTGATCCGCCAGTTGCTGAAGGCCGGCGAACGCAGTGGCGAGCGTCTCTGGCAGTTGCCGCTGTGGGCCGATTATGCCGCCCAGGTCAAGAGTGATTTTGCCGATGTCAAGAACACCGGCGGGCGGCCTGCCGGGACGATCACGGCAGCGGCCTTTCTCCAGAAGTTCGCCGATGACTATACCTGGGCGCATCTGGATATTGCCGGAATGGCTTGGCAGGACAGCAGCAAAGCCGGTCAACCCAAAGGAGGAACCGGTTTCGGCGTGCGGATATTGGTCGAATATTTACGTCGACTCAATGGCGAAAAAAAGTAGTGCAAAAAAAACTGAATAAGAGTATAGGTCGCCAACTTTTTTCTTGAGTTACGCAAAGGAGAATGAAGATTGGACGTGGATCATGGATAACAATCGGGTCGGTTGGCGGGAGTGGGTCTCTCTGCCGGAACTCAATGTTAAGCGGATCAAGGCTAAGATTGATACCGGGGCCAGGACTTCGGCCTTACATACGTTTTTTGTCGAACCTTATGAAGAGAGCGGTCGCCCGATGGTGCGTTTCGGTCTTCATCCGCTGCAAAAGAGACTCGATGTTGAAGTGATCTGTTCCTGTCCGGTCAAGGATTACCGCGAGGTCAGCGACTCCGGCGGTCACCGCGAGATGCGCTATGTTATTGAGACGCCCGTCAAACTGGGGGATCGTCTGTGGCCGATTGAAATGACCCTGACGAATCGTGACAATATGAAGTTTAGAATGTTGCTCGGACGGACCGCTTTGCGTGGTATGATCGTTGCTCCTGATCGTTCTTATTTATATGGCCGCCCGAGCAGATTGTTGCCGAAAGGGAAAAAAATATGAAAATTGCGGTTTTATCGAGAAATCCCAAGCTTTATTCGACCCGCCGTCTGGTCGAGGCCGGAGCTGAGCTGGGGCACGAAATGAGGGTGATTGATCCGCTGCGCTGTTATATGACGATTGCCAGTCAGCGGCCAACCATCCACTACAAAGGGGAAGAACTGATGGGGTTCGATGCCGTCATTCCGCGGATCGGGGCTTCTATCACCTTTTACGGCACGGCGGTCGCACGGCAGTTCGAGATGATGGGCGTTTATAACGTCAATGAATCGGTGGCGATCAGCCGCTCGCGCGACAAATTACGCAGTCTGCAGCTTTTGGCGCGTAAGGGGGTCGGTCTGCCGGTCACCGGTTTTGCTCATTCAACCATGTACACCAACGACCTGATTGATCAGGTTGGCGGGGCACCACTGGTGATCAAACTGCTGGAAGGTACCCAGGGGATTGGGGTCGTTCTGGCGGAAACGCGCAAGGCCGGTGAAAGCGTTATCGAAGCATTCCGTGGGCTGAATGCCAATATTCTCGTCCAGGAATTCATCGGGGAAGCCCAGGGGGCCGACATTCGTTGTCTGGTCGTGGGCGATAAGGTTGTTGCGGCCATGAAGCGCCAGGGCAAGGAAGGTGAATTCCGTTCGAACCTGCATCGTGGCGGCCATGCCAGTATCGCACGTCTGACTCCCGAAGAAAGGTTGACAGCCGTTCGGGCCGCTAAAATTATGGGGCTGAATGTTGCCGGGGTGGACCTGCTGCGTTCTAATCACGGGCCGGTCATCATGGAGGTCAACTCGTCGCCGGGCCTGGAGGGCATCGAAACAGCGACGGAAAAAGATGTTGCCGGGATGATCATCAAATTTATCGAAAAACAGGCGAAACCGGGGAACACCCGTACTCGGGGCAGGGGATGAAACGTGCTGTTCCTTTTAAGTTCGGCGGTGTCGTCATCAAGCCTGGTGAACGGGCGACCGTCGAGCTGCCGATGGCGCGGCTCTATACCAGTAATGAAATGACCCTGCCGGTTCAGGTTGTCCACGGCCGCAATGCCGGGCCGGTTATTTTTGTCAGTGCTGCTGTTCATGGTGATGAGATCAACGGGGTGGAAATCATTCGGCGTTTGCTGGCCAGTCGCACCCTGAAAAACTTACGCGGCACAGTGCTGGCAATTCCAGTGGTGAATCCCTTCGGTTTTATCCAGCGTTCTCGTTATCTTCCTGACCGCCGCGACTTGAACCGTTCTTTTCCCGGATCAACCAAGGGATCCCTGGCCGGACGTCTCGCCCATTTGTTTATGACCGAAATAGCCAGACGCAGTGATTTTGGTATTGACTTGCATACGGGCTCTAATTTCCGCAGCAACCTGCCGCAGATTCGGGCCAGCCTTGATGATCCGAAAACCATTGAGCTGGCTTCAGCGTTTGGGGCTCCGATTGTTGTGCCTTCTGAAATGCGCGAGGGTTCTTTACGAGAGTCTGTTGCTGCTCTGGGTAAGCCGGTGCTGGTTTTTGAAGGCGGTGAAGCGCTTTATTTTAACGAATCCGTCATTCGCACAGGACTGCGGGGGGTGGTCAGGCTGTTACGGCATACCGGAATGCTGCCGGCGAGTCACAGGGCAAAACCCCGGGAATCAATCATCACCAACCGGACCAGTTGGGTGCGTGCCGGCATCAGTGGTGTCTTTTCGCGCAAAGTTCAGCTCGGCGGGTTTGTCAAGAAAGGGGCCGTACTCGGGACCGTCAGCGATCCGCTCGGTGACGAGCGCGAAACGATCCATGCGCCCTTTACCGGAGTGGTGATCGGCCAACTGAATCTGCCTCTGGCCCATGAAGGCGATGCTCTCATTCATCTGGCCAGGGTTCCCGATCCGGATGAGGCTGAAGAGGCATTGGATGAATATACCTCGTCCCTGACCTACGAAGACTTCGGGCTGGAGCGCTGAGGTCGGGTCGCAAGATAAATAGAGGAGATCCTTCTCCATGAGACTGTTTACTCAACCCCTGCAGACCGTTACCTCCCTGTTCCGCAATAAACCGAAAAAGATCGGGTTGTCTCCCGGGTCGCTGATTCACGTCGGCGAGCAGAAGATGGAACGCCCGGTTTTTTCGTATCTCGATTATTCCGAAGATCAATTCAGCAGTGAAACCGATGTCAGTCTTGCGACCTGTCTGGACCTGAAAGGTCAGCAGACCGTCAGCTGGATCAATCTTGATGGGGTTCATGACATCAGTCTGGTTGAAGCTTTCGGCAAAGCTTTTGATCTTCATCCCTTGACCCTGGAAGATATCCTCAATACCAATCATGCCCCGAAATTTGAGGAATTTGAAGATTCAGCTCTGATTATCATGAAGATGTTCTTTTTCGACGAACAGAGCTGTCAGATTCGTGCGGAACAGATCAGCCTGGTGCTGACCAGGTGCAATGTCCTGACTTTTCAGGAACAGCCCGGAGACGTTTTCAATGAAGTCAGGCTGCGTATCGAGCGCAAGAGCGGCAGAATTCGCCAACGCGGACCTGACTACCTGGCTTACGCCCTGCTCGACTCGGTGGTTGACAGTTATTTTCACGTGTTGGAAAAAATTGCCGAACGCCTCGATTACCTGGAAACCGAACTGATCAGCCGTCCGACCCAGGAACTTCTCCATCAGGTGCATCAACTCAAGGGACAACTGATTTTTCTGCGGAAAGCGGTCTGGCCTACGCGGGATCTGATCGGTACGCTGATGCACAGTGAGTCCACATTGATTGCCGATTCGACCAATATCTTTCTGCGTGATCTTTACGATCATGGAGTGCAGGCGCTTGATACGGTTGAAAACTTTCGCGACACCGCTTCCGGCCTGGTTGACCTTTATGTTTCGAGTGTCAGTCAGCGCATGAACGAGGTGATGCAGGTGCTGACCATCATGGCCTCGATTTTTATCCCGCTGACCTTTATTGCCGGTATTTACGGCATGAACTTTGAGCTGATGCCTGAATTGAAATGGCGCTACGGCTACCCGATGGTTTGGGGCATAATGGTCGTCTGCGCCGTCGGCATGCTCTGGTTTTTCAAGAGGAAGAAATGGTTTTGAGATTTGTCCTGATTTTATGGCTTGTTCTTCTGGGTGCAGGATCGGTCGGTGCTGCGGACGAAGTGCCGGCGTCGGGTTCAATTGCCGTCGAAGCTTCCGCTGCAGGTTTTCCCGGATTGAGTGAACTGGGACCGCGCTCTGTGGCGTTGGCCGACTTTGTCGCCCATTCTGAAGACCTGCTGGCACAACTGACTGACATCGAGAAATTGCAGGAGGTTCTGAATGCGGCTAAAGAGCAGTTCCTGAAGATCAAGAACGAGATCAAGCCGCTTGGCGCATCGGAAAGCTGGTATGTCGACCGGCTTTACAATTATATCAATCAAATAGGACAGGTTCGCCAGAAACTCATTGACAGTGAAAAGGAGCTCGCGACCCGTCAGGAGGATGTTGAGAAGATTCGCGAACAGGCCGCGTCGGACCGGCAGTTCTGGGAGTCCTGGGGTGCGGAACTGATAAAACAGGGGGTGACGATCCCCAGGGAGACAATCAGCCAGATTCAGAAGCTGCTCGACCGACTTGACGTCGCTGTGAAAAAAACCTCAACGCAACTGCTCAAACAACAGGAGGCGGTTGGTACATTCCAGCTTGAAGTCCTGGCTCTGGCTGATGAACTGGGGCAGTCTCTGGCCAAGCTGCGCAAAGCGACATTTCGCAAGAATGCTTATTCTTTCGGCTCCCCCCGATTTTATCGGCAATTCAATGCCGATCTGAAAACCCAGACGGCCGGGGGATTGATAAGTGCTGTTCGAGTCGACACGGAGTACCTCTCCAGAAACGCCTGGTTGTTCGGACTGATGGCCGTCAGTTTTGTCTTTCTGGCCGGTTTATTACGTCATTATCGTACGCGTTTGGAGGATGCTGAAGAGTGGCAATTTATCCTCAACCATTCGTTTTCTGCAGCAACATTCTTTACTGTGGCTGTCTTCTGGTTCTGGTTTCCGGTGCCGCCGGCGATTATTCGCTTTGCCTTTTTATTTCTGGCGACGATTTCGGCAACCTCGTTGGCCATGCCTTTACTCGAAAATCGTCGCCAGGCTAAAGTTCTGGTTTTCGCCGCTTTTGTCGTTCTTCTGACCAATGCTTTTCGCCTGATTTCACTTCCTCAGCCACTCTTCCGTATCTATATAGCGGTTCTGGCGATTATCTTTATTCCGCTGCTGGTCCAGCAGGTCCGTTTGTCGCAGAAATGTCGAGCGCCGGGTGAGGGGCGTTTTTTCAGGGCGTTGTTGAGACTCGCCATGGTCGTGCTGGCGATCAGTTTAGTGGCTCAGGTGGCCGGGTTTATGAATTTTTCCACCTGGCTGATTCAGGCAACGTTTGAAACCGGAATGGTTCTGCTTTTTGCCCGCATGGCCGTACTTATTTTCGCCGGCGGCATCGATCTTTTGATCGGTTTGCTTGCGCGAGTGGAATCGAGATTTTTTAAACAATTTGGAGCGGAACTCGCGAAACGACTTAGAAAGCTTTTAAAAATAACGATTTATGGTTTTTCCATATTTTATCTGATTCCGGTCTGGCGACTCTTCGCAACAATGCAGGACACCTGGTCGTATCTCGCCAATTTCAGTGTCGATATCGGCACATTCACCCTGACCCTGCAGATGCTGGTTTCAGCGGTTGTGGCTTTCTATCTTTCCCTGCAGATGTCCTGGATCATTCAGGGGATGAGTGAAGCGCAGGTTCTGGCCCGGCGTTCTGCAGACCAGGGCGTCATCGATGCGGTTAAAAAACTGATTCATTACGCGGTGGTTCTGATTGGCTTTTTGATAGCCCTGAGTTTTCTCGGGTTGGGAATCCAAAACTTTGTCGTCCTTCTCGGAGCCTTTGGAGTCGGGATCGGTTTCGGTCTGCAGGACATCGTCAATAACTTTCTTTCCGGTCTGATCTTGTTATTTGAACGACCGATCAAGGTTGGCGATGGGGTGATGATTGATGGGGAATACGGGACGGTCAAGCGCATCGGTTTGCGCTCGACCGTGGTTGAAAATCTCGACTTGGCCGAACTGATTGTGCCGAACGCGCAAATGATTTCACAAAAGGTGACGAACTGGACTCTGTCCACCCGCCGTGTCCGCCTGGTCGCTCATGTCGGAGTTGCCTACGGGAGTGACCTGAAAAAGGTGATGGACATTCTTGTCGAGGTTGCCGAGCAACATCCTCTGGTTTTGAAAAACCCGAAGCCTCTACCGCTGTTCAATAATTTTGGTGGCAGCTCACTTGATTTTGAGCTGCGGGTCTGGATTGCCAATATTGATCAGAAACCTCATGTTATGAACGATCTGCTGCTGGCTATTGACCGGCGTTTCCGCGAAGAAAATATTGAAATTCCATTTTCCCAGCACGACCTGCATCTGCGTTCGGTGGAGCCGGGTATTTTGCCGTTTCCAAATGGTGAAGACTCGCTTTGAGCTTTATTCACTTTTGAAGTGGCAGGCAGCAAGCTCCGGGCTGCTTGACATCGGTGCAAAACTGTTGCTAAATTGCCGCGTTTGACTTGGTAGCTCAAATCAAACCACTTAAAATATCTGAATAAATATAGTTTTATGTCTGTCTGCCGGGGCTAGCGCCACCGTGTGGAACGGAGAACAGCTTCTATGCGTTTTGCCGATACCTTGCCGGAATCCGATCTGCCCAAAGGGGTGAAGGATTTTCTGCCGCTCAAGGCCGCCAAGGCGGAATACCTGCAGCAATGTCTGCAACGGGTTTATGCCGCGTGGGGCTTTCGCCCCGTGGTCACGCCGCAACTGGAATACCTGGATGTTCTGGAGCGCGGGCTGGGCGAAGGTCTGCGGGAACGCACATTCCGTTTTGACGATCGTCAGAGCGGGCGCCTGCTCGCCTTTCCCCCCGATATCACTCCCCAGATTGCGCGTATTGCCGCAACCCGTATGAGTGGTCTGCCGATGCCGCTGCGACTGAGTTACAGTGGTCGGGTTCTGCGCCACACGGAGCAGCAGGCCGGCAAGGATCGTGATATATTTCAGTCCGGGGTTGAATTGATCGGTCTTGACGGTCCCGAGGCCGATGCCGAAATGATTGCCATGGCGGTCGAGGCTTTGGCGGCTGTCGGGGCGCAGGAATTTACCGTTGATATCGGACAGGTTGAATTTTTCCGCGGGGTGATGAGCCGTTCGACTTTGGATCAGGCTCTGGCAGACCGGGTTGCCGATGCCATCCTGCGCAAAGACAGCTCCGAGCTGTTGAACATGCTTGCAAACGCCGATCTGGACGACGCGGCAAAGGAAGAAATCCTGGCTCTGCCGAAACTGTACGGCGGACGCGAAGTGCTTGACCGGGCTGCGGGTGTGGTGCGCAATGATCGGTCGCGCCGGGCTTTGGATAACCTTGACCAAGTACTGAATGTTCTCGACGTCTATGGCGTTCTTGATCATGTCACCCTCGACCTGGGGGAACTTCGCGGATTGAATTACCATACGGGGATCACTTTCCAGGGTTTCATGGCCGGTGTCGGGCGCACGGTCTGCAGTGGTGGGCGCTATAATAACCTGACGGCCAAATACGGCTCTGCCGCTCCGGCAACCGGATTTACGTTCAGTTTGCTGCAACTGTTGTTTGCTCTTGATAAGACTCTTGATACAGTTGTTGAGCCCTTTTGTGACCTGCTGATTTTTTCTACCGGGGTGAATTTGAAATTGGCGCAGGAACTGGCACGCACTCTACGGCAGCGCGGTTATTCGGTTGCTCGTGATATTATTGACCGTAGCCGAGCTGACGCCCTGGACTATGCCCGTCAGATGAACTATCGCTTCATGGCCGTTGTTGCCGGTCGAGACCAGGAAGTCGAGTTGATTAGCGTACGAAGTGAAAGCAGTGAAAAACTGTCCTGGGAACAGATGAAACAGATTGATTTGACCGCAAAGTCAATTTTATAACCGCTGATACATTCAAGATGTCAGCATGATGGGAGCATAAATAAAAATGGCCAATGTAATTATCGTCGGTGCTCAATGGGGTGATGAAGGAAAAGGGAAAGTTGTCGATATCTATACCGAATATGCACAGCACGTCGTGCGCTATCAGGGGGGGAACAACGCCGGGCATACACTGGTTGTCGGCGATCAGAAAACCGTTCTTCACCTGATCCCTTCGGGAATTCTGCATGAGGGTAAACGCTGTATCATCGGTAACGGCGTGGTTCTCGACCCGAAGGTTTTTCTTGAAGAAATCGACGGGCTGAAGAAAAAGGGTTATCTGAAGGATGACAGCCAGTTGATGGTTGATGGCGCCGTTCACCTGATCATGCCCTATCACAAACTGATTGATATTGCCCGCGAGCACAAATCCGGGGCCAAAAAAATCGGCACAACCGGCCGGGGGATCGGTCCAACCTACGAAGATAAGGTCGGTCGTCGCGGCATCCGTTTTGCCGACCTGCTCAAGCCGGAGGTCTTCAAACGCAAACTGCACGATGTCCTGCCGGAGAAAAATTTCTATCTGGAACAATTTCTTGGTGAAAAGCCCTTGGTTGAAGAAGAGATTGTCGAAGAATACTTGGGGTATGCGGAACGCCTGCGGGGTTATCTTGGCCGCGCATCCACCACACTTGATGCGGCGATGAACGCAGGTGACAACGTCCTTTTTGAGGGAGCCCAGGGTAGCCTGCTGGATGTCGATCATGGGACTTACCCCTATGTGACCTCATCTTCGACAATCGCTGCCGGGGCCTGTACCGGGACGGGTATCGGTCCGCACCGAATCGACGAAGTCATCGGTATCTCCAAGGCCTATGTGACCC
>JAFGEL010000047.1 GCA_016931615.1 Desulfuromonadales bacterium
GGTCACGACGATTGCCCGCAAGATGGTGTGCGAGTGGGGAATGAGTGAGAAGATCGGGGCGGTCACTTTCGGGGAGAAGGAAGGGGAAGTTTTCCTCGGCAAAGACATGGGGCATGTCAAGAACTACAGTGAAGCGACTGCAGTGACGATCGATAATGAAATCCAGCGGATCGTCAAGGAAAACTATGACCTGACGCGCCAATTGCTGAAAGATCATCAGCAACAATTGATCGCTCTTTCCGAACTTCTTCTGGAAAAAGAAACTCTCGACAGCGCGGAAATCCTCAAAGTTGTTTTTCCTGAGGGGGTTCCTGATTATCTGAAAGCCCAGGTTGAACCGGGACATCAAGCTGACAGCGATGATTTCAGCTTTGACAGAGCCCCGAGTGATGATCCGAGCGATACAGCTCCGACACTGGATGAGTCAACCGTCAACCAGACAGAGGATGCTGCGGTCGGCGATAGTGTCGGCGAGGATGAGGCTCCCAGGGGGTGACGCGCCGTCTTGCGCATTGTCTGCAGGGGAAAGACTGCCAGCTCGATTTGACAATGCCCGGGATCATGGGAGTGCTCAATGTCACTCCCGACTCCTTTTCTGACGGCGGGCGCTTTAACAGCGTTGATAAGGCTGTTCAGCAAGGGCTAAAGATGTTGCGTGAAGGGGCATCGATCCTGGATATCGGCGGTGAGAGCAGCCGTCCCGGGGCTCAGCCTGTTGCCGTTGATGAGGAGTTGAACCGGGTCATTCCTGTGGTGGCAGGACTGCGGAGGGAGACTTCACTGCCTCTTTCCATTGATACCAACAAGGCTCAGGTCGCCCGGGCCGCTATCGCTGCCGGGGCAAATTTCATCAACGATATAAGTGGGCTGACTTTTGACGCGGAAATGCCTGAAGTTGCTGCGGAGACGGGGGCGGGACTCTTCCTGATGCATACCCGGGGGCGCCCCGACGTTATGCAGCAGCGCACCGACTATCAGGATCTGCTCTCCGAAGTCATCGACAGCCTGGAAACCAGCTTGGAAACAGCGCTGGCTGCAGGGGTCGAACGGTCACGAATCGCTGTTGATCCGGGAATCGGTTTCGGCAAAAGCGCCGAAGGCAACCTGCAATTGCTGCACAATCTGGAAGCCTTGCACCGCTTAAACTGCCCAATCCTCCTGGGGACTTCGAGGAAAAGTTTTATCGGCCGGGTGTTGAATCGGGAGGCACCCCTGGAGCGTCTTGCGGGAACTCTGGCGACCATTGCTCTCGGTGTGGCCCAGGGGGTTCAGATGTTCAGGGTGCATGATGTTCTTCAGGCCCATGATGCGGCCCTGGTGGCCTGGGCGATTCGAGAACAGAGACTTCCCTGATCAAGGTTTTTGAGTGTCTGGCCGGTTAATAAGTTAAGTCGCGCGACAATGGAGTCATAATGCTGGATGTTTTCACCAATATTCGATTGCTCGATATTCTGGACATCAGCATTGTTGCCTTCATTATTTACCGGATCATCCTGCTGATCAAGGGCACCCGTGCCGTTCAGATGCTGCTCGGGCTGGCAGTTATTCTGGCCGTTTATATGGCGTCGCGGGTCGGTGATCTCCACACCCTCAACTGGTTCCTCAGTAATTTTCTCTCTTCGATCATTCTGGTTATCGTGGTCATTTTTCAAAATGACATCCGTCGTGCCTTGATGCATGTCGGTCGTAACCCCTTTCTCGGCGGGATGACATCACGCGAGGAATCAGAAGTGATAGAGGAACTCGTTAAGGCCTGCGTGGCCCTTGGTAACCGAAAAATCGGGGCCCTGATAGCCATCGAACGGGAAACCGGCATCAACGATATCCTTGAATCGGGAACCGCAATCGACGCCCGTGTTTCCTGTGAGCTGATCAGGGCGATATTCATGCCGTCATCGCCAATTCATGATGGGGCTCTGGTTCTGCAGCAGGGGCGCTTGACTCTCGCCGGGTGCTTTTTACCCCTGAGTCAGGGGGCCGATCTGACCAAAGAGCTGGGGACACGCCATCGTGCGGCCATCGGCTTGACGGAGCTCGCTGATGCCGTGGCTATCATCGTCTCTGAGGAAACCGGCAAGATTTCTGTCGCGGTCAATGGTGGAATGACCCGCAACCTTGACGCCACCAGTCTTAAAAAAGTTCTCGGACGGCTGCTTGAGCCGCGCAAGGTCAAGCTTAAAAAAGCCAGAAAAAAGGGAGCGGCCTGATGTTCAAGATGTTGACGGAAAATTGGACATTGAAACTGATCTCCCTGGTTTTTGCCCTGCTGTTGTGGATGTTCATCATGGGCGAACGGCGGCTTGAAGTAGGTTATCTGGTCCCACTGGAGTTGCAGAATATTCCCGCGGGATTGATGGTTGCCAACGAGGTGCCGAGCCTGGTTGATGTGCGTGTCAGCGGCCCGCGCACGTTGCTGATGAAGGTCAGTCCCAATGACATCAGTATCGTTGTTGACTTGACCGATCTCAAACCCGGCCTGACGACTTTTAAACGTCTTGAAGAGCGTTTGAATCTTCCTAACGGGTTGCGCGTGACCCGCCTGTCGCCATCGTTTATTGACCTCAAGCTGGAGCGGATCAAGCAAAAGCAGGTCCCGATCAAAATTGCCCTGGTCGGTGAGCCTCTGCCGGGATTCCAGGTCGGTCGGGTCATGGCGGTGCCCGATAAAGTAATCGTCGAGGGGGGAGAAACAGAACTTAAAAGTGTGACCGAAGTCACCACGGAAGAGGTCGATCTGAAGGGTGTCAATGAGGGGTTCTCCGTCATTGTGCCGCTGGTCCATCTGGGGACATACACCTATTTGAAGGACGATAAGACGACCGAGGTCCAGGTTGAGATTCAACCTGTTGAAGGTCTGCCGGTCTTGGACAAGAACGTTCCTGCCGAGCAGCAGAACAAAAAAGTTACGGAGTAAAGGAAGGGGACCAACAGGCGTGGAAAAGAAATTGTTTGGGACCGATGGAGTCAGAGGTGTCGCTAATATCGAGCCGATGACAACCGAAATGGCGATGCAGCTTGGTCGTGCGGCGGCTTTTGTTTTCAAGAATGGTGGCAAACGGCGGCATCGTGTGGTGATCGGCAAGGATACCCGACTTTCGGGTTATATGATTGAAAATGCCATGGTGGCGGGGATCTGCTCCATGGGGGTTGATGTTCTGGTTGT
Source organism: Desulfuromonadales bacterium (assembly GCA_016931615.1). GTDB lineage: Bacteria > Desulfobacterota > Desulfuromonadia > Desulfuromonadales > Geopsychrobacteraceae > JAFGEL01. Next base: position 3,164 of record JAFGEL010000047.1, read on the forward strand.
CGGTCCCCTGCCGACTCCGGGCATTGCGTTCATTACCTCTTCGATGCGGGCAGATGCCGGGGTGGTTATCAGTGCTTCACATAATCCATATCAGGACAACGGCATCAAATTTTTTTCCGGCAGTGGGTTCAAACTGCCCGATGAGTTGGAACTCAAAATTGAAGATCTGATCATCAATCACCGCCTGGATGAATTGAGGCCCATTGCTGACGAAGTCGGCAAGGCTTATCGAATTGACGATGCGATTGGCCGCTATGTGGTCTTTCTCAAAAACACTTTCCCCAAGGATCTTGATCTTGAGGGGCTGAGGATTGTTCTCGATTGCGCTCACGGTGCCGGGTACAAGGTGGCCCCGGCGGTGCTGACCGAACTTGGGGCTGAAGTGATCACCCTGGGGGTCAAGCCGAACGGGATGAACATCAACGAGGGCTGCGGTTCGCTTCACCCTGAAGTTATGGCGGAAAAAGTCCGAGAGTATCGTGCTGATCTGGGGATTGCCCTGGATGGCGATGCGGATCGGGTGATTTTTGTCGACGAGAGAGGCGAGGAAGTGGACGGTGATCATATCATGGCGCTGTGCGGCACCGAAATGATCAAGACCGGCGAGCTTAAAAAGAAGACCGTCGTGGCTACGGTGATGAGCAACATGGGGCTCGAAATTGCCATGAAAAAAGCCGGTGGTAAGGTTGTCCGGACTGATGTCGGGGATCGTTACGTCGTCGAAGAAATGGTGAAAAAAGATTACAACCTCGGTGGTGAGCAGTCGGGGCATATGATTTTTCTCGATCATAATACCACCGGCGATGGGGTTCTGTCAGCACTCCAGGTTCTGGCGATTATCCAGCGGAGCGGGAAGCCGCTTTCAGAACTCGCCCGGGTAATGACCTCTTTGCCTCAGGTGCTGGTCAACGTTCGGGTGCGCAAAAAAACCAAGTTGACGGATATTCCGGAAGTCAAAAAAATTGTTGCTGCCATTGAGGCGGAACTGAAAGACAGAGGACGGGTCCTGATTCGCTATTCAGGCACTGAGCCTTTACTGCGCATCATGATTGAAGGTGAAGATCAGCAGCGCATCAGTACCCTCGCCGAGGAGATTGCCGCGGCCGTGCGTGAAAAAATCGGGGCCTGAAACTTCAGGAGCCCTGTTGGGGAGTGATAAAGTGATAAAACTTGGAGTCAATGTCGATCATGTGGCGACAATCCGTCAGGCCCGTGGAGTCTCTGAGCCTGACCCGGTTGCTGCTGCCATATTGGCCGAACTGGCCGGGGCGGATGGAATTACCGTCCATCTGCGCGAAGATCGTCGGCATATTCAGGATCGCGATGTCGAGGTGTTGCGGCAAACCATCAAGACCCGGCTCAATCTGGAAATGGCCCTGACCGATGAGATGATCGCCATCGCCCTGAGAATACTCCCCGACTCCGTCACCCTGGTCCCCGAGGGACGTCATGAATTGACCACCGAAGGTGGACTGGATGTGACACTGTTGCAGGCACCGCTGAAACAAAAAATTGCTTTGCTCAAGCAGGCGGGAATCCTGGTCAGCCTGTTTATCGAACCAGATATTGATCAGATCCGCTCCAGTCATAAAGTAGGGGCGGACTATATTGAAATTCATACCGGTACTTATTGTGAGGTCAGAACAGACAAGGAACGTCGCGAACAGCTGCAACGCATTGAATGGGCTGTCAGTGCAGCACAAAAACTTGGTCTCGGGGTGAATGCCGGGCATGGTCTTGACTATCGCAACATCGCGCCGGTTGCAGCTATCAGGGGAATCGAAGAGTTCAACATCGGTCACAGCATTGTCGCCCGTGCCGTTCTTGTCGGGATGGATCGGGCTGTTCGGGAAATGTTGCAACTTTTGAAAGGTTGAATTTTGGCCATCGTTGGGTTGGGAACCGATCTGGCGCGGATCGATCGGTTCAAGAAATTTCTTGAGCCGGGAAACAAGGTTCTGGAGCGGATCTTCACTGACCAGGAACGGGAGTATTCACTGGCTAAGCGCGATCCGACACCTCATCTGGCCGCGCGGTTTGCCGCCAAGGAAGCTTTTATGAAAGCTCTGGGAACCGGGTTGCGGGATGGACTCGCCTGGCGGCAGCTGGAGGTTGTCTGCGATTCTCTCGGTTGTCCGAGTTTGACAGTTGGCGGGGTCGCTGCCGAGATGTTGGCTAACCGCGGTGTTCACCATATCCACCTCAATTATTCCCATGATGGCGACTATGCCGTTGCGACAGTGATACTGGAGAGCTGATGAGACTCTGTACTGCCAGTGAAATGATGGCGATCGATCGGCAGGCGATTCAGGGGTACGGGATCCCCGGAGTTGTGTTGATGGAGAATGCCGGACGTTGTTGCTGCCGGGAGTTTACCAGCGCCTTTGACGGCCTGTTCCCCGGTCCGGTCGTGGTCGTTGCCGGAAAGGGGAACAATGGTGGTGACGGCTATGTCATGGCCCGGGTTCTGCGTGATCTCGGTTGGCAGGTGACGACGATCATTCTGGCTGAAGAATCCGCAATCAGCGGTGACGCCGGGGTGATGTTGAATAGCCTGCGCCAATTGGCAGGCTCCGTCAGCTGGGTGACTGAAGTGCAGCAGCTGGAACAGCATTTGGCCGCACAACAACCGCAGATTATCATTGATGCCATCTTTGGGACCGGGTTGAAATCCCAGGTTCAGGGACTGCAGGCTGAAGCGATACGCTGTCTCAACAGTTCTTCGGCGCGCATTTTTTCCGTGGATATCCCCTCGGGGGTTGACGCTTCGACCGGACGTATCTGCGGTCTTGCAGTTCAGGCCGATATGACGGTGACCTTCGGTTACGCAAAAATAGGTCATGCCAGCCAACCGGGTGCGGCCTGTGCCGGCCAACTCAGGGTGGTCGATATCGGGATTCCATGCGCCGCGAGCGATACGTTGACAAGCCGGGTCCACCAGATTGATGCTGATGTTGCCGGGGCGCTGTTGCCGCAGCGTTCAACACTTGCCCATAAGGGAACATTCGGCCATCTTCTCGTTGTTGCAGGTTCACCGGGCAAAACCGGCGCCGCAGCCCTGGCGGGAAACGCAGCTGTGCGCAGCGGCTGTGGATTGGTAACGGTTGCCACCCCGGCAACAGTTCATGATATTATTGAGGTCAAGTTGACGGAAGCGATGAGTTGTCCTCTGCCGGATCACCAGGGATTTCTGTCCCTCGCTGCTCTGGAACGCCTGGTAGACCTGCTTGCCGACCGTCAGGCTGTAGCGATCGGTCCCGGTCTTGGTGTCACCGACGATTTAAAACAACTCGTCGGTCGGCTGGTGTCCGGTTCTGAACGCCCGATGGTGATTGATGCCGATGGGCTTAACCTGCTTTGTGGACAACTGGACTGCATTAAGGCCCGGCCGGGCCGCCAGCTTGTTCTGACTCCGCATCCCGGCGAGATGGCTCGCCTGACGGGTTTAACGGTTGCGGCGATCCAGGCTGACCGCTTTGAAGTGACGCGCGAATTTTCCAGAGAAACCGGAGCTGTTGTGCTGCTCAAGGGTGCCGGAACAGTTATTGCGTCACCGGATGGCCGGGTGAATATCAATTCTTCGGGCAATGAAGGTCTCGCCAGTGGCGGCAGCGGGGATGTCCTGACCGGGCTGGTGGGCGGTTTGCTGGCTCAGGGTCTCGATGCTTTTGCGGCGGCTTCGCTTGGTGCCTGGTTGCATGGGCGCTGTGCTGAAATTGTTGCTGCCGGTTGTGGCACTGCTGGAATGAGAGCGTCCGATCTTCTCCCTCAATTGCCTGTTGCCCGTCAGGAACTGGTGAAAGGAGCACATGTATGCTGACAGCCCGGGATATCATGACCAAAGAGGTTGTGTCCGTGACAACGGATACCAGCCTGAAGGAATTGGCAAAAATATTTGTTGAAACCAGGTACAGTAACATTCCGGTGACTGATGAATCCGGCGTCCTGGTGGGAATGATCAGCGAGACTGACCTGATCGAGCAGCAGAAACCGCTGCATATCCCGACGGTCATGGCGTTTTTTGACGGTGTTTTCTACCTTAACAGTGAAAAACGCTTCAAGCAGGAGGTCGATCGCGTGACGGCAACGACCGTGGGCGAACTGTACCGCAAGGATCCCGTGACCTGTCAACCCGAGACGACGACCCGTGACCTGGCCGCACTGATGAGTCAACATAAGGTTCACCTGTTGCCGGTCATCGACAATCAGCAGATGATCGGTGTGGTGTCACGACTCGATTTGATCAAGGTCATGGAGAGCTGATGTGAACTCCTACATCACTCTCAGTGAAGATGAGGAAGAGACAGAGAATATCGGAGTTGAGCTGGGCCGGTTGTTGAAACAACCGGCTTTGATTCTGTTGCAGGGGAATCTGGGAGCCGGCAAGACGGTTCTGGCGCGCGGAATTGCCCGGGGCCTCGGTGTTGATGAGCGGGTGCCGATTACCAGCCCGACTTTTACTCTGATGAACCATTATTCGGCGCGTCTGGACCTTTACCATTTCGATCTCTATCGGTTGTCTGATCCTGATGAACTGCTTGAGATCGGTTTTGACGATTATGCCTACGGTCAAGGGGTGGCCCTGGTGGAGTGGCCGGAAAAACTTGAAAGTCAGCAGCCTGACGGCTTGTGGATTTCATTGCGGCGCATCAGCGAACAGCGGCGGGAAATCGAATTTCGTGCCCGCGGATTGGATAGTCAAACTCTGCTCTCCTGTTTGAGCGAGCGAATGGCTTGGTCAGAGAGTGAAAAAAGCCGCTGAAAATTTTTGACGCTTGTGATTTTTCCTGATATTACATGAGCGCTTTGAGCAGCAACAAAAACACATTCCGATAGCTGGATGAAACCGCTATCGGTTTTCTCTAGAGAAGGAGGAAGAGGACAGCTATGGCCTTGGTAGTGCAGAAGTATGGTGGTACATCGGTGGGAAGTGTGGAGCGAATCCGCAATGTCGCCCAGCGGGTGGCCAGAACATTTGATGAGGGTAATCAGGTTGTCGTCATCGTCTCAGCGATGGCCGGTGAAACCAATCGTCTGGTGGCCTTGGCGGAAGAGATCAGCGAATTTCCCAATGAACGCGAATATGATGTCCTGGTATCAACCGGTGAGCAGGTCACGATTGCGCTGTTATCCATGTGTTTGCAGTCGATGGGCTATAAGGCGAAAAGTTACCTTGGGTCCCAGATTCCGATGCTGACCGATAAAGTTCATGCCAAGGCACGAATTAAAAGCATTGAGGATAAGTACATCCGTAAGGACCTTGAGGAAGGAACCATCGTCGTCGTTGCCGGTTTTCAGGGCACGGATGGCGAGGGCAATATTACGACTCTCGGACGAGGCGGCTCGGACACTTCGGCTGTCGCGGTAGCTGCAGGGCTCAAGGCGGACGTCTGTGAAATTTATACTGATGTCGACGGCGTTTATACGACCGACCCGCGCATTGTGCCTAAAGCGTCCAAAATGCAAAAAATTTCCTACGATGAAATGCTGGAGATGGCATCACTGGGCTCAAAGATTCTCCAGATCCGCTCCGTTGAGTTTGCCAAAAAATATGGTGTTGTGGTGCATGTCCGTTCAAGTTTTAACGATAATCCGGGAACCCTGGTTACAAAGGAGGATACAGATATGGAAACCGTGTTGGTTTCAGGCGTTGCCTATAATAAAGATGAAGCCAAAATCTCTCTGCTGCGCGTTCCGGATCACCCGGGCATTGCTTCACAGTTGTTCGGGCCGCTCTCCGAGGCGAATATTACCGTGGATATGATTATCCAGAACGTTTCACACGACGGTTTTACCGATATGACTTTTACGGTCCCTAAAACTGATTATAAAAAAGCCCTGGGAATTGTCGAGGAGGTATCAAAAGCAATCGGTGCAGGCGGGGTCAAGTCGGATGAGAATATTGCCAAGGTTTCGATTATCGGTGTCGGAATGCGGTCCCACTCGGGAGTTGCCAGCACCATGTTTGAAACCCTGTCGCGTGAAGGGATCAATATCGAAATGATTTCGACCAGTGAAATCAAGGTTTCCTGCATTATTGCCGCAAAGTATACTGAGCTGGCGGTACGGGTGCTTCATGAGGCCTTCGGGCTTGACCGCCAGGATAATGACGAGAGCTGAATTTTTTGAAAGCAGAAAGGATGTGATGGAATGGCACGAGTGCTGCTGTATGACACGACCCTAAGGGATGGCACCCAGGCTGAAGATATCTCTTTTCAGGTTGAGGATAAAGTCAGGATCGCCAAGCGCCTGGATGAACTGGGAATCGATTATATCGAAGGGGGATGGCCAGGCTCAAACCCCAAAGATATTACATTTTTTCAGGCGATACAGCACGAAACTCTGTCACATAGTAAAATAGCCGCCTTTGGTTCGACGCGGCGTGCTCGTGTCACTCCGGAAGAAGATAATAATATCCAGATGCTGATTGAGGCTGAACCGGATACAGTCACAATTTTTGGAAAAACCTGGGATTTTCATGTACGAGAAGCCCTGAGGATTTCGCTTGATGAAAATCTTGAGCTGATTAATGACTCGTTAGCCTACCTCAAAGAGCGACTTCCTGAAGTGATCTATGATGCCGAGCATTTTTTTGACGGCTTCAAGGCAAATCCGGAGTATGCCCTGCAGACTCTGAAAGCCGCCGCCGCAGCCGAGGTTGACTGTATTGTCCTGTGTGACACCAATGGTGGGACGCTGCCCCACGAAATCCCTGCGATCATGGCTGAGGTTCGCAAAGCCGTCAATACTCCTCTCGGGATCCACGCTCATAATGACAGTGAATGCGCCGTAGCAAATTCACTGATGGCTGTTGACTGTGGAGCGGTCCATGTTCAGGGGACAATCAACGGTTTCGGAGAGCGCTGCGGTAACGCCAACCTGTGTTCCATCATTCCGTCCCTGAGCCTCAAGCTGCAGCGGGAGTGCCTGAAAGATGGTCAACTGCAGATGCTCCGCAGTGCTTCACGTTACATATATGAATTGGCCAACCTGACGCCCAACAAGCATCAGGCCTATGTCGGCAACTCCGCCTTTGCTCACAAGGGCGGGGTGCATGTCTCGGCCATTCAGCGTCACCCCGAAACTTATGAGCATATTCGTCCGGAACTGGTCGGTAACCATACACGTGTCCTTGTTTCGGATCTGTCGGGACGTTCAAATATCCTCGCCAAGGCCGAGGAGTGCGGCATTGAACTTGATAGTAAAGACCCTGTGACCCTGGAAATTCTTGAAGATATCAAAGATATGGAAAATCGTGGTTTTCAGTTTGAGGGGGCTGAAGCCTCTTTTGAGCTATTAATGCTGAAGGCCATGGGGAAGCTTAAACATTACTTCAGTGTAACCGCCTTTCGCGTGATTGATACGCTGCGTGAAAGTGACAAAGCACCCGTTTCCGAGGCGACGATCAAGGTCAAGGTTGGCGGCAAGGTTGAGCATACCGCTGCCGACGGGAACGGTCCGGTGAACGCTCTGGACCAGGCACTGCGGCGCGCGCTCATCAGTTTTTACCCGCAGATAGCGGAGGTCAAATTGCTGGATTATAAAGTGCGTGTGCTCCCTTCCAGTCAGGGTACCGACTCAGTTATTCGCGTCCTGGTCGAGTCTGGAGATCATGACGCGCGGTGGGGAACTGTGGGAGTCAGCAGCAATGTTATCGATGCATCCTATCAGGCTCTTGCCGACGCCTTCACCTATAAGCTCTACAAAGGCTGAATGCTCAAGTCCATTCGGTGGTAACTCATCGGCCTTGCCGGAATCGGCAAGGCCTTTTTTGGGCGGTTTATCCGTCATTAATTTGTCGCATTTGGTTTTTCGTCATTATTATGACGAAAAGTTGTTTTTATAGGGTTTCAAAGCCTTTTCATGGCGATGTAGTGGGGAGTAAGAAGTATTCTCTTGAAAAAAGATAGCCTCAATGGTTAAGAGTTCCGTCAAATAAGTGACGACAATGCCCTGAACGATTCATTCCCGAATCTACGGATCCTCTTTAACTCCCTGTTATTAAGAACTATTTTAAATTAATTTTGGATTTTTTGGAGAGCTCTTTTCTTGGCATGACTTATGTATTTTAAAATGTATCCGTAGTTTTAATTATCAATTACTGTGTGGGGGTGGTGTGATGAAATGTCCAAAGTGTAAGGGAAGGATGTATACCGAAAAGTATTATGATTTTGTCCGTGCTTTTGATGCGTGGAAATGCAGTGCTTGCGGCGAAGTTATTGATCCGGTTATTTTGAGCAACAGAATACGCCATAATCGTATTCCCGTCGGATAGTCATGGGGCTGGGCAGAATATTTTTCATCAAGCCGAAACCGAGAGGTTTCGGCTTTTTGTTATGATGTGCAACGATTATTTTAAAATGGGCTTGTTTTTTTTTTCACCATCGCATAATGTCGACAATCGACAATATCCTGAGGTGTAAAAAATTACCTTATTAACGTATCAATCGGGAGTAAATTCATCATGGTCAACGGACAACACGAAGTTCATTTAAATCTTAATGTGCGCGGCTTGCCGGTTTCTGCAACCCTGGGGATTAATGAAGAGAGCAATCGCCTGATTAACGAAGGAAAACAGGTTTACAAACTTGGTCTGGGGCAATCGCCGTTTCCGGTCCCTGAACCCATTGTGCGCGAATTACAGAATAATGCACATCAGAAGGACTACCTGCCGGTGCGCGGGTTGCCGGCGCTTTGCGATGCCGTGGCAGGATATTATCGGCGCACGCAGGATCTGCCGATTGCCAAAGAGAACGTCCTGATTGGTCCTGGATCTAAGGAGCTGATGTTTATTCTTCAGCTTGTCTACTATGGAGACCTGGTGATTCCTACCCCGAGTTGGGTGTCTTATGCCCCGCAGGCTCATATTATCGGTCGTCATGTCCACTGGCTGGAAACCGATGAGAAGAACAACTGGCTGCTGACGGCAGATGAGCTTGAGCATTTCTGCCAAACCGATCCCAGTAAGCCACGCATTTTTATTCTTAACTACCCGAATAACCCTACCGGCTGTTCTTACCCCCCTGAACAGTTACAGGCGTTGGCAGAGGTGGCTCGTAAGTACAGAGTGATCCTGCTCTCAGATGAAATTTACGGTGAGCTGAATTTCCAGGGCAATCATCAATCGATTGCACGGTATTATCCGGAGGGAACAATTATCGCCAGTGGTCTGAGTAAATGGGCCGGGGCCGGCGGCTGGAGACTGGGGACCTTTGCCTTTCCTGACGAGCTGAAGTGGCTCATGGAGGCGATGGCTGTCGTCGCCAGTGAGACTTTTACTGCAACTAGTGCTCCAATTCAGTATGCTGCTGTGAAAGCCTTTGAGGGGGGCGTCAGGCTCGAGCGTTACCTATTTCATTCGCGTAAGGTTCTCAAGGCGATGGCCGACTGGATCTGGACGCGGCTGACAGACTGCGGGGTCATGGTTGCCCGGCCGGACGGGGCATTTTATATGTTGCCGGATTTCGAACCCCTGCGTGAGCGTTTGGAATCGCGTGGTGTCAGGACCGGTGAGGAATTTTGTCGTAAATTGCTGTCCGAGACCGGTGTGGCGATTTTACCGGGGAGTAGTTTTGGACGGCCGAAAAAAGAATTAACGGCCCGACTTGCTTTTGTCGATTTTGATGGCGCGAGGGCCCTGGCTGCCGCGGAACAAATGTCTGCGGAGCAGCCGTTCGATGAGAAATTTCTGCGCCAATATTGCGAGCGGGTTTTAACCGCAATTGATAAGCTTTGCGAGTGGATCAGCTGAGGATTGTGTGAGGCAGGGACTGTGTGTTCCTGCCTCAATTCTGTTTGGAAGTGCCGTTGTCCTGACGTGCAAAGCTGAGAAAGATTTTTACGACACCAACCACGGCGATCAGCGTAAAGAAAATCCCCCGCCAGCGAGCAGGCTGCTTCCCTTCGCTGATGAATATTGTTTCTTCACTAACCGGTATATTCATCTGCTCTAACAGTTTTTTCAGTTTGTTCTGATTTGAATCGGCTACCAGGCCGGCGGCGGCCATACCCGTCACAGGTCTGATCCCGAAAAACAGTTGTCTGTTGTCGGCAATGAATTTGCTGCGCTGTTGATCCGATTCAAGCGTGAAATAATAAGTCTTAAGTGCATTGATAATCTCTGGATCACGTGTTTCAAACCAGATCTTCATGGTTTGCGATGCAGCAGTGCGCTTCAGCGGAACCAGAAAAGCGTCGATATTCATTGACCCCGACATGTTGATTGCCTGAAGCAGATCCTGAACCCCATCTTGAACATGCAGCCATTCCCGGGGGATGCCGGAGGTTTCCAGTTCGGCAACGGTAACGTCAAGTGGCTCAGGATTATTCAGGAGGACCCTGAGGTCGGAATAACCCAGCCAGGCCAGCAGAAGACAGACTGCAAGGATGGTAATGCGAAAGCGTTTCATTTTAAATGTCCCGATAAAAAATAGGCCGCCCGAAGGCGGCCTGAAGTATTGCAAAGAATGGTGAAGAGCACAAGATGATTAGGCTTCGCTGTTCGCATGTCCCTTGATCACGTCCTTTTGGGTCATCATCGAGATGATGACCAGTGCCAGGAAGGAGAGGGGGATGGAGATCAGGGCCGGGCTGTTGAATTGCACCGGAGCATCAGCCGGCAGTTTGCCGTAACGAACCCACATGTCAGGCGAAACCAGAATCAGACCAAGAGAACTGACAAGGCCGACAAAAATTGATGCAGCAACGCCCCTGGCGGTGGTTTTGCTCCAGAAAAGCAGCATCAGAATTGCCGGGAGATTGGCCGATGCGGCGACTGCAAAGGCCCAACCGACCAGGAACGAAACGTTCATCCCTTCAAAAACGATCCCGAGGTAGATGGCAATGCAACCGATAACCACAGCGGAGATTTTTCCTGCCCTGACCTTGCCTCGATCCGTCATCTGCATACCCATGAAGTTATCCATCAGGTCATGAGCAATAGCTCCTGATGCTGCGACGATGAGGCCGGAAACGGTTCCCAGCACAGTGGCAAAAGCCAGTGAAGAGATGACGGCGAAAAGGATGACCCCAAAGGACAATGCCAGCAGTGGGGCCGACATGTTGTTGTCGGTCAGATTGATGACACCGTTGGTCATGGCACCCATGCCCAGGAACAGGGTCAGAATATAGAAGAAACCGATGGCGGCGATTGCAACGATGGTTGATTTACGTGCAGCGGCTTGACTGGGAACCGTATAGTAGCGAATCAGAATGTGCGGCAGAGCTGCGGTTCCACAGAATAGCGCCAGCATCAGAGACATGAAGTTGAATTTCTGCAGCCCTGTTGCGTTGTCGACCTTGAACTTTAAACCGGGGCGCAGAACGCGTGAACCGGGTGTTGGCTTCTGGTAGTAGATCGTCAGGGTGTTGTCGCCCTGTTTGATGTATTTTTTACCCCACAGAACAATTGTTGAGTCTTTCAGGGCAGAAAGGTAAGCGAAGGGGCCGACTGCGCCTGTAGCGGTGACTTCCTCGCCATTGACGCGCAGTTCGCGAATGTGTCCGACCGGGAAGAATTTGCCATCTTCGGCGGGGGCGCCGTTGAACAGTTTGGTGCCATCCGCTAATTTGGTGACGTAGAGGGCCTCTTCAAGGGTATATCCAGTTTCGGTTTTAATCAGGTGCCAGATCGACTCCTGACCATCCTTGGCCAGCTTGACAAAGCCTGCCTCGCCGAATTCCGAATCCAGCCCGGCGACCATAGTGTAGCCTTCTTCAACCAGGGTCAGTGAACTGTCTGCATGCAGAGTTTTAAAGTCATGGTAAGGTTGACCGTTGTTTTCCGGGGTGGTCGACAACCCGCGAAAAAGCACAGAGATAACGACGACTGTTGACATGATCAGCAGCAGTGCGCCCTTGAAAAACTGGACATAAGTCGTTGATGCCATGCCGGCGGTGGCGACGATCAGGGTAACGACAACGCCGACAATACAGACGCCGACCCAGTGAGGCAGACCGAGAAGGGGCTGAACCAGGACTCCGGCACCAACCATTTGCGGAATCAGGTAAAAGACCGAAACCAGCAGGGTTGAGATGGCTGCCATCAATTGAATAGATTTTGAATTGAATTTGGAATCGAGTGCGTCGGTAAAGGTGTATTTACCAAGTCGCTTCATCGGTTCTGCAACCAGGAATAGGGCGACGATCCAACCGGCCAGGTAGCCGATAGAGTACATCCAGCCGTCGTAACCGGCGGTTGCGATCATCCCGCAAATCCCCAGGAATGAAGCGGCAGACAGGTAATCGCCGGCAAAAGCGATACCATTAGTGGCCCAGTGAATCTGGCCACCGGCAGCGTAGTAACCCTCGGCAGAACTGGTTCTTTTTGCTAAATAAAAAGACAGCCCGAGGACAAAGAGGACAAAGAAACAGAACAGACCGATAGCCAAAGGTGATTGAGTGTAAATCATGATGAAGTCTCCTCTTAACTATTCATCTGCTGTTCTGCTTTGGTGCAGAGTCGGTTGTAGATAAAAGCCATAATCAGGGCCAGGGCAATCAGCCCAAATCCCCAGATGACTGCTGCCGTTTGACCTAAAACAATCGATTCCATCATCTTCGGATTTGTCGTGTTGAGAATAACAAAGGTAGCGTAGACAATGGTGTAGACGGCAAACATCTTGACGCCCAGTCGGGTCTTGTATGCTGCCGCATTATCTTTTCCGAGTTTGACTGCGGGTCCGTGTCCCATGATGAAAACTCCTCTCTCCTTAGTTCCGAGCCTTAGGCCCCATTAAAATATACAGTTGACCGGATCTGCTCCGGGGTGAAATTAACCCTGTTTTATCTGCATTTATCAGTAACGGAAATTCTCCATCAGGATTGAGTTACAGCACAAGTTGTGCCAGCATATTCTGCCAGATAAAACAAGAGTTTATGGGCGTTTTTCAGGCATTTAATCTTGAAAGACAGGAATTTTCTTGTGGCACAGGATTGCCTCTTCTAAAACAGGATGAATAAAGGGTCCGTATTCCTTTTAGTCGGCTCATGCCTGCTGTCGTTTTCTTGAAGAAAAAATTCAAGTCTGTCTAGCGAATTCCAAGGTTTAATGATCTTAAAAACCAGGTTATGCCTCACGTCTAATGGCCTGAAAACTCTATATGTTTGTTTTTACTCAATTGTTTGCCATATTTATTGATAAAATATGCGCGATAATGGGTTTCAGGATTCGCGACATAATACGATGTTATAAAATCATGTCAATATGTAAAATTTCTGTAAAATAATATTTCATATCTCTTCTCCTTGCTGAGAATCAATTTTTTACTTTAAAGACAATTAAAACCCAGTATTTATAAATTTATAGATAAAATCGAATAAACATATAAGATATAAAAAGATAAATATGGAATTAAGTATATATAATATTGGTTCGGATTAACGCTGGGATAATAACGCTATTCTATTTTTGTTATTTAATTCTCTTTCAGGTCTTCAGGCTAAAGATCACCGGGGGTAAAGCTGACAACATCTTCTATCTGATGGGTGTCGCTCATCAGCATGACGAGACGATCGATTCCCAGGGCTATGCCGGCTGATGGAGGGAGCTGGGCTAATTCATCGAGAAATTTTTGCGGGGTGGGATAGGGAGTTTTGCCGGCTTGTCGGCGCAGCTTTTCTTCCTGTTCAAAGCGTTGTCGCTGTTCGTTTTGATCATTTAATTCGGAAAAACCATTTGCCAGTTCCAGGCCGCCTATATAAAGCTCGACCCGTTCAGCAACATCAGGACTTCCGGGTTTTCGCCTGGCCAGGGAAGCCTGCTCAAGCGGATAGTCATATAAAAACAGCGGTCTGTCGGCCGGCAGTTGTGGTTCTATGTCACGGTCGATAATAAGGTCAAACTGGTTATTTGCCAAAGCTGTTCGAAGAGGCACCGGGCTGTATCTGGAAAAAGCTTCACTCAGGGTCAGGCGTGGCCATGGAGGAGTGAGATCAATGGGTTGGCCCTGCCAGTGCAGCAGTCTGTTTTCACAGAGACGGCAGATGAGATCTTCACAATCCTGCATCAGCTGGTGATAGTCGCAATGACAGCGATACCACTCCAGCATATTGTACTCAGGGAGGTGTTTGTGTCCCTCCTCTCCGGCACGCCAGCAGTGACAGATCTGGAAAATACGTTCATAACCTGCCGCCAGCAGGCGTTTCATACATAACTCCGGGGAGGTATGCAGAAACCAGCCTTCTGAAGCTACGGCGTCAATATAAAATTCTGGCGCGTTGGCGGGGATTCTGTGTGGCGTGTCGACTTCGAGAAAGTTGTTGCTGGAGAAGAAAGCCCGGATCTGTTGCAGAATCCGGGCTCTTTGTTCCAAAACTGGGCGTTTTTTTGCAAGTCGCCAGTTGACTTCCATGAGTTATTCTTTAACGCGGGTGGCATATTCCCCGGTACGGGTATCGATCTGAATCAGTGTCCCTTCCTCGACGAAAGAAGGAACCTGCAGGGTATAACCGGTTTCAACGGTTGCCGGCTTGTTGTTGCCGGCCGCGGTGTCCCCTTTGACCCATGGATCGGCCTGGGTAACACGCAGATTGACGAAGTTCGGCAAGCTGATGCCGATCCCGCGCTCCCCGTACATAAGGATTTTGACTTCCATGTTGTCGATGAGAAAATATTTGTCATCGCCGAGGGTTTCTTCACTCAGTGGAATCTGTTCATAGCTTTTCATATCCATGAAAACGTAACCGGTTTCATCCTGGTAGAGATACTGCATATCCCGTTCTTCAAGGCCGGCCGGTTCAAAAGATTCCCCACTGCGGTAAGTTCGATCAAACAGGGCCCCGGTGATCATGTTTCTGAGTTTACATTTATACAGGGCCTGGCCTTTGCCCGGTTTGGTAAAGTCATATTGGACGATGACATGCGGATCACCGTCAATAAGGAGTTTCAGGCCTTTTTTAAGATCGGAACAGCTGTACATGATTAAGCTCCCTTGGTGTGTTGCCGGTCAATTTTCAGGAACGGCATTTAAGCATATTTCCTGGCCATTTGCTATGAGAAACGGGTCAATTATGATGATTTCAGGCTGATTTCGGTCCTGCTTCAGCAGTCCTGGGAGTCGCTTGCCGGACGGGACTGTCTGCGGTTCAAGCTTTCATATAGTTCGATCTGTTCCGCAACGGATAATTTGTCTCGATGCGATCCTTTGAGGCATAGCCGGCAACGATCATCACTGCACCACTGACAGTGTCGGCAATCGGGGCAGGGGTGTTTTTTCCTGGTGGCGTCCATGGTGTTTATTCTATGAGCATCTTCACAGCGGGGCAAGTCGCCGGCGCTCTTCCGGTTGTCTTTGGCGTTGATAATAGAGGTAAAGGCCTTCCAGAATTTCTGCGGTGATCAATAACCCAATGGCGATGGCAATGCCGGAAACAGGGGGTTGACTCTTCACGAGGGGCCACCAGGCCAGCAGTAGAAAGCAGCTTTTGAAGATTGTCGAGCGGCCCAGGCGGCTGGTCAGATCGGCGCCGGCAAACCAGCCGCGCAACAGGTTGATCAGACCGTAGAACAGGGGATAAAACGCACAAGCAGCCAGGGGATAGCGCAGATAGAGGCGAAGTTCCGATTCAACCCCGAGGATGCGGCCCAGAACCAGCTGATTGAAAGGTCCTGCCGTGAGCATGATCAGCAGGCCCAGGGTTGTCGAAATGATGAGACTGAAATGCAGCAGGGTGCGAAAATCGTCGACGGTCTTGACCAGGGTCATGTAGGCCTGCTGCAGGTTGCGCATCGGTCCGGCCAGGAGAAAGAGAAATCCGCGAATGACTCCGAAGGCTGCCAGCGCCAAGGAGCCGTCACTCAAACGACCAATAATTGAGCTGATCAGCAGGGGAATTGTTTGCTGCAGACAGGATGAATAAGCCAGAGGAAAGGCATAACGGAAAATCTGCCAGGTCGTTTTTTCCGTTGCGGCCGTTTCAAACGCAGAGCGGGTTCTCCATGTCAGCCATAGAATTACCAAAGTTTCAGTGATGACGCAGCTGACCAGGGCAAAGGCGCCCAGCTGAGCACCGGAAAACCACCAGCTACCGAGCGTCAGGTAGGCGAACAGGGCCATGACACGAACGCCGGTGGCAAACGAAACCAGGCCGGTGCGGCGCGCCCTGATGAGTAAGCCCTGACAAAAGCCCCTGATGCCGGTGAAGAATGGGAGCAAAGCCATAATATAAAGGGCTTTCCGTGCTTCGGCAGCGACGTTCTCCGGGGTCCCGAGAAGTTTGATCAGTACCAGGTCGCCAACGGGGGTGAAGGCAATGAGAGACAACATCAGGGCCACGTACCCGGCAACCAGGAAAATAAAGATAAGCACCCCAGTGAGTGATTTCCTGCCCCGCGCCATGGCGATGGTGACGGTGTGGTTCTGATAGGATGGTGATGCAATAAACAGATGGACGACCATCGCCACGGAAATCCCGGCCAGGGCGGTGACGTAATCATCCAGGCGGGCGAGAGCGCCGTTGATGATCGTATGCGAAATGCTCATCAATTGAACATTCAGCAGCAGGGGGAAAAAAAACAGCGCAATCTCCCGGTAGCCGAGACGTTCGTCACTCACGGTTTTGGCCGGGGAAAAGCTTAATCAAATCACCGGGCTGATCGGCGTGGTAAACAGTTGCCTGGCCGTCATTATGACCGACCCCGTAGGCACAGAAGCAGGCTGCAGTTCCTGCCGCGTGTGCGGCGTAAATATCGGTGTGGTGATCACCGATCATCACCGCTTCCTTCGGGGGGGCTTGAAGAACTTCAAGGGCTTTCCTGACCGGCAGCGGGTGAGGTTTTTTTTCCGTCAGGCTATCCCCCCCGATCACCAGGCTGAAATACCCAAGAATCCCCAGACCGTCCAGAAGGTTGACCGACAGCTGGTAGGGTTTGTTGGTGACGACGGCCATTTTCTGTGGATCATGACGCTGGAGCAAGTTTTCAATGCCGCTGAAACACAAGGTGTTGTCGAGCAGGTGTTCAGCGTAGATCTCCATGAAACGGGTCAGATGATGCGGTGCAAAAATTTTCTCTCCCAGGGCGCGTTTCACCAGGAGCGAGGCACCGTCACCAATCATGGGTTTGACTTGCGTCACCAGCAGCGGAGCCAGGTGCAGCTCTTCGCGGAGCAGATTGAGAGAAAGTGTCAGGTCGGCAACGGAGTCAACCAATGTTCCGTCCAGGTCGAAGAGCAGGTAGGACGGCTTACTCATTTTTTGACCCGAGCACCGAAAATGGCTGTTCCGATGCGTACCAGGGTTGCTCCTTCTTCAACAGCGATCTCATAATCACCACTCATACCCATTGACAGTTCATGCATGGAGACATTGGGAAGATCCTGAGCGCTGAGGTGTTCGGCAAGGTGACGCAACTTGCGAAAAAACGGCCGCACCTGTTCAGCATCATCAAAATGCGGCGGCAGACACATCAGTCCGCAGATTCTCAGGTTTTCCAACGTTGAAATTTTCTCCACCAACGGCTCGAGTTCCGTCACCGAACAACCTGATTTGCTCGCTTCATCGCCAACATTGACCTGCACAAGAACCTTCACAGTGCGGTTGATTTTGCGCCATTGGCGATCGATCTCCTCTGCCAGGGACAAGCGGTCTACCGAGTGGATCATTGCCACGGCACCACGTAAATATCTGACTTTATTGCTTTGTAAACCACCGATAAAATGCCACTCGACCGGTTCATTGACCTGGAGAAATTTGTCACGAAACTCCTGAACATAGCTTTCCCCAAAGAGTGTCTGCCCGGCACGGTAGGCTTTTTCGATATCTTCTGCCGGTTTGACTTTGGAGACGGCAATCAATCTGACTGCGTCGGGATTGCGTCCGACCCTGCGGCAGGCTGATTCAATATTCTGGCAGATTTGACGGATGTTGCCGGCAATAGAGTTCATTTCTCAGGCCTCAGGATGGTTCAAATCGGTAGGGGAACACCAAATTTTTTCAGGGCCAGGGTCAGACGGCACAGCGGCAGTCCAACAACATTGGTGTAGCTGCCCTCAATCGCGGCCACGAAGCAGACCCCTAATCCCTGAATTGCGTAGGCTCCAGCTTTGTCATCCGGCTCCCCAGTGGCAATGTAGCGTGCGATTTCATCTGCTGTCAATTGGCGAAACCTGACCCTGGTGCTGACGGTTTCGACGAGTTGCTCACCGGTGTGTTTATCCAGCAGGGCAAAGCCTGAGAGAACCTGATGCTCCTGACCGGAGAGCCGTCGCAGCATTGCTGCGGCATGGGCCCGATTGTCCGGTTTTCCGAGAATCGTCTGATCAAAAAGCACAATTGTATCACTGCCGAGAAACCAGCGTCCGTTAATTTCCGGGCGATTGAGAACTTCACGCGCCTTGTCCAGACTTAAACGGGCGACATGTTCCTGCGGCGTTTCTCCAGGTAGCAGCGTTTCTGCGACGCGGCTCGGCACGGTTTCAAAGGCAAGGCCGATCTGTTTCAGCAGTTCGCTTCTGCGCGGTGAGGCTGAGGCAAGAATAAACTGATCGGTCATGGCGATGCTCTTCTGGTCTGGCGTTGTTCGGCAATCGGCTCCCACCATTGTGACAGTGAGCTCAAAGCTCGTTCAGCCATTGCCAGGCGCCGTTCTGCACGTTTCATTTTGCGCCCTTCAAGGGGGGGGAACAGTCCGTAATTGATGTTCATCGGTTGAAAGTTATCACACTCCGCACTCGAGAGATGTCCAAGTAAGGCCCCCAAAGCCGTATCCTGGGGGGGCTGCGAAGCCTCTTCACGGCGCAACTGGTAAGCACAGAAAAGTCCGGCCAGGAAGCCGCAGGCCGCCGATTCGACATAGCCTTCAACACCGCTGATCTGCCCTGCGGCAAAGATGTGCGGGGCTTTAATAAACTGCAACCTGTTGTTGAGGCAGGCAGGGGCGTTGACAAAGGTATTGCGGTGCATGCTGCCGAAGCGTGAAAATGCCACCTGCTCGAGCCCCGGAATCAGACGGAAAATCCGTTTCTGTTCGGAATAAGTCAAACGGGTCTGAAATCCGACCAGGTTGAACAGTGTGGCATGGCGATTATCCTGGCGCAGCTGAACGACGGCATGAGGAATTTTCCCGGTCCTGGGATCGGGCAGACCGACCGGTTTCATCGGCCCGAAGGCCAGGGTTTGCGGGCCCCGCGCTGCCATCTCTTCAATCGGCATGCAGCCTTCGAAGTGAATCAGCTTTTCGAAATCGCGTCCGGAAACTTTGTCTGCGGCGATCAGTTGCTGGACAAAATGATCATACTGTTCCTCGTTGAGTGGGCAGTTGATATAGTCATCCCCCCCTTTACCATAGCGCGATGCCCGCCAGGCAATGGCAAAATTGATGGAATCGACTTCAACGACCGGTGCAATAGCGTCATAGAAGTAAAGATGTTCTTTTCCGGTCAGTTTTTCCAGCTCCTTGGATAGCGCCTCTGAGGTCAATGGGCCGGTTGCGAGAATCACAGGTCCGCTCTCAGGGAGAACCTGGACCTCTTCACGGATCAGCTGGATAC
>JAFGEL010000048.1 GCA_016931615.1 Desulfuromonadales bacterium
GGCTGCCGTGACCGCATCAACGCCTGAACCGATCGGTGCCGGAGCGGTCCAGGACGTCATCTGCACTGGGAACGAAATCAACAGCACAACCCGGGCGACCAGGGCGGGATTGAAGGGGTTGTAACCGAGGCCGCCATAGACCTGCTTACCGATCAGAATGGCGATGGCCGCGCCGAGGAGCGACATCCACCAGGGGCTTGACGGCGGCAGGTTCAGAGCCAACAGGATTCCGGTCAGCGCCGCTGAGCCGTCAGCGATGCTTTGCGGACGACCCATGATTCTGCAGGCCAGAGCTTCAAAACCCACGCAGCCGAGGGTACAGATCAGCAGTACGCCCAGGGCCGGTAAGCCGAAAAAATAGATCGACAGCAGCGTGGCCGGCAGCAGGGCATAGATGACCAGGCGCATGACTTTGTCAGTGGTTTCACCGCTGTGAATATGCGGTGAAGATGACAGATAAAGCTGATTTTCCACGTCAGGACTTCCTTCTCTTCGCCATGATGCCACCTTTGATGTGGCGTATTGACTGAACCAGCGGCAGGGTCGCCGGGCAGATATAGGTACAGGAACCGCATTCTATGCAATCCAGGGCATGGTAATTTTCCGCTTCGTCGACCATGTCAAGACGCGCATAGGTGGCGATGGTTGTCGGTTGCAGGTGGATCGGACAGACGCTGATGCATCTGCCGCAGCGGATACAGGGTCCGGCCGGTTTGGTGGAAAAATCACCTTTGCGAAAAATCAGCAGGCCGGAGGTGCCACGGATCGCCGGAACTTCGAGAGACAACTGGGTCTGACCCATCATCGGTCCGCCCATGATAATCTTGCCCGGTTCACCTTCAAGGCCACCACAGAACTCAACCAGATGCGAGAGTGGCGTGCCGATCGTAATCTTGAGATTTTTAGGCTCTTTGATCCCCGGACCGGTGACCGTGGCAATCCGTTCGACCAGGGGATGCCCCAAACGCACGGCATCACTGATGGCTGCTGCGGTTCCGACATTCTGGACAACGACGCCGCAATCCATCGGCAGTCCGCCGGAGGGGACCTGACGCCCGGTCACTGCGTCGATCAGCTGCTTTTCAGCACCCTGCGGATATTTCACTTCCAGCGCCATGACGGTAATGTTGTGTGGGGCGCATTCAGCGGTCAGTTTTTCGATAGCGTCAGGTTTATTGGCTTCGATGCCGACAACCGCTGTGTCTATGCTGAGAATTTTACGCAGGATATTAATGCCGTCGATAATTCTCTCGCTCTCTTCGAGCATTAAGCGATGGTCCGCGGTGAGATAGGGTTCGCATTCGACACCGTTAAGAATCAGCGTGTCGATCTTTTTTTCCGGAGGCGGGGACAGTTTGACGTGAGCTGGAAAGGTTGCTCCGCCCATGCCGACGATACCGGCATTCCAGAGGATTTTTTTCAAGGCCTCGGCATCGAGATTTTCAGGGTTATTCTGCTCCAGACTCTCATCCCACTGATCCTCACCATCGGCTTTGATGACGACTGAGGGGAGCGGCCGACCCATCGGGTGCAGGCGCGGTTCAACGGCGATCACCTCGCCGGAGGTTGAAGCATGGATCGGCACCGAAACAAAGCCTTTGGGCTTGGCGATAACCTGGCCTTTTTTGACCAGATCGCCGACGCTGACGCAGATCTCCGCCGGAGCGCCGATATGCTGGGCTGCAGGTATGACCAGTTCGTCCGGCAGGGGACAAATTTCGATTGCTTTATGTTCCGAGTAGGCTTTGCTGTCCGGTGGATGAAGCCCACCGGCAAATGTTTTTAAACTCATCGGTCGTTCAGTCCTCTCAGGCGGCCGGTTGTTTGCTGGTTTCCGGTTTGGTTGTGGCCAGACGGCTTCCAGCAGGATAGCCGGTACTGAAATCGTGAATACATTTCATCGGACACTTTTCAATGGCTTGAGCGGCGTCTTCATGGTGCTCATAGTCAACCCGGGCCAGGAAGTTTTCAATCTGGTAGGCTTCGGGAACGGTTTTTTTACAGATATTACAGCCGATGCAGCCGACTTGGCAGTACTTACGTACAGCAGCGCCCTTATCGTGGCTGTTGCACAGGACATGAACCGTCGCGTCTTTCGGCACCATCTTGATGACGTTGCGGGGGCACACGGAGACGCATTTTTCACAGCCGGTGCATTTGTCACGATTGATAACTGCCAGGCCCTGCGGGGTCATCTCAATGGCCCCAAAGGGGCAGGCATTGGCGCAGGAACCCAGTCCCAGGCAGCCGCCCGGGCAGGTTTTCGGGCCGTCGGCAAGCTTCTGTGCGGCATTGCAGTCGCTGAGACCGAGATAACGGTACTTGCTGGTGGCTTTTTCATTGTCTCCCTGGCAAAGGACCACAGCGACCTGTGGCGTAGTGGCAACCGCTTCAATTCCCAGGATGTCGGCAATGGCCTGAATCGTGCCACTGCCGCCCGGTGTACACAGGGTCGGTGCCAGGCGTCCTTCCGCGACCCCCTTGGCATAACCGGAGCAGCCCGGTTCGCCGCAAGCACCGCAGTTTGCTCCCGGAAGAGCATCCAGGATTGCGGCCTCCCTGGGATCAACTTCGACAGCGAATTTTTTTGAGGCCGCGCCGAGGGTTGCCGCAGCAACCAGGCCGATTCCGCCGAGACATAATACAGCTGTGAGCATTTAATTTCCTCTTAGTCAGACATCACTTTATGCTGAGTTGAACGACTCTGCAGGGGTGATACTTATTTATTATTGATCAGATTTATCCCTTGACCAGACCGGCAAAACCCATAAACGCCAGGGAGAGCAGGCCCGCCGTAACCAGAGCGATCGCTGTTCCGCGGAAACTGTTCGGTACCGGGCACAGCTCAACCCGCTCACGCAGGCCGGCAAACAACACCATCGCCAGGGTAAAGCCAAGTCCGGCACCCAGAGCGAAAACAACCGACTCCAGGAAGCTGTAGCTTTTTTGAATACTGAGGACTGCGACACCAAGGACGGCGCAGTTGGTGGTGATCAACGGCAGAAAGATACCCAGAGACTGATAAAGAACCGGGCTGGTTTTCTGAATGATCATTTCGACGAGCTGAACCAGGGAAGCAATAACCAGTATAAAAGCAATGGTCTGCAGGTATTCGATACCGAAAGGGATCAGGACAAAATATTGAATAAACCAGGTGACAACCGAGGCCACCGTCATGACAAAGATAACCGCCATGCCCATGCCGATGGCCGTTTCAACTTTCTTTGAAACACCAAGAAAAGGGCATATTCCCAGAAATCGCGCCAGTACGAAGTTGTTGACAAAAACGGCACTGACCAGAATCAATAAGAGAGAAACCATGAAAAAAGCTCCCGAGACGGTTGTAAATGGTAAGACCAGTTTTTTTAACGCCGTCAGATAATTTTGTCAAATATTTTATTTTCACTATAAAGGTGAAAAGATAGCGAAAAATAAGTGAAAAAGGGGCTGTCCCGGAAAAGGACAACCCCTTTTATTTGTGCTGGAATGAACTGCCCGCGTATTGCTGCTATTTCCCGCAGGCGGTCAGAAAGCTTTTTAAAATTGCCGGGTTATTTGACTTGATCGCCCCGGAAAGAAAATCTTTCATGCCCGGTTCGTAGCCTTCGTTCCAGACTTTCAGAAAGAACGCTTCAGAGGTTTTGCAGACACAGTCGGCATTGTCAAGGGTTTTCCCTTCTTCAACCCGGCACTGTTGCGGGTCGAGGAAGACGGTCTTCTTTACCTCGTCGATCGAAAAGTAGATGCTGAGAGGTGTTGAAATCGAACCGGCACTGTAGTTTTGCGGCAGAGTGTTGAAAATTTTATCAAGCATGAAAAAATTCCTAAAGCGCGTTAAGTTTTTCAGTCAGTATCGGCACCAGCTGTTTGAGATCAGCCACGGCCAGAACATCAGCAATTTCACCGATCGGTGCGTCCTTGTCGGTGTTGATCGCCAGAACGAATTCCGATTTTTTCATACCGGCCAGATGCTGGATCGCCCCTGAGATGCCGCAGGCGACATAGAGCTTTGGAGAAACCGTCTGCCCGGTGGTTCCGACCTGGCGGCTCTGATCGGCCCATTCGGCATCAACCACCGGACGGCTGGCACCATATTCCCCCTTCAGGGCCTTGGCCAGATTTTCGATAATTTCAAGGTTTTCCGGTTTGCCGATACCCCGACCGGCGCTGACGATGATGTCCGCTTTGGAAAGATCGACCCCGGTGGCGGCCGCTTCTTCGTAGCCGTGAAACTGAACAGCGCCTGCTGCTGTTGCTTCAACTTTAATCACCTCGGGCGTGCCGCTCGGTTCTTCACTCGGAGTGAAGGCGCCGCCCTGAAGAGTGACGACACAGTTGTCCGTAACCGGCTTGAGTTGTCTGCGCAGCTTGGCGTTGCAGGCAGGAACGACCAGGTGACCATCCCGGACCTCGACAACCTCCGAAATCTGAGCGGCTTTCAGGGCCAGCGCTACGCGGGGAGCTAGATCCCAGCCGTAGGACGAATGTGGCAGAACAACCATCTGGGGCTGTTCCTTGGCGATGACTTCAAGCAGTAGCTGCTTATGGCCGTCAGGGTTGAATTCACCCGCCTGGCCGCTGTCAGCCAGATAAATCCTGCCGTTGTAGCTCGGTAACTTATTCTCTGAACCGACCAGGAACATGGCACTCTCGGCACCCATTGAGGTGGCAAAATTAATCAGCTCACTGCTGGTTCCGAGTAATTGGCCATCTCTGTATTCTGCAACAAGTAATATTTTCATGATCTTCCTCCTAAGCCAGGGCCGTAGTTTTTTCTTTAAGAATTTTGATCAGTTGATCGGCCAATTCTGCCGGATCACCTTCGAGGATCAGTCCACCGCCTTTCTTTTCGGGTGGTGCGACCTGTAGGGTTTCGATCAGCAGGGCAGGGGGATTCAGCTCCTCAACCGGGACTGACAGGAGCTCTTTCTTTTTAGCCTTCATGATATTGGGCAGCGTGGGGTAACGCGGGGTGTTGAGGCCGAGCTGGCAGGTCACCAGTGCCGGTGTTGCACAACTGACCTTGGCTTTGGTTCCTCCTTCCAGTTCACGCTTGGCGTTGATGGTGCCGTCGGCGTAACTGAATTCGACCAGGGTCGTCAGACTGGGAATCCCCAGTATTTCGGCGACCAGAACGCCAACCTGGGCACTGCCCCGGTCTTGCGATTGCATGCCGGTAAAGATCAGGTCGAACGACTGGTCTTTGGCATAGCCGGCAATCAATGAGGCAATTGCAAACGGGTCTTTCAGGTGAGAGTCGTTATCAGCGATGTGATAACCGCGGTCACAACCCATGGCCAACGCTTTTTTCATTGTCTCCTTGACCCGCTCGGGACCGATGCAGAGCACGGTCAGTTCGGCATCAGGGTTTTGTTCTTTGAGCTGAACGGCCTGTTCGACGGCATATTCGTCATATTCATTCATGCGCCAGGCCAGATCGGTTTCATCAAACCAGTTGCCGGCGGCATTGACTTTGAACTTTGATTCCATGTCGGGAACCTGTTTGATACAGACAAGTATTTTCATAGAAAACTCCTTCAACTAATGATCAGCAATACGTTCAACTAATATTTCAGCCAGATCCTGAGGTTTTAATCGATTGTCGAGTTCGGCGCCCTTGATGCCGTCTTCAAACATCGTCAGACAGAAGGGGCAATTTGAAATCAGCGTCGGTGCACCGGTTGCGGCCGCCATATGGGCACGCTTTTCACTGATTCGGGAACCGATGTTTTCATCAGCAAGAATGCGACCGCCTCCGGCACTGCAGCAGAAGGACTCTGAAGCGTGTTTGTCCATTTCGGTCAGCTGTGCCCCGGCGGCATGCAGAAGATCACGGGGAGCCTGGTAGATGTTGTTGTAGCGCCCCAGGTAGCAGGAATCGTGATAGGTGCATTCAAAGCTCTGCGGTGCTATTTTCAACTGCCCCTTTTCAACCAGCGCAGCCAGGTACTCGGTGTAATGGCTGACTTCCACTTCAAGGCCGAGGTCACGGTAGTCTTTACTGAGGGTATTGAAACAGTGCGGGCAGGTGGTCACAATCTGTGCGATGCCATAGCTTCTGATCTGTTCGATGTTCTCGGTTGCGAGCATCTGGTAAAGATACTCATTGCCCATCTTGCGCATCGGTTCACCACAGCATTTTTCTTCCTTGCCGAGAATACCGATGCGGATTCCTGCAGCGTTGCAAAGAGTTATGAAAGCTTTGGCGATAGCTTGATTACGCTTGTCAAAGGAGGCGTAGCAGCCGACGAAATACAGGATATCAACATCGCTGTTTTCTCCCAAAACGCTGACGGGGAGTCCGGCTGCCCAGTCGCCGCGACTCGCATAGGCCAGCCCCAAGGGATTGCCGTTAACCTCGGTATTCTCCATGGCGGTCATGACCTCTTCCCCGGGGAACTCTCCCTCCATCAGTACCAGGTTACGGCGGACCTCGATAATCTTGTTGACGTGTTCAATCCCAGCCGGGCAGATTTCCTGGCAGGCGCGACAGGTGGTACAGGCCCAGAGAACATCTTTCCCGAGGGTTTCCGGCAGGCCGGCCTGAGGGTTATGAAAGGCCACATCACCAATCTGCTGAACCAGCTTCATCGGCGACAGCGGCTTGTCAGTTGCCCAGGCCGGGCAGCGATCCTGACAGCGTTTGCAACTGGTGCAGGCATCAGCGTCAAAGATATCCTTCCATGACAATTCGCTGATCTTCGCGGCCCCAAAGCTTTCGGCTTCTTCATCTTCCATGTCGATGGTCGGCAGGAGTCCTTTGGGCCCCAGATCGGCAAACAGGTAGTTGGTGCTGGTGGTTAAAATGTGCCGCAGTTTGGTAAAAGGAATGATGGCGATGAAGGCCACCACCAAAAAAAGGTGAAACCACCACAGGTTACTGTGCAGGCCGCGCAGGGCAGACTCTTCCAGGCCGGACATCAGCTTGGCTGCCAGCAACCCGACAGGCGACCAGGCCGCGAGAGGTGTGCCGATTTCGGTGACGGCCATGCGGGCCCCTTCGATGACGAATCCGCTTACCAGGATGACCAGCAGCAGGGTGTGCATGACAGCATCGTCGAGTTTGTTTTCAAGGCCGGCGGGGCGAACGATAGTGCGCCGGACAAGCAGGCCGAGTAACATCAGAATGGCAACCACTCCGGCAATATCCAGAACCAGTGAAAACATCAGATAAAAGGGGCCGGTCAGAAAGCGAAGATCGAACAGTGGATCAGTCAGATCGGCCTGGATGAAAATCAGGGTCGTGCCGATCGCCAATAGAACAAATCCCCAGAAGAACAGTGCATGAGCTGATCCTGGAGCACGTACTCGGATCACTTGGGACTGCAGAAAAATGTCGCGCAGCATGCCACGCACACGCAGCGGTAGATTGTCGATACGATTAAGCGGTTGGCCCTGTTTATAGACTCTGACGCGGTGGATGAATTCATTCACAACCACGGCAACGGCGGCGAAGCTGAGCAGGTACATCGGCAGCAGTACAGTCCAGTCATGGCCGATGTTCCAGTAGATTTCACGCGTGTATTCCATAGGGCCCTCTCAGGAGGATAAGAACGATAGTATTTGCATTTTAGTTGAGCTGGATATAAATAATCTTTTTACATAGAGTTTACGTAAAGGTCAAGTTTAAATATAACATTATTTTATTCATCTTTTTTATCGGCTTAAGGGCCTGATAATGTTGGTCTGGACAGACTATTGACAGGTCAATTGTAAGAGTGCTATTCATGACAAAAATATTTACGTAAAGGTTATCTTTATGAAAAGAGCTCCGGCAGACCAGTTTGTCCAGATAGGTGAATTAGCAAAGAAACTCGGCATTACCACGCGGACAATCCGTTATTACGAGGAGATTGGCCTGATGGGACCCCCGGAGCGTTTGGGTGGGGGAACGCGAACCTATAACCGCGAGGATATCCTGCGCTTGAAATTTATTCTCAAGTTGAAGGAACTCGGCATCACCCTGAAGGAAATGCAGGAACTGGCGGAAAACTTTGACGTTAATCAGCAGGCATTCGGGAAAATCACACCCAAGCTGCTGGAAATCCTTGATGCTCACATCGGCAAGGTGGATCAAAAAATTGCTAATCTGGCTTCCTTGAGAAAAGAGATCGTTGACTACCGTGGGCGGATCTTCGATATCCTTCAAGGGAAAGCATCAGAGGTCAGTTGATCGTGTCCGTTTTTGAATTCACCACGCCGATCGAAGTTCGCTTTGCCGACCTGGATGCCTACGGGCATGTCAACAACGCTTTATTCTTCACCTTTCTCGAAACTGCGCGGATAAAACTTTTCCAACAGCACTTCGGCGCTTTTCTCGATACGCCTCTGATGTTTCTGGTTGTTCGCGCCGAGTGCGATTATCGTTTGCCGATCGAATTGAACGACCCGTTGCTGGTCACGGTAGCGGTCGACCAGGTGCGCCACTCAAGTTTCGATTTCAGCTACCGCTTGCATGACGGCGGAGACAAGCTGTTTGCCGAAGCCAAAACGGTTATGGTCAGCTACGATCCACGGATTAAAAAACCGGTCGCGATTCCCGCCGAAATCAAGAAAAAGTTTCATTCTGTTTGAGAGGTAGATAAAAATTCACGCGCCTCATTGCCCCGCATAAATAAAATATTCCTGGATAAGAAATCGATATACACCGTCGGTTGTTGAATAAAGCTATGTTATTCCGGTATGTTGCTCCGCTGCAGTTGGTTTTCCCCGCCAATCTCATCCCTGCATTTGTATGTTCTCCATATACAGTTATTTTTGTCGCCTGACCCGATCAGCGAGTCAATAAAA
>JAFGEL010000049.1 GCA_016931615.1 Desulfuromonadales bacterium
GCCGTTTCATTGTACTTTTCCTCGGCAGGCAGGTACATGGTCACACCCATGGCGCGACCACGCGGAATGATCGACACCTTGTGTACCGGGTCGGATCCGGGGGTCAGCAATGAAACCAGAGCATGCCCCGCTTCGTGGTACGCGGTGACTTTCTTCTCCTCGGGAGTGATCACCATCGAACGGCGTTCGGCGCCCATCAGCACCTTATCTTTGGCCGCCTCGATATCATCCATATCAACTTTGCTCTTGTTGGCCCGAGCGGCCAGCAGCGCTCCTTCGTTGATCAGGTTGGCCAGGTCGGCGCCGGAAAAGCCCGGGGTTGCCTTGGCCACCACCTCCAGATCAACATCATCGGCCAGCGGAACCTTGCGGGAATGGACACTCAGAATTTTGTGCCGTCCCTTGACATCGGGCCGCGGGACAACCACCTGGCGGTCAAACCGGCCCGGCCGCAACAGAGCCGGATCCAGGACATCGGGACGGTTGGTCGCCGCCACGAGGATGACCCCTTCATTGGACTCAAAGCCGTCCATTTCAACCAGCAGCTGATTCAGAGTCTGTTCACGTTCATCATGGCCGCCGCCCAACCCGGCCCCGCGATGGCGACCGACAGCGTCGATCTCATCGATAAAGATAATGCAGGGCGCGTTCTTTTTCCCCTGCAGAAACAGATCTCTGACCCGACTGGCACCGACACCGACAAACATCTCGACGAAATCGGAACCTGAAATGGTAAAGAAGGGAACTCCCGCCTCGCCGGCAACCGAGCGAGCCAGCAGTGTCTTTCCCGTTCCCGGGGAGCCGACCAGCAGAACCCCTTTGGGAATTTTACCGCCCAACTTGGTAAACTTTTTCGGGTCTTTGAGGAATTCGACAACTTCTTCAAGTTCCTGCTTGGCCTCATCGACCCCGGCAACATCCTTGAACGTCACCTGGCCCTGAGTATCGGTCAGCAGTTTAGCTTTACTCTTGCCGAAACTCATGGCCTTACCGCCCCCGGACTGCATCTGACGCATAAAGAAGATCCACACGGCAATCAGCAGCAGAATCGGCCCCCAGGAAATCAGCAGGGTAAACCAGAAGCCCTGATCGTCAACCGGTTTGGCCTCGATGACGATCCCCTTCTTTTTCAACTCGGGAATCAGCTCTTCATCCATCGGCGCATGGGTCTGAAATTTGCTCCCATCACTGTAGACGCCGGTCACCTGATTCCCCTGGAAAGTAATATTCGTCACGCGGCCATCATCAACCGCCGTCAGAAACTCGGTATAGTTGATCTGCTTCTGTTCAGTGTCTTTCTGCGTCATCATATTGAAAAGCATGATCATCAGCAAAGAGATGACCAGCCACAACGCCAGGTTTTTCTGAAATTGGCTCACAGGAACCCCCTATGAAGTTATATATTTTTAGATAGTACACTCAAATGACATATCGAAGAGCGTATCGAACCAGCTGAAAAAATTACCATAAAGAAGTAAGGGCCACAAGCCTTTTGTCGGCTTTTTCCGCGCTGCTAAATCAGCTCCAAACGCAGAATTTGAGCCGTTTTGGAGTCGCTGGCGGCCTCTCCCGAACGCCGCCTGCCGATGACCCATAAAATTGTTTCATCATGGACAAGCACCAGGACTTTTGAACGCTCTTCAAACTCAAGATGCTGATCGCAAAAAAAATGCTTCAATTTTTTGTGCCCGGACATTCCCAGGGGCCTGAAACGGTCCCCCGGCCGCCATGAGCGGACCACCAAGGGACCGGTCAACTGATCATACGGAAATTCGACGACATTTTCACTTTCCCCCTCCTGCTCATCCTGAAGAACTGCCCGCAGCACCCTTCCCTCAGGCAGCGGCAATTCACCCGGAATAGCCAACTGTGCAGAAAAAGGAGCTGAGGCTTCGGGAGGAGCGGTCCTGAACCACAATACCGCGTAGCGCCGTGCCACCCAGGCAGCCGGAAGATTGATATGTGCCTGGGGGTTGGTTGCCGTGAGCAGATTGTCGATGGCCCGCAGGTGCTGCGCCTCGATTTTTTGCAAATCCCCCCTGACACGCCTCAGCCCTTCACGATAAAGATGAAAACGCAGGGCCGGGTGGGCAGCCATCAGAGCGCCCCTGTCCATGCGCAGGCCATCAATGCCGTCAACCACTATCCCTGGCAGCATCTCCTCCACCAGAGCCTGCCAGTAACTGCTTTCCGCCTGCAATTGATTGACGGTTGCGGCAATCCGCTCAGCGTAGCGGCGGTTAATTTCAGCCATCGCCGGCAGAACCTGATGACGAATGCGATTGCGGGTGAAGGCAATATCCCGGTTGCTCTCATCCTCACGCCAACTCAGGTGATTGGCCCGTGCATACTCGAGAAGCTGCTCGCGACTGTAGTCGAGAAGAGGCCGCCACCAGAGGTCCTGTCGGCGGCGCATACAGGCCAGGCCACTCAATCCGCTGCCGCGGATCAGGCGCATCATGAAGGTCTCCACCTGGTCATCGCGATGATGGGCCAGGGCAACAAACCGCGCACCTCTTGCGTCGGCTAAAGCTGAAAGGAATCCGCGTCGGGCATTGCGTCCAGCCTCTTCCACCCCGATCTTCTGTTGTTTTGCAAGCTTTTCAACATCGACCGACTGACAATGAAGCGGGATGCTCCAGGCGTCACAAAGCCGCCCGACGAAATCGGCATCCTGTACACTCTCGGGACGCAACTGATGATCCAGATGAGCGGCTTCGATCTCAAATGCGGCCTCACCGGCAGCACGCTTGAGCAGATGCAGCAGAACCACCGAGTCAACGCCACCCGAGACGGCAACCAGAATGCGCTGTCCAGGGGACACTTCTGCGGAAAGCTCTTTTATAAACTGTGAATAGCTGAACGCCATTGCTGTATCCAGGTAAAATGTCGGATTCATCACCCAACCGGCCACAGATAACCAATCATTGAAAACTATAAACGAAAAAAGCCCTTCCTGACAGCAGGAAGGGCTTTAAATGGTGGCGGTGCAGAGATTCGAACTCCGGACACTGCGGATATGAGCCGCATGCTCTAACCAACTGAGCTACACCGCCGAATTTATTTCGACCTCCACAAGGAGGGATATAACTTGGTTGCGGGAGAGGGATTTGAACCCCCGACCTTCGGGTTATGAGCCCGACGAGCTACCAGACTGCTCCATCCCGCGACACGAGCA
>JAFGEL010000050.1 GCA_016931615.1 Desulfuromonadales bacterium
AAGCCCCGGTCGATGCGATCCGCAAGTGCTGCGCCAAAGCGGGGCTGAACCTCGACGACATTGGCCTATTTGAAATCAACGAGGCCTTTTCAGCCGTCCCCCTGGTCGCCATCAAACAGCTCGATCTTGATCCGGACAAGGTCAACGTCAATGGCGGTGCCGTTTCCATCGGGCACCCGATCGGCGCCAGCGGAGCGCGTCTGGTTGCGACCCTGCTGCGCGAAATGCAGGCGCGCAAGGAAAAATATGGACTCGCAACCCTGTGCATCGGTGGCGGTGAAGCGGTTGCAGCGATTTTCGAACTTATCTGAAGTTATCAATCAGGAGGAACACCTATGAAAGCGATTTACACGGATCCCGCCAAGGCCCTTGAAGGCCTGGCTAAAGACGATATCACCATTGCTGCCGGAGGATTCGGCCTGTGCGGCATCCCGGAAAACCTGATTAAAGCCCTGCGTGACAGTGGGGCCAAAAACCTGACCGTGGTCAGCAACAACGCCGGGGTGGATGATTTCGGCCTGGGCTGGCTGCTGCAGACCCGCCAGATCAAAAAGATGATTTCATCTTACGTCGGCGAAAACGCCACCTTTGAACGCCAGTTCCTCAGCGGCGAACTGGAACTGGAACTCACCCCGCAGGGCACCCTGGCCGAAAAACTCCGTGCGGGGGGCGCCGGGATACCGGCTTTCTTTACCCGGACCGCTTTTGGAACGGTGCTGGCCGAGAACAAACCGACCCAGGTATTTAACGGCAAAGAATATGTCATGGAGGAAAGCATCACCACCGACCTGGCCCTGGTCAAAGCCTGGAAAGCCGACAAAGCCGGCAACCTGATCTTCCGTTACACCTCCAACAACTTTAACGCTGCCTGCGCCAAAGCGGGGCGCGTCACGTTGGCTGAAGTTGAAGAGATTGTTGAGATTGGCGAGCTCGACCCGCATCAGGTGCATATACCGGGCAATTATGTCGATCGTCTGGTCCTGTGTGACAGCTTTGAAAAACCGATCGAGCAACTCACTCTGGCCGGAAAGATTTCCGTCAAAGGGTTTTCCCCGGCCCGTGAATGGCAGGCCAGACGCATCAGCAAAGAGTTCAAGGATGGCATGTATGCCAACCTCGGGATCGGCATGCCGACCCTGGTCGCCAACTACATCCCGGAAGATATCACCGTGACCCTGCATGCTGAAAACGGCCTGCTCGGGGTTGGCCCCTTCCCTGAAGAAGGCCGACAGGATCCGGACCTCATCAATGCCGGGAAACAGACCATCACCTGGCTTCCCGGTTCGGCATTTTTCGACAGCTCCGAATCCTTTGCCATGGTTCGCGGAGGGCACATCGACCTGTCGGTCCTCGGGGCCATGCAGGTTTCGCAGTATGGCGATCTGGCCAACTGGATGATTCCCGGGGCCATGGTCAAGGGTCCGGGAGGGGCGATGGACCTGGTCTCCGGGGTCAAGAAAATCGTCATCATGATGGACCATTGCGCCAAGGATGGGTCATCCAAGCTGATGGAGAACTGCACCCTGCCGTTGACCGGTAAAAATGTCGTCGACATGGTCGTCACCGATCTGGCGGTTTTTGAGGTTGATGCCGAGACCGGCCTGACCCTGATTGAACTGGCGCCGGGATCAACCCTGGACATGATCAAAGAAAAAACCGCCTGCCCATTCAAAGTGGCTGCAGGGCTTCAATAGGAGGAAGTCAATGTCTGAACGTATTGCCGTCGTCACCGGTGCTGCCAGCGGCATCGGTCTTGCCATCGCCAAAGCCCTGGCTGCCAACAACGATAAAGTTGTCCTGGTGGATATCAACGAAACTGCCGGAACCCGCGAAGCCCAGGCCATCGGCGCCCAATTCATCAAAGCGGACCTGAGTACGCAACAGGGTTGCCGCGCTCTGGCCGATGCCGTGCTGGCCGAATACGGCCGATGCGATATCCTGGTCAACAATGCCGGTATCCAGCATGTTGCGCCGGTAGAGGATTTTCCGGAAGAGAAATGGGCATTTATCATCAACCTGATGCTGACCGCACCATTTTTACTGTGCAAATACTTCTGGCCGTCAATGAAGCAGAACGGCTGGGGACGCATCGTCAACCTCAACTCCGTCCATGGCCTCAGGGCATCGGAATTCAAATCCGCTTATGTCTCCGCCAAGCATGGCATGACCGGGCTGACCAAAACCCTGGCCCTCGAAGGGGCCCCCTACGGGATTACCGTCAACAATATCTGCCCCGGTTATGTGCGCACCCCCCTGGTCGATGGTCAGATTGAAGACCAGGCCAAAACCCACGGCATTTCACGGGAGGAAGTCCTGGAAAAGGTCCTGCTGAAAAAACAGGCCATCAAACAGATGGTCGAACCTGCTGAACTGGGTGAAGCGGTTATTTTTCTGTGCTCCGATACAGCTCGCTGTATGACCGGAACGTCATTGACGATCGATTGCGGCTGGTCGGCCAGCTGATTTTGACAGCGCCGGCCCTCACAACATCGTGAGGGCCGACTTTATCAGGCTGAAAATGATGGACAAACAACTTCTCGAACTCGTCTTTGACAATCTCTATAACGGCATCTACGTCGTTGACGGGCACGGCGTGACCATTGGTGTCAATAAGACCTTTGAGGAGATGTCCGGATTCACTAATGCAGAACTCGCCGGACGAAGCCTGTATGATCTGGTCGGCAAGGACAACTATTTTTCCGGCTCCGCCAGTCTTCTGGTGCTCGAGCGCAAGCGTCCGGTGACAGCGACCTATTCAACCAGCACCAACCGTAAATTCCTGGTTAAGGGACGACCGATTTTCAACGCTGCCGGGGAGATCGAGTACATTATCAACACCATCTGGGATCTGACCGTTGTTCAGTACAGTCAACCGATTGATGCGGATACCGCACGCAGCCAGCTGTTGAGCGAAGACGACCTGATCACCTGCAGTGAACGCATGATGGCCGTGGTCGATCTGGCACTCAGGGTTGCGGCAACCGACTCGACCATTCTGCTGACCGGTGAGTCGGGTGTCGGCAAGAGCCTTCTGGCCAAAACCATTCACCGCTCAAGTGAACGGAAAAACCATCCCTTGCAGCAGATCAACTGCTCCGCTATCCCTGAATCCCTGATCGAGTCGGAACTGTTCGGCTATGAAGCCGGGGCTTTTACCGGGGCCGACAGCAAGGGAAAAGCCGGGCTGCTGGAAATGGCGGAAGGCGGGACGGTTTTTCTCGACGAAATTTCCGAACTCCCTCTGCACCTGCAGTCAAAACTTCTCGGTGCCATTCAGGAAAAGGAATTCTACCGCGTTGGCGGTCGCCAGTTACAGCGCGTTGATTTTCGCCTGATAGCCGCAACCAATAAGGATCTTGTGCAACTCGTCAGTGAAGGAAAATTTCGCGAAGACCTTTTTTACCGGCTCAACGTCGTGCCGATTTCGTTACCGCCCCTACGGGAACGGCGGGAAGATATTCCGACCCTGATCCAGCATTTCACTGACAAGTACAACCGCAAGTACAACAGTTATAAAAAATTTTCCGAAAGCCTGGTCAATCACCTGGTCAACATGCCCTGGAAAGGCAACATTCGTGAACTGGAAAACGTCGTTGAACGCAGCATTGTGACCACACCGGGAAATTCCATCACCTGGGAAAAAGTTCAGATTCCCGGCATGGAAAAAATCATCCCCAGCGGGCTCGGCCTCAAAGCCATTCTGGCGGAACATGAGAAGGAAATCCTGCTTCAGGCTGAAGACCAGTACAAAACGACCCGGCGGATCGCGGCAATTCTCGGCATCAGTCAGGCCAGCGTGGCCCGCAAACTGAAAATTATCAAGGGAAACAGCGCTTCGTGACTTGCGAAAATCGTTGGGCTACCCGACAGCTCAAACCACAAAGGAGAAGTCCCGAAGGCACAGGACGGTAACAATGTTTTATTTCCTTGACAGCGAAAAGTTTCTCGATTAGCCTGTTTGACGAAGTGGTCTTACCATTTCCCGATATAAATGGACATACATATATATTTTTCTGAACTCGCTGGTGGACTTGCCGCCTAGCGCACTTACCAACACTGACCAAGGAGGAAAGAATGAGAAAGTTGAAACTGTTCATCGGTCTGGCTCTGATCCTGACCCTGGCACTGGCGCCCAACGCCTTTGCCGCCAAGCGTGAAAAGTTTGGTGTCGACAAACGTCATGAAGAAGTTAAGAAAGAGCTTCGCACCATCAAAGCCTCCGACCAGGAATTCAAGTGGAAAATGGTTATGCCCTGGTCCAAAGGCCTGCTTTTCTACGATCTGGCCCAGCATTTTGCCGACAGTGTGAAGCTGGCATCAGGCGGCCGCCTCGACATCAAACTGTTCTCCGCGGGTGAACTGGTCGGTGCCATGGAATCTTTTGACGCCGTCAGCAAAGGCCAAGCAGAAATCGGCCATGACTGGCCGGGTTACTGGAAAGGCAAGAACGAAGCTTTTGTCGCTTTTGCTTCCGTTCCTTTCGGTCTGGACGCTGAAGGTTACAACATCTGGCTGTACGAGCGTGGTGGTCTGGAGATGATGCAGGAACTCTACGGGCGCTACAACCTCTATGCCCTGCCGGGCGGCAACGTCGGTCAGGAACTCGGCCTGTTCTCCAACAAAAAAGCAACCAAGATGGAAGACTTCAAAGGTATGCGCGTACGGACTCCGGGCTGGTACATGGACATCATGACCAACCTTGGTGCTTCCGTCTCCCCACTGCCCGGCGGTGAAGTTTACCTTGCCCTCGAGCGTGGCGTTATTGATGCCGCCGAATTCAGTACCCCGGCCATCAACTATCCGATGGGCTTCGACGATATCACCAAGTACGTTATCGAGCCGGGCGTTCATCAGCCGTCCTGCCAGAGCGCTTTCTTCATCAACAAGGAAGCCTGGGAGAAGCTGCCCGCCGACCTCAAGTGGATCGTTGACATCGCTGCCAAGGAAACCCAGCTCTGGTCGACCGCATGGCAAGAAAACCTGAATGCCCAGGCAATCAGAATGTTCAAAGAGAAGGTCGAATTTGTCCGCATGGACGAAGACACCATCAACCAGTTTGCCAAAGCCTCCAATGATTACATCGAAGGCTTGAAAGCCAAATTCCCCGACGTCAAGAAGGTCATGGATTCTCAGGATGAGTTCAAGAAGGACTTCGCTGACTGGCGCGAAATGCGCGGTGGCGTTGCACCGTGGCCCTATGAAATGTTCGTAGAAGGCAAGCACATGCAATAAAGTTCAACCCAGCGGGGGTCGCATGACCCCCGCGATTTTCAATGGATTTTTTTAACTAGTTGTCGACAAAGAGGTTTTTATGTTCAAGCTAGCTGACGCGATCGATGCGTACATAGAAAAGATCGGCTTTTATAGTGCCTATCTGATTCTGCCCCTGATCGCCGTCGTTGTCTGGGAAGTTATGATGCGCTACGGTTTCAACGCACCGACGACCTGGGCTTTCGAACTCACGGTCTTTATCTACGGTGTGCATTACAGTCTGGCTTTGGGTTATGCCCACAGGCATGACACCCACGTTGCCATTGACGTCTTTGAAGCACGTCTTGCCGAACGGCCACGAACTATTCTGAGGATTATCACCAACGCAGTCCTGTTCATCCCGACCATTGGCCTGCTGACCCTCTATGTCTGTATCCTGGCAATCAATTCCTGGCAGCAGTGGGAACATGCATCCAGTTCCTGGGCCCCGGCAATCTATCCGGTGAAAACGCTCATGGCGATTGGATTTATCATCTTTTTCTTACAGGGGCTCGCCAAACTTTTTAAAGATATCCGTACCCTGAAAAGTGCAACAGGCAATCAACAAGAGGCTGGGGAGTAGACTGTAATGAGCGTAGAAGTACTCACTATATTGATGTTTCTGATCCTGATGGCCTCGATTACGCTTGGCCATCCGCTGGCCGTTACCCTGGCCGCAGTGGCGACGATTTTCGGCCTGATCGACAATGGTTTTAATATCCCGGCCCTGCTCGGTTTATTTGCCAACAATGCCTGGGGTATCTTTCTCAATTATACGCTTGTTGCCATCCCTCTGTTTATCTTTATGGCCCAGATCCTTGATCGATCTAAAGTGTCTGAAGGCCTATTCGATGCTCTGTACATCGTCCTCGGCGGTTTACGTGGCGGCCTGGGCCTGGCGGTTATTGTCGTCAGCACCGTATTCGCCGCAACCACGGGGATTATCGGAGCGTCGGTCGTTGCCATGGGCCTGATGGCCGGACCGGCACTATTGAGAAGGGGTTACGACAGGGGTATGGCAGCCGGGATCATCTGCTCATCCGGAACCCTGGGGATCCTGATTCCACCCAGCATCATGCTGGTTGTCTACGGTGGCCTGACCGGCATGAAAGAAACCTCTGTCGGGAACCTGTTTGCCGGGGCAATTCTTCCCGGGTTGATCCTATCCGGACTTTATCTGACCTATGTAGGAGTCCGCTGTGCCATTAATCCCAACCTTGGCCCGGTGATTCCCCCCGAGGAAAGAACTTACTCCCTCGGTCAGAAAATCAGCATGACTCTGAAAAGTTTTGTCCCGCCATTCGGCCTGATTCTGACCGTCATGGGGACTATTCTCGCGGGAATAGCAACACCAACCGAGGCCGCAGCGCTGGGCTGCATCGGTGCCCTGGTCCTGGCCCTGGTCGGACGTAAACTGACCTGGGAAGTCATTACCCAGGCCAGCGTTTCGACCGCACGAACTACAGCCATGATTATGGCCCTGTTTGTGGGCGGAAAGTTCTTTTCCGTGGTGTTTCTCAGCATGGGTGGTGGTGATGTTGTCGCCGATCTGCTCCTCGGCATGGACGTCAACGCCTACGTCATTCTGGCGATCATGATGGCCGTTATATTCCTCATGGGAATGTTCATCGACTGGGCGGCTATTCTCCTGGTGGTCGTGCCGATTTTCACCCCGATTGCCATGGATCTCGATTTCAACCCGCTGTGGTTCGCCATGCTTGTCTGTGTCAATCTGCAGACCTCATTCCTGACACCGCCTTTCGGCTATGCATTGTTCTACTTTAAAGGCGTGGCTCCGCCGGAATACACCATGGCTGACATCTACCGCGGGATTATTCCTTTTGTCCTCATTCAGGTCATCGGTCTGGGGTTAATGATTGCCTTTCCGCAGATCATCACCTACCTGCCGGATCTGTTCTTCGGGCGTTGACCCTGAGCCTGGCTCAGACATGCAAAGCAGACATTCCAGAGCCCTGACAACCACGTTGTACAGGGCTTTGAAATACGCAATACCAACCATGACGTCATAAAGGGTTTTCTATGATCTCTCAAGCAATTCTCAATAAATTGATTCAGGCCGTCGGCAAAGAGAATGTCGTCAGCGAAAAAGAAGACCTGATGGTCCTCAGTTACGATGCGACACCGGGCCTCAGTCATACTCCCGATGTGGTCGTTTATCCGACCAGCACTGAAGCGGTTCAGGCGGTCATCAACATTGCCCGGGAGGAAAAGTTGCCGATCACCCCGAGGGGCAGTGGCAGCGGCCTTTCCGGCGGCAGTATTGCGGTGCAGGGCGGCATCGTTCTGTGTCTCAACCGGATGAATAAAATCCTCGAAATCGACGAGGAAAACCTGACTGCTACGGCCGAAGCCGGGGTCATCACTCTGGATCTGGCCAACGCCGTCCTGGAAAAAGGTCTTTTCTATCCGCCGGACCCGGCCTCACAGAAGATTTCCACCATCGGCGGCAACGTCATGGAGGATGCCGGTGGCCTGCGCTGCCTGAAATACGGTGTGACCGGCGATTATGTCATGTCGCTCAAATGCGTTCTGCCCGATGGCAGTGTCATCACTACCGGAGGGAAAAGCGTCAAGGACGTCGCCGGCTACTCGTTTAAAGACCTGCTGATCAGCAGCGAGGGAACTCTCGCGATCATCACTGAAATCACGGTTCGCCTGATTCCGCCACCTCAAGACAAGCGCACCATGCTGGCGTACTTTGATGACATCAAGACTGCGGGAAAAGCGGTATCGAGTATTATTGCCGCCAAGATTATCCCTTCAACCATGGAGATCATGGACAAAACCACGATTAACTGTGTTGAAGATTACGTCGGCATCGGACTGCCGCGTGACATTGCTGCACTGCTGTTGATTGAGGTCGACGGCCATCCGGC
Source organism: Desulfuromonadales bacterium (assembly GCA_016931615.1). GTDB lineage: Bacteria > Desulfobacterota > Desulfuromonadia > Desulfuromonadales > Geopsychrobacteraceae > JAFGEL01. The sequence continues at coordinate 8,148 of JAFGEL010000050.1, forward strand.
GGTTGTCGCAGAAGACAGCGACAAGGTGGTGGATGTCCTGAACGCCGTCGGCGCCACCGAGGTCTCGATGGCCAAAAACGAAGAAGAAGCCTTTGAACTGGCAACCGCGCGGCGTTTCGCCCTGTCGGCCATGGCCCGTGTTTCACCCTCGACACTGATGGAGGATGCAACCGTGCCACGCTCTTACATGCCCGAAACTTTTGCCGAAATTGAACGCCTGGCCAAGAAATACGACCTGACCGTGGGCACCTTTGGCCATGCAGGAGACGGCAACCTGCACCCCACAGTCCTGTGTGATGAGCGCGACGCCGATCAGATGAAGCGCGCTCATGCCTTCTTTGATGACCTTTATGAAAAGGTCCTCGGCTGGGGTGGAACCGTATCCGGAGAGCACGGTATCGGGATCGCCAAAAAGGCCTATCTCGCCCGTCAGATCGGCCAGGGAGGTGTCGCGGTGATGAAACGGATCAAGCAGGCGTTTGACCCTGAAGGGCTGTTGAACCCCGGTAAAATCTTTGCCGAGGAGCAGGAGTCGTCACATGTCTGAAGCGATTAATCTCGGCAACTTTACCACCAAAGATGCCCCCAAGTATGAAGATATCCTGCAGTGCATGCGCTGCGGGTTCTGTCTTCCCACCTGCCCGACTTTTTCATTGACCGGACGGGAACGCTCCAGCCCTCGGGGCCGCGTGGCTCTGGCCCGGGCGGTGAGCGAAGGCCGGCTTGAATTCAATCAGGTGATGAAGGAAGAAGCGTTTTTCTGTCTGGATTGCCGGGCCTGTACCACAGCCTGTCCCTCGGGAGTCCAGGCCGGATCACTGATGGAAATCTGTCGTGCCCAGGCCGGCCAGCAGCAACCTCTGCCGAAGTGGCAGGCAGCATTCCGTGATTTTGTGCTGAAAAAGATGCTGCCGAGTCCAGACCTTCTGGAAACCTCAATGCTGCCGGCCCGACTTTACCAGCAGCTCGGCATCCAGTGGCTGGTGCGTCACAGTAAAATCCTCAAAATGGGCCCGGAATGGATCAATAAAGCTGAAGGGATGATGCCGGAGCTGCACAAGCCACTGCGCCAGCAGCTCCCCGAACTGAGCCCCGCCAGGGGTGAAAAACGCGGCACCGTGGCTTTTTTCCTCGGTTGTGTCATGACCCTGATGTATGCCGAGGTGTCTCGCCAGACCGTAAAAGTGCTTAATCACCAGGGGTTTGACGTGATCACGCCCAAAGCCCAAAAGTGTTGCGGCGCTCCCCACATGACCGAAGGCGACCGGGAAACCACTCGCCAACTGGCGAAACATAACCTGGACCTGTTCATGGAACTGGACGTCGATGCGATTGTCACCGACTGTGCCGGGTGCGGTGCCGCCCTGAAGGAATACGAAGAGCTGCTGGCCGAACGCGAAGACCATCAGAAATTGGAAAAATTCCACCATAAAATCAAGGATATCAGCGAATTCCTCGCCGAAGTCGGTCTGCGCACCGAAGGGCTGAAAGCTGTCAATAAGGTGGTCACCTACCATGAACCCTGCCACCTCTGTCACGCCCAGGGCGTCAGCAAGCAGCCCCGTGAGGTCATTAAAGCCATTCCGGGAGTTGAATTCAGGGAGATGAAGGAAGCGAGCTGGTGTTGCGGTTCTGCGGCCACCTTCAGTTTGAAGTTCACCGAGCAGAGCCAGAAAATCCTTGACCGCAAACTGAACAATGTCAAAGACACCGATGCCGACGTATTGATCACCTCCAACCCCGGTTGTCACCTGCAACTGGCCTGGGGGCTGCGTGAGGCGGACATGCGCCAACCGGTGCTGCATCTGAGTGAGCTTCTGGGTGAAGCGACACCCGATTGAAACACCCATTCGATATCCCCGGGTTTCCGAGACAGCTCGGGGCCCCGGTTTTCTTCTCCTCACAAAAACCGGGGGATTAAAAAACCCGGCTGAATCACCTCTTCAGCCGGGTTTTTTAACGGGGTTTGCTCATTTCGGCAAAAATCAATGAGGCAGAATAAAATGCGGTCCGTCACTCGGTCTGCTCTTCATCAGAGACAGGGCGGCCTGAGCTGAAACCGCTTCACCGTAAAGATAGCCCTGAACCTCCTGGCATCCCAACTCGCGCACGTAGTCCAACTGAAGAAGATTTTCGACACCTTCAGCCACCAGATTCATTTTCAGACCTTTAGCCATCATGGCAATTCCGTCGACAATCAGGGCCTGAGGATGATTTTCGTCGATGTCACGCACGAAAGAACGATCGATTTTCAGGGTATTGATCGGAATATTCTGCAAGTAACTGAGCGAAGAATACCCCCGCCCGAAATCATCAATGGCGACAGACACCCCATAGTCACGCAAGCAATTGATTTTCTTACCCAACTGTTGCAATCCGCGCAGCAGACTCTGCTCAGAGATTTCGACCTCAAAAATATCCGCCGGCAGATCAAACTCCTGAATCGTGCGGATAAAACGCTCAACAAAGTCATCCTGCTCCAGTTGCACGGAAGAGATATTGACGGCGATCTTAATTTTCGGCAATCCCTGCTGCTGCCAGCGCAGGACTTCTTCGCAGATCCGCCGCAGCGCCCAGTCTCCGATCGACACAATCAGCTTGGATTCTTCAGCCGTAGCAAGGAAATCGTCAGGATACAGCAAGCCTCTTGCCGGATGCTGCCAGCGCAACAACGCTTCCATACCGACAATAATATTGGTTTCCGGATCAACCTTGGGCTGAAAAAAGACCTGAAATTGATTTTTTTCCAGCGCATAGTACATATCCCGTTCGGCCGAGATAAAGTCGGAACCCCCTTCCAGCATATCGCTGTAAAAACAATAACCGTCCTTGCCGTCATTCTTTACCTGGTACATGGCGATGTCCGCGCTCTGCAGCAACGTTTCCCGCGTCTCTCCGGCAACCGGGTACATGGCAATACCAAGACTCAAGCTGAGATAGAGCTCATGATTATTGACCTGGAAAGGTTGCCGTACGGCCTTGAGAATTTTTTCCGCAACAGAGGAAACGCTTTCCCGCGATGAGATATTGGGCAGCAGCAGGGAAAATTCATCCCCGCCAAAACGGCACAGGGTGTCTTCCGCCCGCAGGCAATCGAGAATGCGTTCGGACACCAGTTGCAGAACGCGATCCCCCATGACATGACCAAGGGTGTCATTAATCAGCTTGAAACGATCCAGATCCATGAATATCAGGGCAAAGTTCTGGCCGCTGCGGCGGGCATGAGCAAAAGCCTGGTCCATACGGTCGTTGAACAGCAATCGATTCGGTAACCGCGTCAACAGATCGTGATAAGCCTGATGGCTGATTCGATCCTCCGTTCGCTTACGTTCAGTGATATCTCTGGCCGAACCGAGAGTTCCGAGAAAGACTTTTTCACCCCTCTGATCCTCCTCATAAATACCCACGGCACTCAACTCAAAAACCAGCTCGCTGTTCTCCAGGCTGTTCACCCGATCATTATCGGGATTGACCCGCAAGCGCACTTCGACACTGTGACTCGCCCGCTCGCCGGTACGCTGTTCGCTGAAAAACTTATGAATTTCGGCGGCATTATAGGGGTGAATGAGGGTCGAAAAATGCTTCCCCAGCAGCTCATGGCGCTTATATCCCAATAAATCTTCCACTATGGCGTTAACATAGGTAAAAACGCCCCGGGCATCGAGCATGTAGATAAAATCGGGAGAATTATTGACGATAAAATGATGGAGGCGTTCCGACTCTTTTTTTGCCTGCTCATCCCGCATCAGTGCAGTTTTAATCCGGTAACGTTCAATCCCCTGGCTGACCGTCGTCAGCAGTTCTTCAGGATGATAGGGTTTGCGAATAAAATCGAAGGCACCCAGGCGAATGGCATCCTTCACTGACGTAAAGGAGGTTTCTCCGCTGATCACCGCAACTTCAAGGGGCAGCGCAGCCTGCTGGATAAATTCAAGAACCTCCAGGCCATCAATTCCGGGCATCTGCAGATCGAGCAATACGAGCTGATAATCGTGATCCTGAAGCCTGGTGATCGCTTCACCGCCACTCCTCGCCAGAGAGACCCGATAACCATTGATGCGCAGGAGCGCCTGCAGGCTGTGCAGATGAGACAGCTGATCATCAACAATCAGAACATCCGATTGCTCTGCGTCAATGACAGCTAACTGTTGCTGCTCATTCTTCACCAACACACCGGCTCCTGGGGATTAAAAGGGGCGTTCATCTTTGTAGGGAACCTGTACATGAAAGCTGGTCCCCTTCCCTGAAGTGCTGTGACAACTGATCTGACCACCCAGATCATCGACCATGCTCTTTACGATACTCAGGCCCACCCCACCATGAGCCACACCCTTGGTACTGACAACCGGTCTGAACAATTGACCTTGAACCTGCGGGGGGATTCCCGGTCCATTATCCTGGACAATGATTTCCGCGTGAAGACCGCTGTCGGCGAGATAATTGTCACGGGTCGTCACTTGAATCAAGCCACCATCCGCAACCGCCTCCGCAGCATTTTTAACCAGGTTGACAAGAATCTGCTTAATCAGTACCGGATTCGTTTCGATCCGCGCCAGATCCTCTTTGAAAGCAAACTGTAAGCGGATATTGCGCGGTTTAAGCTCAGTGTCACGGAGCGAATCGATCGTATCCTGAATCAGTTGATTCAGGTCCGTATTACGCACCGGAAACGCTGGAAGATCCTGCTGGCCCAAATAGTAGTTGATAATATCATCAATCCGTCTGACTTCTTTTTTGATCGTTTCAGCCAACTCGCGATCTTCATCCTCTTTGAGCAGATTATTCAGAACCTCAGCGTAATTCCCGATCACGGTCAGAGGGTTGTTGACTTCGTGGCTGACTCTACGCAGCAGGCTGTTGCCTTCACCAAAACGCTCCTGAACATCCAGGGACATCCGCACCATGGCCGAGCTGATCACCTGGCCGAACATTTTGATCTGCAGTGACTGCAGGCTTTTCGTCTCATCCTCGTCCTGCAACCCCAGAACGACAACCCCGAGAGGACGCCCTTCAAAGCGGAAAGGATGACAACTGATCCCCCGACTCCTGCACAAACGTACCAGCAGATGATCTGTCACCGTCAATTGCTGACCCGAACCGAATGAGTGCCGGGGCTCACCATGCAGCAGAGCCTGAGAGACCAGGCTCGCGTCTTCTTCAAAGGGGATCTTCAACTCACCCAGCATACGTGGCTGCCCACCCGCCAGCAGTCCGGTCAGCAGTTGACTCTGTTGATCAAGCAGAAAAAACAACGCGTCTGTCGCGCTACAGTTCTCAAGGTACAGGTTACGGGCAATGGAAACAAGGTCTTCTGGTGTTTCTCCCTGGGCCAACCGGGCCCTGGCAGCCTCCTGATCCGCCAGCATGAAGGTCAGCACCGTTAAACGGTCGATGGCAGCGTTGAAATCGGCGCGCAATTTCTCCGTGTCGTGAAGAAAGGAGGCATAATTTGGATAAAGACCATGCGCCCAGTCAAACAGATAGTCGGTTTCACTTTTTCGCAAACCGAAAAAACGCTGGGCCAGCTGTTCAGCTTCAGGGGACAGACTTTCAGGATTCTGCGTGAACTGTTGGGCCATACGGGTGATTTTCAGCAGAATACTGCTCTTTTCAATCTGGCCCGGATCGGCGTTTAAAAATCTCACCGAATCGGCCAGAAAAGAATCAAGACCCCATTGGCTGATAAGGCTGTCGGCAACCTGCAGATGGTCGATTTTGTAGCGTGTCTCTTCAAACTGGCATTGAATTGAGCTGCTCCAGGGATTGACGTCCAGAACGGTATAGCTTTCCCGGTAACGATTGAAAAAAACCTGAATACCGAGGTTTAACAACAATCCCCCAAGCTGAGCTTCTTCAATGTAAGGATAGTTGATGGACGGGGCCAGGCACCGACCGGCTACAGCAGCCGCCCGCGAAGAAAACCACAACCCGTACTGGAAACGGATTTCCGTATCGGAAAAATTATGGCGCACCACCTGCTTTGCCGACTGCAGGGCGATACCGGTGACCAGCGGCACCCCCAACTGCTGGATCGCCGAAGTCACCGGCTCTGCGGAGTCCAGCGGCTGAGTTCTGGTTTTCGTCGCCGCAAACAGGATCTTGGCAGCCAGAGCAGTATCCTGCAGAATGATCTCAGCCAGTGGTTGCGGGCTTTTGTCACCCAGACAAGCCTCGATAAGATCGACTAAAACCTGTGGCATGCAGAAAAGTTCAGCGACATCCTGTTCACCAAACTTTCCATCCGACCGTTGCATATCCTCGACCCGGCTCCCCACTCAGACAAGATCACTGTCAATACGAAAATAAAATTATCCAGACTAGTCATACAGTATCAAGCATTACCACTCTTTCGACAAGTCAATTATAGACAAAACCTCTTAATATTCAGCCATTTAGATTCATAAGCAGTAACCAGATAATTAATAAAACAATACCAATATTAATGGAATAAATATAAAGAGAACTCATCGTTCATCTCTAACCCCCTGATAATCGTGGATTAAAAGTTATTTTTTACAGAGCGGGGCTGATCGGATAAAAAAAGAAGCCTTTAAAACTTTCCTTCCATACACATAAATATTCATAACTATCTAATATGATTTAACTTCACAAGAATCACAGCTTAATCATTATTTTTGACAAATATTTCCTTAACACTTAAACTCAAGTGAGTAAATATCAACTCAATCGATCAGGGGCGCAATGGACATCACCACGCTGCAACAGACAGAAAACATCGTCGACAGTATTCGTGAATTCGGCAAGGAGAATCTCGATGAAATTCTCCACAAACTGATTGAAGGGGTACAATTTATCATCGGGGGCGGTCGCTGCCGGATTTATCTGGAAGATCTCAGCAAAGGGTCTCTCATCTGTTCCGCTGTCGGCGGCAGCGGCATGAGCAAAAACAGTCAGAAGTCATTCCCGATCAACAGTGGGGATTTTCTTGTTTCCCAGGTCTATCAGCAGAAACAGGAACTGCCAATCAACGACCTCGCCGAATACCACGAAGATCTGCCGACCACCTCGGCAGGGCACAAAACCGGTGCCAGCTACATTTTGCCGATCATTGAATTGGGGCGGGCCATCGGCGTACTCTGCCTGGACCGCAACAGCCCGGGACGCTTTCCAACGGAAGACAGGCTGAAAAAGATTCGTAAGCTGCTGATCGATACGGCGCCTAACGTCAACCGGGCGCGAAAATACCAGCAACAGCTGCAGCTGGCCAGACGTGTCGATGAAGCCAAAAAGCGCGATGCCGCCCTATTCATGGTGCAATCAGCGGCCCAGCTGATCGACCGGGTTGCATTGGCTTCGGTGCTGATTCCCATCCCCTCGGCGATCGACGGTGAACGGACCATGCAGATTCTGGCCGCGTTTTCCAAAGAGCTGGAAGCCGGAAAACTCTACGAGGAAGAGCGCCTGATCACATTAACGCCCGGTGAATCGCTGATTTCGCGATTTATTGACCGGGCCGGGGTCATCATTGACGACAGCCTGCTGGCACCCCTCTACATAACTGACCTGGGCTCTGAAACCTTGCAGAAACAATACCTGACGGATGAGCTGGGGTTGAAATCCCTCTACATGGTTCCGCGTTACGACAAGCGCACCCGCAGAGTCATCTGCCTGGTGAATTACTACACAAAAGAACACTATCAGTTCAACCCATTCGAACGTGACCTGCTCGAAGCCCATGCCGAAATGGCTCAACGCGTCGTCCAGGAAATCGGCGATGAACACCTTGAAGTCCAGATTCTGGCTGAAATCAGCGATCTCCTGCAACAATCGAGCGACGGGCTCAAACCCTTCCTGCACCGGGTTCTATCAAAGGCCACCCAGCTGATCGGGGCGGATACGGGCAGTATCGCCCTGGTCCGGGAACATCAGGGGGATCGCTGGTTGATGGTTGAGGACGCCCAGGGAAATCTGGTCGGAGCCAAGAACAAGGACTGGCTGAAGAAATACATTCCCCCGATCAAAGTCGGCGGAGCGGAACTGGCGCCCGAGGAGAGAAGCCTGACCGGACTGGCGGCCTCCACAGGAAAGGCGGAAATCCTGATCGACAGTTTGAGTTCCGAAGTCAATGATCATTTTTACCAGCCGGTGACCGAATCAATTCGCAGCGAGATCGCTGTGCCGGTCACCTATGACGGCGAAGTCCTGGCCGTCATCTGCCTCGACAGTTTACAGCCTCACTATTTCACTGGAGAGCACCGGCGCATCCTGTTGATCATTGAGCGGATTATCAGTCATCACCTGGCCATTCTGCAGAAACTAGAGCAGTTGACCAGCGAAATTGATCGTCTGCGTCAGGATGTCGGCTACAAGGATCCGTCCATCACCTCTTACCGTCTGGGAAACATTATCGGCAACTCGCCAGCGACTCGGGAGATCATCACTACCATTGAACGGATTGGTCCACCACTCTGTCGACGTATGGCACAGTGGCAGAACCAGGGAGCCCCCGACCTTGGAGAATTTCTTGGGCTGCCTTCAATCCTGATGACCGGAGAAACCGGCGCCGGAAAGGAATTCCTTTTCAACAATCTCTTTGATCAGCTCAATCGCATCTACCGCAGCATCTTACCGCGCAGCAAATCCCTGGCGCTGAAAAAAACCAACATTGCCGCCTACAGCGGTGAACTGACCTATTCTGAATTGTTCGGGCATAAGCGAGGAGCTTTTACCGGAGCCCATAATGATCGGCGCGGAATCCTCGAAGAGGCCCATGGCGGTGTGGTGTTTCTCGATGAGATTGGCGACGCCGATCCCAAAACCCAGGTTCAACTGCTGCGCTTTCTTGACAGTGGTGAGTTCGTTCGTCTCGGAGAAAACATTACCCGCCATTCGCAGGTTCTTCTGGTCGCCGGGACCAACCGCGACCTGCGTCAGCTGATTCGCGAAGGCAAGTTCAGAGAAGACCTGTTTCATCGCCTTTCTGAACTGATCATCGAAGTTCCATCATTAAATGATAGACGCGAAGACATTCCTGACCTTGCGGTACATTTTCTCGGCCGGCTGTTCCAGGCCTATCATCAACCGGAAACAGAGCTTGAAGAACCCCCGGTCCTGAGTCCGGAAGCTAAAGGCTTACTGAAGAAGCACCATTACAGTGGCAATATCAGAGAGCTGAGGAGCATTCTGCTGCGGGCGATGCTTTTCCGCCAGAGCCAGGTCATTCAGGAAGACGAGATTGAAAAGGCACTGCAGCCCCAGTCAAAACAGGCCATAAGAATTCAAGACGACAGTGCCCGACTCACCAATCAAACGGCGGAAGAACTGTTGCAACAGATCCTCAGCGGAGAGAGCGATTTCTGGTCAGCAGTGTACCAACCCTACTCCAGGCAGGAGATAACCCGCGATGTGGTCCTCAAGCTGATCGAAAAAGCGCGCGCCGAAGGGGCGGCCAACATGCCGAAGCTGGCTCGCCTGTTGCGCGCCTGCGACCCGGAAGATCTCTCTTCAGAGGCCAAAAAAATCTTTTTCCGATTTAAAAATTTCCTCTACAAGACCGTGCGCATTCAGTAACCGCCGGCACTCAGAACGGAGTCGCTTTAAGCACTCCCTCAACAGCACGGCGCTGATCTTTCGTCCAGGGACCGACAACGACCAGCTTTAACCCCTGCAAGCGGATAAATTCCCGCGCGACTCGTTGCAGATATTCGGGGGTGAGCTCTTTTAATTCCCTGATATCCTGTTCAAAAGTCCGCAGATATCCGGCCTGAAGCCCCCAACCGTAGCGTACGGCCAGAGCTTCGGGTTGATCACGGGAGAACTCAAGGTCAAAAAGATAGCCCTTGACCACCATGGCCAGTTCATCAGCCGTGATTTCCTTTTCCCGTATGTCACGAAGCACACCAAGGAGTTCCGAGATGCTGTGCACCAGATTCTCGGGAGCGACCGACAGGTCAATGGCCAGGTATCCGGTGTCCTCCATCA
>JAFGEL010000051.1 GCA_016931615.1 Desulfuromonadales bacterium
CTCTATGGCGGCATGCTGGATGCGCCGAACCTACAGACTCTGGCCGCTAATTTACCGAGTGCATGCGAGACCGCCGGCCATGACCTCGTGGTCCCGCTGAAAACTCCCGACAGCGCGGATCGACATAATCTGTGGTTCGCCGACCCCGTGACCCAAGCCCTGATCCAGAGGTGGTGGCGCGACCAACAGAGCGATCATCAGTTTGTCGGGGAAATCCGCCACCCGGACCAGGCGATCAAGGCCTATCTGCGGCATATAGGGAGTAAATTGACTCTTTCGGTCGCTGGATTACGACAACAATGTCATCACCGGCTGGCCCTGAGAATCCCCCCCGTCCTCGTCGATTACGGTCGAGGAATCGTCACCTCTGTATCCTTGCCCCAGGCCACCTGGCAGCGCCTTCACACCTGCCTGGCTTTGCATCGCCAGGCATCAGCAACCGATTCAGATGGCTCGCCAATGCCGGTCATGCCTGTCACTGTCATTTCCGGATGTCCATCCGACCTGGATCAGTCTCGCCAGATAGGTTATTGGCGTGCATTGCAGCGAAAGCTCGCCAAACACGCTAAATCCGGCAAACGCGCTAAGTCCGGTACACATGCCGCTTTCAGAGCCGAGATAGAGTCGTACCTACACCAACATGCGGGAAAACTCCTCCCATCCCTGGATTACATCCTCCGCTGGGGAATTGACCTTGTAACCGCGATAAAGAAACACGAACTAATCTACTACCCAGGGAGGGAGAAGGGCCATTTGCGCCCTGCAAGCGCCTTGAGTTACATGGCGGACGTGGCCATCTACCTGATCACGAGCGCCGCAGACGAGGATCTCGTGACCATGGATGCGGAGGAACTCCATGATCTCTACGCCGACGCGATTGCCCTTTGCCCCCCCTCGCCGAAAGCTCATTCTCATAATCTGATCGCGCAACGCTGCGCGGAGGCATTGCAGCGCTTCCACGGCTTTTTGCAGTTTCGGTTCGGCGCTCCCCCGGTAGATTTCGACGATTTGATATCGTCGCATAACGGCAGAATCAATGTGGACGCCAATGTCATCAGCTACACCGAATATGAGTGGCTGCAACAGGTCTTGCTTCCCGACCAGACTGGCGACACCCTGCAGAAAATGCGCTCGCTCATCGCCATGCTGGCGTTCCGGTGCGGGCTACGCCGCGGCGAATGTCTGAAGTTGCGGCTGTGCGATTTTCACCCCGGCTCCTGTCCTGAACTGCTGGTCCGCAATAGCCGCTACGGCCGGACCAAATCCTCGTCATCCGTCCGGCGACTACCGCTCCATGCCCTGCTGAGCGACGACCAACTCCAAAGCCTGAAGGACTGGGTAGACTACCGTACCAGCGTGGTCGGGAGTGCTTTTCCCGAGGCTCTGATGTTCGATGCACCAGAGCCCCTGGGTGTCGAAAAGGCCCTGATGACCCCAATAAGAATGGCTTTGCACCAGGTGACGGGCGACACCACCCTACGATTCCACCATCTTCGACATTCCTTTGCCTCCTGGACTCTGATGCGCCTGATGATGCCCGATTTGCCACAGCGGAGAGCCCCCTTCGCCCGACACCCCGATTTTGAGCTCAACGCCTGCCAAAACTTACGCAAGCAACTGCTCCACAATCGATCGGCCGGGCGGCAACTGCTGTATGAACTGGCTCGCCTTGTGGGCCATGAATCTCCGGAGACCACCCTGAAGCACTATGTCCATCTGCTGGACTGGATACTCGGGCAGAGCCTGTTGGCAGAACACTGCGAGCCCCAAGTATCCGCCGCCGCCATATCCTCCCTGACCGGACTCAGCCTAGCGCAAATTTACCATCAGGACCGCAGCAGGAGCGGTTCCGGAAGTGAATCCGGGAAATTTCGCCTCTCCCAATATGTATCGCGGAGCAACAGCCTGCCTCATCCCTACGTATATTCGCTGCGGAAACCGCTCCTCGCCCCCCTTGCCGGCCAGGTGTCGGTTCAGCTCATCGATTATGTGCAGATGTATCAAGCGATCCCCGGGGTTCTTGCCGCCCTGGCGGCCAACAAACCGGTTGACGGGGTTGCCAATAGTCTCAACCTATCGGTGGAGACGTTTCACCAATGGCACAGAGTCGCGAACTGGATCCGAACCCTGAAAACAGACGACAACATACCTCGGCATCTCAATGTAGCGACTATCAAGAACGGAATTTCTGTCTTTCCCAGTCCCTGCAAGACGAAGGCTGAAAAAGCAATGGGGAAAAAGGTCTTTTTCCGTGGCTGTAAGCTCGTCAAGGCCGAAAAAGACAACCTAATGGAGTTTCTGCTGTACTTCTTGCGGAATTACCATATCGGTCACAAGGCGATCCGATATGACAGCGATGTTGCCCTGAAAAAGGCTGTCGAAACATTGCGATCATTGGGGATAAAACGGGAAGAACTCATTATTACCGTCGTCTATCCGGAAACCAATGCTTTCGATGCGGCAAAGAACAATAGAGCCCTTGACAACTACCTTGGAAATTCCGCCACTGTGGTCCAAGATCAACCGAATTCCGGAAAACCCAGGAATAAGCGTTTCGACATGAAAGTCATTGATCCGGACGATCAAAGAACCGATCCAAAAAACGGGATTTACTATGCCAATTATGGCTTCCGGTCGGCGATATACCTTCTGGCGATATTGTTGCTGACCGATCAGGATCTCGTCCGTGAAAAAGGGGCTACCCACCGATAATAATCGAGTGATAGCCCCCGCCTCATTCATCTTTCCAGATCAGGCCCCGATTTTCACCTCGGGGGGAGCAGGCGTTCTCCAACGGTTGATCCTGTTCTCGATCACCAAGTGAGAGCCTTTGGGAAGGGCGGAAAAAGCCTGACGCTCCCGGTCCTGTCCGGCACTGGCACGATCCGCACACGCAATTATTTCGGCCATGGTCATGGCGGGAACGGTGCGGCCGGGCTTCCAGGTCAGCAGATAACGCAATGAGATTGCCCCTTCGGGCCATTGTTGATCGAGTCGTTCCAGATGCCGCGAAAGAATTTCCAGCGTAAAAATATCATGCGGCAACAGAACCCGCTGCTGAAACCGCAAGGTGCCTGAGCCCTGAGTCCGGATTTTCCC
>JAFGEL010000052.1 GCA_016931615.1 Desulfuromonadales bacterium
ACGGTTACATTGTGGCTCTTATGTATATACTCGCTCATGCGAGTATAATCGCAGCAAGCTGCGGGGAATTGAACCCCTAGAGATTAATATTAATTCTTTTGGTAAGGTTTTATTCACCGGCCTTTTCATTGCCCTTTTTTTCAAATTCTGTACAAATAAACTGATCCATCATCACCATCAGCTTGTCGATTTCAGGTTTGGCGGCATAGCCATCCGCTCCAACTGAATCGCATTTCACCTCCATCGGCGGATTGATCAGCGATGAAAAAAGGATAACCGGGACATGCTTGTAGCCCAATTCCTCTTTCACTTTACGGCACAGGGTCAGTCCATCCATCTTCGGCATTTCAATGTCACTGATCAGCAGACTCAAATGCTGACGAATATCTTCGCCTGCAGCCTCTGCCTGTTCTTTCAACTGCAGAATCCGCCGATAGCAATCTGCTCCGTCAACAAAAACTTCCAGCCCGTCAAACCCGGCTTCCCGCAAAACCTTTTCAATCCCGGTACGGATAATTGAAGAATCTTCAGCCATGAGAATCCTGACGTTTGATCTGTGTGCCTGAGCACTTTCTCGCAGCCCGCTGTCACCCGAAACATCAACATCACCAAGAACCGACTCGGGATCAAATTCACCGACAATATGTTCGAGATCAAGAATCAGAATTTCCCTGTTATCGATATGGATGCTTCCGGTAAATCGCGGTTTATATTGGCTGATGATGGGAGCTATGGGTTCAACGTCGCCCCAGGAAATCCGATGGATCTGATTGACCCCATCAACCTTGAATCCGTTTGTGCGATGGTTGAATTCACAAACCATCACCACCGGCCGAGTCGTCTCATCTGCTTCTTCCTGAACCCGCTGTTTCAGATGTTTTTTCAAATCAATCAAGGGGATGGTCGCCCCCCGCAGCAGCAGGGTCCCGAGCATTGCCGGCTCACTACCGGGTATGGATGTCAGAACCGACTCGTCGAATGAAATAATTTCCTTGAGCTTCTGGACATTGATTCCCAGAGGCTGGGAGCCCACATAAAATTCGATAATCTCAAGCTCATTAGTTCCACTTTCTAAGAGTATTTCCTGTTTAGCGACACTGGACATCAGCTCTCTCCCAGCCGAAAAGCATGGATATTTGCGGAGATCCCGGGAAAACCCGGGATCTATTCCTGATTCTTAAAACTTACCGAATTCATCATCATCCAGTGAAATTTGCTGCTTCATGGCAATCCGCGGCGGCGCTTGAGAATCCATGGCACTCCAGCCACTGCTGCCCTCTTGAAGCGAACCTGAAGGTTTCGAATAATTCACCCTGGGAGCTTCTTTTTTAAGAGTAAATTTTTTGAGCATTTCACTCATCTGTGCCGCCTGACCGGACAGTTCTTCAGCGGCGGCGGCACTCTCTTCAGCGCTTGCCGTATTCTGCTGGGTCACCTGATCGATTTGCGACAATCCCGTCGTCACTTCATTGATCCCCTGAGCCTGTTCACTGGATGCGGCAGCGATTTCTTCAAGCAGGTCAGAAACTTTGGTGGTCCCTTCCATGATCTCTTTGAGGGCCCCGGCGGTTTGTTTCGCCATCTGGGCACCACGGTCGGTCAACGCCACAGAACCTTCGATCAGTTCGGCGGTTTCTTCAGCAGCCTTGGCGCTGCGCGCGGCCAGGTTACGGACCTCTTCAGCGACAACGGCAAAGCCCTTCCCATGTTGCCCGGCGCGGGCGGCTTCAACCGCGGCATTGAGTGCCAACAGGTTGGTCTGGAAGGCAATTTCATCAATAACTTTGATAATTTTGGAAATGTTCTGTCCGGCCTGATTGATTTCATCCATCGCCGAAACCATTTCAGCCATGCGATTGTTGCCTTTTTCCGCGGCCTGCTGTGACTCACTCGACAGTTGATTTGCCGCGCTGGCATTTTCTGCGCTCGTGCGCACCTGACCTGCCATCTGATTCATCGATGCGGTCACTTCTTCCAGTGAAGCAGCCGATTCCGTTGCTCCCTGAGACAAAGCCTGGCTGGCGTCCGCGACCTGCCCTGAGCCCGATGCAATCTGTTCCCCAGCGATCTGGATGCCGCCGACCATCTCACGCAAGCCTTCAAGCATGGTTTTCAGCGCATTACCCAACTGATCATTGGCCGATGCAACCTGGACATCCTGGGTCAGATCACCGCGGGCGATAGCTTCCGCCAGGTCGCTGCGTCCCTGAAGGCTCCTCGCCATACCGACCAATACGGAACCCAACTCGGTGATTTCGTCCCTGGCTTTGAACACTTTACATTCGCGGCAATCCTGATAGGTGCCGTTGGTCAGTTTGATACAGACCGGATTTGGCCCAAAGGTTCGGGTTTCAACCCAGCAGTTGCCCTCTTTGCCGAAGCTCGGACAATTCTTCTGCCCGCAGTTATGAATACTTGAGCAGTTGACCTTATCGCCCATAGGCAGGTTCTGATCGCTCGTGTCCCCCTTGCCGTATTGACCAACTACGGCGAAAGCGCGATGCAGCGGTCTGGTGATGCTGCGCGAAATAAACCAGGCCAGGACAATACCGACAACCAGGGCAATTACACCAATGGTGATGATGGCCGTACGGGTCGTCACTGCCGAGGCGATCATCTGCTCATCGGTCATAATATGAGCCGCTGCCGTATCCACCAGGTTGTGCATCAAACTCTGCGCATCATGGAGGTGCTTCTGGGTTTCTTTGGCAAAAATTTCGTGAGCTTTTTTCTGTCCGAGCAGTGCTGCGGTCGCCACCTGTTCGGCTTGTTTGAGATATTTTCTCGTTTCGTTCAGGGTTGGAATCGCTTCTGCGGCGAAATAATGACCGGCCTGGGCATGCTCACCGCGAGCCAACATTTCACTGATGATTTTTCCGTGGTGATGCAGCTCAGCATGGGGTTTTTTAATCGCTTCTAAAATTTTGCCCAATTCAGGATTATTCGCTGCAGCCTTGCGTCCCTCTTCGCCATAAAGAAATTTACCGAAACCACATTGCTCGGGATCGAAAACCACCTTTAACTCTTTCTTTTCCCCTAAAATGGCGCTCTGAATTTTATAAACCCAGCCCATGTGATCGAGTTCCTTTTCCGTCAGGAACTGGGGGAGATGTGGATCGGCAGCCCGGTATACGTCGCTGATTTTTTTCGCGGATTCATGCAGGAGTTTATGCGGCTCTTCCAGGGCTTTGAGATCTTTGGCCATTTCCGGCACCAACAGTTCAGCCTCTTTACGTCCTTCTCCATAGAGCCACTTTCCCAGTCCACATTGGGTATGATCCATCTGGACGTCAAGTTGGGTGACATGTTCATCGCTCAAGAAGGTGGAAACATGCTTTATCCAGTTGAGGTGATCGACTTCACGGGCCAGCAGTTCCCCCCGCAGCGCATTACCGGCGGCCATCTCCTCGCCATTTTTGACGGTGTTCGACAGCCCCCAGATCCCCCAGACCAGGGTGACCAGCATCAAAACAAGAATTGATCCGGCCAGTAAAAAGGTTTTGGTTCCGATTTTGAAGTTTCTGAACATGATGTTTCCCCTTCTCAGCAACACTGTTAATAAGATGTTATTCCCGAGTTTCAGCTATTTCAGCAGGTTGCTCCTTAAGATTTTCATCAGCAATCAGAGCCTCAACGTCGAGGAGAATTTTGACCTGTTGGTCGATTTTTCCGAGGCCCTGAATATACTGACTGCGGCCTCTTCCGGTTGCGGGTGGAGGCTCAATATTTTCGCTTGGGATATCGACGACTTCATTCACCTTATCGACCACGAGGCCGACGGAATTGCCATCGACGTTAACCACAATGATGCAGGTCCGTTCGTCGTATTCACGTTGTGGCAGGTTGAATCGCAAACGGACATCAATAATTGGAATCACCTTGCCGCGAAGGTTGAGCACGCCGATCACGTGCGCGGGCATGTCGGGCACGTTCGTCACCGCCTGAATGCCGATAATTTCCGTGACATAGCGGATTTCCAGGCCATAACCTTCTTCAGCAAGACCAAACGTCAGGTACATACCCTGCATGCTGTCATGGTCAATCATGATGTCTTGAGATTCTTTTTCAGCGACATTCGTCATTGAGCATTCTCCCTGGCCGAATGATTTTCAGTTATTAAAGCAAGTTGCTCCTTCAGACAGGTCAAAAGATTATCCGGGGAGCAGATGATCGGCTTAATATCTCTGAGCATGGTGAAGTCATTTTGAGCACGTTTGACGGCAATCACGGGAAGCTGTGAAAAATAAACCGAACGGCGCTGCGTCAAAGCCTTCTGATGCTTTTCTTCAAAGGTATTCAGGACAACCAGATCAAATCTCGTCACCATCAGACTAGCGGCGCTCAACCAGTTGAGCATTTCGTCGATGGTCCTTGACACGGTGCAGTCAATTCCCGCCAGTTTCAGCACAAAGACAAGATTGGGTACTTTTCCCAAATCCGGCTCAAACAGTAAAATATTGGTCATTGCTCTCAAAGGTCCTGAGATACTCAAGCAGCTCTGAAATTCCCTTGTTCTTGTCCAACCACTGTTCAATCGTTCTGTTTTCAAAAGCTTCTCTGGTCCGCTGATCATTAAAATCGGAACAACTCAGGATGACACGGTAAACGTCTGGATAAAGATTCTGGATCTGCTTCAGGACATCGACCCCATCCATGTCCGGCATGCGTATATCACTGACAACGATACTTACCGGGTTGTGCTTGAGGTATTCGAATACCGCTTCAGTACTAGTGAAATATTCTGCATGGACGCCTTCCTTCACCAGTTCCTGCTTCAGAGAGCTCAAGATATTGTCGTCAAGATCAATAAAGATCAGTTTTTCATGCATATATCCCTCTTTTTACTCAAAACGTCGCCATGTACTGTGCGTACTCTTGTTTGTCACCGTCAAAATCTAAGCATAGTTAGTGCCAATTAATATTAATCCAATAACTATTTGATTTTACATAAAAGTTATTCAAAAAATTCAACCGCATGTAAATTCTCGCACAGCAACAAAAGTTGTAAATACAACAAAAGTTAAACCCCTTTTATTTAAATTATTTTACTATTGCCTGATTATTTTAATCGCTTGCTCAAAGCCTGGGGAGTTACTCCCAGCATGCGCGCGGCAGCGGATTGATTCCCCTGAGATCTTTTCATCGCTTCGCTCACCAGCAGTTGACCAACTTCTTTCAGTGTCGGCAAAACTTCAAAAAACTGAACTTTCCGCTCATATTCTTGGGCATGCTGAATGACTGTTCCAGTCGCGGGTTTAGATTGATGTATGGCGGCCTGAAAGCGCGCCAGAGACAAGACCCCTTTATGGTGAACACTGACGGCATCATAAACCATAGCTCGCAACTCGCGAATATTACCGGGAAAGGAATAGGAGAGCAAAAGAGGCAACAGAGATGCGGGGACGCTTGGCGGCTTTTTTTCCATGCTTTGGGCAGCCTCAGCGAGGAAATAATCCAGCAGGAGAGAGAGGTCTTCTTTGCGTTCCCGCAAAGGAGGGACAATCACCTGGTGAGAACAAAGCCGATAAAGCAGATCACGGCGAAAACTTCCCTCGGCTTCCTTTGCGGTCAAATCCTGGTTTGTAGCCGTGATGATACGTGCCATCGACTGACGCGGTTTATCACTCCCGAGCGGGTAAAATTGTCCTTCCTGCAGCAAACGCAGTAATTTAACTTGCGATATCGGGGACAAATCGCCGATTTCATCAAGAAACAAAGTCCCGTCGCCCGCTTCTTCTATCATTCCCTTGCGGTGCTGATCGGCCCCGGTGAAAGCTCCGGCCACATGACCGAAAAGAGTATCACTGAAGACCACATCGTCAAGGCCGGCCACGTTGACGGCGACCCATGGTTTTTCGGGGCAACGCAGGTGGTGAATTTCTCGAGCTATCAATTCCTTACCGACACCACTTTCGCCAACAATAAGAACAGGCTCATAACTTTTAACAATGGCACGGATGTAAGAAAAAATGCCGTGCATCTTCGGACTATTGGTCACAATCGAAGCAAACTCCTGCGGCCCTCCCCTTTCCCGATGCAACAGGGCATCTGCCAGACGTTGATTTTCCCGTATCAGCTGGGACTGCTTCAGCACTTTGACAATACCGCCGACCACTCGTTCACGCTCATCGGTCTTGACATAAAAATCATCAGCCCCGGCCTTGACACAGCGAATTGCCGTCTCCATCTGATTCATACCGCTGATGATAATCACCGGTATGTCGGGGTAACGGCCCTTGATGTTCTCCAGCAAAGCTTCACCACTGAGATAAGGCATATTGAGATCAAGCAGAACCAGACTGCAGTCGTGGTCCTTCAGCAGATTTATAGCTTCACGACTGTCATGACAGGCAATGACATGGTTGATTCCTGCTGAAATTTTCAGGGACAAAGCCAGGCTGTGAGACCAGGCGGGTTCGTCATCGACCATCAGGATTGGATTTTCCGGAAACTTCACTGCGTTCATAGTCAAACCGTTCGATCGGGTGTCAAGCTCAAGGTCACTGTGGTGCCCTGACCGGGGAACGACTCTAACTCGAGGTCGCCCTGATGTTCTTTAACGATTCTCGCGGAGACGGACAGACCCAGGCCGGTCCCCCCCTGCTCGCGTTTAGAGGTCACGAATGGTTCAAAAACATGCTTTTTCATCTCCTCACTGATTCCGCAACCTTCGTCTTCAACGATAATTTTCACTTTATCCTGGTCATCGTCGTAAAGCGTCCTGACAATGATCTTCTGTTCACGGTTGTCAAGGGCCTGACAGGCATTCACCAGGAGATTGACAACAACCTGTTCAAGCCGCCCCCGGATTCCGGAGATCAGCGGCAACTCCGGAGCTGATTCCAGGACAAAAACGTCCGTTGCTTTTTTTATGGCATTATTCACCAGCCTTATTGACGATTGAACAACGGCGTTCAAATCGACGGATTCCTGCATATCACTATTGTCCTGCCGGGCGAAATCCCTCAGATCATTGACGATTCTTTTAATTCTCTGCGCGGAATCATGAATGGCTGGAAAAAGAACAGCGATCTCCTCCAGGGCGTCATGATAGCTTAAACCGGCGAACAGTTGATGGCTGTCTGGAGGTTCATAATCAGCCAAGAGAGGTTTCAGATCGGTAAAAATCTGATCAAGGATATCACTGTTATAGAGGGTCAGGGCATTCGGGTTGTTGATTTCATGGGCAATGCCTGCCGCCAATTCCCCCAAGGAAGCCAGTCTGCTGCTCTGATCGGCTTCTTTCTGGAGTTGCTTCTGCTCGGTGATATCACGGCCCAGGGTGACCAGAGCCTTACGCGCACCATTATTTTCAAACAAGGGAACCCTGATGAGGTCAAAAATTCTTTCCTGGCCATCCGTTGTAAGAATCGCTTCCAGGTCACGACAGGCTTTGCCCGTCTGCCAGGCATCTTCATCACGGCTGCAGTATTCGTTAAAAGCCTCCCGGCAAACAGGGCTGGTGTGTTGCGCCAGCTCGTCGCTTGTTTGCCCATGAAAATCAACACCCACAAGATCGAACAGTTCCAGACCGGCTCGATTGGCCTCCAGCCAGCGACCTTGGGCATCTTTAAAACAAATGATGTCGGGCGTGGCATTGATCAGGGTCCGTAATTGCTCTTCTCTGGTTCGCAGTGCGCTCTCCATCAAACTATGCTGGGTCACATCGCTGGAAACACAAATATAAAACTCAGAGGGATCTTCGGAAAAACGGATTGGCGAAGTTGTCACGGAGAGAACCCTCTGTGGATTGCCTAAACGGAAGGTTTCGGAATGTGTTTCATGATCGCTGATGGTCTTAGCCAAAGGACAGCCGGTGCATGCTTCCTCTCGCTGCCAGAAGGCCTCACAACACTTTTTGCCGTTCAGAGCACCGTATGAGATCCCCCAATAGTCATGTGCCGCTTTATTTGCCCTGATGATGTGCATATCGCGATCATGAATCGTGACCATCTCTTCCATGGCATCAAAGGTTGCTTCCCACTCCTCTTTTGCTTTGAGGATATTTTCCTCTGCCCGCTTCCTGACGATAATATCCCAGGTCAGATCAGCAAGCTTCTCAACAATTTCCACATCATTGGCCGTATATTCGCTCGCCTTGTTGGCAATCCCGAAAACCGCAAAAACCTGATCGTCTCTTAATATCGGGACGATCAGCTCACGTGTTATCGGAAGGTCTAATTCGGGGAAATCCCGCTCATGTGGCGCAGTTTCAAAGTCATTCAGAACCTGTGTACGGCGACTGCGCACGCAGTCTCCCCAGACACCGGCCCGATCGATGGGACAGAGTTGTTCAGCCGGGGAAAAATCCGAGAGATAATGCTGGGTACTGCTTGACCCGGCCGCTAGTGACAAAGCATTGCCGTCAGCGGTGACGTCATAAAAAAGACCGGCCCGGCTCTCGGTCAGGGATTCTGTTCGGTTGAGAAATTCACCCAAGACGTCTTCAACATGATGATGGCTGGAAAATTGGCTGAGATGGAGTTGCGTCTCGACCACGGATTCATGAAGCTTACGCGTTGTGATGTCGCGCAGAGCCGTCACCCTGATTTCCTGTCCCCGAAACAGCATCTGCCGGGCTTGAACTTCTGCGGGAAAGGTCGTGCCGTCCTTACGCAAGGCGATTGTTTCATAAGGGTCCTGGACATTGTGGGACATCTTTTCACGAACCTTTTCACGTTCGGATTCCACAATCCAGTCGGTGCCCGGCCTGCCATAGGCCTCATCAAACCCGTAGCCGAACATCTTTTCCGCCGTCAGATTCTGGCCCAGGCAGAGGCCTTTGCGGGACAGGAATATCGCCTCAAAAGACGCATCAGAGAGCATTTTCTGATATTCTTCCGATTCCTGTAACGCAATCCCGGCCAGTTGTATTTGTGTGACATCCTGAACCGTTCCCCTGGAAATCAGCGGACGGCCTCCATCACTAAATTGGGTATCGCATTTTTCGTGAACATATTTGATTCGCCCATCACTCAAAAGCAGGCGGTGGATGATATCATAGGGCTCCTGTTTAACCAGAGAGTCCTGATAATGGCGACTGACGACAGCTCTGTCATCAGGGTGAATCCGATCCATAAAAGTTTCAATGGAAGGTAAAAAGCGTTCTTTATCAACAGCAAAAATTCGATAAATTTCATCCGACCAGAAAAGCCTGTCGTTTTCAATGTCATACTCCCAATGACCGATTTGAGCGATTCTCTGAGCCTGCTTCAGACGCTGTTCACTCTTTCTCAACTCAGTCTGCTGCTTGACCCGCTCGGAGATGTCGAGAACGGAAAAAATAACCCCAGCCGACCAGTCCTCTTCATTCAGCGGCGTCGATCTGACCAGCACATCTATGACCGAACCGTCTTTGGCGACCATTTGCGTGTCGACGGAACCTGTTCCGGTCCGGCTGATCTGATCGTATTTAATCTCCCCGACCCGCTCATATTCCTGCTCAGTTGTGTAGAGCATTCGCGAATTTTGATCCAACAACTCAGCATTTGAATATCCAAGCATTTCCGCGAACTGTTGATTGACCCATTTGAATTTCCGGCTGACGGTCAAGCCGATACCGACTGGAGCTGATTTAAAAATACTCTGGAGATATGCTTCTTTGCGGGCAATCTGGGCAAAAGATTCTTCCAATTCCTTATTCTTCTGACCAATAACCGACAAAAGCTCATCCCGCTTCATTTTAAGCTGGAGATGGGTTTGTATCCTGGCTTTTAACAGTGCCGGCTTGAAGGGTTTGGGAATAAAATCAACAGCCCCGAGGGACAAACCTTTTGCTTCATCCTCTTCACTATCCAAAGAGGTCATGAAAATGATCGGAATATCTTTCGTCGCATCGTCCGCCTTCAACCGGCGACAGACATCGTAGCCGTCAATTCCCGGCATCAGAATATCCAGCAGGATCATATCCGGCCTGAATCCGCCGGATATCAACCCAAGGGCAATTTCACCACTGACGGCGAAACGCGAATCATATTCACCATCCAGCAGTGTCTGCAACACATCCAGATTGAGAATCTGATCATCGACAATCAGGATTTTCTTTTTGACATCACAGCGATCATTCAAAGCGTGTCACCTGTCACCCCAATAAAAATTTTTCTTCAACAATCTTAACAAATTCAAATAGTTTAACAAAGCTAATTTTAAGCAAAAAAAAGCCCGGTGGAAACCGGGCTAAAAAACAACGTGGAGGTATCGCAATCAAGCCGTAGCCGGCGTGGCCCCGGAACGCCAGTTGATAATAAAAACAAACACCAGCAAAGCGAGACCGCACAAATGAATCATCCAGGTTGTCGGCCACAACAGAGCAACTGCGGCGCCCATGGTGAGTGCCCGCGGCAGCAGAGTGAGACGTGCCTCCATAAAACCCTCTATTGCTGCAGCGAAGGCATAAAGCCCAAAAAAAGCGAAAAAGAAGATCATCAGATCGCCCGTCAAAGTCCCGCCGATAAAGGGTGTATAGGCAAACAGCAGGGGAACGATGTACAAACCTTTAGCCAGTTTCCAGGACTGGATTCCAGTGACCATCGGTTTTGTTCCGGCAATAGCGGCGCCGGTGAAAGCCGCTAAAGCGACAGGCGGTGTAACGTTTGAATCCTGGCTCAACCAGAAAACGATCAGGTGAGCCGCGAGCAGAGAAAAGGTCAGGGTGTGCTCGCTGAGCACCGCTTCGCGGATCATCCCGGCCATGTCGATCGGAATGGCATCGACTATAGCCCGCGCCGTCGCCGTATTCATCGGGTTACCGATCTCCGCCAGACGATCCGGCGAAACAATCATGAAAATGGCTTTTGCTGTTTCAGGAATCTGTCCTTGAACCAGGGCTTTGACCAATAGGCCATCGGCGATCAAACCATGCAGAGCCGGAGCCGACAAAGTTCCGAGAACGATATAAGCTGCGGTCACCGGTAACCCCATCCCCAGAACCAGTGAAGCCAGGGCAATCAGGGCAATGGCGATAATCAAACTGTGCCCGGCCCATTCGTTGATCATTAATGAAAAGGTATTGCCGATCCCCGCTGTGGCGATGACGTTGACAATCAAACCCACGGCACATAAAAGAATAGCGGTCATAACCATATTGCGGGCACCCAGCGCCATCGCTTCCATGACCTCTTTGAAGCCCATTTTATTTTTCGTAAACCAGGAAGAAACAATAACCGCGAGAATACTGATCCCGGCGGCATAAGTCGGGGTGAAACCGTAAATCAACAGCGCAATCAGCACCCCTATCGGCACCAGGAAAACGATCCCGCCTCTTTTGAGAACATCCATGGCGGAGACTTTCTCATTGTCGAGCGCGGTAACAAAACTGCGCTTGGCTTCTATGCGGACAAAAAAGGCCACCGTGGCAAAGTACAGAATGGCAGGCAGAATACTGACCAACACTATGGTGTTGTAGGAAATCTGCGTATAAGTCGCCATGACAAAAGCCCCGGCCCCCATGATCGGCGGCATCAACTGCCCACCGGTCGATGCGGCGGCTTCGGTGCCCGCAGCGAACTTCGCCGGGAAGCCGGCACGCTTCATCAGCGGAATGGTGATGACACCGGTCGAAGCGGTGTTGGCAACCGCAGATCCGGAAATCGTCCCCATCAGCCCGGACGCCATAACCGCAACCAGACCGGGTCCACCGACCATACGCCCGGCAACCGCACGGGCCAGGTCGATAACGAACTCACCGGCCCCTGAACGCAGCAGAAACGCACCAAACAAAAGGAACATGAAGACATATGAGGATGAAATTGAGGCGATGGTTCCAAACAGGGCATCATCTCCATAGATACTGCGGAACAGAATCGTCTCAATACTGAGACCGGCAAACTTGAAGACCCCGCTGATCTTGGCCCCCCACCAACCGACATAGGTCAACGCGGTAAGAATCAGCACGGGAATGAACCAGCCCGCAACGCGCCGGGTGAACTCGAGTACGCAGAGGATCAGGATTCCTCCCGCGACCCATTCGGCGCTTGAAAGGCGCACACCACGCGCGTAGATGGCATCCTCCATGCCGATCAGATAAAGAGCCGATCCCGCTGCCAGCAGGCCGAGGAGAACATCCAGACTGCGCCAGACCATGTTCGGATCTTTGCGCAACGGATAAACCAGTGCGGCAATCAGGGCAAAACCGGCAAAATGGAGCGAGTTCTGCCATAATGACGAGAGCACGGAAAAGACGTTGAACCAGATGTGCATGATCGAGACGGCGACACCCAGCACCAGCAACATCGTCGATTCCGGTTTGAAATTTTCAGATTCGGTGGACATGATTAAAGCCTATTTCTGAAAAGATGCGGCCGTTCCGAAAAGAGGAACGGCCGCTGGATATGGCATTATTGAGCAATCAGACGGGCGGGAATCTTGATTCCGACTTCCTGGTAGTATTTCGCAGCGCCCGGATGCAGCGGCATCGGCAGTCCGGCAATCGCTTTTTCGATCGCCATTGCCTTGGTGGCACCATGAATGGCGTTCAGGAAGGGCAGGTTTTCGTAAATTGTCTTGGTGATCTGGTAGACGGCGTCTTCATCAACGTCGGCACGCGCACCGAGGAAGTTCGGTTGGGCAATCGTGTTGATGTCCTTGGTCTGACCCGGATAGGTTTCAGCAGGGATGACATAACGGGTCCAGAGGTCGAGGCCGCCGTCAGCCTGCTTCATCTGAGCATCGGTAAAATCGAGAATAACCATCTTGTCGCCCAGGTTGGCGGCAGCTTTGGTCACGGCGCTGGCCGGAACGCCCGCAGGAATACCGAAACCGGCAATCTGGCCGTTCTGCAAAGCATCGGCACTGGGCCCATAACCGACGTAGATCAGATTGTAATCCTTTTCAATATCGACGCCCAGATTACCCAGCAGCACGCTGTTGGAACCGAGGGTCCCGGAATTTTTCTTACCCATCGACATCCCCTCACCCTTCATGGCGACGAGATCAGCAACCGTGCCGGTCTTGGCGAATTTCTTGAGCACGGCGTAGTGCTCCACGTTCTGCCACAGCATCGACACTGCGCGCAGGTTTTTCTGAGGCCCTTCACTGGCAATCGGACCGGTTCCGTTCCAGGCATAGGAGCCGTAAAGGCCCTGAAGAATGGCAAACTGGACTTCATTTTCACGCAGCAGCTTGATGTTTTCACCCGAACCGGCCGAATTGATCGCTGACATGCCGATTTTCTGTTTCGGCTGCAGTTTGACCTTGATCAGGGTTGAAAGGGCAACACCGACAGGATAATAAGTGCCCCCGGTGGATGCTGTTGCCAGGAGATAATTGCGCTCTTCGGGAGCGGCTTCGGAAGTGGTCACTGTGACGTTAAACACAAAGATTGCGGCCAGAATCAAAAAAGCAGCCTGTTTAAACCGTTTCATCATTTTCACTCCTCCTCAGGAAATAGGGTTGAATCCTTTACGGATCAATAGATAACTTCTGCTGCTAACGCAAAGGATATGCCAGCTTTGATTATAGCGAAGAGTGGGGATTTTTTACGCTCAAGATCATTATTTTGAGCGGTTTTTTGCCGATCATTTCATATAGGCGGGCAATATTTTGCCACAATCACAGATATTTCTTCCGCTCGAGATGATGTTTCTGAAGTTTTTCGTTCAACGTCCGGCGCGGCAGGTCGAGCATCGTCATCATCTGCTGAACATCGCCACGGCAGGCGGCGAGGGCCTGCTCCAACAACATCCGCTCGTGGTGCCGCATCAAAGTTTGCAGGGATGAAGATGCTGAAGTTTCTACCCGCCCCTGGTTCATGATTGAGCTCAACCTTCGCTCGGTTGGCAGGGACGACAGCACGTAACGCTCTGCGAGATTTTTCAGCTCGCGCACATTTCCCGGCCAGTCATGACTCATGAGCAGACCGATATCCGCGCCCGGTAATGAAACTTCGGGCCGACTGTAATTGCGGGCCGCCTGACTGGAAAAATAATCGAAGAGGAAAAGAATGTCCTCGCCCCGCTCCCTCAGAGGAGGAACGAAAATTTCAATGACGTTGATCCGATAATAGAGGTCTTCACGAAAGGTCCCGTCGGCACAGCCTTCTCGCAGGTTTTTATTGGTCGCGCTGATCAGCCGGATGTCGATTGCCTGGGGTTCATTACTTCCGATCCGTACCACTTCACGTTCCTGCAAAACCCGCAGGACCTTGACCTGCATCGACAGCGGCATGGTGCCGATCTCATCAAGAAAAAGGACCCCGCCGCGGGCGTACTCAAAACGCCCGATGCGGCGTTTGTCCGCGCCGGTAAAGGCACCCCGCTCATGTCCGAACAATTCGCTTTCAAACATATTTTCCGGAACGGCACCACAGTTGACGGCGACATACCTGCCCTGGTGACGATTGCCGAATTCGTGCAGACAGCGGGCAACCACCTCTTTTCCAGTCCCGGTTTCGCCGCAGATCAGCACCGGTGCATCGGTATCGGCGACATCTAAGATCTCGTCGCGTAAACGGCTGATCGCAGAACTGTTACCGATCAGGCGACGTTCAATCGCCTCCGGCCCTGCCAGCTGTTTGCGTAGTTCACGATTTTCAATAATCAGCCTGCGCTTCTCAATACTGCGCTGAACGATTTCAAGCAAGCGCTCAGGGTCAAAGGGCTTTTCAATAAAATCATAAGCCCCCGCGCGAATAGCATCAACAGCCATCTGGACATCGCCGTGAGCAGACACCAGAATCATCGGGATATCGGCATCTAGGGTTTTAAGACAGCTTAAGAATTCCATTCCATCCATTCTGGGCATACGCACATCACTCACAACGACACCGGGAAAATCAACATTCAATTCCTCAAGCGCCGACGCTGCATCCGAAAAAACGACGACGTCATAGCCGGACAACTCAAGCCATCGACTGATGGCCGCCCGCATTTCGGCATCATCATCAACCAGAATGACCTTATTGAACAATTCCAAACCCATATTATCGATCCTCACTATCCACAACCGGCAGCCTGATATCAAAGCAGGCCCCGGAATCCTCGTTGTACACGCGAATCGTGCCGTTCAAATCGGTGATAATGCGATACGAAATCGACAAACCCAGGCCGAGCCCTTCGCCGACCTCCTTGGTCGTGAAAAATGGGGTAAAAAGTTCAGCTTGCGCCTGCTCAGACACCCCCGGTCCGGTATCACAGATTTTAATCATGACATCTTCAGCATTTTTTGAAATCGCAATACTCAAAAGTTTGACGTCACTCGAGGCCATGGCATCAATAGCATTGCGAATGAGATTAATGAAAACCTGTTTCATGCGGCCACTGAGCGCCATGATTTCCAATGGTGATTCCGGAACGGAAATTTTCAGCTCAACAGAGTGCTTATCAAGCAGCGGGCGGGTAATCGCCAGCGCTCCGTCGAGAGATTCCTGGAGCACAACCCGCTCTTTTTTCATCGGACCCTTGTGAGCAAAACTTTTCAATTGCCGAGTAATCGAGCCCATATGTTCCGTCATCCGCGACACTGCATCGAGGATTTCCCTGACACTCTCCGGCTGGCCCCTATCAAGCAGCAACCGCCCGCTCGCCGCCTGGGTCTTGATCGCCGCAATCGGTTGATTCAACTCGTGTACAATTCCTGCGGCCATATGGCCGAGAGCCGCCAACTTACCCGCCTGAATCAATTCATCCTGGGTTTCACGCAGAGCCTGTTCCGTGCGTGTTCGTTCCGCAATTTCCGCCTTTAAGCGTTTGTTGACTTTCTGCATCACCTCCGCTTCACGGGCCTGGCGGCGCGACAGCTGTTTCTGTCGCCTTTCTCGCAGATAAAGGGCCAGAGACAGAATCAGCAAGGTAAAAACAGTCCCCGTCAGTGCGACCGCCCGGGCCTGCCCCCGGACATTCGCCAGCGATGACAGATGATGGATTTTCCAGCCCATCTCTTCCAGCGGTCTGGAGATCATCAGGTAGGAATCGCCGGCATAGCGAACCAGCGCCTGCCCCGCTTGATTGCGCCCTTCTATTTTCAAAGCGATCGGCTTCAGCGGCCTGTCACCGTACTGTCGTCCAGCCAGAATCATCGCTCGCTGAGCATCAGACAGCGGTGCCAGGGTTTGATACCGCCAGTCATCGCGACTGGAGAGAAAAAGCACCCCGTTACTGTCGCTGACCATGACGGTTTCACCACCTTCGCGCCATCCTTCCTGCAATGGCGCAAGATCGACTTTCACGACAGCTGCGCCAAGAAAACGTTGATCTTGAATCACCGGATGCGACATAAAATAGCCCGGATTACCTGTTGTCACCCCGATTGCAAAAAAACTCCCTCTCTTGCCTTCTTTGGCGTCGGTAAAATAAGGACGGAAACCGTAGTTTTTTCCGACAAAACTGATGTCCTGCTTCCAGTTACTTGCAGCGAGGGTATCGCCTACGCTGTTCATAATGTACAAAGCCTCAGAACCGGCTTCCTGATTCAATTCTTCAAGGTATGTATTGACAAGGCCGACATTAAAAGAAGATTTCAGCAGAATATGAACATCGCTATCGCGAGACAGGACATAAGGGACGTAGGCGTATTGACCAAGTGCGTCACGCAACGTACCGACATATAAACTCAACCGCTCATGGCTTGTTTCTATCAGCTCATTCAGTGCGGCATCATAAGTCCAGCGTGCTGTTTGCCAAACCACTCCAGCCGCGGCCACCAGAGCAATGACGATAAGCCACCAGGGAGTGAAAATTTGTAACTTTTTTTTCATCGTCTGTTCAAAAGATCTTGAAATGGGTGATCCTCAGACCGTGATCCGGGCGTTTTGGCCGGCAACAACTCTCTATGCAGTTCATCAGAGGTCAATAAAGATTTCAGGTTGACCTTACTGTTATTGATTCCCAGTTTTTTCCTGATATTACTGCGATGCTTATCAATTGTCCGTTGCGACAAATGCAGCAGTTCGGCGATTTCTTTTGACGCTTTACCTTGCTTGATCAGGTTGGCAATCTGAATTTCCGCCGGTGTCAACCTCATACTGAAGGATACGGTCGTTTTGACTAAAGGAGATACGATGTTTTTAATATTTCCTTCTATGATTGAAATATAATTCTGCTGGCGCAGATCCAGGGTCGTCCTTCTCAGTTTGTTCAGATAAGGCTCGACCAGCTCCTGCAGATTCAAAGCGACGCGCTCTTCAAATTCCCTGCGCTCCAAATCAGCATCACGGATCAATACCTTCAATGCAACATTGGATTCTTCCAGTACGGCCCTCTGCCTTTCAAGTTCTATTTCGCTCTGCATTAAAGCTTCTTCGGAGCACTTCCTCTCATGAATCTCCCTCTCCATCAGCTGGTTTGCCGCTCTCAACTCTTGGGTTTTCTTTTTAACGCGAGATTCAAGCTCTTCTTCGTAACGTTTCCTCTCGGAAATATCCATGGCGGTAAAAATCAGTTCAGAGTGTACTTTTCCGGCTTCAAGCGAAGAAAAACGAAGCGAAAAATCGGCAAGAGAACCACAACTTTTTTTCAATCTGACTTCAGTGACTGCGGTTGTTGAAGATTTAAGCAACGCGGAAACCAGCTTAAAGTCACGCCGGTAATGTTCAGCCTGCGGATAAAGATCTCTGAACTCTTTTCCCAGAAGTTGCCTGCGGGAGTAACCGGTTAATTTAGCCATGGTTAAATTGACCTGATCGATGACACCGTCCCGCAACAACCCGATACCGATCGGTGCCATATTGATAATCCCCTTGAGATGCGCTTCCTTATGCTCAACTTCGGCAATCGTTTCAGACAACTGGGCAGTTCGGGTCGCCACCAGTTTTTCCATTTGAATGCGATGAGCACGCAGTTCCAACTGTGTTTTGATGCGATTCCGGACGGCAGGCACATGAAACGGTTTGGAAATATAATCAACAGCCCCCATCTCCAATGCTCTGATCTCATTTTCGAAACTATCATTGCCGGAAATGAAGATAATCGGGATATCGGCTTTTTCAGGATCGGATTGAAGATGTTGATAAAAAGTGAAGCCGTCAATTTCCGGCATTTTCACATCAAGTAAAATCAAATCCGGCGTGATCTGGTCGGCAATCAAATTCAAAGCCTCCCTGCCATTTTCAGCAAGGCTGATCGTGTAATCATCCATCAAAATGGCTCTCATCAATTTTCGCAGTTGACTGTCATCATCAACAATCAGGATATGGGCTCTCTTCATTTCATATCTCACACTCGAGGCAACAATCAAAAATCAATCTACTTATTTTTCATAAGTATTTAATGCATATTCATGGGTTATTGTAAATGAAAAAAAACTATGCTTTTATGCTTTACAGTTTTTAATTTTTCTTGCTCGGAGGGACAAGAAATTCCCTTAACCTACTGAATATGAGGAACAACATGCAACTTTTCGGTAAAATTTTTCTTCCGGTCTTCCTGACATTGCTGGTTGCCGCAGCCGTTATCGGCTTCACGACTTTTGGAAAAATCAATAACCTGGTCGATGAGCGCATTAACAGCGAGGTTGCACTGCACAAAGATGCGAGTGACAGTCTTGCGCTTGAGAAGCTCAACAAGATTACAGAGTCAGCGACAGCCAGCGCAAAACTCCACCTGGAACAAGCGGCTGTGGTGTCTTCTCTGGACTTTGTTCAACAAGCATACACAATGGCCCATCAGGGTCGAATCGACGACCAGGACGACCTCCAGGTCAAGACCGCCAGAAACTTTTTAAAAGATCGCTTCTCCGGCATAGAAAAAACATTTGTCAATCTCACCGGCAAACCTGACTTCAGGGCTCACTTTCATCTCTCCAACAATCGTTCTTTTGCCCGCGTCTGGCGTGATGGATGGCAAATTCAACGCGACGGCAAAAAACTCGACATATCGGATGATCTTTCCGCGTTCCGTGACATGGTCGTCACAATCAATCGCACCCATCAACCGTTACAGGGGATCGAACTCGGCATCGGAGGCTTTGTCGTCCGGGGCATAGCACCGATACAGGACACCAGCGGCCGCCCCGCAGGTTCAGTCGAAATTTATTCATCTTATGAGGATTTGATCAGACAGACAACGCTTAATGAAGGCATGAATATTACCCTGGTGATGCCCGCAGCGAATCTGGCGATTGCCAAGAAGCTTACGGATAGTGAAAAATATCCGGTTGTTGATAGTCGCTGGGTCCAGGTCTACAGTTCCGACGCAACCGTTCTGTCAGAGATTTACCACGCGGAAGAATTTTCCACAGCGTTTCAGCAAAAGGCCTACGGTTTTTCTACCTCAGGACATGATGTACACACCCAGCTTGTTGAAGATTTTAACGGCAAAGCCATCGGCATGCTGGTGCTTTCCGAGAATCTCGGCCCATGGCAGAACGCGCTGACGGCAATTCGCAAAGCAGGTAAAAATGAAAGTAGGGCCGCACTGTTGAGCACTTCAGTTCTGCTGGCTGTGGTGATCGGGCTACTCGGCAGTATCACTTTTTTCATCGCTCGTCGAGTCGGCAACTCCGCCCGTGCCGTCGTCAACATGCTTGATGACATGCAGTCAGGGCAGCTCGACACAAGGATTGACGGCTCCGGGAAAGACGAAATCGCACTGCTGAGCAGATCTCTGAACAGTTTTGCCGACAATTTACGCGATGAAGTGCTCGCCGCCTTTACAGCCCTTGCGGCAGGCGACTTTACTTTCAAAGCGCATGGCCTGATCAAAAAGCCTCTCTCAGAAGCAAATGACGCACTTTGCAAACTGGTTGAAGAAGTCCGTAATGTCGGCCAACAGATCAGAGCAGGGGCGTCACAGGTGACGGAGTCTTCCCAGCAGCTGTCCGAGGGGGCAACGACCTCTGCAGCATCCCTGGAAGAAATCAGCAGTGCCGTCAATCAAATGGACGCAGGCACATCACTCAGCGCTGAAAATGCCAATAAAGCAAATCAGTTGAGTGCGACGGTGGAACAGGCGGCAAGTGAGGGGAATCAACAGATGCAGACGATGGTGCAGGCGATGCAGGATATCAATGAAGCCGGCCGGGACATCTCCAAAATCATCAAGACGATCGACGAGATTGCCTTTCAGACGAACCTTCTCGCACTTAATGCTGCTGTCGAAGCGGCCCGCGCCGGTCAGCACGGTAAAGGCTTTGCCGTCGTCGCTGAAGAAGTCAGGAATCTTGCCGCCAGAAGTGCCAGAGCGGCACAAGAAACGACTGCCCTGATTGATGGTTCGATCGAAAAAACAACCCGCGGATCTCAAATTGCCGATGAAACCTCAAAATCATTCGGCAACATTGTAGAACAAATAAATGAAATGACCCATGTCATTGCCGAAATTGCCGAGTCAAGCAATGAACAGGCAAAAGGCATCAGTGAGATTAATATCGGAATTTCCCAGGTCGACCAGGTCACCCAGCAGAACACGGCCAATTCAGAGGAGAGTGCTGCCATAGCGGAACAGCTTTATGCGCAGACTGAAGTCCTGGAACAGATGCTGAGCCGGTTTATCCTTGAACACAATGACCTGGCAGCCCCTGCTGTTGTAAATCCGGTCAAAAGGAATATTCAGCTGGTGACAGCTCATCGCCCACGAGCGGTCAATGCCTGAAAGATTTTTCAAGGGCAGGATACTGACGGGTGATGCCGCAGTCCTGCCCTTGAAGCAGAACCGCTCTGCGGCCGGTCCTCAATGGCTATGAACTTGAGCTCAGAGTTCACTTTTGACGCTGATCACGAACTTCAAATAACGTCCTTCGGGAAAACCGACGGAGCAGGGGAAATCTTCCCCCTGACCGGAAATGAAAATCGTCTTCAGATCGACCCTTGCGGTCATAGCACCTTTCCTTAACTCTTTCAGGTAATCGTCCATGGGAACCTTCTGGTGATTCGATGAGCTGATCAGCAGCCCGCCGGGTTGCAACAGAGGCAACACTGCCTCCGTCAATTTAGCTGTTCCTCCCTGGGTGGAAAAACGGCTTTTTTTCGTCGTCGAGAACGAAGGCGGGTCGAAAATAATCACATCAAACAGGCGCCTTCCGCTCTCCATGCGTGTCAGTTCCGCAAATACATCGCCGATAATAAATTCATGCTGTTTAGGATTAAGGCGGTTCTCTGAAAAATTATCTCTGGCGATCTGGAGATATTTTTCCGAGACGTCGACGCTGGTCACTTGTTTTGCCCCCGCGGCCGCTGCGGCAACGGAAAACGCCCCGGTAAAAGCAAACAGATTGAGCACGCTTTTGCCCTTGACACGGGCCATGACTTCTCGACGGTTACGGCGCTGGTCAGGGAAAAGTCCGGTGTTCAGCCCGGCGCGCAAATCGACCAGATAGCTCAAACCGTTTTCCCGCACCTTGAGCGGCACCGGGGCTGCACTTCCAGCAAGCAGACGGCTGAATTCCTTATGCCGGTGTTTTGCCGCCAGTGCACGGGTCTCCTGAGGGCGGGGCTTACCGTAGACCCCCCGAGGCTGAAAAACCTGTTGGATGGCAGAGATCAAGGGGTCGATGTGCAGCTCCCAGGCAGGGGTGTAAAATTGCAGCATCAGATAATCCCCGTAACGATCCAGGGTTATTCCTGGCAGCCCGTCACCCTCGCCATTGACCCAGCGGTGAGCGTTGGTTTCTTCCAACTGGGCATGATTCCTCAGGCTCACAGCCTGCCTGAGGCGACTTTCAAACCAGGCGGACGACAGCTTTATCGGCCGCTGGTCAAGAATTCGGGCGACAATCCGACTCGCTGGATCATAGAGCGCTGTTGCCTGATGTTGCAGCTGCTTATCGACCAGGGAGATCAGCTCGCCGGCCACTCCCTGAGGCCACTTTTTAGTGTACTGGTCGGCAATCACCCAGGGATGTCCCAAATCGATCATCCTCAAGGTCTCCGGCCCGACTGGACATTTTTTCATATCATCTCCTCGAATGGGCAATTGTAACCGACTCATGGAGGAAGTCCAAGTTCCGGTTTTTTAGCCTCTCCCCTTGACATTCCCTGGTCGCGACAAAATACTGTAACAAGAAATATTCGCTAAATATTTTGAAATTCAATGCTATACTACCGGGAATTATTCACGGGAGGAGCCTGAATGGATAGTAAATTTAAAAATCGGGTTCGCGAACAGTTCGGCAAAACCGCAACGGCTTACGTCGAGGCCAAACATTTTTCCGGCGGTCAGGACCTTGAAGAAGCTGCCCGACTGCTGCAGCCGACTCACGACGACAACATGCTTGACGTCGCCTGCGGTGGTGGCCACATGGCCCTGTATTTTTCTCCCCTGGTCCGACAGGTGGTTGCTTCTGATCTGACCATGCAGATGCTGAAAAAAGCCCAGGAGCACATCGCCGAAGAGGGTCGTGTCGACAATGTCATTTTTCGTGAAGCCGATGCCGAGGATCTTCCCTTTCCGGCCGGGTCATTCACCCTGCTGACCTGCCGTATCGCCCCCCACCATTTTCCTGACGTCCCCCGTGCCTTGAGAGAATTTCACAGAGTCCTCAGGCGTGGCGGCCGAATGGTCATTATCGACACCCTGATGCCGGCAGACCCCGAGATTGCCGATTTTTTCCAGACCATGGAAAAAATGCGCAATCCGACTCATATTCGGGCATTCAGCGAAGATGAATGGCGTGCCATGATCCAGGATGCTGAGCTCATCCTGCAGGAGACTTTAATCATTTCCAAAACGCACGATTTTCAGGAATGGGTTAAAACTGCCGGTCTAAACCGCTCACAGATTCAGGAGCTGAATAAATTTTTCATGGATGCGTCACCCAAAATCCACGATTTTTTCAAAATAGAGTCCTTTGCCGGTGAGGTCGAAACCTATACCGACAAAAAGCTGCTTATTTATGCCACCAGGAAAGAGAAAGAAAAAAAATAGCTTGCCCGGCTTTTGCCACCTGCAGCTATTCTGCCCCAATTATCGTCCATTGCTCTTCTTATGTGCCTGATTCTTTTCAGTTTCAAGAGCCATTCTCAATACCCTCTGGTCATCGCGGCAAACCGCGACGAATATTTTCATCGTCCAACTCAAGAGCTTCACTGGTGGGCAGAGCACCCCGAGATTCTTGCCGGAAGGGATCTTGACGGTGGTGGCCTGTGGATGGGGATATCCCGCCAGGGGCGCTTTGCAGCCGTGACTAATATACGCGAAGGATCAGCAGCAACCGGAAATTATCTGTCTCGAGGGCAGCTCGCTCTTCAATACCTGACGACAGAGATGAGCGATCATCAATTTCACCTGTTTCTTCAGCGCAGCAGAGACCGCTTTCGCGGCTACAATCTGCTCTTCGGCAACAGTCATCAACTGCAGCATTTTTCCAATCGCGGCCAATCGGTAAACCTGTTATCACCCGGCATTTACGGCCTGAGCAACGCCTCGTTAGACAGTCCATGGCCGAAAGTTGAGAAAGGCAAAGCAGCACTTTCTCAGCTGATGAAGTCAACCGCGATCAACCTTGAGGATCTACTGGAGACTTTAAACGACAGATCAATTGCGGCAGATGCAGACCTGCCGGACACCGGAATCGGCCTTGAAGCGGAACGACAACTTTCTGCGATCTGTATTCGGGGTGATCGTTACGGAACACGCAGTTCCAGTGTGCTGACCGTCGATGATCAGGGCAAGGTCGTTTTTCATGAACAAAAACGGGCCCCTGAATGGGGCCCACCAATAAAACATACTTTTCGGCTTATGACTGATTAGTATTGTCCGGCGTTGGCTTCCGGTACGACGAAAATCTCAACGCGGCGGTTCTGAGCCCGCCCTTCAGCCGTCCCATTGTCCGCGATCGGTTCCAGCTCACCCCGTCCTTCGGTCCCCAGGCGCGATCTTGCCACACCGCGCATCATCAGATAATCAGCGACGGCGTTTGCTCTACGCAACGACAACTCCAGGTTGTACTGCTCAGAACCGACACTGTCGGTGTGACCAACCACGGTAATCTGAGTCGCCGGATAGCGGCTCATGATGTCGGCAATCTTATTGAGCGACGACTGAAAGGTTGATTTGATCTTCGCCGAATTAAAATCGAACGAAACTTCACTGTTCATGGTGAGCTTGAGAATTTCATTCTGCTGGCGTTCGATCTCAATCTGGTGCTGCGCCTGTTCGGTGGCCAGCTGCTGCTCAAATTCCGTCTGTTGCTTGTCCATGTAGGCGCCAGCGCCGGCACCCAGTGCACCACCTGCTGCACCCCCAATCAGCGCTCCCCTGAGGGCACCACCGGAATGATCGTTCTGGTAACCGATGATCGCTCCAGACACGGCACCCACCAGGGCACCGATCCCCGCACCT
The DNA here is from genome assembly GCA_016931615.1 of Desulfuromonadales bacterium. Classification (GTDB taxonomy): domain Bacteria; phylum Desulfobacterota; class Desulfuromonadia; order Desulfuromonadales; family Geopsychrobacteraceae; genus JAFGEL01. Next base: position 24,210 of record JAFGEL010000052.1, read on the forward strand.
TTTTTGGTGTTCTCGTGGGTTGTGTTGGTCGCGCAGCCCGCCAGGGTCAAGGCCAGGACACAAGCGCAAATAAAAACAAGTCTTCCATATTTCATCGTCTTCCTCTCCTTTTCAATCAGCTGGAAACTGTGATGATTATACTCGGGTGGACGAAAAAGGCAAAGTAACAGACAAAAAAAGGGAGGTTCCGAAGAACCTCCCGTGAATACATCTCAGTATGAACTGTTAAATGATTACTTGATACCGGCAGCAGCTTCGAGCATCGCGGTAGTCACCGACTTAGGACGCTCGATAGCATAACCAAGAGCGCGGTCCCAGGTAATGTTGGCCAGGCAACCAAGGGCGCGGCCGATACCGAACAGAACCGTATAGAATTCGTACTGGGTTACGCCGTAGTACCACTGGATAACGCCGGACTGGGCGTCAACATTCGGCCATGGGTTTTTGGCTTTACCATGCTCAAGCAGAATGTCCGGAGCGGTTTCAAAGATCATGCTGACCAGTTTGAACAGCGGGTAGTCTTTGAGCCCTTCGGTCTTGAGGCAGAATTCACGCTGTGAGGTGTAGCGTGGGTCGGTCTTGCGCAGAACGGCATGGCCGTAACCGGGGATGACCTGACCGCTGTTGAGGGTATCCCAGAGAGCTTCTTTGAGCTGCTCTTTAGTGGGCAGTTCGCCACCCAGTTTCTGCATGAAGTTTTGCGTCCAGCGCAGAACTTCTTCGTTTGCCAGACCGTGCAACGGGCCGGCCAGACCGTTGATACCGGCACTGTAGGCATAGTAGGCATCGGACAGAGCGGAAGCAACCAGGTGAGTCGTATGGGCGGAAACGTTGCCGGACTCGTGGTCAGAGTGAAGGATGAAGTACATCCGAGCGACGTCTTTGTAGGTGTCGCTTTGACCGATCATATGAGCGAACTGACCACCCATGTCCAGTTCAGGATCAGGAGCAATATGAACATCGCCTTTGTACTTCATGCGATAGATGTAAGCACCAATCGGGCCCAATTTGGCCATCAGGTTGGTGGAATCTTCGTACATGTCTTCCCAGCAGGTCATCTTGTTGAACTTGCCGGCCGCATAATTGCTTGAGAAAATCGAATCACGCTGCATGGCAACGATAGCTGCGGAGAACATGGCCATCGGATGGCTGTCACGCGGCAGGGCGCGCAGAACGTCGATGACATATGCGGGAACCTGTGAACGGCTCTTCCAGTCTTCAACAACTTCCAGGGTCTGCTCCATGGTCGGAACGTCACCGGTCAGCAGCAGGTACCAGAAACCTTCGACATAAGGATAGTCACTGCCGGGAACTTTGGGCAGAGCAGCAAAAGTTTCCGGAATGGTCATACCACGGAAACGGATACCTTCCATAGGATCGAGATAAGAAATATCAGTAACTAAGCACTTGATACCACGAGCACCACCGATAGCCTGACCGATTGTTGCTTCGCCGAGGCTCACATCGCCGAATTCCTTGACCAGTCTGGTCGTGCGGGGACGATGTTCTGCAATCTTTTGCGCTAAGACTTCTTTCAATGTAGACATACTCTCTCTCCTTTGTGGTTGTTAAAAAACAGTTTGATGCCCAGTCGGGCCAAGAGGGAAAAGCTCCGCAGCGCGGAAAAAAACATTAACTGCGCGTAAAACGCCCGCTTGACGGTTTATTTGCAGTATTAAATGTGGAATTATTGCATTCGAAGATCTGTCCACAGGGACGTTCAAAAAAACCTTCTTTCGCCTAAAATTCCAAATATTGTTCTAACAACATGCTTTCCCCTTGTCAAGGCGTAAATTGTATACAGTATTCAAAAAAGTTCTCCCATAAGCTGTCGGATTTTATGACCTGTAAGGTTATTTTTGGGGTTGCGCTAAAATCCCTGACCCAATAAAATGCCTAATTATTATGCAGACATCTCATCCTCAAATTCGCTCGCTGATTCTGGATACCCCAATCATTCTTGCGCCCATGGCCGGAATCACCAATCTGCCGTACCGCAGGATTATGAAGACTTTCGGTGCCGGACTGGTCTTCAGCGAAATGGTCAGTGCCAACGGTCTGATTCGTGACGGCGGCAAGACCCGGCTGCTTCTGGCCTCTCACCCCGATGAATTTCCCTTTGGGATTCAGCTCTTTGGAGATGATCCACAGGTCTTATCCAAAGCTGCTGAGATGGTCGGCAACGCCGGGCAACTGCTCGACATCAACATGGGCTGCCCGGTTAAAAAAGTCGTGCGCAGCGGCGCGGGAAGCGCCCTGTTAAAAAATACCGGGCTGGTCGGCAGAATCATCAGTGCTGTACGCAAAGCCTATTCCGGCCCTCTGACCATAAAAATACGCTCCGGTTGGGAAGAGTCGACAAGCAACTATCTTGAAGTCGGTCGAATCGCCGAAAACGAGGGGATTGACGCCGTCACGCTGCATCCCAGAACGCGCAGTCAGGGTTTTTCCGGCAGCGCCGACTGGAATCAGATTGCCGAGCTCAAGAACGTTCTGAATATACCAGTGTTTGGAAGTGGTGATATCTTCACCCCGATCGACGGCATGAGGATGTTTGAACAGACCGGCTGCGACGCCATCATGATCGGTCGGGGTGGTTATGGTAATCCCTGGCTGATCAGCCAGACTCTCGATCTGATGAACGGCCGGCCGGTCGTCGCCCCTGAGCCGGAAGAAATTTACCGTACCGCCGTCACCCACATCGACCTGCATCAACAGCAGTTTGGTGAGCGCAAAACCCTCCTGGAAATGCGCAAACATCTATGCTGGTATGCCCGCGGCCTCTCAGGTTCCAGCCATTTTCGCGCGGCCCTGCAGAAAACCGACACTCTCCCTCAACTCCGCCAGTTGACACGAGCTTTTTTCACGCAAAGTCAGGCTGCATGAACACGACCCCTGCCACCGCCCTGAACTACGCCATGATCCTCGACAATTTTGACGACGCGGTCATTGCCATAGACCAACAGGGCATTATCAATCTTTTCAATCCGGCCGCCCAACACTTTACCGGACGCTCTGAAAAGCAGAGTCTGGGGCAATCCTTTTTCAGCTGTTTTCAACACCAGAAAACACTCTGTTTTCTGACCCGAACCGTACTGGATGAAGGACGTTCGATCTCGGACCACGAGACAGTCAACCTGCAGGGGCGCGCGTCAAAACGCAAAAGGCCGGTAAGCGTGACGGTCTCACCCATATTTTCAACTGAAGGCCCGCAACAGGGAGCCGTCATCATCCTCCACGATCTGACCCAGGTCCGCTCCCTTGAAGAAGCGATCAGGCATGCCGATCGCCTGAGCATGGTCGGCACCATGGCCGCCGGACTGGCTCATGAAATCAAAAACCCACTCAGTGGCATTAAAGGCTCTGCGCAACTGCTGGCCATGGAGTTTGACAGCCACAGCGAACTTCAGGAGCATACTCAATTGATCGTTCGTGAAGTCGAACGGATCAACCGCATCATTGAAGAACTGCTGAACCTGTCACGTCCGCGCACAGTCGAATCGGAACGGGTCAATCTGAGCAGGCTGCTGGATGAAATCGTCAGGTTGCAGAAACACGCGGTCATGGAGCGGGGCGTGCAGATTCGTTTACAGCTTGACCCGAGCATTCCTGAGATCCCAGGGGATCATGATCTTCTGGTCAGATTATTTCTCAACCTGATTAAAAACGCCTGCGAGGCCACTGCCGACAACTCCAAAGTTCTGGTTGAGAGTCGCATTGAAGCCGAGTATCATCTGAGCCTTCCGGGCAACGCCCCTACGCCTATGGTGCAGGTCAACATCTATGATCAGGGGCCGGGAATCCCCAAAGCGGAGCTACAGAAAGTCTTTACCCCGTTTTACACAACCAAGATCGGCGGAAGCGGTCTCGGCCTGGCTATTTGCCAAAAAATCGTCACGGACCACGATGGGTTGCTGCATTTCAACGAGCGTTCCGAAGGGGGTACCCTGACCAGAGTTTCTCTTCCCCTGCGCCATCACAATCAACCAACGGCACAATAAATAGAAGGATTCCGAAGTATGTCCATACAACGCATTCTTGTTGCTGACGATGAAGAAAGCATCCGTTGGGTTCTCTCCAAGGCCCTCAAAAAACAGGGATTTCATGTCGATCTTGCTGAAGACGGTGCACAGGCCAAGCATCTCGCCGGCAAGAACCATTATGATCTCGCCGTGCTGGACATCAAAATGCCGGGGATCCACGGGCTGGACCTGTTAAAGGATTTTCGTACCAACTTTCCCGACACGCTGGTGGTCATTATGACCGCAGAGGCCACCATGGAACATGCCGTCAGCGCAATGAAACATGGTGCCTACGACTACCTCACCAAACCTTTTGACCTGACGGCTCTTGATGCCATTATTCTCAAAGCCCAAAAAGCGGCGGAAATCACTGAGCAGATCGACCAGCTGAAAGAAGAGTTGCAGGATCAATACAGTTTCGGTCGCTCAATTATCGGCAACAGTCAACCGATGCAGGAAGTTTACAAAACCCTGGGTCGGGTGGCCGGTTCCGATGTCACCGTGCTGGTCACCGGCGAAAGCGGCACCGGCAAAGAGCTGGTTGCCAGAGCCATCCACATCAACAGCCCGCGTCTGGGGAAACCCTTTATCGCCCTCAATTGTGCGGCAATTCCGCACGAACTGCTTGAGAGTGAGCTCTTCGGTCACGAACGGGGTGCTTTTACCGGGGCCTCCGAGCGCAAAATCGGAAAATTTGAACAGGCCGATCAGGGCACCCTGTTTCTCGATGAAATCGGTGACATGCCCCTGGAACTTCAGGCCAAACTGCTCAGGGTTTTGCAGGAAAAGGAGATCACCAGAACCGGCGGCAGCCAATCCCTGAAAGTCGATGTGCGGATTGTCGCGGCAACCAATCAGGATATCGCTGAGCGGGTCAAGGAAAAGCATTTTCGGGAAGACCTGTATTACCGCCTTAATGTCATTCCGATCAATCTGCCCGCCCTGCGTCAGCGGCGCGAAGATATTCCGATGCTGGTTGATTTCTTCCTGCAGCGGGCCAGGCAGGATCTCGGTATCGAACACATGGAGTGTACCACCGATGCGCTCGATCATCTCATGGCCCATGACTGGCCGGGCAATGTTCGGGAGCTGGAAAATGTCATTAAACGTGCGGCCCTGCTGTCTCCCAACAACATTCTGACCCCGGCCGATTTTCCCGGGCTGAGTGACGGCGGAAAAGTCCGCAGTCAGGATGAATCGCTCGAAGCCCTGGTTGCCCGCAAGTTGCAGAACTCGCTGGCTCAGATGAACCTTCTGGAAATGAACAATCTCTACGAGATGGTCCTGCACCAGGTCGAACGGCCGCTGATCAATATTGTCCTGAATAAAGCCCGGGGCAACCAGGTACGCACCGCGGAGATCCTGGGGATTAATCGCAATACCCTGAGAAAGAAAATCAAGACGCTGGACATTGAGATCAAGCGTGGCCAGGGGGACTGAGAGGGCCCCTGCCGCGAGAATCACGATTTCAAACGAGGGAAACCTTAATAGCCCTCTTCTCTCCGGGCCTGATTCTCGAAACGGGTGAATTCGCCCCTGAAGGTCAGGTGCACCGTACCGATCGGGCCATTACGCTGCTTGCCGATAATAATCTCGGCATCCTTGTCGTGACCCTTCTCGCAGGTCTTTTCACGGCTTCTGCAATCTTCGCAGTAGACCGCTTCACGGTAGACAAACATAATCACATCGGCGTCCTGCTCAATCGCCCCGGATTCGCGTAAATCCGCCATCATCGGACGTTTATCAGTACGGCTTTCGAGAGAACGGTTCAACTGCGACAGGGCAACGACCGGAACCTCCAGCTCTTTGGCCAAAGCTTTCAATGAGCGGGAAATTTCCGAGATTTCCTGCTGACGACTTTCAGGATTACTGCCGCGCATCAACTGCAGGTAATCGACAATAATCAGCCCCAAACCGTGTTCGGCTTTCAGTCGCCGTGCCTTGGAGCGCAGTTCAAGCACGGAAATCGCCGGGGTATCATCGATGTAGAGTTCCGTCTCGTTGAGCTGACCGGCGGCCATGGTCAGTTTCGGCCAGTCCGACTCGCCAAGATGGCCGGTGCGCAGCCGACCGGCATCAACCTTGGCCAGCGAGCAGAGCATCCTTTGAACCAGCTGTTCCTTGCTCATCTCCAGAGAGAAAATCACCGCCGGGACGGGATTATCGGCATGTGCCGTGGCATACTCGATCAGATTCAGGGCAAAAGCCGTTTTTCCCATCGACGGCCGCCCGGCGACGATAATCAGGTCACTCGGCTGTAAACCGGCGGTCATTTTATCCAGGTCATGGTAACCGGTAGGCACCCCGGTAATCAGTTCCTTGCGTTCATAAAGCTTTTCGATCGACTTGAAGGTATCTTTGAGAATGTCACGAACAGGAAAATAAGAAGGCCGGGTGCGGTTTTGGGAAATTTCAAAGATCGACTTCTCTGCCCGATCGAGAATCTCTTCCATATCGCCGCCGTCGTAACCGCTGGTGGCGATATCGGTGGAAACTTCTATCAACTTGCGCGCAATCGACTTTTCCTTAACCAGCTTACAATAGTAGGTAATATTGGCTGCCGTCGGAACGTAATCAACCAGTGTTGCAAGGTAGGTACTGCCACCGACATCTTCCAACTCCCCGCGACTTTTCAATTGCGCCGTCAAGGTCACCAGGTCGGCCGGCTCACTTTTATCCGCGAGAGCCAGCAGCGCGTTGAATATTTTACGGTGACTTTCGCGATAAAAATCGCTGGTCGTCAGGTATTCAAGAGTCCGGTTGAGGGCTTCATTTTCCAACAGAACCCCGCCGAGAACCGACATTTCAGCTTCCAGATTCTGCGGTGGCAGGCGATGTGTTTGGACGTCGTGCATAAAGAGTCTTTCCTGAGAGGGTAAAATAAAAACGAAGGATAGCAGAGTTCTCTGTCAACGTGAACAAAAAGCCCCGGTCAGATTATTTTAGATCTGGTTATCGACATGACTCGCGTTAAGCGGGAAATGAGTTCGCGAATTCAATGATCAGGGTAGCTGACGCCTGGATGGCGTCAGCTAAGCCCCAGGACGGGTTCACGCGTCCCTGAACAGGGAATTTGCGAACGCAACCTGAGTGAAATGAATATCCAGAATTTTAAATCAGGCAAAACGTTGCCGCCTAAGGGCTGAAATCCCGGGAAACCACTCTTTCCAAAGACAAAAATAATGGTTGCAGAAATCACTGAATCAGCATATAAACGCGCGCTGAAAAAATGACGAGGGACAAAAAATCATGACACTGTTGAGCAATTCAAGCTACGCCATATTTCTGCTGCCGTTACTGGTTTTTCTGGCCAGGGTAACGGATGTTTCCATCGGCACCCTGCGCATTATTTTTGTCGCCAAAGGGCTGAAATACCTGGCTGCCCTGCTCGGGTTCTTTGAATCACTGATCTGGCTCCTGGCGGTCGTCCAGGTGATGCAGAACCTGACCTCATGGCAGACCTACATCGCTTTTGCTCTCGGCTTTGCCGCAGGAAATTTCGTTGGTGTGGCCATTGAAGAAAGACTGGCTCTCGGCAATCTGTTGATCAGGGTCATCACCCGCCAGGAAGCGGACGATCTGGTTCATGTTCTCTGGGACGCCGGCTATGGTGTCACCAGCGTCGATGCCCAGGGGGAAACCGGCCCGGTTAAACTGATTTTCACCATTGCCAAGCGCAAAAACCTGGCAAAAATCCTCTCGATCATCAAAAAGTATAACCCGAATGCTTTTTATACGATTGAAGACATGCGTTATGTCAAGGAGACACAGTTGCCACCAATGAACAAGCGCAGCCTGTTTCCACGTAAAGTCGTCATGAACAAAAAATAGCCGACTATTCGGCCAGCCCATCCGCAGCCTCACAGCGCTGGTGACCTGCCGTCTTCACCTCAAGCAGGACCGGCGATAGAAAAACAGGGCTTGACAGAAGGGTGAAGGTTGTTGCATGCAGAACAGAATCATTCTTCTGAGCCTATTGCAAACGACACAAGGTCTATGAACGCAACCTGGAAACCAACCGTTGAGCAATTGAAAAGAAAGCGTCGTCGACGGCTGCTGCTCTGCGTTGTCCTGCTGGTCGCCGCCGGCCTGGCGGCCATGCTCTCCTGTAGTTTGCCCTCAGACGGGAAAACCTCATTAACAGCAACGCAGACACCTGCATCACAACCTGCAGCGGAGCAATCAAACCCGGTTGCTCTCGATCAGCCGACGCCATCACCCGACTCCAGTGGACACACCATATTAAGCCGGACGATTGCCGAAGGGGACAATTTAAGTGCGATATTCGACAGCTGTCACATCGACCAGACCACCTTATTCGCAATCCTCGCCGCCGACGAATCTCTGCTTGCCCTGGATATCCTCAGGCCGGGCAACCGGCTCACCTTCAAGGTCGAGGAGAGCAGCGGACAACTAGCGGAAATGGCGCTCTACATCAACCCCGCTCACCAGGTTGTTTACCGCCGCACGGATGACACAAGCTTTGAAAGTGAAGAAGTTGTCATACCCGGGACCTGGGAAAATCAGATCATCGAAGCCGAGATCGATGCCAGCTTCTACCTCTCCGCCATGGCCGCCGGCCTGAGTGAACAGGAGGCCGGAAACATTACCCACCTGTTCAAAAACAAGTTGAATTTTTCCCGCGATATTCACCCCGGAGACCGTTTTCAGATCATTCGCAGTCTGCAGTTGGTCGACGACACCCTGACCGGCCAGAGTCACATTGAAGCGATCAGGATTTTTGCACGTAATCACAGCTATGCCGCTTTTCTGTTTTCGGATGGAAACTACTATGATGAGAAGGGTGAAAGTCTCGCTCGGGCCTTCCGCCGCTATCCTTTTAATGGCCGACACCGCATCAGTTCAGCGTTCAACCCGAAACGCCGGCACCCGGTCACAGGACGTATTGCTCCGCACCGCGGGGTTGACTTCGCCATGCCGACCGGCACGCCGATTCTGGCCGCTGCCGACGGTGAAATCACCCGGGTCAAAAACCATCCTTATGCCGGGAAATACGTGGAGATCAAGCATGACGGCCAATACCTGAGCCGTTACATGCATTTAAGCCGCGTCAGCGTCTATCGCGGGCAAAAGGTCAAACGTGGCGAGGTCATCGCCCGGTCGGGCAACACGGGGCGCTCCACCGGCCCCCATCTGCACTACGAACTGCACATCAAGGGACGGGCCGTAAATCCACTGACTGCTGCGATACCAACAGCGACGAAAGTCCCAAAAAACCAGCTTGCTGAATTCAAGCAGCATGTCCAGCGCTTCATGGCCCTGCTGGATAACGGCGACCGGGACTTTGTCGGCGCCTAATATCCGCCCCGGTATTCAGCCGTCATCACCTTACTTCAGCTGGTGCAGTGCTTGAGTCTCGAGATCAGCCCGGCGGTAAAAACAGGTCGCGCGGGTTTTTCCGGTTTGCGGATCTTTGGTATGACAGGCCCCCCCACCCTGCGGCTCAACCCGGTAAACCAGGGCATCCTGGTCACAGTCGGTGAGAATTTCGACGATTTTGAGATAATCTCCGGAGGTCTCACCCTTGGTCCACAGCTCGTTGCGCGAAGTCGACCAGAAGGTTGCCATGCCCTTTTCAAAAGTCGTATCCAGAGCAAGTTTATTCACATAAGCAACCATCAGGATCCGTCCATCGGCGACGTCCTGAACAACGGCCGGAACCAGCCCGCCGCGTTTGTCGAAATCGATCAGCAGTTCGTTACCTTCTTCGAGAATTTTTTTATCCATTACGGTCATCTCCTATCAGCAGAGCATGGCTCAGAGGGGGTCATGACACTTTAAAAGTGTCTGGCGTTAACCATGTCCTGGGTAAAGACTTTCGGCGCCGGAATCGGGACAATGCCGTCAACGCCCAGACGCAACAGTTTCGGCGCCAGAATGTTTAATTGCGACTCGCGAATAACAACCGCCACGCTGCGCCAGGCCTCATCGACCACGGGACTGACCGTCGGGGAGATCACCGAGGGCAGCATTTTCTCAACTTCGGGCAGCACCGCAGCAGGCACATCCATGAAAACCATGAAGACCGGTTCACGCTCGGCCTGCAACACGGCATCAATACAAATGCGGATATCTTCCATCTTCTCCAGCTTTGCCGAGTCCCTGATCGCTTCGCGATTGGCGATCAACTGGGGGTTGGAGGTAAACAGTTCCGCGATAATAATATTGCCGTTGGCCTTGAGAGTCGCACCGGTCTCGGTAATATCGGTAAATGCGTCACATTCACCCATATTGACCTTGGCTTCGGTTTTGCCCTCACTGTGAAGAATTTGAATATCCTCAAGACCATAAAGCTCAGCCATCCTCCTTCTCGTCAGGTTGGGCAGTTCGGTGGCAATAATCCTGCCGCGACAGTCTTCGGGATTTGCGATACCGAGTTCTGGCCGAGTGGCCAGCACCAGGCGTGAAGGTTGGTTGGTATATTTGGAGAAGATGAAATCCCCCATCACCTCAACGTCTTGCTCCAACCCGGCTTCAAAAACATAATCCTTACCGGTAATCCCGCAATCGACGATACCGTCACGGACTTTCTGGGCCATTTCCTTGCGGTCGAGAACCCGAAAAACCACGTCTTTGTCGTAGGGTCCCATCAGTTCATACTGACGTCCCGGTTTAAGCGGCCGCCCTGATTTGGCCAGCAGCCGCAGAACCTGCTCATTCAAGCTTCCGGAAGGAATTCCAAAATAGAGTTTTCCGTCCTCTTTTCCATATGGCATGACAGTTTTCTCCTCAACAATGATTGTCATTCGATAATTCGCCGCATTCTGCCAATAAGAGAAAAAAACATCAATGCCCGTTTGCCTCATCAACAAAAAAGCGGGCAACCCGAAAGTTACCCGCCCGTTTTTCTCGCTATGCTTTTCTGCTCAGTTTCCGGCCATAATCGCCGCGACATCAGCCTGAACTTCACCGATCGGCTTGATGTCAAAGTTCTCGACCAGGACTTTGGCAACATTGGGCGACAGGAAGGCCGGCAGTGTCGGGCCAAGGCGGATATGCTTGACTCCCAGCGACAACAGGGCCAGCAGAACAATCACCGCTTTCTGCTCATACCAGGCGATATCGTAGGAGATCGGCAGGTCGTTGATATCGTCTAGGCCAAAGACCTCTTTCAGTTGCAGGGCGATGTACGCCAGAGAATAGGAATCGTTACACTGACCGGCATCGAGAACCCGTGGGATGCCGCCGATATCACCCAGGTCAAGTTTATTGTAACGATATTTGGCGCAGCCTGCGGTAAGAATCACCGTATCCTGAGGCAAAGCTTCAGCTACATCGGTAAAATAACTGCGCTCTTTATGACGTCCGTCACAACCGGCCATGACCACAAAACGCTTGATGGCGCCCGATTTGACGGCATCTATGACCTTATCGGCCAGTGCCATGACCTGGGTATGAGCAAAACCACCGACGATTTCACCGCTTTCAAGTTCAACCGGCGGAGCACAGGTTTTGGCCTGCTCGATAAGCGCGGAAAAATCTTTGCTGCCCCCCTCGACACGCTCGGGGATATGCTTTGCGCCAGGCCAACCCGCCATACCGGTGGTGTAGATGCGGTCACGGTAGGCGTCTTTGACCGGGGTGATGCAATTGGTCGTCATCAGGATCGGACCGTTGAATGAGGCAAATTCCTTATCCTGCAACCACCAGGCGTTACCATAGTTTCCGACGAAATGATCATACTTCTTAAACGCCGGGTAATAGTTTGCCGGCAGCATTTCGCTGTGGGTGTAGACATCGACACCGGTTCCCTCGGTCTGCTTCAGCAGTTCTTCCATATCCTTAAGATCATGGCCCGAAATCAGGATTCCCGGGTTGTTGCGTACCCCGAGATTCACGGTGGTGATTTCAGGGTTACCATAAGTCGAGGTATTGGCCTCATCAAGCAGAGCCATGGCGGTTACGGCAACCTCACCGCACTTCAGAACCTGGCCGACCATTTCATCAACGCTCAATTCGCGGGTGGTATTGGCCAGGGCAGAAATCATGAAACTGTAGATTTCACCTTTCTGGTAACCGAGAACCGCAGCATGATCGGTATAGGCGGCCATGCCTTTGAGACCGTAAATCAACAACTCACGCAGAGAACGAACATCTTCATTCGGCTGGGACAACACCCCGACTTCGGCAGCCTTGACGGCATATTCAGCCGCACTGCCGTTCCAGTTGACGACATCGGCGTCACTGCTGAACCCGATGGCCAGCTTCAGACCGTCACGTTTGGCGATGGTCTCCTTGATCAGGGCCACGAACCGCTCGTTGTCAAAATTGGCATTGGTGATCGTCGCAAACAGGGCCTCACAGATAAAACGACCCACGGCATCATCCAACTTCCCCTGTTTATCAGCTTCCTCGGCGACCACGGCGAGACCTTTAAGGGTATAAACCAGAAGATCCTGTAACCCGGCGGTATCCTCTTTTTTGCCGCAGACCCCGGCGATGGTACACCCGGTTCCTTTGGCCGCTTCCTGACACTGAAAACAAAACATGCTCATGTTCCAATCTCCTTTTTTTAGATTGTGATTGATTTCATCTTGTGGCCAGACAATGGCACAGCCGGCAGGCAAAAAAATTGATCTAGGTCAAATCTAGACAAAAATTGTCTTAATTTATTTCTTTTTGATCTGCATCAATTTAAAATCATCTGACCTGACTTAAACTGCCGTCATGACAAAACACAAACCAGGTCAGATGTGTACCAACAACTGCTTCAACAGGACCTATTTTCAACTCAAGCGGGAGAGCCGGTAATGTCAAGCGTGACACTGCATAAAGATATGACCATCAAAACTATTCTGGAACATTGGCCGGAAACGCTTGACGTATTCGTCGCCAACGGATTTGAAAATTTTCGTGACAAAAAACAGCGCAATGCCGTAGCTGCTTATTTAAAGTTGGAGCGTGCCGCCAAAACCAAGAATTACGATCTTGATAACTTCATGGGTTTGTTACAGGAAAAAATCGACGAACAGCTGAACCTGGCTGACGTCACCATGAAAAAAACTCGCAATAACGGCTCTGACGTCACGGTCACCGGGCTGCTCCCCTGCCCGGTTCGGCTGCCGCTGTTGGAGGGGTTTGATAAATTTATTGAAAGCTATACACAAAAAACCGGTAACACGGTCAGCTACAAGCTGGAAGCCGCGTCCGTAGGGGCCGACTGGATCGAAGAAAACATAAAAAACATTGAAAACCCGGCGGAACTGCCCGACATATTTTTATCTGCCGGTTTCGAAACTTTTTTTGACCAGAAGACTATCGGCCGGTTCAAGGAAATGTCTGTTTTCACCGACTTGACTGGAGACACTGTCAACAGCGATTTTTCCGCCATCGATATCAGGGACCCTAAAAAGGACTATTCCATTATCGCCGCTGTCCCGGCTGTCTTCATGGTCAATCATGATGTCCGTGGCGATTTGCCGGTTCCACGCCGCTGGGCCGATCTGCTTGAACCGGAATTTGAACAAAAAGTCGCCCTGCCGGTGGGTGATTTCGACCTGTTCAATGCCATCCTGCTGGCTCTCCACCAGGAACATGGGAACGAGGGCATTGAAAAACTCGGGCGGTGCATGCTGAAGTCGATGCATCCGTCACAAATGGTCAAGAATGCGAAACGGGTCGCCGAAGAAAAACCCTATGTCACGATCATGCCCTATTTCTTCACCAAAATGGCACGCATGGTCAAGAGTCTGGAAATTGTCTGGCCGGATGATGGCGCCATCGTCAGCCCGATCTTCATGCTCACCAAACATGTCAGCGTTGACAGGACTGCGCCGATTGCCGAATTCCTTTCAGGCAAAGCTGTCGGCGAGATTCTGGCTCAAAAAGGCCTGTTCCCGTCGCTTCATCCTGAGGTGGACAATCAACTTAATTTTGCCCACCCGTGGAAGTGGATCGGCTGGGATTATATTTATCAGAACGACATCGGAGAGTTAATCAGACAGACCAACCAGGTGTTTGAAAACTCAATGAATGCAGCTTAAAGGATCAAACCATGCGATTCCTGACCATTTCCGGCCCACCGTCGTCCGGCAAAACATCCGTTATTCTACGGGTCATCGAAGCATTACAGTTGCGTGAAAAGAAAATTGGCGTCATAAAATTCGACTGCCTGCTGACAGATGACGACAAACGCTATGCCGAAAAAGGAGTGCTGGTCCAGAAAGGGTTGTCCGGCGCGCTCTGTCCTGACCACTACTTTGTCAGCAACATCGAATCATGTGTCACCTGGGGGCACGAAAACGGCTGCGAATACCTGATCAGCGAAAGTGCCGGACTCTGCAACCGCTGTTCACCGCACATCAATGAAATCACCGCCGTCTGTGTGATTGATAACCTCAGCGGCATCAACACGCCACGTAAAATCGGACCGATGCTGAAATCGGCGGATATTGTCGTCATCACCAAAGGCGATATTGTTTCCCAAGCCGAACGCGAAGTCTTTGCTTCACGGGTGAAACAGGTGAATCCAGGCGCGATCATTATGCATGTCAACGGAATTACCGGGCAGGGCGCCTTTGAGCTGACCAGCCTTTTCGAAGAGGCCTCGGACATTGAAACGCTGAAAGGCAAAACCCTGCGTTTCTCCATGCCTTCGGCACTCTGCTCCTACTGCCTGGGAGAAACCCGCATCGGTGAAGAACACCAGACCGGTAACATCAGAAAGATGGATATCTGAACGATGAAAGCGACATCTCTTTATCATAAACCGCTGGCTGTCACCCTTGAAGAGCACCCTTATATTGAAGATTTTCTGTCTTCTTTCGGCCTCGAAATTCAGCCGACAACGACAAGTCTGGAAGAGTATCTGGACACACTTGATCCTGATCTGCTGGAAGATCTCGGAATCAGTTCTGAACAGCTGCGCAAGTCTCTCGACGATTTCCTTGCAGGTATGCTGGCGTTGCAGAGCCCACTGGATAAAGTCGAGTCATTGACCATCATCGGTGGTCGGGATAAGACGGGACGTCCGGAGCACATTGAACTGACCCTGAGACCGGGGGAAGTGGTCTGCATCGTCGGCCCGACCGGCTCCGGCAAAAGCCGTCTTTTGGCAGACATTGAGTGGGTGGCACAGGGGGACACACCTACCGGTCGAAAAATTCTCATCAATGATCAGGTCCCGGACAGCAAATGGCGTTTTTCCACTGAGCATAAGCTGGTGGCCCAGCTTTCACAGAACATGAACTTTGTCATGGATCTGTCGGCAGAAGAATTCATCCGCATGCATGCTGAAAGCCGCCTGGTTACGAACCCGGAAGAGAAAATCGCCCAGATCCTGGAACAGGCTAACGAGCTGGCCGGAGAGAGGTTCAGCCCGAACACGCCGGTAACCTCCTTAAGCGGTGGACAGTCGCGTGCACTGATGATTGCCGACATGGCCATCTTAAGCAAATCCCCGATCGCCCTGATCGATGAAATAGAGAATGCCGGCATCGATCGCAAAAAAGCGCTGGACCTCCTGGTAAAAGAAGAAAAGATCATCCTTATGGCTACCCATGATCCGATTCTGGCCTTGATGGGTGACCGGCGTCTGGTTATTCGCAACGGCGGTATCGACAAGATCATAGAATCGAGTCCAGCTGAGCGGAAAAACCTGATCGCCCTGGAAGAACTCGACAATAAACTGCTCGCGCTGCGAAATCGTATTCGCGGCGGAGAAACCCTGGAAAATATTTAAGGAGTGATAAAATGCACGATGGTTGCAACGGACGTTTTGAAAATGGAAGTCTGATCGTCAATAAGTTAAGACAGATGGGCTTCAGCAGCATGTTGATGCCGACCCCCCTGAAACTGACTTGTGAAGCTTGCGAGGCAACTTTTACCATGCATACCATGGAAAGCAGCTGCAGCAACTGCGGCATGGTCTATGGAGTGACCCCCTGCCATGCAACCGATCCGGCAAGTATTCAGCCGGCAGGGGTGGGTTACTAAACGATTGGTATATCTGCCTCAATAAATAAAGTCAACCAACGGGTGGCGGAGGCGCGTTATCGGGGGACCTGGGTGGCCAGCCCGGAAATAAAACTCCAAAGAATGTCTTTCAGGTCGCTTCCGAAGTCATTAAATTTTATCCCGACACTGTGTTTGCCACCTACCGGGTCTTTACCCTTCTGAGTCCAGCAGACGGTTCCATCCAGGGTAAAAATATCATCCTGATCAGGCAGCGAAAACTCAACGGCAATCCCCCCCCCAACCCGTGGCAGAGAATAGGAAGAGGCAATTTCCAAACAGGCTCCTTCCATACTCAGGTTAATAAAGCTTCCGTGGCATTGCACTTTGTTGTAAAGAATCCGGGTGACAACCTGAGACTCAAACTGATAACGAAAATGATCACGGGCCCCGGTCATCATCCCCTGTAGAATCGCCAGAAACTGCTCAATGCTGCGTTTACTCTCATTTGAAGCTGAGGCATTGGCAAATAAAGCGTTGCGCTCATCAATCACCTCGTCAAGCAGTTTACGATAACGAAAAAAACGTTTCAGTAAATCACTTCTATCGAAGGTGAAACCGTTGGACGAAACCAGGACATTCTTAACCCGAACCTGTGCTGAACAGTGCTCGCATTGAATCGTATCGATTTCCGCAAGCAGAGCTGAGCTGATATATTTGTCACATTCCGGGCATTTCATAATCAACATAATTATTCCCCAAGTGAAATCTCTGACAGGTTAGCGTCCTGCCTCCAGGCCGAAATCGTTGTGAAAAACCTCCTGATCCCGATAACGATCTCTGATCTTGAGAATATCGTCCAGATGCTCTACAAACAATTCGACCATCAGCGGCTCAAAATGTTGGCCGGATTCCTCCTTCAAGATCGCGACCGCTTTATCCACCGGCCAGGCCTGTTTGTAAGGACGTTCCGAGGTCAAAGCGTCAAAAACATCGCTGATTGCCGCGATACGTGCCGCAATCGGAATTGCATCACCGACCAAACCATGCGGATAACCGCTACCATCCCATTTTTCGTGATGGTAGAGTGCTGTTTCCCGTGCCAGGGTGATCAGCCTGGAATCATGATCGCCGATAATTTTTGCCCCGATTTTCGGATGCTGTTTCATAACATCCCACTCTTCGCGGCTGAGCTTACCCGGTTTTAACAGGATGCTGTCAGGAATGCCGATTTTTCCGACGTCGTGCATAGTACTGGCATACAGCAACAATTCGGAAAATTCCGTCCCCAGACCACGTTTTTCCGCCAGAAGCTGACAAACATGACTCATTCTTTTGACATGCGCCCCGGTCTCATTGTCTCTCAACTCTCCGGCAGCGCCCAGCCTCTGAACTATTTCAAATTGGGTTTCCCGAATTTCTTTGGTCCGTTTCAGAACCTCGGATTCCATGAGATCGGCCCTCAGGACCTGGCGCGTATAGAACATGCGCGTATTGAGAGTATTTTCGATACGCAGGAGTACTTCCCAGTCCTCAAAAGGTTTGGTCAGGAAATCTTTGGCCCCGGCCGCCAAAGCCTGCTGCCGCGTATCCTGATCGGTTTGCGCAGTCAGCACAATCACCGGCAGGAAATCATCTAAAATGATTTTTTCCAGCAGCTTGAGAACATCAATGCCCGACAGGCCCGGCATGCGGATATCCAGCAGGACAAGATCGAAGTCGTGTTCCCGACAAAGCGGCATAACCTGTGTGGGATCGGTTGTGGAATAGATGTTGGAGTAATCTTCTTCTTCGAGGACAGCTTCCAACAAAGCAACATTCGCGGGGTTGTCATCGACAATCAGAATCTTGGCGTCATGAATATCGGCAAGTGCCGCGTGCACAACCAGATCATCGAGATCGAACGCAGTGTTTATCATTCTACCCCCAAAGTCTCTGTTAAAGTTTTCTTCAGCAGGTCAATCTTGACCGGCTTGGATAAATAACCATTGAAACCGAATTTTTCTATTTTTTTCACAGTCTTTTCCATCGCATCCGCACTGACCACCACAACGGGAACAAATTCCGTCTCAGGCTGCGCTTTCAACTGTCGATAAACCTGAAATCCGTCTATGCCCGGCAAATTCAGATCAAGAAGAATAAGATCCGGAGTCCTGTTTATCGCTGCTTGAATTCCCGCTTCTCCACTGTCGGCGATTTCCAGGGTGAAACCACCGATATCATCGACAACTTCACGCATAAAACTGATATTTGTCGGGTTATCTTCGATATACAAGAGATGTTTCAAATGTTCATCACTGCTTTCCGCTTTTTCAATCTCAGCGCCATTGTTCAGACTCGCCTCGACTTGCTCAAGAGGAACCTTTTTAGTACACAACGGCAAAACAAACCAGAAACGACTCCCCTCTCCCAGCCGACTTTCAAAACCGATTTCTCCTCCCATATGCTCAACCAGCTGCTTCGTAATCGTCATGCCGATCCCCGTACCTTCAATCGCGTCGGGGTTATCCACCATCCTGGTAAAGGGCATAAAGACATCTTTATGCTTGTCTTCAGCAATGCCCAGGCCGTTGTCTGAAACAGCAAAACGTAAGAATCCGGCATCTTCCAATGCGGTTGAAATCTCAACGGTACCGCCCTGATGGTTGTATTTGACCGCGTTGGACAACAGGTTGAGCAAAACCTGTTTGGTCCTCGTCTGATCAGCTCTGATGAAGGGAAAGTGATGGCCGGAACAACGATTGATAAGAGTAATCGATTTGTTGTCCGCCAAAGGTTGGGCGAGAGAAAGGCATTCCCTCAGAATCTGCTGAGGATCAACGGGCTCGAGGGAAAGAGTAAATTCCCCCGACTCGATACGTGCCAGGTCCAGAACTTCATTAATCAGCTGCAACAGGTGATCGCCTGCCGACAAGATCTGCTCCGCCATGTGGCGCTGTTTCTCCGTCAACGGATGTTTTTTACTCTTCAACATCAACTGCGAAAATCCGTTGATCGCATTAAGCGGAGTTCTCAGTTCATGGCTCATCCGTGACAGAAAGATTGATTTTGCCTGATTGGCGCTGACAGCCTGTTTCTGTGCTCTGCGTAATTCAGTAATATTCTCTTTGACGGCTGCGTAATTGGTAATCTCTCCATGCAGATTTTTGATCGGCACAATCAGCACATTCTCTTCGTAATGTTCGCCATTTTTCTTTTTATTGACAAATTCGCCCTGCCAAACTTTACCGCGGCTAATCGTTTTCCATAATTGCGTAAATCTGGCGGCAGGGGTTTTTCCTGATTGCAGAATGCGTGGATTTTTACCGATAACTTCAGCAGAACGATAACCGGTGGTTTCTTCAAAGGCCGCATTGACGAATTCAATACGCCCTTCAGTATCCGTTATAACGATACTATCGGGTGACTGCTCAATCACCAGTCTTAACTTACGGGTTTCTTCTTCAGCCTCCACCCGCGTCGTCACATCACGTGAATTGAGAATGTATGCTTCCGATCCGTCGTCCTGCTCAAATTTACGGATCAATGATTCCAATACGCGATACGACCCGTCAGGGGTGACAACCCTGTACCTCATCAAATCCATTGCTTGATATTTCGCGTAAAGCTCATGCATATCGAGATAGGTCATATCTTCCGGTTTGATCAGGTTACGAACATCCTGACCGATGACATCCGACGGGGAAAACCCCAGAATACTCTCCGCCGAAGGGCTGGTGTAGGTGATCATTCCGGCAGCATCGACAATGGTGATGATATCGGAAATATTTTCGATCAGTCTGCGGAAATGGCGCTCACTTTTGATCAGTGTCAACTGCGCTTTTTTACGCTTAAAAATCTGTTCTTCAAGTGCAGATGTCCGTTCTTTGACCTTATCTTCGAGCTGTTCCTTGGCCTCCAGAAGAGCTTTCTCAGCTTTCTTCTTTGCGGTCATATCGAGTGTATACTCAATCATCTGAATCAGCTTACCGGATGGATCAAAAACCGGATAACCATGAACTTCAACAGTAATTTTTTCACCGTGGGAATTCGTATGCACATGTTCAAGAACAACCGGTTTTCCGGTTTTTTTAACGATCTGTAAATGACATGGATGTTCCTGTCTTGAGCAGGGCAGCAACTGGTGATGACTCAATGCATGACAGGTCATGGTCTCTTTTCCAACCGTCAGACCTGCAGCCGTATTGGCAAGCACAATTTCGTAATTGTCTGCATTGATGACGCAAAACGGGTGTCCCAGCGATTCAATGATATTGAGCAGAAAAGCCGCCTGATCCGCGACATGATCTTCAGCCTGTTTACGCTCGGCCACTTCTTTCTCCAGTTCCAGGGTACGAACCTGAACTTTTTTCTCCAGATTTTCGTTGGCAGCCACAAGTTCCAGCTGATAGCCGTCCCTTTCATTCAGAATGCGGCGACTTGAGCGCAGAACGAAACTCCCCAGCAGCAGAATTAAACCGGCCATGACTATTCCTGAAGTGTTTTCCACGCTGTTAAATCTGCGCACAAACCCGGCATGAATAGCATGAATACGCTCCATTTCCTGCTGACTCTCAAAATGTAACCGGTACGAATTTTCCAGAATCCGCACGAAAAACGGCTCTATGCCTTTGTAATGCTGGCTGACTCTATTCACGGCTTCCGCAACAAGCTGTGCATCGCGTTTTTCAAACGCCTTGATTTTTAATTTTATCACTGCGGAAAATTGTTCAACGATCTGATCAAGGTCGGTTAATTTGGCCGTGAGCTCGATCAGCTGCAAATCTATTTTTTGGATTTGATAATTCTTGTAAGTCAGCTGCCGAGTAATGATCTCTTCACCGCCGAAGTTTACCGGATAAGATTCAACCCATTCGCCACCCTGATGTAAAACCTCCAGGGTACGATCAACGTCATGTCTCAGCGTTTCAAAGCGTCTGAAAATTCGGTTCATTTCCGATGCACTGTTGACATTCGCCAGATCATGTATCTTGACGTTGATCTCAAACAGTTTCTTCTGCAGAACATGAGATATTTCGACTTTGATTTGTTCGTTTTTGACCAGGCCCTGCAAATAATTTTGGCGCTGTTCTAGCAAAATATTGCCGGCTTTCAAACCGGCCAAACTGAACAGAACAAAACCGACCAGTACGGTTATCTGTGCAATGATTGGTTGCTTGAGGTGTTTTAGAATCATGATTTAATCTCTAAAACCGTAACGCTGAAAAATCTTCCGACCCGTTTCAGAGACAGAGAAATCCATAAACTTTGCCGCCAGTTCAGGATGCTGACTGTACTTCAACACGCTCATCACCAGAGGCACCTTTTCCGCGGCGTCTTCAGTTAAGGGAATCAGATACATCTGATCGCGGTTTTCCGGGATAAAACCGACAGCTTTCCAGTTGACAACCAGGTCGGCGTCTTTGTCCTTCAGCGCTTTGACCAGGCCTTTTGAATCGGTGGTCAGGTACAGAGCATTTTGCATCACGGCCTGGTAAATTCCGGCTTTCTCGAGTATTTTTTTTGTTTCGCGCCCAACAGCTCCTGACTTTTCGTTTCCGACAACAACATGAAGACTTTTGTCCACAAGCTGACTCAAATTCGCCTCAAGACCCTTGGGATTCCCCGGCTGAGAGAAAAAAGCGATCTGGTTATAACCGACTTCAACCTGGTCAAAAATCAAGCCCTGTTTCTCCAGGTTCCGGACATAACTCTGGTCACCGGGAAAAAACAGGTCGCCGATTTTATTGACCCCGACCGAGCGCAACAGATGGCCCGAGCCGCCATAACTTATTTTTACCGTACAGTGTTCCCTCTCCTCGAACAGAGTCTTGATTTCAAGCAACGGCTTGATCATCGTCATACCGCTGTAAATCAGAATTTCCCTGCGGTCAGATCCCTGAGGATAGGGGTATTGCCGCATATCGCAACCTGAGAAGATGAAAAATGCTAAAAGAGCCGAAACCAAGCGCGCACAAAACATAAATATATCCATATTAAATTTTACAAATTATATTACAGACATTTCATGGGAAAAACAAGAAATAAACTCTGGATATAAGATCGATTCGAAACGATAAATTGCCGATGGAGGCAAGTGTGGCAAGTGACTGCTAAGCAGGCTGAAGAGGACTAAATGGCAGGCGACTTCATCTTTTCTGAAAGGTTTTTGCGTGACATCTCAAGGAGGGAGAAGAGTTGCGTCCTGGTGACCGGTTTTTCCAGCGGCAGAATAGTATCCGGAAGTTTTTTCTCGAGCAGTCCTGCACGATCACACAGGCAGATGATGACACATGAACCAGGCTCATAACTGTTGAGAATTCTCTCGTAAAGCAGTTCCCCATTTTCCAGCCGCGCTTTGGCTTCAACGATCAGGATGTCGTAGGCGCACTCCAGCTGCCGTTCGGACGGATTCAATCTCGACCAGAACTTTTCGCCATCAGAAACCACGCTCAGGTCGGCCTCAACACTCCGCAGCATGTTCTCCAGTGCTTCGCGCACCTGAGGCTGCTCAACCTGGAGGAGAATCCGACCCCGACCCGCGAAAGAATGGTCATGCCGGTTTTGTGGCGCAACCAGTTGCAGAGGCAAAGTCACCGTAAAAGCACTCCCCTCCCCCTGCCGGCTGGAGACGTGGATGGTTCCGTTCATCATCATCACAAGCTTCTGCACGATCGCCAAACCCAGGCCGGTCCCGCCGTATTCACGAGTCTCCGAGTTATCAACCTGAACAAAAGCCTCAAAAATTTTATTCAGCGACTCCTCACTCATACCGATACCGCTATCCCTGACCTGTAAAATCAGCGTCCCGGTCTGCGGGTCTGCGGCCTCCAAAGCCACATCGACAATCACCTGACCGGCCACGGTAAACTTCACAGCATTGCTGACCAGATTCAAAAGAATCTGACGCAATCTTGCTTCGTCTCCCCTGACCGTCCAGAGTGCGTCATCAGCAATCTGCACGACTAATTCAAGACTTTTTTCCGCAGCTGTTCCGCTGAGCAGAAGAACCACATCCTCAACTGCGGAGGCCAGGTCAAAAACATGAGATTCAAGCTCGAAAGCCCCCGATTCAAGCTTGGAAAAATCGAGAATACTGTTGACCATAGAGAGCAGATCATGACCCGAGCTTTGCACCGAGTCGACCAGAACGTGCTGTTGGGCATCCAGATCTGTCCGCAGCAGTAGTTCATTCATACCGAGCACCCCGATCAGGGGCGTCCTTAACTCGTGGGTGATGTTTGAAAGAAACTGTGACTTGGCCAGGTTTGCCGCATCAGCCTGATGTTTCGACTGAATCAGCTCTTTTTCGACTGATTTCCGTCGCAAAATATCTTTTTCCAATTCGGCTTTCTGTAATTGCAGCTCATAGGTTTGCTCTCTAACGGTCTTTTCGAGATGCTCAGCATGATCATGTTCACGCTCTTTACTCTCTTTTAAAGTTGAGACCATATCTTCAAAAGAGTTCATGAGCATACCGATTTCATCGACTCGTCGCGATTTCAAGTCCTGCTCAAGGTCTCCGTCACGGACACTGCGCACTGCGGTTGTCAGAGTTTTCAACGGGCGGAGAAAGGCCGTATTGAGAAATACGACAATAATAATAATCGACCCGACAATAAAGAATATGGCCATCAGATAAAATTGATACTGCAATGAACTGAGCTTTCCAGCCAGCAGCTCACCGAGTTTAAGCGAAGGCGCCAGAAAAATCTGTTCAGGCAGGGTCGTCACCAGGTACCACCCGTTTGATACCAGGCGTTGAGACGAAACCAGGTAAGGTTCTTCGCCCAACAGAAACACCGATGTCTGTTTTTCCGTGGTCAGAATTCGCTCACCAACGTCTCTGACACTAGCGATTCTCGAATCTGCCAGTCCCCGCTCCAACAGGTCGAAGGAATTTTCAAACCGCTCAGTGGGGACATCGATCCCGAACTCAGTGAGCTTTTCCACTGGAAAAGAGATCAACTGCCCACGATCATCCAGCAGAAAAGTAAAGAACCCTTTTGACTTAAGATCGACATCGACATCGGTCGCCGTCAGTATCTGGCGTTGGATATTCTGGATCGGCAGGTCCAACCCGGCAACCCCCATAAAGCGTCCTTCAGGACCGAATATCGGGGTTGAGGCCGTCGTCATCAATCCGTTACCGACATCGTCGAAATAGACAGGCACCCAAATCGTTGATTTTTTTGGATTACGCTCGGGAAGAGCCAGAACATAATTGTTGGTGTCTCTCAGGTCGAGTTCTGTCAGTGGCGGGAGGGTGTAAAGAAAATCGCTGTTAGGGTAATAATGCGCCCAACCGGAAGTCATAATCAGGTGGCTGGCGACAACTGCCGGATTCTGCTCTTTGGCGTCACGCAGAACGGTCAGAAAAGGCGCCAACCGGCCAATTTCCTCAAGCACCGCTTCGGGGACCTGCTCGCTCCCCCAATAGATGGTCGCCAGGGGGGAAAAAAACCGGTTGTAAAAAATGCCGTTCTGAGGATAGCGTTGCATATTCTCAGCGGCGGGACTTCCAGACTGAGGGTGGTCTGTCGATTGAAACTTGATCTCAGCCTGTTTGGCAATGAGATAGGAATAGGCCGCGATCTTCTGAAAGGCTGCGTCGTATTTCTGAGCCCGCTCCTGAGTAATGGCATCAAGAAAATTGGCCGCCTGCTTTTTCAGTTGCTGCTCGTTTTCGCTGATGGCAAAGCTGCCGAAATCCTGAAAGATCAGCCCGCTGATAAAAATAACCAAAGCCAGCGCAACCCCCAGAACAGAAGAAAATGCCAGAAGAATTTTGATGCCAATGTGTTTTTTTATGAATTGGATCAGCGTCATTTGACCTTCAAATCAGCCTTTTTACCGGGACATGTGGGGCGTACACTGCGATATATTGAATATTTTTGTCAATTCTTTTAATGGTTATTGTCTTTTTGCTATATAATCGAAATCGTATCTATTGTCCGGCTATCAACTTCACCCAAGTTGTGTCCGAAGATTCCATTTCCAGGGTCGTATAATCCCCACCAGGCGCATGACACCCTTCTGATGAAATCTCTGAACATGTTAGTTCTTCAACTTGAGTAAGAGAGATAAACGGATTTGATTTTAACTCATCCAAGGAGTCAGCTATGAGTATCTCATCATTCCACCCCCCGCAGAGAACCCTGATGGGCCCAGGACCCTCCGATGTCAATCCGCGCATCCTGGAAGCCATGTCACGACCCACGATCGGGCATCTTGATCCGCAGTTCGTCCAGATGATGGATGAAATGAAAGAATTGCTGCAGTATGCTTTTCAGACCAAAAACAGAATGACTATGCCGGTTTCCGCACCTGGTTCAGCGGGGATGGAGTGCTGTTTTGTCAACCTGGTCGAGCCTGGCGACAAAGTTGTCGTCTGCCAGAATGGTGTTTTTGGCGGGCGGATGAAAGAGAATGTGACCCGAAGTGGCGGAATCGTCATCGCTGTTGACGATGAATGGGGCCAGGCCGTCGATCCGGATAAACTTGAAGAGGCGCTTAAGTCCAACCCTGATACCAAAATCGTTGCTTTCGTCCACGCCGAAACTTCGACTGGAGCACTTTCAGATGCCAAAAAACTGGCGGAAATTGCCCACCGCTATAATTGCCTGACCATCGTCGACACTGTAACTTCTCTGGGTGGCCTTCCGGTGCTGGTCGATGAATGGGATATCGACGCCATTTACTCCGGCTCGCAGAAGTGTCTCTCCTGCACTCCCGGCTTGTCACCGGTCAGTTTCAACGCTGCCGCTGTGGAAAAAATTTCTTCGCGGAAAACTCCCGTACAGAGCTGGTTTCTCGATCTGAATCTGGTCATGGGCTATTGGGGTGAGGGCACCAAACGTGCTTATCATCACACCGCACCGATCAACGCCTTGTACGCTCTGCATGAAGCCCTGGTTATTCTTCAGGAAGAGGGTTTGCAAGCCGCCTGGGACAGACACTGGAAGAATCATCTTGCATTACGAGCCGGAATCGAAGCGATGGGCCTGAAATTTATCGCCAAAGAAGGAGAGCGCCTGCCGCAGCTCAACACCGTCACCATTCCTGACGGGATCGACGATGCTGTCGTGCGTTCAAAACTGCTTCAGGACTACAATCTGGAGATCGGTGCCGGACTGGGAGCTCTGGCAGGAAAAGCCTGGAGAATCGGGCTGATGGGGCATGCCAGCAATAAAACCAACGTCCTGCTCTGCCTGGGCGCATTGGACGCCATTCTCACTGAGCTGGGAGCGAATATTACCGGCGGAGTCGCAGTAAAAGCGGCAAATGCGGTTTACGCTTAAAGCTTAAAACACCACTCACCCCTGGCGGCCGCACAGCTGTCGCCAGGGGTGAGTAATAATTCCAACCGGGAAGAGAATCAGGCCTCTTCTTCGGCGTTGACGACAACCTTCAGCTCAGCGACGACACCGGCGTCCAGTTTAACCGGGACGACATGCTCACCCAGCGACTTAATCGACTCGCCCAACTGGATTTTTTTCCGGTCAATGTCGATCCCGGCATCCTGGAGCTTGCTTTCCAGATCCATGGATGTCACCGAACCGAACAGCTTACCCTCTTCGCTGGCACGCTGAGTAAATTCGCAGGTAACCTTTTCAATCCTCGCCTTGATCGCCTCGGCATCCTTGGTGACTTTTTCCAGTTTGCGGGCGAGTTGACGCTTCTGGTGTTCAAGCTCCTTGACATTGCGCTGATCGGCGATGCTGGCAAAGCCCTGTGGGATAAGGTAGTTTCGAGCGTAGCC
Source organism: Desulfuromonadales bacterium (assembly GCA_016931615.1). Taxonomy (GTDB): domain Bacteria; phylum Desulfobacterota; class Desulfuromonadia; order Desulfuromonadales; family Geopsychrobacteraceae; genus JAFGEL01. Next base: position 50,886 of record JAFGEL010000052.1, read on the forward strand.
GGCTTTAACGCTGACGACATCGCCGATAGTCCCCAGCCCATCGACATTTTCTCTTAAAATAACGTTGGTATTCATTTATCTCCTCCGTTTGAATCGGGTTTTAAATTTTCTTTTGTCGCGGCCGGCGAAAATCGATCCACAGATCAAAAACACCGACACTGGTCACAACTATTGGCAGCGGATTAAGCGCCAATAGCAGGAAATAAATCAGCCCCTTGATAACCGGGGGATAGGTCTTGCGCTGCAAGAAACTGTTTACCACCGCCATGCCCTGTAAAAAGTAGAGTGGCAGAAGCACCACGAGCAGGCTACGCCCTACCAGAACAACAGCATCAAGCGGCACAAACAGCGAAAATCCGGCTGCAATCAGTCCCCAGATCAGACCTGCGGGCAAACGCCACTGACCAAAGGGCGTCCCGGAAATCCTGTACCAGCGACCCTTTAACCTGAACAAAATCAGCAGACACAACGCCTGAACTGCCATAACGGCGGCCACATACAAACCATAAAAGCTGCCGGAGATAAAGTCCGCTAGCTTAGCGGTGACCGCTTGCATATCCTGCAATTGGGCACCGGTCAAGCCCGCATCACGGTAAACCTGCATGGCCTGATCAACTTCAGCCTGAATGACTTGATCAATCAATGTTGTCAGGCCTGTGCCAGTGGTCGCCAGGGTCACAAGAACCATCATCCCGGTCACGATAGCCGACCCGAGCGAAACATAAAGCAGGGTCCGGTCCCAGGGGATGTTCCGGCGTAAAAACCACGGCAGCAGTAAAGAACCGATGCCGAAAACCCCGAGGTAGGCGACCAGGGTATAAGTCGTCGCCAGCTGCAACAACAGTAAACTGGTGACCGCGACAACCACAACCGCACTGCGCAGGCCGAAGCGCATTCCCATGTAAGCTGCCGCCACAGGAGTCAGCAGGTTAAGAAAAGCGCCGGCAGGACCGACCCAGCTTATTCCAAGCAGGCACAGCAGAGTGATCCCGATACCTGCTGCAGTGAAAAGAACCGCCTGGATTTTCATTTTATTAATTAACGAAATCGCTATTTAAAGGGAATGCGAAGCCGTATAAGGCAACAGTGCAATCTGCCGCGCATTTTTAATCGCCTCCGCAATCTGGCGCTGATGGAGTGCGCAGGTCCCTGAAATTCTCCGCGGCACAATCTTGCCACGCTCGGTCAGGTAGTAACGAAGGTTATCAATGTCCTTGTAATCGATCTTATGATTTTTGTCCGCACAGTAGCGACAGATCTTACGCCGACCAAAGCGTCGCCGCGGTGCCGGCGATGAAGGGCGACCTGAATTTTCGTATGCCATGATATATTCTCCCGAATAATTGTATATTTACTCTTCTTCTTCTTCGCTGATGTCCTCAACGACGTGGGGTTCTTCTGCAACAGCTTCTGTCGCAGGAAATTCTCCCTCAAGCCGGATCGTCAGGAAGCGCAACACATTCTCATCCAAACGCAGACGGCGCTCAAACTCAGTGATGATTTGCGGATCTGCCTGAAAATAAGTCTGCACGTAGCAGCCGCGCTCGACTTTTTTGATCGGGTACGCCAACTTCCTGACGCCCCAGTTATCCAGCTTGTGAATCTCTGCCCCCTGGTCAGTGAGCACACCCTGGAATTTCTCCACCATCGCCGTCAGTTCGTCTCCGACGACATCAGGATGGATGATGTAGAGTGATTCATAATTTCTCATCAATGTTTCTCCTCTCGGATTAGCAGCCCCGAAATTTCTTCGGAGCAAGGAAGCACCTGAACTCACCATGAGAGCAGGCGAAACACAGACTTTTAGCACAAAGCCCTCACCAATTCAACAGATTTAAGATTTCTCTATGGGATATTTTTGATCTCAACAGCCATAAAAAACCACCATGGCTGCATCCGGACTGCTCAGGAAAACGGATTTGATGACATGTCGCCAAAATCGAAATCTTCTCAAGTTTTATTCCGCATTAACTTTACACAGCGGAGTAACAGCTTGAAAACAGCTGCCGGAGCTGTTATCGGCTGGCTTCAATACCGACTTACAGCATCCAAACTGATACAATCTTTCCTAAACGCCTCCTGAATTGAGCAGGATAATTTCGATCTCTTCAATGATTTCTTCCTGGCGTAACAGGTTGTAGCGTCTGGCAATATTATCCAGCTTGTCATCAAGATGCTTCACCGCGCCTTCCAGGTGAAGCATCCGGTGGTGATTTTCACTCATTAAAGACACGTAAAGCACCTCGTGCAACACGGCAAAAAGATATTGTTCCGCTAAGCCGAGCATGAAAGTTTCAGGGATCAGATTTAATGCCGGCGGATGGAGAATATTTGTGTCGCCGTGCAGACAGTCCTGAAAAGGCGGAATCAGCTGCCTTTCAAGAATTCCTTCATTGCCGTAATAAATGGCATAGACCGGAAACACACTGTTCTGCTGCTGTAAAACAGCCAACTGTTGAACGATTCTGCCGAGAACATCCGGAACTTCCTCAACAATATTGGCTCCGTCCATCAGAATGTTGACCAGATCGTTTTCGGCCACCAGCCCGTGAAGCTTTCTCCCTACGGTCATCAGCATGGTTTTATCCGCAGACTGATTTTTCAGCACCGCTTCAACATGGCGGATCAGCGTCTGATTCAGATCCCCACAGAAACCTCGCTCGCTACCGACAATCAGGTAAAGGCTGGACAGCGCCTCCATTTCCGAGAGTGCTTCAGGATAAAAGCTCAGAAAGTCGCTTGCCACTCTTTCGAGGGTTGCAACGACATTGTGCTGAGCATCGATAAAACGGGAGAGCTTTCGGGTTTCCATGTAGGCCAGGGTTTTCATGGAATTCATGATTTCGCGAATTTCACCCAGACTGTGACGGAAGTGTTTGAGATCCTGTCGGCGGGTCATGGCTGAACAGTCGTGGTGCCACCATCCAGCCATGCTGCGACCAAACGGCTCCAGTCCTCTCTCGGACTGTCAAGAGTCAAGTGGGTAGCCTGTACCTGCTGCAGCAATGTATCCAGCATTAAATGAACTCTTTCAATGTCGACATCAGTAAAATGTTGATCATTGAAAGCGATCAGCCAGGCCATCTGGAAAGCGGCGGGCAATGGCGTCAAACGGTCCTGTTTCAGGATTTCGCGAAGAATCCTGCCCCGTTGAATGGCGACATCCATCGAAGCTTCCAGTTTTGCTCCAAAACGGGTAAAAACCTCCAACTCGAGAAACTGAAGGTAATCGAGCTTCATGCGCCCGGCTTCCTCTTTAATCCGCGGGTGCTGAGCCTGTCCGCCAATCCTTGAAACCGAGCGAGCGATGTCGATAGCGGGGCGGAAGCCTCCGGCAAAGAGTCCGCGATCAAGATAAATCTGCCCGTCGGTAATGGAAATCAAGTTGGTGGGGATGTAGGCAGCAATTTCCCCCAGCTGGGTCTCTACGATCGGCAGCGCTGTCATACTGCCGCCGCCATGGGCGGCATTCAGGCAGGTGGCACGTTCCAACAGTCGGGCATGGACTGAGAAGATATCTCCCGGGTAAGCTTCGCGTCCGGGCGGGCGCCGCAACAACAGAGACAGCTCCCGGTAGGTTTTGGCGTGGGTCGCCAAATCATCATAGACCACCAGAGTATCATGCCCCTGCTGCATCCAGAACTCGGCCACGGCACAGCCGCAAAAGGGGGCAAGGTGCTGCAAACCGGGCATACTGCTGGACTCAGCAACCACAACAGTCGTATGCTCCAAGGCCCCATAATCGCGCAGGGTCTCAATAACATTCACCACGGTTGAGCGTTTCTGGCCAATCAACACATAGACACAAAAAACATCCTTCCCGTTCTGATTGATGACGGCATCAAGCGCTAGAGCGCTGCGGCCAAGGCCATCGTCACCGACCAGCAACTGGCGCTGACCCTTGCCGACAGGAACCAGAGTATCAATAATTTTGACGCCCGTATAAAGGGGAGCATGCACAAAATCACGGTGAACAATAGGTGGCGCAGGAGTTTCCAGTCGCTGCCAGGCCGTGGGGGTAAGCTCTGGGCCGCCGTCGAGAGGGGCAGCCAGGGGATCGATGACTCTGCCGAGTAAATTGTTTCCAACCGGAATACTCAAACGCCGACCGGCAAGACGGACCGGGGTTCCCGAGGTCAGATCACTCGTTTCACGCAGGAGGATGGCACCGATGCGGGTTTCATTCAGGTCGAAAACCAGGGCCCGGCTACCATCCTCAAAATCCAGGATGTCATCCATAGCCGCTGAGGGAAGGCCGGTGACCCAGGTGATCCCGTCACCAACGGAGAGAACTTTGCCCCGCTCGGCAATCCGCAATGCCGGTTGATAACTTTCAAGCCAAGCGGCCTGTTGCGCCAAAGGACCGAGAGGCTCCGTGTTAGTAGGCCACATGGGCAAACTCCGCAAACCCACTCAAATCGTCTTTGATACTTGCATACAGAACCCATGATCCGATGGTAACACGTAAGCCCGCCAGGAGTTCAGCATCCTCTTCAAAATGAACTCTGGTCTCAAGTCCGCTGACCTTGATGAGAGCCTCTTTCAACGCCTGTCGTTGAGCGGCTGACAAGCGATAGGCACTGACGACTGAAATCACCTCAGGACCTTCTCCCCTTTGGTTTTTCAAGGCCAGAGCCTGATCATCTGAAAGTGCTGACAAGCCGTGCAGCAAGAGCGTTAACAGACGCGCTTCCAGCTCCGGCCCTGCTGCCTGGGAAAGCAGCCGCGTCGCAAATTGTGCCCCCTGCAACAAGGCACGATGTTCAAGCTCGTGTTGCGCCTTGGTTCGCTGACGCGACTCCTTGGCCTGAGTTTTTTCACGTTCCTGAGCCAAGGCGGACGTCAATGCTTCCAGCCGTCGCAATCGTTCTTCATTAAGCTCCTGCGCCAGAACTTCTCTGGCTTGCTGACGCTCCTGATCCCAGACGGCGAGACGGTTTTCATATTCGGACCTCAGCTGTTCGGCCTCTTCATTCATGTGTCTGGCAGCACTGATTTTCTCCTCAACAGCGGCGCGACGACGGGCCAGTACATCCAGAACCGGTTGGTAAAGAAAGTGCTTTAAAATCCACACCAGGATGAGGAAATTAATGATCTCCAGCAAAAAAGTGGACCAGCTCAGTTCCAAAACAATGATCCTTTACAGCTATGTGATCGTTTGCTACCCGTGCAATTCCCACTTATTGAATGAGATATTCCAGCAACGGGTTCCTGAACAGTACAATGAGAACGATGACCAGAACATAGATGGCCAGGGATTCGATCATTGCCAGACCGATAAACAGTGTTCTCATAATCGAATGCTCCGCTTCGGGCTGGCGGGACAGAGCATCCATAGCGCGGCTGATCGACCATCCCATGGCGATCGCCGGAGCCAGAGCCCCGATCGCGGTGCCGAAGATTGCCGATACGGTCGAGGCTTGAATGAAATTAGCTAAGTCAGGCATGCGGGCCTCCTCGTTTATATTCTCGCAGCTGTTGTGATTGAATTCCTCCGGCGACATAGATCAGCGCCAGCATACCGAAGATATAGGCCTGCACCAGGGCTTCAACGATATGCAGCATTAATATGGGGACGGGAGCGAGAAAACCGGCAACCAGTAAAATCAGCAGCGCGGCCATCTCGAGGCTCATCATGTTGCCGAACAGACGCACGGCCAAGGCCACGGTCCGGGTCACTTCACTGAGCAGATGAAACGGCAGCAGAATCGGGCTGGGTACAAGGTAATGATGGAGATATCTTTTCACTCCCTGAATGCGCACACCGAACCAGATGGTGGAAAGAAAGACAACCGTTGCCAGTGCTGCGGTCGCGGAAAGGTCACGAGTCGGCGAATGCAGGCCGGGGATCAGCCCGCAGAGGTTCGCGCCCACCAGAAAAATCCACAGAGTACCAATCAACGGAAGAATCCGTCGCGCGTGCTGAGGAGCAACCGCTGAAACCGCTTCCTCGATACTGGAAACGACTCCTTCAACGGCTGACTGCAGCGGACCCGGATCGATGCTTAAGCGTCGTGCAGTGAGCCATGCAACCAACCAGAGCACAGCCATAATCAGCCATGTCGTCAGCACCGTAGCGGTGATGCTCAACGGGCCACAGACAAAGACAGTTCTGATCATTACGCTTCCATCAGCCATGAGTCATTCTCTCAGGAAAAGATAGACATTCAAGGCGCCACAGATCAATCCGGCGACAATAAAACCCATTGTCCAGCGCACCGAATAGCCATCCGCTAAAGAGTCCAGCCAGAGCCCCAGATAGGCCCCACCAATCAGCGGCAGAACAAACAACAGCCCCAACGTTCCGATATAAACCGTCTGGCTGAAAATATTCGCCCGCCTGTTTTTGGCATCCTCTATGCGCCGCGTCTGCTTTTTAATCTGCTTCTGCAGATCATCCAGCTGCGGCATCCGGTTTAATCGATCGTCCTCAACTTTTTTTTCCATAGCCGTCTGAAAATTTCTTCTTCCATATGCAGCAGGTTCTCTTTCAAAGTTTTGAGCTTCTCCTGTTCTTCAAGTAAATGCTTTTCAAGAGCTTGACTGATCAGCAGATAATCATCGTCAATGAAATATCGCCTGGCGCACAATGTCAGCACATCCTCATGGAAGTACAGCACCCCGCCGGGCAGCGCCAGATAGTGCCAGGTTTCTGAGGCACCCCGAAAACGTGCCAGACCGACGCTCAGGTTGGTCATCATGCGGGCATGCCCTGGCAGAATACCGAAGCTTCCCGAGACATCCTCGCCAACAAAACTGGTGACCCCTTTAATCTCTTCGCCATGGGCGGCATCCAGCAGTCTCAGGCTGAAGGAAGTCATGATTGCCGATCTCCCATAGCGCCGCGCATATAACAATCAGCCTCCGGTGTCTCGTCAAAACGGCCAGTGAGAAAGCCATCACAATCCGTCAAGGTTTGGTCAAGGGCGACGGACACACCTTCAATGCCGGTATGCGAAGCGGTTACCCAAAACGGCTGGGTCAGATAACGCTGGAGTTTACGGGCACGCATCACCACCAGACGATCTTTCAGAGAGAGCTCTTCAATCCCCAGCATGGTGATAATGTCTTCAAGTTCCTGATAACGCGCCAGATGCTCGCGAACCCCTGCGGCAATACTGTAGTGCCTTGCTCCCAGAGTATGTCGATCCATCAACTTACTACCCGACTGCAAAGGATCCACAGCCGGATAAATCCCCTTCCCGGCCTGGGAGCGTGACAGAATGACGCTGGTATCGAGATGGTTCAGTATCGTGCTGACAGCGGGATCGGTCATATCGTCAGCCGGAACATAGACGGCCTGCACTGAAGTGATGGCGCCATGCCGGGAGGACAGGATGCGCTCCTGAAGCTCAGCGACCTCTGAGGAAAGCGTCGGTTGATAACCGACCGTTGCCGGCATGCGTCCGAGCAGGCTGGACACTTCACTTCCGGCCTGAACAAAGCGAAAGACATTGTCCATAACAAACAACACCTCTTGCTTTAAGGAATCACGCAGATATTCGGCGTAGGTCAGGGCAGCAAGCCCGATACGAAAACGCACCCCCGGGGATTCATCCATCTGACCAAAAACCATCAGGGTTTGGGACAAAACCCCCGCCTGGCTGAGCTCATGCCAGAGTTCATGCCCTTCGCGAATCCGCTCACCAACACCGGCAAAAACCGAAACCCCTTTATGCAGCATCGCCATGGCATGCATAAATTCCATAATTAACACGGTTTTACCCACACCGGCACCGCCAAAGAGCCCGGTTTTCCCTCCCTTGACAAATGAACAGAGCAAATCAATGACTTTTATTCCGGTCACCAGCACATCAGTACTGCCCACCGCGTCTTCAAGCGCAGCAGGGCGGCTGTGAATGTTGCGGAACGTGACCGGGGAAAGGGGCTTGAGGTTATCCAGCGGCTCGCCGAAAATGTTCAGCATTCGCCCTAGACAATCCGAAGCGACAGGGACATGCAGCGGTGCGCCGCTGTCATAAACGGCCAGGCCACGGTGTAACCCGGAACTCCGGTGAAGCGTTATCGCGCGAATGTGACGTTCGTCAAGATGTTGGAGAACTTCAAACTGACAGGTTTCATGGTCAAAATCAGTGTAAAGAGCTTGACGCAGGGGTGGGAGAGAATGACATTCAACAACGACAACCGGGCCATGAACTTCGGTAATCACGCCGATAGGCTCGGAAGAAATGTTCTCAACAAGCGCCTTGTTGACCATAGGTTAAATTATACAACCAAATGTCAACATTCATATTCGAACAGCAGATATTTTCAGGATGTCCCACGGTCATAATTAAGAATCCGCAGGTAAAATCAGGCAGACGTGACAAATCGCCCTGGCCGGCTCAGCGGCCAGGGCGATCATTGCCTAAAGGAGGAATTCACACATTAAAGCGGAAATGCATCACATCTCCGTCAACAACCCGGTAGTCTTTGCCTTCCAGCCTGAGCAGGCCTTTTTCTTTGGCCCCAACCTCGCCGCCGGAATTGACGTAATCATCATAAGCGGTCACTTCAGCGCGAATAAATCCTTTTTCAAAGTCGCTATGAATAACACCGGCCGCTTTGGGAGCCAGAGCGCCGTCACTGACTGTCCAGGCCCGTACCTCTTTGGGACCCGCGGTGAAGTAGGTGATGAGCCCGAGCAAGCGATAGCCGGCCTGAATCATGCGATCAAGCCCTGACTCACCAAGCCCGAGTTCCTTGAGAAAGTCCTGTTTTTCATCACTGTCCAGTTCGGCGACTTCCGCTTCAATTTTACCGCAGATTGTGACCATCTCCGCCCCCTCTGCCAAGGCATGATCACGAACCTTCTGAACAAAGGGATGCTGCCCGTCAAGGTCGTCTTCGGCAACATTGGCCACATAAAGGATCGGCTTCATGGTGATTAAATGCAGTTCAGCGATAGCTTTGCGTTCCTCAGGCTCAAGTTGAGCAGCCCGTGCCGGCTGACCTTCGTTCAACAAGGCGGTAATTTTTTCGAGCACCTGCAATTCCAGCTGAAGCTTCTTATCGCCGCTTTTAGCCTGTTTTTTCCCGCGCAGAATGCGTTTTTCGACACTCTCCAGGTCAGCCAGATTCAATTCCGTCTGGATCACTTCGATGTCGCGCAGTGGATCAACGTCACCATCCACATGCACGACATTGTCATCTTCAAAACAACGAACGATATGCGCTATGGCATCAACCTGGCGGATATGTCCGAGAAACTGATTTCCGAGCCCTTCGCCTTGACTGGCACCGCGCACTAATCCGGCAATATCGACAAACTCCATCGTCGTCGGGACAATTTCCTTCGGATTAACAATTTCCGCCAGTTTATCCAGCCGCGCATCGGGAACAGCGACAACCCCGACATTTGGCTCAATCGTGCAGAAAGGATAATTGGCAGATTCCGCACCGGCCGACGTAATGGCATTAAAAATTGTCGATTTACCGACATTCGGCAGGCCGACGATACCGCACTTAAAACCCATGACAAGTCCCTCTAAAAACTGATAGCCGGGCCTCGAGGCCCGGCTATCAGATGATTCACTGTCGTAAAAGCGTTCTTAAACAAGCAGCGGCGCAATAACCAGCGAGACAACGCTCATCAACTTGATGAGAATATTCATCGCGGGCCCCGAAGTATCTTTGAAGGGATCGCCGACCGTATCACCGATAACCGCTGCAGCATGAGCTTCACCGCCCTTGCCTTCGCCCTCGAGCTGTCCGCTCTCGATGTATTTTTTGGCGTTGTCCCAGGCACCGCCACCATTAGACATCATCAGTGCCAGAAGCACACCGGCCAGAGTCGCACCGGCCAGCATACCACCGAGGGCTTCCTTGCCCAGCAGAAACCCGATCAGAACCGGAGCGACAACGGCAACAACACCGGGCAGAATCATTTCCCTCAAAGCCGCCTTTGCCGAAATATCGACACAGCGCTGCGAATCCGGCTTGACCCCTTCTTTACCTTCAAGCAGCCCCGGAGTCTCGCGGAACTGGCGACGGATTTCATCAACCATAGCTCCGGCGGCACGACCAACGCTGGTCATGGTCAAAGCGCCGATAAAGAACGGCAATGCCCCACCGATCAACAGGCCGATGACAACCATCGGGTTGATCAGGTTAATGCTTTCAAGACCGACGGTTGTGGCATAAGCGGAGAACAACGCCAGGGCAGTCAGAGCCGCGGAGCCGATCGCAAAACCTTTGCCGATGGCAGCCGTGGTGTTACCGATAGCGTCGAGTCCGTCGGTAATTTTCCGCACATCCGGACCAAGACCGGCCATTTCCGAAATTCCGCCGGCGTTATCAGCGATCGGACCGTAGGCGTCAACGGTCATGGTGACACCAACAGTGGCCAGCATTCCGACGGCCGCAATGCCGATGCCGTAGAGACCGGCAAAATAATTGGCGATAAAAATCCCGACAGCAATGATGATAATCGGCAAGGCAGTGGATTCCAGGCCTACGGCTAAACCGGTAATAATATTGGTCGCCGGACCTGTTTTACTGGCTTCGGCAATCCGTGCAACCGGAGCATGGGCCGTGTAATATTCCGTCACCTGACCGATGGCGATTCCAGCCAGAGTACCGGCAAGAATAGCCCAGAAAATCCCCGTGTTCAGACCGGCAATCTTGATGTAAATGAATGCGGCCACAAGGAAACCGGCAGCAGCAACAAAAGTCGTATAATGCAGCGCTTTAGCCGGATCCATACCTTTAAGAACCTTCATGGAAGCGATACCAAGCACAGAGAAGACCAACCCGATCATGGCCAGAGCCAGTGGCAGGAGCATTGCGCTCGATTGTACTGCAGCGCCGACACCCAGTTTACCAAGCAACTCGGGACCAGCCGCGGCGGCAATCGCCATAGTCGCAATAATGGAACCGACATAGGATTCGAAAATATCCGCGCCCATACCGGCAGTATCACCGACACAGTCACCGACGTTATCGGCAATGACACCCGGGTTACGTGGATCATCTTCCGGGATACCGGCTTCAACCTTACCGACCAGGTCAGCACCGACATCAGCGGCTTTCGTATAAATGCCGCCACCGACGCGGGCAAACAGGGCGATCGATGAAGCTCCCATGGCAAAACCATTAATATATTTTGCCGTTTCCGGGCTGCCGCCAAAAAACACGTAGGCAATGCCGACGCCGACCAGGCCCAGAGAAGCAACAGCGAGGCCCATGACCGCGCCACCATTAAAGGAGACCTCCAGAGCTTTAGCCTGACCATGGGCGCGAGCAGCTTCAGACGTTCTGACATTGGCCCGGGTCGCTGCTTTCATGCCGATAAAGCCGCAGGTCATTGAACAGACAGCACCGCCAAGAAAAGCCAGGGCGGTCTGAAAACTCATTGCTATCGAGATCAGAATAAAAACCACAACAATGAAAATTGCCAGGACACGATATTCCCGCCCGAGAAATGCCATGGCACCAGCATGGATATCATCAGAAATCTCATGCATTCTTTCATCACCAACCGGCTGCGCCTTAACAATATTGTAAAGCACAATCGCGATCACAAATCCGACTACTCCCAGGATAGGAGCCCACATTTGCAGTTGCATCTGTTTTTGCCTCTCTTCGTTTGTGTTTAAAGTTAATCGTACAGGTTATAACTGTTGTATGAATTCATCGCAGCAACGACTCCGTCAACCAGAATCTTTTCTGCAGCTTCGGCAGCGACATCAAGAAGTGTCGACAACCCTTTTTGTTCATCGGGAGCAAAGCGACTCAGCACATGGCCGGTAATATTGCCGTGCTCGGGCCTGCCGATGCCGATGCGCAGACGAACAAAGTTGTCAATACCAAGCTTGGCGACAATGTCTCTGAGGCCATTGTGCCCCCCGTGCCCACCACCGGGTTTAATTCTTATACGGCCGAAAGACAGATCCAGATCGTCATAAATCACAATCAAATCCCCCGGAGTCAATCCGAGGGACTGGTAAGCAGCATTTACACTGGAACCACTGCAATTCATGAAAGTCTGGGGTAGAAGGACCGTAGTCTCCTGGACAACTAGGCGGCCGACTCCGTAAATCCCCTGGTAACCTTTTTTTTTCAGAGCAATCCGGTGGCGCTGGGCAACCTGTTCCGCAACCATAAAGCCGACATTGTGCCGGGTCGCCTGATATTTTTCTCCGGGGTTTCCCAGTCCGACCAGTAATTTCACCGCTCAACCAGACAGAAGTGATTAATTACTCTCTTCATCCTCGGCAGCAGCAGCCTCTTCACCCTCACCGCCATCTTCGGTTGCGACAACTTCTTCCTTATGACCGACAACGGTAATGACGGTAAAGTTGACATCATGAACCAGCTCAACCGCCTCCGGGACCTGCACCTCTTCGATGTGGACCGTGTCGCCAATCTCAAGGGCTTCAACATTGATATCAATAGCCTGGGGGACTTCCGTCGGCAGACACAGGACTTCAAGTTCCTTACGAATCAGCTGCAGTGAACCACCCATTTTCTGTCCGGCCGAAGTACCGACAACGTTCACAGGCACCATAAAAGTCGACTTCTGCTGCAGGTTGATAGCGTGAAAATCGGCACTGATCATTTCCCTGCGAAGCGGATGGAAATCTGCATCTTTAAGCACGACAACCTTGCCGTCAATTGCCGGTGCCCCTTTCAGGGTCATCAGGGTATTCCAACCAGCCTCACCTGAAAGAGCATTTTCAAGCTCCTTGGGATCGACGACAATCGCCTGAGCATCAAGATTTTTACCATAGACAACAGCCGGCAGCTTACCGTCCGCGCGTAATTTACGCGCAACGCCCTTACCGCTTGCCTCACGAATTTCTACATTCAGTTCTACCTGGGCCATCTAATTTATCCTCCCTTAACTTGGGTCGTGTCCTGATGATACTTATCAACTAAACAAACAGCGAACTGACCGATTCAGCGTTATTGATTCTGCGTATCGCTTCAGCCAGAAGGTGGCTGACGGACAGAGGCTGCAACCGGTCACATTGTTCGACCTTACTTTGAACCGGAATGGTATCGGTAATAAACACTTTCTCCAGCGGACTCGCGATAATCCTGTCGAGTGCCGGGCCGGATAAAACACCGTGAGTCGCACAGGCGTAAACGGCAACAGCGCCCTTATCCTGTAACGCCTGAGCCGCGGTACAGAGAGTGCCTGCCGTATCGATCATGTCATCGATGATGACACAGGTCTTATCTTTGACATCGCCGATAATATGCATTACCTCTGAGACATTGGGCCCGCTGCGGCGTTTATCAATGATCGCCAGGCCCGCATTCAGGCGTTTGGCAAAAGCACGCGCACGCTCAGTCCCCCCCGCATCAGGGGAAACCACGACCAATTCACCGAAACCCTGCTGACGGATTTCATCGAGCATAACCGGAGCGGCGTAAATATGATCAACCGGAATATCGAAAAAACCCTGAATCTGCCCGGCATGAAGATCCATGGTCAGCAGACGATCAATTCCGGCAACCGACATCAGATCAGCAACCAGCTTAGCCGTGATCGGAGCCCGCGGAGCCACCTTCCGATCCTGCCTGGCATAGCCGAAATAAGGGACAACAGCATTAATTCGCGAGGCCGAAGCCCTTTTCAGAGCATCCACCATGACCAGCAGTTCCATCAGGTTATTATTTGCAGGAGAGCAGGTTGACTGGATCACGTAAACGTCGCGGCCGCGAACATTCTCCCCAATTTCGACCATCACTTCACCATCGGAAAAAGTTCTGACTTTGGCATTTCCCAAAGGCACGGCAAGATGATGACAGATAGCCCTGGCGAGTGGCTCATTCGCATTGCCGGTAAAAATTTTAAACATTCCCACGATCCTCTGTCCGTTCTGGTTGAAAAATATAAAAATGGCTGGATCGTGCCGACAGAATCCAACCAAACCGTTTTATGGACACAAGTAAATGGCTGGGGCGCCAGGATTCGAACCTGGGAATGCCGGAATCAAAATCCGGTGCCTTACCGCTTGGCGACGCCCCAATAATTTGACAACCCCCGACCTCAGCCGGTCAGGACCGGCAGTTTCTACCTGAGTTCATCTCGCTTGTCAAGTCTGAGCGGACAAAGCGCATTCAAATTCACAGCGGTTCAACGGGAAAAACCGACCAGTCTGAGCAGCCCTTCAGGGCTTCCCCAGCTTCAGCCGCTGCCGCAAAATCGTCGAACACAGCAAAAACGGTCGAACCGCTACCTGACATCAGGGCCCCTGCAGCACCGAGATCCAGAAGCGCCTGTTTGACGGTCTCAATAACAGGGTAGCGGGCTAAAGTGACCGGCTCCAGGTCGTTCTTCAAAGCCCGGCATAAATCTGACCTGGTCAGAATAGAAAACCTTGGAAGGTTAGCTAGTTCCCCTCCTCTTGTCAACTGCAAACTTTGATAAACCTCGGCCGTAGAAACTGCAATGCCGGGGTTAACCAGCAGATAGGCAACCCGGGGCAACGGAGGAATTTCTTCCAGTTGTATTCCTGTCCCTGTGGCCCAGGCCGCAGAGCCAAAAACAAAAAAAGGCACATCAGCCCCCAGTCGGCTACCGAACTCCTGCAACTCCCCACGGCTGTAGCCCAGGTTCAGCATCTCATTCAGAGCGAGTAAAACGGTTGCCGCGTTGGAAGAACCGCCGCCCAGACCCGCAGCAACCGGGATATGCTTTTCAATTTCAATATCCACTCCAGGAGGACTGACGACCCCGTTCAACAGTAATCGTGCAGCCTTTTCGGCGATGTTTGCTTCCCCCTGCGGGAGCAGGACTCCGGAACAGGAAACCCTGATCCCCGGCTGACCACCACAACGAATACGCACCACATCATAGAGGCTGACAGCCTGCATGATCATAGCCACTTCATGATAGCCGTCCATACGTCGCCCCAGAACATGGAGACATAGATTTATTTTGGCTGGAGCCCGGTACACTTTAAACTCTGCATTCATCCACAAAATCTCCCATCAAATCAGTTCTCTACTCTCACTCAGGGGAGTCAGCCTGTCAAGCCGCCCGAAAGACAAAACAGCGACCCAGTCCACTGGCAGTCGGAACCCCTGAATAAATCGGTAAAAAACAAAACCGGGTTATATCTGTAAAGGGTCCTGGACCGATAATGGCCAATTTCAGCCACAGCGGGCCAAGCCTGGCCATTAGACAATCCTATGAAAGCCCGAAAAGACCGGTCACCCTGTCAATAAGTCGCTGTAAATACAGAATCGATTAAAAAAAATAACACGATTATAAAAATGGCATCATCTTTGCCAAAGCATAGACCGTCAAAGAAATAGAAACCTATTTTGCCAGAGTCCGGACTTGGGTAAGTTCAGAACCTGAAAGACCTGTTTTTGTCATGTATTTTAAGTTGATCGCTCTGATTTGTGTCTTGTTTTGCCTGACCTCTGTTGCCGGGGCAAGCGCGATCAGCATTAAAATTAACGCCGGCGCAGAGTCCGGGTCATCAAAAGCGCTGGTGACCGCGTACCTGACAAAACTACTGGAAGAGCGCTCGCATGGCCGAATCAAGGTGGCCATCGATGAACACTCAAGGCGTACGGTCCGGGAGCTTATCGAGGATCTGGAACAGAACAAGACCCAGATTATCATCCCCGAGATTGGAAGTCTGCTGGGCGAGGAACCACGGCTGAAAATATTTGAGCTGCCGTTTCTATTTCGCGATCGGGATCATCTGCACCAGATCCTCGACGATCATTTCAAAGAAGCGCTGATCATGGACCATCTGGAACAGAAACTTAAAGTCTTGGGAATCTGGGAAAAGGCTGCGAAACATCTTCAGGCGGAGAGCGCCCTGCCTGAGCCGGCCAGCGTCGCCGACAAAATTTACCACGGCCGGGACGACCAGGTATCAACTTTTTTCTTCAAAGCGCTGTCGGCCTGTCCTCCACCTGACCAGGCGAAAAATCGACAGCTTAAAAGCTGGCAGGAGGTCACTTTACCCCAGCTTGTTGCTCAGCGGGACGTTTCAGCAGGGCGCCATGTTACCCTCACGTACCACAGCTTTTCGGGTTGTGTCCTGCTCATGAACAAAGCTTTCTGGAGCCATTTACCTGACGATCTGAAGATTATTGTCAACGATGCCGTCAAGGATGCGACGCAATATTCGCGGGAGCTGGCTCAGCAGATAGACGATAAAGCCCTGATACAGTTGCAGAAGCAGGGAACGATACAGATATCCAGAATCAGCCGGGATCGTCGACAGAGCTGGCGCGACAATCTGTTGGAGCTTTACTCCAAGACCAGTCTTGGAGTAGAAAAGGAATTGATAGAACAGGTCGCAAACTATCACCATATCAACTAAAAACCTGTTTTAATGTCATCATGGTGGTGACATTGCATACTAAATCTCATTTGTAGAGGAGAGTAAGATGAGTAGAAACAAACTGGTACTAGCAAGTCTGTTGATTGCAGTTGCCTTTGTGGCATCTGCAACGATCGCAACGGCTGCGCCGATTGTGATCAAGTTTTCTCACGTTGTTGCTGAAAACACTCCGAAGGGCCAGATGGCAAATAAGTTCAAAGAACTCGTCGACCAACGCCTCGGCGGTAAAGTTGTGGTTGAAGTGTTCCCCAACTCCCAGCTTTTCGGTGACAACAAGGTTCTCGAAGCCATGATCCTTGGTGACGTTCAGTTGGCCGCACCTTCACTGTCCAAGTTCGAAAAGTACACCGACTCTCTGCAGATCTTTGACCTGCCCTTCCTTTTCAATGACATGGCAGCCGTAGAAAAGTTCCAGCAGGGTCCAGTCGGCCAGAAAATGCTGATGTCGATGAAGAAAAAGGGTCTGATCGGCCTCGGTTACCTGCACAACGGCATGAAGCAGCTTTCAGCCAGTGATCCGCTGCGCGTCCCTGCCGATGCCAAGGGCAAGAAATTCCGCATCATGACTTCCGACGTTCTGGAAGAGCAGTTCAAAGCTGTTGATGCCATGCCGCTGAAAAAGCCTTTCTCTGAAGTGTTCACCCTGCTTCAGACCAAAGCCATCGACGGTCAGGAAAACACCTGGTCCAACATTTACTCAAAGAAGTTCTACGAAGTACAGCCCTATATCACCGAGTCCAATCATGGTGTCCTTGATTACCTGGTCATCACTTCGGCTGAGTTCTGGATGGGTCTGCCTGATGACATCCGTACTGAAGTCAAGAAAGCTCTCGACGAAGCTATCGCTTTCGGTAACGATGTTTCCGAGAAGAAAGCTGTCGTAGACAAGCAGAAGATCATTGATTCCAAGCGTTCAGAAGTTATTGAACTGACCCCGGCCGAACGTCAGCAGTGGGTTGAAGCCATGAAACCGGTCTGGAAAAAGTTCGAAAAGAAAATTGGCAAAGAGTACATCGACGCCGCTGTTGCATCGAACTAATTGCTGCAACTTTTTACGGGCCTCGGCAACGGGGCCCGTAACTCTTTAATTTTATGGTTTAGATGAGGTTTGAATATGTTTAGCCGGATAATTAACAGCATAGAGGAAGCGATCATCGCGTTTCTGCTGGCTGCAATGACCCTGCTGGTCTTTGTTGAAGTTGTTCTGCGCTTCGGCTTTGGTCAGGGGATTATGTGGGCCCAGGAGGTGACGTTACATCTGTCAGCCTGGCTGGTCCTTTTTGGTGTGTCCTACGGTATCAAGGTCGGTTCACACATCGGGGTGGACGCCCTGGTCAAGATCATGCCGACCGGGGTACGTCGTGTGGTCAGCGGTATCGCCGTCATCGCCTGCTTGAGCTATTGCGGTCTGTTCATGAAAGGCTCCTGGGTTTACCTTTCAAAAATTCAGATGATCGGGATTGAAATGGAAGACCTGCCGATCCCTAAATGGATTGCCCACAGCATCCTGTTCATCGGTATGGTGTTGATGGCCATCCGGTTGTTGATTCTCCTGGTGAACATATTTATCGGCAAAGCTGATGGCTTCAAACTTGCCGATGAGGCCAAGGAAAGTATGCACCTGGCTCAGGAAACAAAATCTCAAGTCGCTGAGGGAGGTGAATCGGCATGACAACCGCTGCCCTGTTTATTATTCTACTGCTGTGTCTGCTGACCGGCATGCCGATCGCCTTTGCGCTTGGCCTATCAAGTATCACCACCATCCTGATGTTCTCCAACGACTCACTGGCCTCCATCGCCCTGAAACTGTTCGAGGCTGAGTCGGAGCATTATACCCTGCTGGCGATTCCGTTTTTCATTCTCTCGTCAACCTTCCTGTCGACAGGTGGGGTTGCCAACCGGATCATTAACTTCGCTATTGACTGTGTCGGCTGGATTCGTGGCGGTCTGGCCATGGCGTCAGTTATGGCCTGTATGATCTTTGCCGCAGTTTCCGGTTCGTCTCCGGCAACTGTTGCCGCCATCGGCTCCATCGTCATCGTCGGCATGGTCAAAGCCGGCTATCCGGAAGAGATGGCTGCTGGGGTTATTACCAACGCCGGCACCCTGGGCATCCTGATTCCACCATCCATCGTCATGCTGGTTTATGCCGCGGCGACCGAAGAATCAGCTGCCCGCCTGTTCATGGCCGGTCTTATCCCGGGCCTGATGATGGGCACCATGCTGATGATCATCATCTATTTTGTGGCCCGCATTAAAGGCCTGCCGGCACAACCCTGGGTCGGCTTTAAAAATCTTGCCCGCTCCAGCGTGAGCGCCGGTTGGGGCCTGATGATGATCGTTATCGTCCTCGGCTCCATCTACGGTGGTATTGCCAGCCCGACCGAGGCGGCGGCTGTTTCAGCGGTTTATGCCTATTTCATCGCAATCTTTATCTACCGCGACATGGGACCTCTCAAAGGGGTGCCATGGAAAGAACACGATAACGATTCGATGGCCAAAATCATCTCACGTAATATCATGTTAACCCTGGTGGCGATCCCCAAATCGGTTTTCAACTCGGATGTCCACAAGGTTTTTCGCGATGCCTCTAAAGTCTCCATCATGTTGCTGTTCATCATCGGTAACGCGATGCTCTTTGCCCATGTGCTGACCACCGAACGGATCCCGCACCATATCGCTGAGATCATTGTCGGCTGGGGCCTGCCGGCCTGGGGCTTCCTGATCGTCGTGAACATCCTGCTGCTGATGGCCGGTAACTTCATGGAGCCCTCGGCCATCCTGCTGATCATGGCCCCGATCCTCTTCCCGATTGCTCTCAAGCTGGGCATCGATCCGATTCACCTTGGGATTATCATGGTCGTCAACATGGAAATCGGGATGATTACCCCACCGGTCGGGTTGAACCTGTTCGTTACGGCGGGCATCACCGGGCATAATATCACCTGGGTTCTCAGGGCCGCGTTGCCATGGCTGCTGGTGCTTCTGGTCTTCCTGGTGATGATCACCTACATTCCGCAGATTTCGCTGTGGCTGCCTGAATACATCGATTACCTCCGAGGATATTGAATAAACAAGGACCAAAACAGGTCCATATTCACAGGACTTAATCATCAAGCGGGTTGCCATGGCAGCCCGCTTTTTTTATTCTGTTATATGGTTATCTACTTTACTCCATTTAAGCCGTAGAAGGGTTCGGTGAATTCCATTTGATGGATATCTGACGCCTGGATGGCGTCAGTTAAGCCCCAAGGAATGGTTCATGCGACCTCCGAACACAGCTTGAGTGAAAAGGATAACCAGATTCTGTTTTAAGAACGGGCGAAGATAACGCCGAAGAAAAATCACGCTATCCTGATGCGGAGAAATGCCATGCTGCTGAAAACGACCAGAACTATCCTGCTGATGCTGTTTTTGAGTATTTTCTTGGGCGCCTGTGCGAACCACGCAACCCAAACCAGGGAGCTATTGGCCGTCGACTATGCAACTTTGAGCGACGATCAATTGACCCTCCATTACTACGCTTTGGAAGATCAGATAGAACGTGTCGAACGCAGCAGTGTCAGTCCCCGGATCAACCTGGGCTTCGGCTTGAGCCGTTACGGTCTGAGCAGCGGAACATCTGGCGGTGTGGGAGTTTCTTCCGGGGTGGGTAAAAAAACTACGGCGGACGACTTAAGGGAACGCAGGAATCAGGTTAAACTCGAGCTGCTGAAACGGGGTATTTCTCCATAACCTGGTTATTTATTCCCTGACCAACATCACCGGGGCTTCAAGATAACACTTGATGGTGTCGAGAAATTCAGCGGCATCGGCCCCGTCAAGAACCCGGTGATCAGCAGATAGTGTCAGGCGCATCATCAGCGCGACATCAGGCTGCCCCTGATCGTCAACCACAACTTCCCCTTTGACGCTGCCGACAGATAGCACCGCAGCTTGCGGAGGAGTAATAATCGCGCCGCAGGATTCAACTCCGAACATTCCCATATTGGTGATGGTGAACGTCGCTCCAGCTGTTTCCTGCTCCGTAAAATCTTGACCATTCTCCGCTTCTTCAGCCAGCTGTTGTGCTTTGTCACTGAGTTGTTCCAGGCTCAGCTGCCGGCATTGATGAACAACCGGATAATACAGGCCACGGTCGGTCGCAGTCGCTATGGCGATGTTGATGTCGGGCATTTCAATCCCCTGCTCGCCATTCCAAGAGGCATTGACCCAGGGGTGCTGGGCAAGAGCGCGGGCTGTAGCGGCGACAATAAAATCATTGACAGTCAGCGCATGGTCATGGCGAATGCGCACCACGTCGGTCATATCGACCGCAACGGTGACATAAAAATGGGGGATCGTTCGCCAGGCTTCCTCCATTTTCCGCGCTAGAAGATGACGGATTTTAACTGCCTGAGGTTTCCCCTTTCGGTCCGACAACGAAACCTTGCGGCTTTAGCGCGTTAACCGGTCAGCGTCTCCCCGATTCTGTGTCTCCGCTCCTGCCTGTTCAACGTCAGTGACCAGAATACGGCCCTGTGATCCGCTCCCCCGCAGAGATCCCAGGTCAATCCCCAATTCTTCAGCCAGCTCACGTGCTGCAGGAGAAACTTCAGCATTTAATTTGAAATCATCCTGATCAGTCATAGAAAACCATCTCCCCTCACATCACACCCAGTATCATAACCAACAATGACTTTTCAGTAAATTCTATTTCCCGCGGTCCCCCGCATCTGCTCCAGCCGTATAACAGGAAGAAGTGAAGAGGCCTTTACGCCCGTTTAAATATGCCAGACAAAGAGAGTCCGGGATTTTCATCCGAATCGACAATCTCCCAGTGAAAGCAGATTAGGCTCCTGCTCCTGCGGCACCAATGAGATATGCCGACACTGCTGTTTCCTGCTTCTATCGCTGACGATTTTACTCACCAGATGGCTCGGCATTCAGCTATTGAACCGTGGCGACAAACCTGATTACGGCAAAAAGAAAAGGGGCCACAAAGTGGCCCCAGTGACGAGGGAGTCGTCGGGATCGTATCTCAATATACAGTACGCTGTACATCTGCCGGGCGGAGAACCGGCTTTCATCACAAAACAATCATTTCCACCTGCTAAGCAAATAAGCAAACAGCCGCTATCAATCTACCCGGCGGCGTAAAAAAGTCGGAATATCAAACTGCTCATCATCAACAAACAGATCGCGTGTCTGGCTGGGAAGGTCGCGAGTTCTGCGTCCGTAAGGCATGGCCTGCTGCTGATCACGGATAAATTTGGGGACATCCAGATCGACCTTGGCGCTGACAGACGATAAGCTCTGCGAGCGCTGTTCAATCACTTCGGTAACTTTCCGCTTTTCTTCATAAACTTCGCCAAACCCCGTAGCAATAGCAGTAATCTTGATTTTGTCACCCAGTTCTTCATCGATGACCAGACCAACAATGATATTGGCATCCTCATGGACCTTTTCATGAATGATCGTCGATGCCTCTTCAAATTCTTCCATGGTCATACTGGAAGATCCGGAAATATTCACCAGAACCCCCATAGCCCCGGAAATGTCAACCTCTTCCAGGAGCGGACTGCTGATGGCATTGTGCGCCGCCTCAGCGGCACGGCGCTCACCTTCGGCCACGCCAATCCCCATCATCGCCATACCGCGGTTGCTCATCACGGTCCGCACATCAGCAAAGTCGACGTTGATCAGACCTTCGGTCGTTATCAGATCGGAAATCCCCTGAACCGCCTGGCGCAGCACATCATCTGCCGGCTTAAAGGCATCGAGGATACTCATATTTTTACCCGCCAGCCCAAGCAGCCGGTCGTTCGGCACAACAATCAACGAATCGACAACTTCACGCAGTTCGGCGATCCCCTGATCTGCCCTCTGCATCCGTTGACGACCTTCACGGGTGAACGGCTTGGTCACGACCCCGACGGTCAGGGCCCCAGATTCTTTTGCTGCTGCAGCAATGACCGGTGCTGCACCGGTTCCGGTTCCACCCCCCATTCCAGCAGCGACGAACACCATATCCGCACCTGAAAACAATTCAACCAGCCGCTGGCGATCTTCCTTGGCAGCCTGTTTGCCGATCTCCGGATTCGCCCCGGCTCCCAGACCTTTGGTCAGATGTCCCCCGAGCTGGATTTTCATCGACGCTTCACTACGCCTTAGCGCCTGAGCATCGGTATTGGCGGTCAAAAACTCAACCCCATCGACCTGACAACGAATCATGGTATTCACGGCATTGCCACCACCACCCCCGACACCGATGACCTTGATCCTTGCCGCCTGGTCTAAATTTTCCTCAAACTGAAACATGACTCCCTCTTGATTAGGCATAACGCCCTCCCCTGTGTGCTGCGTTTTCGATTTCTCCGCGATCTCGAAAACTAGTTATATTTAAGTAACTTAAATTTAGCAAAATTTATTTAATTTGACAAGTAATTATATGATAATTATTGATCAGAAAAACTCGCCAAACCATTCCTTCATTCTCTTGGTCACACGCTCAAATACGTTCGCCTCACCGATCTTGAAATTCTGCGCCTGGGTGTTCAGGCTGCCGTACTTCACCAGTCCGACTCCCGTCGCATAGATCGGTGAATTCACGACGTCCGTCAGCCCACCGATATTCAATGGGTTTCCGCGCCGCACCGGAAGATTAAAGACCTGTTCAGCCAGTTCGGGCATTCCGGGCAGGATGGCACTCCCACCGGTGAGGACGATCCCCGAGGCGATCAGCTCTTCGTAACCACTCTTGATGATTTCCCGGTTCACCAGGGAGAAAATCTCTTCGACTCTCGGCTCCAGTATTTCTGCCAGCAATTGACGAGACAGGATCCGCGGCTCCCGTCCTCCGACGGACGGAACCTCGATGGTTTCATCCTTGCCGACCATTGATGTCAGACAGCAACCGTAAGCCTGTTTGATTTTCTCCGCCTCCGCCGTTGGGGTCCGCAGGCCAACGGCAATATCGCTGGTGAGGTGATCGCCGCCAATCGACAGCACTGAAGTATGCTTGATCGCCCCCTCTGAAAAAATCGCGATATCGGCAGTACCGCCACCGATATCGACCAGCGCCACACCCAGTTCTTTTTCATCCGGAGATAAAACCGCTTCGCTGCTGGCCAATTGTTCCAGGACAATATCGGCGACATCGGCCCCGGCCCGGTTACAACTTTTAATGATATTCTGTGCGCTTGCGACGGCCCCGGTAACAATATGGACTTTGGCTTCGAGGCGCACACCGCTCATACCCAGGGGTTCGCGAATGCCGTCCTGGTCATCAATAATGAATTCCTGCGGCAGGATATGGAGCACCTCCCGATCCATCGGAATAGCGATCGCCTTGGCGGCATCGATAACCCGCTGAAGATCGTCATTGGTCACTTCACGGTTTTTAATCGCGATCACGCCCTGAGAATTCAGCCCTTTGATATGGCCGCCGGCGATCCCGGCAAAAACCGACTTGATTTCACAGCCGGCCATCAGCTCCGCTTCACGAATCGCTCTTTGAATCGCCGCGACGGTGCTCTCGATATTGATCACGACCCCCTTACGCAAGCCCTTGGATGGACTGGTGCCGATACCGACAACTTCCAGCCCCTCCTCAGTCATATGACCGACAATACAGCAGATTTTCGTTGTTCCGATATCAAGCCCAACAATCAGATTATCCGTCTTTTTACTCATGACACCCCCTTGGTATCAGCTTTTGGCCAGTTTTTTAGGCCGTTCAATTCGTACAATGATTTTTTCGTTCACATTCAGATCAATGTAATCGAGCATCTTCAACTGTGGTTGTAATTGACTGTAGACGCGCTCAAGACGGTCAAGTTTACGACTGTAGTCGCCATCACCGAGCTTGATTTTCACGCTTCCGTCAAAAGTAAACAGGGACAGATCCCCATTGGCTTCATGGTGAATTTCCGAAACCTGGTTAATATCGAACAGCGGCCTTGCCTGCAGGTCTGACAGCAGCGCGACGATCCGTTTTAACTGTTGCGCATAACCCTCGTCATGCTCCTGGGCCTTTGCGTAGTCGAACCCGGTAATAATCGGGAAATCAAGTTTATCCTTGGAATCAAGGACCTTGAAAATCTCACCGGCTTCGTCAAGGTAATAAAGATAGCCCATATTCATAATGGCGACCGGATTGCGCTCGACAATGCTGATCACCACCTGACGTGGGAAGATACGCTGCACACGAGCTTTCCTGACCCACGGATTTTCTTCTATTTTGCGGCCGATCAGCCCAAGATCCAGACTGAAGGTGTTCAACCCCAGTTCAATATCAGACAGCGCGACGACCTGTTGCTGATCCAGGCGCTGTTGCCCCTCGACCGTCACCTGTGCGACCCGAAAAAGGTCTGATGCCATCATCAGCTGCACACAGAAAAACCCGCCGACGACAATCAGCGAAGCGCTGAAAACCGCCACCCCCAGACGAAAAAAACGCTTCAGAAACTTACGCAGGTTGAGCGGTTTTTTCTCCTGTTTGCGCCGATTGCGGCGAACCTTGGTGGTTTTCTGGTGAGTTTTCTTCAAATCACGCATAGGGTCTCTTATTTATCCAGCCCGGCATCGCACAACATCATTTCTACCAAATCAACAAAATCAATTCCGGCGTGCTTTGCCGCTTTCGGCAGCAGACTGGTTTCCGTCATTCCCGGAACCGTATTCACTTCAATGCAATAGAATTCACGTTCTCGGAACATGAAATCGATACGCGCCGCCCCTCTGCAACCAAGAACCTGATAGGCTTTGACTGCGGCCCCCTGGACCTGCTGGTAACTGACCGGATCAATGGGCGCGGGGACCAGGTAATCAGTGTCGCCGGAAACATATTTGGCCTGGTAATCATAGAAACCGCTCTTCGGCACAATCTGAATGATCGGCAACGCTTCAGCGTTGATCACTGCAACGGTCAGCTCATCCCCGGCGATAAAATCTTCAACCAGAACGGTTCCATCCAGCTGTGCTGCCGCATCAATCCCCTCCTTCAAAACTTCTCTTGTGCGGGCGATGGTGATGCCGATCGTTGACCCTTCACGCGAGGGCTTGACGACCAATGGCAGATGGTGACAGCGTTCAAACAATGCCTCCGGCGAGTCTCCTGGCCGAATAAAATCATATCCGGGCGTCGGCAACTCGTGATACAGCAGCAGCTGTTTGGTCATCACCTTATCGATCGCCACGCTGGACGCCATGACACCACTGCCGGTATAAGGAATCCTCATCATCTCGAGCAATCCCTGAATACGGCCATCTTCTCCGAAACGCCCATGCAGGGCGACAAATGCGACCTCTATCTGTTCGCTTTTCAGCTGTTCGGCAATATCATGTCCGACATCGATGGCCTGGGCCCGGTATCCCGCTGTCTGTAACGCCGCGAGAACTGCTTTACCGGTTTTCAGCGAAACCTCCCGCTCAGCCGACAGACCGCCCATCAGGACAGCGATTTTCTTGTTCAACAGCTCATCACGAGTCATCATTCCCATAGTGCTTTAACCCTTATGCTTTAACGACTCAGCGACCAGACCACACACCTGATTGACGTTCCCGGCCCCCAGGGTGATGACCATATCTCCGGGCTCAGCGATCTCTGCAACGTAGGCGCTGACCTCTTCCAGAGTAGCTCGATAGACCACCGCTTTATGTCCATGCTCCAGCACCCCCTGTGCCAGGGCCTCCCCTGTAGCTCCGTCAACGGGATCTTCTCCGGCGGCGTAGACGTCAGTAACAACCAGAATATCGGCCTGGTAGAATGCGGTCTGAAAATCTTCAAACAGGGCAGCCGTGCGGGTGTAGCGATGGGGCTGAAAAACCGCGATCACCCGTTTGTTCCAACCGCTTTTGGCCGCACCGAGGGTTGCTTTGATTTCTGCCGGGTGATGCCCGTAATCGTCAACCAGCATAATGCCGTCCACCTCTTCGCGGACTTGAAAACGTCTTTGCAGTCCACCGAAATTTCTGAAACCGCCGATTACGGTCTGAAAGGGGATCTCCAGCTCGTGGGCCACGGCAATCACCGACAGAGCGTTCAAAACGTTATGGCGACCCGGCATCCGGAATGAAATCCGCCCCAACTCCTGGCCACGATAAAAAGCATTAAAACTCGTTCTTCCCTGGCGTTGCTTGACATCCTCAGCATAAAAATCCGCCTGGCTGCTGAAGCCGTAGGTGGTAAAGCGCTTTTTGACCGCAGGCAGGATATCCTGGACATTCTTGTCCTCCAGGCAGAGAACCGCGCGGCCGTAAAAGGGTACCTTGTTGATAAAATCAACAAATATCTGCTTGATCTCTTCGATCCCCGAATAATAATCAAGATGGTCGGCATCAATGTTCGTTACCACCGCGATGGTCGGTGACAGATGCATAAAGGAACCATCCGACTCATCAGCTTCGGCAACCAGGAATTTTCCTCTCCCCAGTTTGGCGTTTGAGCCGAAAACATCCAGACGGCCACCGATGACCGCTGTCGGGTCGATCCCGGCATGATGCAAAACGACCGACATCATGCTCGTCGTGGTCGTTTTGCCATGCGTTCCGGCGATGGCAATGCCGTATTTCATACGCATCAGTTCGGCAAGCATTTCAGCCCGGGGGATCACCGCAATATGCTGCCGTTGTGCTTCGACAACTTCGGGATTGTTTGCCTTGACCGCCGTCGAAGTCACAACCACATCGACATCGGTAATATTCTCAGCCTGATGACCGATTTTTATTTCGCCCCCCAATTCAACCAGTCGCCGAATGGCATCGCTGTCATGCAGGTCTGAGCCGGACACCAGATAGCCCTGATTAAGCAGCAGTTCGGCGATTCCGCTCATACCGATTCCGCCGATTCCGACAAAATGGATTTTTTTGATTCGCCCGTACATCAGTGCTCCTTCCGACTGGGGGTTGCCACCAGCGCACGACACTCAGCGAGAATTTTTTCCGCCGCTCCCGGCCTTCCGAGTGAGCGGGCATTTGCACTCATCTGTCGCAGCAGCGCTTCATCGTTCATCAGGTTGCCGATTTCTTTAGCCAGCACCTCTGTACTCAACTGCTGTTGTTTGATCATCCGGGCAGCCCCTGCCTTTTCCAACATTTCGGCGTTAGCGGTCTGATGGTCTGCTGCAGCATAAGGGTACGGAATCAGAATCGCCGGGCGGCCACACACGGTCAGCTCCGCCAGGGTTGTCGCCCCCGCACGACAGACAACCAGCGAGGCCTCCTGGTAAGCCTGAGCCATATTGTCGATAAACGGCACGACCCTGGCCAAAGGATAACCGGCGTCACGGTAAGCCTGTTCCACCATTGCAAAATCCTCGTCGCCGGTTTGATGTAAAATGCTCGGCGGCTGTTCCCAGCTCTTGAGTATCGGCAACAGATCGATCAGCGCCTCATTGATGGCCCGGGCCCCGCGGCTGCCGCCAAAAACCAGCAGACTGTTCGGCTCCGCTACACTGTCGGCAATTTCGTCGAAACCGCTCCTCAGAGGGTTACCGGTGACCAGGCTTTTCTTTACCGCGAATCCCGGTCCGCTCTGGGGAAAAGACAGGCAGACCAGCTGGGCCCACCGGGCCAGCAGACGATTACTCAAACCGGCGAAAGCGTTCTGCTCATGAATGACGTAAGGGATGTGCAACCACTTGGCAGCCAGCAATACGGGCACCGAGACATAGCCCCCCACCCCGACAACGATTTCAGGAGCGAATTGTTTTAAAATATTCCTGGCCTGAATCAGACTCCTCAGCAGTTTCGGGAGCAGTTCCAGGCGTCCGCGCCAACCGCGGCCAACAACTCCGACCATATCGACAGTGGCCAGAGGCAGGCCGAGCTTCGGCAACATCCGTCGTTCAAGTCCCTTGTCCGTTCCCACGAACAAAACCGCTGCATGCCGGTCCTGATGAAGTAACAGCTGCGCCAGGGCGACCGCCGGGAAAAGATGACCGCCGGTTCCACCCCCGGCCAGCAGCAGTCTCATGTCTGGCTCCCGACGGAATGGGAAATATTCAACAGAATGCCGACCGCGACCAGGCTGACCACCAGGCTGGTTCCCCCGTAGGAAATAAACGGCAGGGCCAGCCCCTTTGTCGGCAGCAGCCCCATACAGACGGCCAGATTGACGAACGCTTCAAGGCCGAGAAGCAGACTCAGACCAAACGCCAGATTGCGGCCAAACGGATCCTGGCACAGCAGAGCGACGCGGATACCACACAGCACCAGGAGCAGAAACAGCGCTGCAACGACCAGCACTCCGATCAGTCCGAGCTCTTCCCCGATAACCGAAAAAATAAAATCGGTATGTGCTTCCGGAAGATAAAACAGTTTCTGCTCGCCGATCCCCAATCCCTGTCCCAGAACTCCGCCCTTCCCAAAGGCGACCAGGCTCTGGATGATCTGGAATCCGGTATCGAACGGATCATCCCAGGGGTCAAGAAAGGCCATGATCCGCCGGCGGCGATAATCGACCTGCATAACCAGAAAGTAGAGCACCGGCAGGGTCATCAGAATCGTCGGCAGGATGTAGAGCCAGCGAACACCAGCGACGATCAGCATGGCCAGGGCTACTCCGGCGATAATCATGGCACTGCCGAGATCCGGCTGTTTCAACAGCATTCCGAGCAGCAGGCCGAGAACGACCATATAAGGCAGGTAGCCTTTGCTCAGCGAGCGCACTTTTTCTTTCTTCCGCGTCAATGAGTGGGCCAGATAGAGAACCAGAGCCAATTTAACCAGTTCAGCCGGCTGCAGCGTCAAACCGGGCAGTCGCAACCAACGCATGGCACCGCCGACCCGAACACCCAAACCGGGAATAAAAACCAACGACAATAAAACAATGCTGGCCAGCAGACTGAACACGGCAATTTTTCGCCAATTCTGGTATTTGAAATATGCAGCTCCGATCATCAGCAGACAGCCGGTCAGGGCATAGGCCAGTTGACGTTTCAGAAAATAAAACCCATCATTAAATCTTTCCGCAGCCATAATTGCCGACGAGGAATAGACCATCACTACCCCGATGCAGGTCAGGGTTGCAGTAATCAGCAGCAGAGTTGCATCCACATCGCGACGAAACGTCATGAGGCCTCCTGTCGTTCTGGAAGTGCCTCGACCAGGCGCTCAAAGACTGAACCCCGTTCCTCGAAGTTGGCAAACATATCGAAACTGGAACAGGCCGGCGAAAGCAGTACGGCCCCTCCGACCAATGTAATTTCGTAGGCCTGACGGACGGCTTCTGCCATCCCTGAAACAATGCGGATTTCACTCACTCCTGAAAGTTCGGCGGCCATCCGCTGAGCCGCTTCACCGATCAGGATGAGATGTTTGACTTTTTTCTCCAGCAGCGGTCGCAATGGTGTGAAGTCTCCACCCTTATCCTTACCGCCGGCAATCAGCGTGACCTTATCCCCGAGCCCGGACAGACTTTTGATCACACTCCCGACATTGGTTCCTTTCGAATCGTTATACCAGTCAACGCCGCCAAGCCTGCGGACGAGCTGCATCCGGTGATCCAATCCGGCAAAACTCCCTATCGCCTTCCACGCCAGTTCAGCTGGACAGCCCAGCAACAGGCCACAGCTCAGTGCCGCCATAGCGTTTTCGATATTGTGCTCTCCGGCCAGTTGCAAAGTCTCAAGCGGCAGATGAAGTTCTGTCTCCTGCCAATTCCAAACCAGCTTATCACCCAGACGCATCATGCCTTTAACCAGACGGCCGTGGGATGAAAACCACACCTTGGTTCCCTGAACAGTTTCACTGAGTCGGCAGATGTTGGCATCATCGGCATTGAGCACGGCATAATCTTCGGCGGTCATATTGCGGAACAGGTTCAGTTTAGACCGATAATAGCTTTCCACATCCGGATAACGGTCCAGGTGGTCTTCACTCAGATTCAGCAACACCCCCACGCGGGGGTGAAACTGGTCGATCGTGTCGAGTTGAAAGGATGACAGTTCAACCACGACAACATCCAGATCCCGGCCACAGGCGTCGATGAGGGGTGTCCCTAAATTTCCCCCGGCAAAGCATTTTTTATTCCAGCTTGTCATCAACCGTTCGATCAGACTGGTGGTCGTTGATTTACCATTTGTACCGGTCACGGCAATCATCGGAGCGGTGATCTCGCGGGCAGCCAGTTCGACTTCAGCGAGGAGCGGAATATTACAGGACCTGGCCCGATGCAGCGGTTCACAATCGAGAGGGACCCCTGGGCTCACGGCAACCATATCCGCCTGCTCAAACAGCTCCAGGCTGTGCCCTCCCAGATCGAACCTCACCGGCAAGCCCTGGAGTGAACCAAGCTCAAGTTCAGCGGCCTGACGTTTGTCCGACAGCGCCACGGACGCTCCACGCTCAACCAGGTAGCGGACCAGTGCCTGGCCGCTTTTTCCCGCCCCGATAACGACGATTTTCTGGTTCTGGTAATCCTGTTTCATCGCAGCTTCAGTGTTGATAAGGCAATCAGTGCCAGCACAATGCTGATAATCCAGAAACGCACGATAATTTTCGGTTCAGGCCAGCCTTTGAGCTCGAAATGATGATGAATCGGCGCCATGCGAAAGACCCTGCGCCCCCAGTAGCGAAAAGAAATAACCTGAACAATCACCGAAAGCGCTTCAATAACGAAAATTCCCCCGACAATCACCAGCACAAATTCATTTTTGGTAATAACCGCCACCGCTCCCAGCGATCCACCCAGTGACAGGCTGCCGACATCCCCCATGAAGACCTGGGCCGGATAGCTGTTAAACCACAGAAAACCGAGGCCGGCGCCAACCATGGCACCGCAGAGGATTGACAACTCACCGGCACCCTGAATGCCGGTGATCTGCAGATATCCCGAAAGCTTCGCATTGCCGGCCAGATAGGCCAACAGCAAAAAAGTTGCCGCCGCGATAATCATCGGGCCTATGGCCAGACCATCGAGGCCATCGGTCAGATTCACCGCATTACTCGCACCGACCATGACCAAAACGGCAAAGGGGATATAGAAGACGCCCAGATCGGGGTTGACGTTCTTGAAAAAAGGCAGACTTAAGTGGGTTTCAAAGTTGCCGCTGAAATAAAGCAGCACTGCTGCGAGAGTGGCGATGAGAATCTGCCAGAACAGCTTCTGGCGCGCTGATATGCCATCGCTGTTCTTACGCACGACTTTCAGATAGTCATCGATAAACCCGATAGCACCGTAACCTGCTGTCACCATCAAGGTAACCCAGATAAACAAGTTGGTCAGATCAGCCCAGAGCAGGGTCGGGACAATGATCGCCAGCAGGATCAGGGAACCTCCCATCGTCGGGGTTCCTTCCTTGACAAAGTGCGATTCCGGTCCGACTTTACGGATCGTCTGGCCGATCTGCATGCGTTGCAGTGTGGCGATCAGCCAGGGGCCGAGGATGAAAGATATCAACAGCGCAGTAATGGTCGCGTAAATCGTCCGGAACGTGATATAGCGGAACACGTATAAAACCGAGTATTCCGTATGCAGAGGGTATAAAAGGTGATACAGCACCTGTCAGCTCCCTTGTCCCGGGCGGGTTTGCGGGTTTGTCCGTTTAATAGCTTCGACCACCTGTTCCAGTTTGACACCACGCGAGCCCTTGATAAGAATCCTGTCTCCGGAACGTTGCTCATTCTGCAGATAGCTGACGGCTTCAACGGCATCAGCCAGCTGAACTGTCTGTTCAGCAGCCAGTCCAGCTTCGTTGGCGGCCTTGCACAGAACCGCTGCAAACGTTCCGACCCCGATCAACAGGTCAACAATTGTTGCCGCCCTGGCCCCCAACTCCTGATGAAAAGCCACTGCGTTCGGCCCCAGCTCCAGCATGTCACCGAGAACCGCCAGGCGCCGCCCCTGCCCTTTGAGTTCAGCCAGGGCATCCAGAGCCGCCGCCGCCGACAGAGGATTTGAATTGTAGCTGTCATCAAGCAAAACCCCTCCACAGGGCAGAGGGAAAAGGCTCATCCTCCCGGGAACCGGGATAAAAGCCTGCAAACTGGTCACTATTTCCGCTACCGGAACATTCAGCTCCACGGCTGCGGCGGCAGCAGCAAGTGCATTGGCGATATTGTGACGGCCGGAAAGTGCGAGCTTAACCCTGTGGCGCTCTCCGCCAACCAGCAGGTCAAAACTCGGCCGGCTGTTGTCACCGCTGATGTTTTCAGCTCGAACAGCTGCTTCAGGAGCGAGGCCATAGGTGAGTTTCTTCACTCCGTTGGCAACGGGCAGACTGGCGACCCGCGGATCGTCGAGATTCACGATCGCCACTCCTCCCCGCAAACCGGCAAACAGCTCCCCTTTAGCCCGGGAGACGCCATCCAGGCCCTGCAGGGTTTCCAGGTGAGCCGCAGCGATATTGGTAATAACACCGATAGTCGGCTGGGCGATTTCGGTCAGGCGGGTGATTTCGCCCAAAGCACTGGTTCCCATCTCCACAACCGCCCACTGGTGATTTTGCTCCAGCTTTAACAGGGTTAGCGGCAAACCGATCAGGTTATTGAAGTTTCCAGCGGTTTTCAACCCCGGGCCGACGCGTTCAAGGATATTGGCCAGCATCTCTTTCGTGGTCGTTTTTCCTGCTGATCCGGTTACAGCGACGAGGGGACCTTTTAACTGCAAACGATAGGCGGCAGCTATATCGCCCAAAGCCCTAAGGG
>JAFGEL010000053.1 GCA_016931615.1 Desulfuromonadales bacterium
GCTGCGCTCGCAAAACTCGCCTGCGGCTCAAACATTCCTCGCTTTTGTCAGCTTGAATCACTTCTGTTGCGGCTGCGGCAAATGGGATATGTGAGATGGGAGATGCCCTTTGAACTCAACATTTCCCCACCGGTGCCAGATAAACGGTGAACTCATCCTCACCATCCACTCCTAATAACTGATCCATCAACTCCTGGTGATAGGCCGCCACGGCACAGGTTCCGCAAGCGACTGCTTCACAAGCCAGATAGAGATTCTGGCAGACATGACCGACATCCATCAGGATCACCCGGTGAGCCGCATTCACATAGCGCCACTCTGTGCGATAAGGGATTGCCGTCCAGATAAAAGTGACCGGTGCCGAGGCAATAAACGCCTGCCCCAGAGTTGCCGGGGTCAACTTCTCAA
Source organism: Desulfuromonadales bacterium (assembly GCA_016931615.1). Classification (GTDB taxonomy): domain Bacteria; phylum Desulfobacterota; class Desulfuromonadia; order Desulfuromonadales; family Geopsychrobacteraceae; genus JAFGEL01. Next base: position 409 of record JAFGEL010000053.1, read on the forward strand.
CCAGATCTTCATCCTCATGTTCACAGACCAGAGCATGCTCCAGGGGCAGGTAGCGATAGATCCCCGCTGTTAAATTTTCCACCCGGATTACTGAAAGATAGGTTTCAAACGCATGCCGGCACCCCGCTGAAGGAACTGTCCGCAGAGCCGTTCCTGGAGCCAGTTCCTTTTTGATCCCCTGGGTTGCCCAGAGCAGAAAGGATAGCTCGGCTAAGGAGATCATCTCCGATTTAAAGCGGCGGCGGCTTTTCCGGTTTTTTAACGCGTCAAGCAGATCGGTGCCGCGAAAGCTCTTCCAACTCTCGGCGGAGGGCAGTTCAATCAATTTCTGGCCTTCCTCAAGTGGTTTCTGCACAGGTGGCGCGGGAACACCCTGATGTTGATCGGTAAAACGGAAATTGATTGTCTGACGTAGTGAATCTTTCAGAAAGTCACGTTGTTCGATAATCTTATCTAAATCCATGAGTGTTTCTCCCCTTCTTAGAGGTATGGATTATGCCACTGCTGGTAAGAAAATGGAAAGGGTACAAGGACGGAATGATTTGATTTCTCCACTAAGTTATCTGAAAATGTGGGCCTGGTTTTCATGCTTTTGATCGGGAGTCCATTTTGGCCATTCAGCTGGAACAATTGCAACATCTGGCCAGGCAGGCTGAAGAACAGTTCAACAGCAGTTCTTACGGCCAGTCCGTGTGTCACCTGCACAAACAGGGGCAGGTCAGTAACCGCCTGAAATTCTGTGAAGGGCGTGATTTTGTGGCGCGCAAAATTCTGAAGATTGCACAAAAGCACAACGATATAGAGTCGATAGAAAAGGCCCTGGCTGATTTGGAAAGAAAAAACACCGCCATCAAAGAGTCCCTGGTGCTGACCAGCCCGGATTGGCAGTCTTATGCCGAGGGCGCTTTGTCGATGATTAAGGAGATCACAAGTTTGGTCAATAGAAGCTGAGAGCCCGCCATTTCCCACATCATCGAAAAAGTCTTTCCTTTAAAACCTATTCTGCTATAAGAGGGCGTGCATTCGAATTTGATTACTTGATCAGTTTATGCCCCAAGGAGACGTTTTATGAACCCGATTATTCCCGACTATATTGGCCCCGATTTTACCCAGCCCGGTCTGGTTGATGCGCCACCTGCGAAGTTTGAGCCGGCCCCGATGGATGGTGTTGTGCCGGATAATTATCACGGCACGTCGAATTATCCCGAGTATGCTCATATCGGCGAGGGACACTGGTTGCTGGCCCCGGAAAGCCGTATGGATGCGGTACTGGTGCTCAAGGACGACGCCCTTGATGTCGTTGAAGCGCGACGGGTGAAAAAGGGCGACCTGGTGGCGGTCGGGCGCACTGAAAACGGTGAAGAGGGGCTCTATGTTCACACCACCGGGTTTCAACCTCCCGGCGAGGCTGCGGCCGACAAATTTGCCTTTCGCACCCGGGGGACGCGGGAGACCCCGTTTTCGCGCTCCTATGATGACCTTTACAATGTCCTGCGCCATGATCGTGACCACGGGTATATCACCTGGGTATTGGGCCCGGCGGTAGCTTTTGACAAGGACAGCCGTGATGCCATGCAGGGGCTGATCGAGAACGGTTACTGCCATGCTCTGCTGGCCGGTAACGCCCTGGCCACTCATGACCTCGAAGCGGCTTATTTCCGTACCGGCCTGGGGCAGGACATCTACTCCCAGCAGTTGAAGCCGTTGGGGCATTACAACCATCTCGATATTCTCAACGAAGTGCGCAAGAGGGGATCAATTTCCCAAACGATTGATGAGCTGAACTTGACCGATGGGATTATCTACGCCTGCGAGAAGGAAAAGATTCCCTACGTTCTGGCCGGTTCGATCCGCGACGATGGGCCGATGCCTGAAGTTGTCGCCGATGTTTACGAATCACAGAACCGCATGCGCGAGCACGCCCGCAAATCAACGACGGTGATTGCCCTGGCGACCCAACTGCACTCGATTGCTTTCGGCAATATGACACCGAGTTACCGGGTGATGGAAGATGGCAGCGTGCGCCCGGTCTTTTTCTATATTGTCGATATGGCGGAATTCAGTGCCGATAAGCTGGCAAACCGGGGATCGGCACAGGCGGTGGCAATTCTGACCAACGCGCAGGATTTCATGATGAATTTGTGGAACAATCTTAAAAAGTGAGTGTCTGACTTGTTATGGCTCGGGACTTCCATTCTCAGGGACGCATGAACCCATCCCTGTGGCTTGACGGTCACCATCCCGGTGACCGACACCCTTCCAATGGAAGTCCCGAATCCCGGAAACCAAGATGGCTATTGCCCATCCTACAAAACCTTAAAATGTCGCAGGACAAATGCATGAATAAGAAAACCATTCGTATTATCGGCGTGCCCATTGATCTGGGGCAGAATAAGCGCGGGGTTGATATGGGCCCCAGCGCCATCCGTTATGCCGGTCTGTCATCCCGTCTGAAATCCCTCGGTTATGCGATTCACGATGCCGGAAACCTTTATGTTCCGGTTCGCGATTCCCTGCCCTGTGAATCCTGTGACGAGTTTCGTGAGGCGATTCAGCAGGTCTGCCAGGCCGCTTATGACGCCGCCGCAGAGGTTGTTGAACGCAACGAAATCCCGCTTTTTCTGGGCGGGGATCACTCGCTGGCAATCGGTACGATCGGGGGTGTGACGCACCAGGAGCCGGCTGGTGTGATCTGGATTGATGCCCACGGCGATGCCAACTCCCCTGACAGTTCTCCTTCGGGGAATATTCACGGCATGCCGGTCGCGACTCTGCTCGGTGAGGGGTACCCGGAACTGGTGAATATCGGGCGCCCGGGGGCGAAACTGGCGGGTCAGGATATCGTCATGATCGGGATCCGTGATCTGGATGGCGGGGAACGTCAGTGGTTGAAACAGAGTGGTGTCAAGGTCTTCACCATGCGTGATCTGGATGAAAAGGGCATGAGCACGGTAATCCGTGAAGCGCTTGATCTGCTGAGCGGGCACAGCCGTCTTCATGTCAGCCTGGATATGGACAGTCTGGACCCGGAGATCGCTCCCGGAGTCGGGACGCCTTCTCCCGGGGGACTGAACTACCGGGAGGCCCAGTTGCTGATGGAGATTATCGCTGACAGCGGCAAACTGACGTCTGTCGATATCGTTGAACTCAATCCGATCCTCGACCATGAAAATCACACGGGGAAAATGGCCGTGGAACTGGTTGCTTCCTTGTTCGGGAAAAGTATTTTGTAGCCCCCTGAGGGTGATGGATAAGCCGGTTCTGTAAGTTTTTCACTCCATCGGGATCAGGGCATACCCCTTGTTCTGATAAGCCATCAACGAAATATAACCGTTGGTCACGACATCAACCTGCGGAATAAAATCCTCATTGTCTATTCCGGCCAGGTCGGCGGTGATAGCGCACTGTTCTAGAGGGATGTCCCGGTTGCTGAACATCTCCAGCAGGGCGTGAATCTCTTTTTGAACGTCTCTGTCTTCAATGGCAATGTGTTTCATGCCCGCCGTCAGAAAAAAACTCGCTTTCCCGCGAAATGTAAGAACAAAGTCCGGTTGCACTCGGGCCTTTTTGAGCTGTTGATAACTCATTTCGATCAGCTGAAGCCGCAGTTTGAGAATGCCGGGGTTCCCTTGATTGATATCGAAAACGGCTTTGACTGTCTGTAGATTTTCAAGTGCTGCGCGGTTGTTGATTTCAGCCTGGGCGGGCGATGAGCAGATGAACAGCAGGACAATGATGAAAATTGATCTTCTCATGAACAAACTCCTTGTCTCAGGACGAGTGCTTCTCTGGTCAATTTATCGCGAAGCTGTTCTTCAGGGCAATACGACGGGGCAGGGTTGTCGTGAAGGGAATTAAAGTGGCAGTTCGGTTTTCTTCAGCACGGTTTTCAGGGCGAAAGAGGATTGGACACGCAAAACTCCGGGGATACTGGTCAGGCGGTTATGCAGGCGCATATAGTCTTCGTTGTCGCGGACGATGACGCGCAGAAGAAAGTCACTGTCCCCCGACATCAGGTAGCACTCCATGACGTCCTTGACGCGAGCGATTTCCTGCTCAAAGTGCTGCAGCTTTTCTTTCTGCTGTCCCTCCAGGGTCACCCGGACAAAGACGTTGCCCGGTTTGCCGATGGCGGCCTGATCGATCAGCATGACATATCTGTCTATAATCCCGTTCTGTTCCAGCAGCCGAACCCGTCTTAAGCAGGCAGATTCAGAGAGTCCGACTTTTTCCGCCAGCTGAACATTGGTCAGTCGCCCGTCCTTCTGCAACATCCCCAGAATGCTCTTATCGATGGCGTCTATCTGAAATTTTCGCAGATCCTTCGACATATTTAAATATTAGCAGCAAGAAATTCGCAATAACAGTTTTTTATTTTTAAATTTGCAGAAATATTCACTTTTATTGCTGGTAAACTTTAAAAAAATGTTTGTTGTCCCGGTTATTGACCAGAACAAAGAAGGAGCCATCAATGCTTGTCGGAATTCTTAAGGAAATCAAAGTCGAGGAAAATCGCGTCTGTATGACCCCGGCCGGGGTCGAGGTGATGAAGAACAATGGCCACAGTGTTCTGGTGGAGACCCGCGCCGGTGTCGGCAGTGGCTTCAGCGACGAGGACTATGTCAAGGCCGGGGCTGAAATTGCGCCATCAGCGGCGGATGTTTATGCCCGGTGTGAAATGGTCATGCACGTCAAAGAACCGCAACCGAGCGAATATGCGCTGATCCGCGAGGGGCAGATCGTTTTTACCTACTTCCATTTTGCCGCAGGGGAAGAACTGACCCGGGCGATGATCGACAGAAAAGCGGTCTGTGTTGCCTATGAAACCATCACCAATCCGGATGGCTCCCTGCCGCTGTTAACCCCGATGAGTGAGGTTGCCGGACGCATGGCCGCCCAGGAAGGAGCAAAGTACCTGGAACGTGCCCAGGGGGGGCGCGGCATCCTGATGGGGGGCGTTCCCGGGGTCGCTCCGGCAAAAGTTGTTGTCATCGGCGGTGGTGTGGTCGGAACCCATGCGGCCCAAATGGCTTGCGGTTTAGGTGCACATGTCTACCTGCTTGATATGAACCTTGATCGTTTGCGCTATCTATCCGAAGTCATGCCCAAAAACTGTTTTCCGTTGATGTCTTCTCCGGCCACCATTCGTGAGCTGGTCAAAAAAGCTGATCTGGTGATCGGTGCGGTTCTGGTTCACGGGGCCAAAGCTCCAAAACTGGTGACCCGCGACATGCTCAAGACCATGAAGCCGGGGGCTGTGCTGGTCGATGTCGCCATTGATCAGGGCGGTTGTTTCGAGACCTCCAAAGCCACGACTCACAGTGATCCGATCTACAAGGTGGATGAGGTGGTTCACTATTGTGTCGCCAATATGCCGGGGGCGGTCCCTCTGACATCGACCATGGCTCTGACCAATGCGACCCTCCCGTACGCCGTCAAGTTGGCGAACCAGGGCTGGAAAGAGGCGGCCCAAAATGATGCCGGGATCAAGCAAGGTCTGAATATTGTGGGCGGAAAAGTCTGCTACGCAGGAGTCGCACAGGCGTTCGGACTTGATTATGTTGCGGTCGACGAGATTCTATAACGACGGTCAGCACAAATAAAAGCGAACATTCACTTCAAAGGCCGCCTGAATAAGGCGGCCTTTGTTTTTGCTGGTTAGGTCAATCTCGGTTTTTTCGGGTGATTATTCGCTGAATTTTTCGCGCAGCAGTCTTTTGTTGATTTTTCCGACGCTGGTCTTGTCGATGGCATCGACGAACTGAACTTTCAGCAGTACGATCTGTTTCGACATCAGCCCTTTGTCGACAAAGGTTCGAATATGCTGGAATAATTCTTTTTCCACCACGGCTGATTCTTCCTTTCTGACGATCAGGGCCAGGGGTTTTTCTCCCCATTTCTCATCAGGCAGACCGATAACGGCGACCTCGGCAACCCCGGGGTAAGCAGCGATCAGGTCTTCGACTTCAAGAGAAGAAATCCACTCTCCACCGATTTTGATGACATCTTTGATCCGATCGGTGATTTTGATGTAATTTTTTTTGTCTTTATGGGCCACGTCCCCGGTGTGCAGGTATCCGCCCCGCCACAGGGTTTCGGAATTGCGCTGATCTTTCAGGTAGCCCTGGGTCAGCCAGGGAGTGCGCACGACGATTTCGCCGACACTTTCGCCATCGGCCGGGATGTCATCCATGTTTTCATCGACGATACGCAGATCCACCAGGGGCAGGGGACGGCCGGTCTTGCAGCGCACCTCCAGCTCCTCTTGTTCAGACAGATTGTCTTCGGTCACGTGGGCCACGGTCAGGACCGGGCAGGTTTCCGACATGCCGTA
>JAFGEL010000054.1 GCA_016931615.1 Desulfuromonadales bacterium
GAATACCATTCCCGGTGTGGTGCCCGGGCAGTTCGATCGTCCCAGCGGCTGTCTTTTGAACCCGCGCTGTCGCTTTGCTACCGATCACTGCCGTCAGGTAGCGCCGGAACTGCGCACGGGATCGGACGGGCGGCAGGTGCGCTGCCACACGCCGCTGGATGCAGAAGGAAAGCCGCAATCATGAGTGTTCAAACGCCAATATTAAAAGCTCAGGAGCTGACCCGGTTCTACGAAGTGTCACAGGGCCCTCTCAAACCTGCGGCTGTTGTCAAGGCCCTGGACGGGGTCAGCTTTACAGTTGAAGCGGGAAAGACTCTTGCGGTGGTGGGGGAATCGGGGTGCGGTAAATCGACCCTGGCCCGGCAGATTACCATGATTGAACGGCCGACCAGCGGCCAGCTGCAGTTTGACGAGTATGACCTGGTCAATGCCTCCGATGACGAGCTCAAGTCGGCCCGCCGGAAGGTGCAGATGATTTTTCAGAACCCCTTTGGTTCACTGAACCCGCGCAAAAAGGTTGGAAGCATCATCGCTGAACCGCTGGTTATCAATACCACCTTATCCAAAGTGGAGCGTGAAGACCGGGTCCGCAAGCTGATGGACAAAGTTGGCTTGAGACCGGAACATTATGATCGTTATCCGCACATGTTTTCCGGTGGTCAGCGCCAGCGCATCGCCGTGGCTCGGGCGTTGATGCTTGAGCCCAAACTTGTGGTTGCTGATGAGCCGGTGTCCGCCCTCGATGTTTCCGTGCAGGCGCAGGTCCTGAATCTGTTGATGGATTTGCAGCAGGATATGAACCTGGCTTACCTGTTCATCTCCCACGATCTCTCGGTTGTCCGCCACATCGCTGATGACATCATGGTGATGTACCTGGGCAAGGTTGCCGAATACGGCAAGGCTGAGCAAATCTTTAAACAGCCGCGCCATCCCTATACGCAAGCCCTGCTGGCTTCAACACCCCACCTGAAAAGTGAAAACCGCAAACAGCGGGTGATTCTGACCGGCGAATTGCCGTCACCGCTGGCTCCTCCCACTGGCTGTGTGTTTCATACCCGCTGTCCCTTTGCCACGCAGCAGTGTGCTGAACAGGTGCCGGATTTGCGAGACTTTGACGGACGCCTGACCTCTTGTCTGCGCGTGGCTGAAATAGCCGCTGACCAGGGCCGTTCTCGAGGGTAAGCTCAAACATCATCCTCTCCCGGGTCTGTAAGGATAACCTTCCCCTCTCTTGTAGTATGAGTCGCCCATCAGGCCATTGGCAGTCGTCCCGGCTACAGCAAAAATGCAGGTTCCCATGCCGGTCAGCGGACTGGTCCGAATGCCTGCCGGTTCTGCTGTAAGCGCTTTTCACTCAAGATAAGTCCCGACCCAGAGCCCTTTGAAGAAATGGCGCGCGTTGTTTCCCAGGGCGCGGCTGTCGTAACCGCCTTCCTGGACCACCAGGGTCGGCAGATGCAGTTCTCCCAGCAGTTTGCCATTGGCGAAGAAATCTTCTCCAGTGAGGCTCCAGGTTCCTGTCGGATCGCCCTTTGCGGTATCGAGTCCGAGAGCGATGACAAGAAAATGGGGCTTGAACTTTTTAATCCGTTGCAGGGCGAGGGAGAGAATCTTACGGTAGCCCGGGCCGTCAAGGTCTTCGGCGAGGGGATAGTTCTGATTGTACCCCAATCCTGGGCCTTCGCCGAGTTCGTCGTCAAAGCCGTTGAAATAGGGGTAGGCAAAGCGTGGATGTCCATGAATCGACAGGGTCAGGACATCGTCGCGTTGATAAAAAATATCCTGGGTGCCGTTGCCATGGTGGTAATCGATATCGAGGATGGCAACCCGTCCATGCTCGGAGAGCAGTTCGGCCGCCATGGCCGTGGAATTGAAATAACAGAATCCGCCGTAAGCTTTACGTTCAGCGTGGTGTCCCGGGGGACGGACCAGTGCGTAAGCGAGGCGCTGTTTGGAAAGCAGGCTGCCGGCGGCCGTCAGGGCACAATCGACGGCTCTTCGCGTAGCTGGATAGGCATTGGCTGTCAATGGTGTAAAAGTGTCGATGCAGTAGTAACCGGCCCGAATTGCCCTGTCGACAGGTGGTCGGCCCTGATTGCGGATCGGGAAAACATAAGGGTAGACAGCTTTGCCGCTGGGTAGATTCAGACACACTGCTTTCAGATAACTGATAAAGCCGGGGTCGTGAATCCGTTTCAGCAGTTTTTCGGGAAAACGCTGCACCTTGACTTCACGGAACATGCCGGTGCCCTGCAGTTGTCGCATGATCGAGCGAATGCGCACCGGGGCCTCAACATAACCACGCTCGCGAATATGATGAATATCGTGCTGATCATTGATTGCCAGTAGAATCTGCTGGTCTTCGGCCAGAGTGCCGTTGTGAGGCGGCTTGAACTGGTCGGGACTCAGGTAGCGTGCCGGACGCAGGCGCACCGGGTCATCCACGAAGGACTCGACGACCATGTTTACATAGTCGGGCGGGCAGTGCTGGCGGTATTTCCGCTCAAGAATTGTCCGCACAATGCTGCGGGCCTCGCTCTGAGACAGTGGCTGTTTGCTGCCCAGTGGGTCATAAACCAGGTAAGGCGGGCTGTCATCACCCGGCTTGACCGGAGTTTCATAGGCCGTTCCGGCAATCGGCAGGGCACCGTACTGTTCATAAAATTTCAGTCGGGCACGGTTCTGGGCGCGGTGTTTGGGGGTTTTGCACAGGGCCGGGTCATCCGGCAGACATTCGAAAAATATTCCCCGGCTGTTCCAGGATGAGGCATCGGCTCGCAGGCGCTCGTACAGCGCGCCGCCGACCCCACGCCCGGTCATGTTGCTGGCCGCAGAAATGTAGTCGAGGTAGTCGAACCCGAGTTCCGGTTCACGCAGCAGCAGGGCAAAACCTTTGACCCCTCCTCGGCTTCCTTCGGCCACGTACATGATGGCACGAAAACCATGCTTGAGGGGGTTGTCAAGCTGGTGCGGAAGCTTGTTGATATCTTTTTCACTCAGCGCGCTGAACTGCTGACGGAGAATCTCCTGAACCTGTTCCATGACCAGTTGGTCGGACGCCAGCCGGGTATCAAAAAGTCGTCGAATACGAAACATGAACCTGCTCCTTACCGCAGCGCTCTAGCAACCCATCGCTTCGTGCCATTCCAGCTCTTCGTTGGGTTTGGCCGGTCCCGCGTTGGTATAGTGATAGGTGTCGCCGAGATAATTTTTCAGGATCACGTCACTGCCAAGCTGCTGCAGATAGTCCGGGAGCAGGGGAATCTTCCCGCCGCCCCCAGGGGCATCGATCACGTAACTTGGTACAGCCATTCCGGAAGTAAAACCCCGCAGCGCCCGAATAATCTCCAGCCCTTCTTCGACACTGGTGCGGAAATGATCAGTGCCCTGTACCTGATCGGCCTGGTAGATGTAATAGGGACGCACCCGGATCGCCAGCAACCGCTGCATCAGGCGTTTCATCACCTGCGGGTCATCATTGACGCCACGTAACAGGACGCTCTGGTTGCCCAGGGGGATGCCGGCGTTGGCCAGGCGGTTGCAGGCACTTGCCGCTTGACGGGTAATTTCATCCGGATGGTTGAAGTGGGTGTTGATATAGAGTGGATGATAGCGTTTCAACACCCTGACCAGGTTCGGAGTGATTCTCTGGGGCAGAACCACCGGAATTCTCGAACCGATACGGATAATTTCAACATGCGGAATGGCGCGCAGCCGACTCAGGATGCTGTCGAGTTTTTCGTCCTTGAGCAGCAGGGGATCGCCGCCGGAAAGGATAACGTCGCGAATCTCGCTGTGGTCGCGGATATAGGCAATTCCGGCACTGATGCTTTCTTCGGTGATCGCCATATCGGCACAACCGACCTTGCGTTTTCGGGTGCAGAAACGGCAGTACATGGCACAGGTTGAACTGATCAGGAAGAGCACGCGATCAGGATAGCGATGTACCAGGTTTGGAACCGGACTCTGGTTTTCCTCGTTGAGGGGATCGGCAGGACAAACCTGATCCTGTAATTCCAGTTCGTCCGGGACGGCCTGTTTCCAGATCGGATCGTTGATGGACTGAATAAGGCTCAGGTAGTAGGGATTGATGCGCATCGGGTAACGTTCGGCGACGGCGATCAATGGGGCCGGGTCGATGCCGAAACGTGCGGCAATCGCCGTCGGTTCGGTCACACTGTTCTGTAAAATTTTCTGCCAGGTTTCCATCACTGTTCTCCGCGTCAGGAAA
>JAFGEL010000055.1 GCA_016931615.1 Desulfuromonadales bacterium
CTTGATTTCCTTGATCCGGCAAAAAACTTCATCTTTCCAAATCAGAAACGTATCAGTTGGCCTCCAGAGTTTCCGGATGCCAACTAATTAGGGTTTAGGGTGGATACGCAGGTTCAACTCTGCATCATCCACATGGTCCGGCACAGCCTGAACTGCGTGCCCTGGAAAAAGCGAAGGAAGTCGCTGGTGACCTGAATGCAATTTACACTGCTCCAACCATTGAAGAGGCCGAGTATCATCTGGAGCGGCGAGGAAATGTGCAACCCCAGCCACCCGTCCATCGGCAATCCTGGAGGAGCAGCTGGAAGCGGATTACGCCGCTGTTTTCATATCCGCCGGAGATCCGCAAGGCGATCTACACGACCAATGCCATTGAGTCGGTTAACATGTCTCTGCGTAAGGTAACGAAAAACCGGGGATCGTTTCCCAACGATGAATCAATGATCAAGCTGCTGTACTTGGCGTTGCAGAATATTTCCAAGAAATGGACAATGCCGATCCACAACTGGCGATCGGCAATGAATCCGTTTTCGATTGTGTTTGAAGGGCGGATGCCGCTACTCTAACCGGCGGGCCATTTACACAATCTGCTTTACAGGCCCGAAGCAATGTTTGCGCCCCTCATCGGGGGCGCAGGAAATCGCCCCTAACGAAAAGGATAATCGATTTTGTCTCAGCATAACACGGCCCAGAACCGTCTGTTAATTGTTGTTGCAGCACTCTTCGGATTATATTTTTCGAGCGTGTGGGGATACGACCAGATCAAGGTCATCTTGACCCTCATAGAGTTCGATCTGAGTGTCAACTGGAAACTTTATTCGGCACTTCTCATCTTCTATTTTCTCATCTTCTGCGTCTCCTTGCTGGCTCTCGGGTGGAATCTTCACCCCACCAAGCTAAAAGAACTGCGGCAAGGCCTTGCATTGCGACAATTGTTTTTTGCTGGAATTCTGTTTAACGGCATTATTGCTCTACTGGCTCTGGCGAACGCTGTTTTTTTTAAAATCAATGACCAAAACCTGGCGGCACTGCCCCCCATTGGCCTTCTGGCGGCTCTCTACCTTTTCAGCAGAAAAAAGGTGCAACTATCACCTTTTTATTTCCTTTTCGGCATGGCTGTCATTTCATTTGCCATCTGGTATCCATTGTGTCGACTGTTTTAATTGAATTCCGGGACAGTTTACTTAGTCGATAGTTCCAAAGCCCGCATTTCAGGCTGAAGCAATTATTTAAGCAATATCAGATACTTAAGCATTTAGAACGATCGACTACTTAATTTTTATCCAGTCCAGCAGAATGCAAAACGGGCTATAAACCAACAGGGACGTCAAAGGGAACGTCGTTGATGTTTTGACATTCTCGGCTACCCTTCACTTACGCCACGTCATGCCCGAATCAATATGCCCGGCCTCCTGCAACATGTGATTGTCAGAGGAATCGAACGTCGTGATGTTTTCATCACTGACGAAGACCGCTTAAGATTTTTATTCACCGTTTTGCTGGCCCGATGGAGGAGACCTTAACGGACTGTTACACCTGGGCTCTGCTCGATAATCACGTTCATCTGTTGTTGCTGCCGACAGGAATCCCCATTTCCGTCCTGATGCGTTGTCTTTTGACCGGTTACGCCGTCAGTTTTAATCTGATCCATAACCGCACCGGACACCTCTTTCAGAATCGCTATAAATCGGTTGTCTGTCATGGCGATGCCTTAACCTTAAAAGGCGCGAATCGGTCTTACCTGACCATAGGGATAATCTTTATCATTATAACTCTGGTCACCGGCCCCAAAGCTCTGATACCAGGCAGCCGTGTTGCTATACTCTGATGAACTCCAATAATAAAGATTTTTAAAATCCCCAATACCATGTTTATGCAGGTTGATATATATGGCATTAAGTTCATCCCGTGAGGGGAGAAACCAGTCGATTCTTCCACCATAACGGTATGTATCAGCAAGACGAGCTGCGCAGGGTGATTCTCTGCATCTATCGGCAATTGACTGCGTATTTGGCCGGCCTGTACCTACGCCCGTTTGTTGTGCATCGGGCATTGACGTCCCCACACAACCCCATTCAGTCGGTCCCAGATCATCGGGAGCAGCCTCAAGGTATTGCCAGCCGTGGGATGAAACCCCTTTGTCAAAAAAGACCCAGCCCCCACCAGGGCCTCGATCTCCGATGTTATAGGATTTCCCAAGGCCGCTATTCTCTGTCGGGGAAAGTGAACAGGCTCCTGCCAGCAAAATCCAAAAAAGCGAGAACAACAGATTCATCATTTTCATAGTGGTGTTTTCCATCTACAGTGCAGACCTATTTGCCCACCAATTACTTCAGTAAGGCTTTAACGCGATTAAACTGCTGCAGGTAATACCGCTGGAGGTTCAGATCAAAATCATAAGTCTGTTTCAGGCAGCTCGCACCACAATGCCGCTCCATATATTCCCGTGCGGTTAAGGGGAGATTCTCTATAAAGCAGGGAACTTTAACACCGGCATGGGCTCCCCCTTTGAGAAGCTGTTCCACAGCAGGCGCATTCATATTAAAAGCAGCACGATGAAGCGGTGGTTCAGATCCGGAAAGATTGGGATTCGCGCCGTTCTGAATCAGCAGTGCCGTCATGCGGCCACTGATCGCCCTTTTTGCATTGGCAAAGGCAATGCCCTCATCGGGAATTCCCAGTGACTCCGGCACATATTGCAACCCGGCAGCATGGTAGAGGGCCGTATTGCGCCCTGCATCCCTGGCATCAGGATCGGCTCCAGAGGTTAAAAACAGTGCCAGGAGTTTTTCAGCCCCGTATTCAGCGGCATAAATCAGCGGCGTCATGTCATCATATAAGCGTATTTCAATCGGCAGCCCCGCTTCGAGGAGTTGCCGCCCTTTGAGGACATCATCATTCTCAATGGCATCTTCTATCGCCGACGCCATCTCGTTGATGGGCAGGGTCGGCTTGTTCGCTTTAACCGTCACCGTTCCGCGGCCCTGGGCCACCCTGCCGTTGGCGTCTATGACTTTCACATCCAATGCCGCAGTCAGATCACGGCCTGTTGCAATTGCCGTAACCGTCCCTTTAAGCTGTCCCGGCGCGTAGCCCAGAGTCAGACCTGTTCCCGGATTCAGACTCACCTGATAGGGCGGCTTGAATCCTTGTGGCAGATTGATAGCAAACATCCCGCCATTCCCGGATTTGAGAGTCCGTGGCAGTTTCACCTCGGCCCGGTAATCAACGACTTTGAACTCGCGTGATACGCGACGTGTCAGACCGGCATGATCCGTAATTTCCGCCGTGAAAACACCCTCTTCACCCGAGGTTACAGATCCGTCAGGAATCGTGAAACCGATACGAAAAGGTGGTTGTTCGCCCTGTTTAGGACGTTTTACGGTGACACTGTCAATCACCCGGCCGGTTTTCTTTCTGGCACTCAGGGTGATCACAACCTGCTTAATACTTTGATCCAGTCCGTAATAGACATAAAAGAGCAGCGGTTCCCCAGGATGAAAGACCGATTTGGGGGTCATGTTGTGTTGATTGTCTGTGATGAGTGCCCGATTTATTTCTATCTTATCCTTCAAGCTGAATTCAGCACGGGCCTGAACCCGATTGTCCGGATCAGCGACCAGATAATGGGTAAGGGCGACAACATAGGTACCGCTTGAAAATTTCTCCGGCCTGAACCTGAAGGTATAGTCCTTTTCCGGATGAACTTCAGTCAGGGTCTCCTGTTTGCTTAATCCTTCAAGGGGAGTGCCGTTATGATCATACACCTGCCAGAACAGTGTGGTGACGACAGGTTCACGGCTTTTTACCGGTTTGAGCTGTGCCGTAAAACGCAGGATATCCGCATTCTGAATCAGATCATTCCCGAGAGGAATCATGATCTCTTTTTCAATAAAGCCTTTGACGGTAAAAGGAGCCAGCTCAACCCGGTCTTGTATTATTTTCAGGTCATAGGCCTGATGCGCTACTATCAAGGTATTATCTGCAGTATTAAAAATGCGCACAGCAATTCTGCGATTTCCGGTATTCAGATCTTCTGTCTTTAATATAAACCTGTTGCTGTCTTCTTCATTCGCCGGTTTTTTCCTGTAACGCTCACCGTCAACCAGCCATTCCACCTCATATTCGCTGTTCCAGTTACCTGTTTTATCTGCATGAAAGGCAACAACATCACCGGCAGTTACCTCTCCATTAACCGGTTCGCCTTCATAAGAGCCAAGCGTGGCAATGATTTCACCCAGTTCTGTTTTTTCATTCATCATAAAACTGATGCCAGTAAAATCAGCCTGAAGCCCGCTTGATGTCTCAAAACTCCTCAACATTACTTTGTATTCCCCAAAGGCAAGCGCCGGGACTTTAAAGGAAAGTTCTTCGGCCTTTTCTTCGGATGCAGAGGACTTCTTTATTTTTATAGTTTTTCCTTCAGGCGTTATCAGTTCCCATCTCAGAAAAAAATCAGAGGTCCAGGTCTCGTTTTTGTCCGTTATAAACGAGATCTCATCACCGGGCCGGACCTGACCGGAATACATTCCGTTGTTCACCGCGATGGAAAGCCCACCAAGATCGAAGGCTTCACTACGCTGGATAAAATCATGTAATTTCTCGCTCTGAAGTTTATTTGATTGCTGTCTGGAAAAATCTGCGATGAAATTATTGCCGATATCCGTGACCGTTGCTGCGCCCTCTTCCACAGCGGTTTTTCCGGAAAGCAACGGATCCAGCGTCATGGAAGAAACAGTGCGGTAGATCATCTTCGTGCTGACACGAGCCATACTGGTGACCGGGTGCGTTTTCCAGTCGCCATATTCTCCGCGCGCCATCATATTTTTTATATAGTCCTTTTCCTCATCATCAACCTGCCATCCTCTCTCCATGGCATCGATAACCGGGATGGGGGAAAGCTCAATGGCGGCAAGGGCGATGGTCTTCAGAGCCGTGGCACTGTGAGAATCTTTTTGGTCAAAATTGATAAAGAGATGGTTGCCCTGTTTCGCCTTATCAAGGGCCTCCTTTATGGAAAGGAGATCTCCGACCATACCTGCGCCCTGCCCTGCCTTTGCCAGTGAAAGATCAGGCCGTTTAAACGTGGACGATTTTTTCTTGGCTATTTTCAATGATTCGATCTGACCGCTCACCCGTTTGTTCACATCACCAAGCTGCTTATAGACATCAGGCTCAAGGGCAGAGATATCCGCTTTGAGTTTTTTGATATCCGTCCGGCTGGTGCCGTTGACCTTTTTTATTTCCGTTATGGCCTTCTGAAATGTCTCGGGGAGGCGACCAACATCATAGCCCTGTTTTTCATACCCGGCCCGCAAGGCCTCAAGAGACTCAACCCCCTTTTTTAGCTGAACCGTTCCTTCGATCTCATGCATCTCACATTGATCGTGAAGGGCTTTGACTTCTTCCTGGCTCAATCCGCCCTTGTTTATCCGCTGTTCGATCTCTTTGGCCTGACGGTACTGTTCATCGGCCTTTTCAAGATACATCCTGGCCAAACCTTCAGGGTCCTTTAATCGTGTAAAGCCCTTTTTCGTTCGAACCACATTGGGTGCAGAAAGCACTTTTTTCTGACCGTTCACCTCAAAAACCCTGATCGTCCCGACATCAGAATAGTCGGCACCAGCCTCCATGTGAAAACGGTCTGTGGGAAGCTGCCGGTACTTTGCAGCCTGCTCTTTAAGCGCATCGGGTGACGTATGGGTATCCACCTTCATGCCGGTTTTTTGTGCAAACTCCCGATAGTATACAGCCTCCCATTTATCCACCGGAACCTCGATCCACCGATCCAGTTCAACCTCGACCAGCACCCGAACATCCCTGTCTGTATTGACGGAGATTCCATTTTGACCGGGCGTACGAAAATCATGGGTAACGATTCGTTTGCCCTCATACTCGGGCATCTTTTCGAGGTGTTTGATCACGGCATCGTCAACAGGTTGGTACACCTGCGTTTCAAGAGTCTTTGTAAATGACTCTTTGCTCTGTGCGGTTCCGTGTTCTTTAAGGTCTCTTGTTTTCCGCGAATCGGAAAAGGTCTCCAGTACGGATTCAAGTTGATTAAAATCAGGCTCTGCCGCCATGGTGGGAAAGTATGAAGCAGACAGGACAATGATCATCAGGATAATTCTGATGTGCCTCTTCATTGTGCCCCTCCCTGTTCCCAAAGAGCCAGCAGATACCTGGCGTATTCCAGAGAATCATTTTGGGGGTCAAGGGAGGGATCATTGATTGAAAAGAGGATCTTTAAATAATCCGCAGCATGTTCATCTCCCTTGGCTCTCATCAGGACGGCCTGGTTGATTATTTTCCAGCGATCCCAGCGGCGCCGGCCAGTGGCGTCTCCTGCCGTCATTTCAGGCAGGTGGGAAATATAATCCAGACCCGCCTGAATACGGCCATCGGCGATGTAACAGAAGGTAAGCTTGCTCAGCACGGCAGGAGTCCACATGGTTTCACTTTCGGCCATGAGCATTTTAAACTGCTCAATGGCCGACCAGTACCGGCCCTGTTCCATCAAGACCTGGGCCAGAAGAAGTTGAGCCCGGCCGTTTGCTGGATTGATAACCACCGCATGGACAAGAGCATCGGTCGCCTTTTCCATGGCTTCAGGTGTGGTCTTCATCTCACTGTAAAGCAGCCCCAGCATAAGCCATGCGTCGTCATTGTCAGGCATCAGATGTACGGATGATTCCGCATAAAGAAGCGCCTTTTGATAATCGTCCACACGCGAGTTTTGTTGCCAGTTTTTGTAGAGCTGTGCCGCATGTCTGAGCCTTATACGGCTCAGTTGCCACAGCAGGAGAGGAGACGATGTTTTTTCTTTTTCTATTTGAGCAACAACCTTTTCCTCATCAGGGAAAAGTGGGGCATTCTGAGCCATCAAGGCCTGTTCAGCCATGACCGATGAAGAACCGACTGAGATTAACAGAAAAAGAGTGAGTGCAGGAATGAAGGTGAACGTCCTGCAGAGCCTCCGGCAAAAAGACTCGTAAAGCCCCTGGCTGGACGGCCAAAATCGTCGGGTTGATTGACAGCCCGGCGATTTTGTAAGCTTTTGAAAATGACGGGGTTCAAAAGCGTGTTTGCAAAAAGTCAGGAACGGCTTTTGGCAAGAGCCTCTGCAGTTATTCATTGCTCTCCTCATTTCTGCCATGCCTGTGAATACGCACAACAGTTGTCAGACGGTGGCATCAAGCCTTGTCAGTGGCACGACGTTTTTGCAACGGAATGTGATACCGATATGATACAGGGTGGACTCAAGCCTCTTGACCGCCTTGAATGCCGTCTTCTGGTTGATAAACCCTTCCTTTGCAAAAGCCACGGCTTTAAAACGTCCGTTCTCTGGAAATTCATCAAGATCTGGGATACAGACCACAGCCGGGTTGGCATTGAGCCAACCCGCACGGATCTTATATGAGCAACTTTCTTCATCCAAGCAAGCCCCGAGAGTCTTTAAACTGTCGATAACTTGCTGTGTTTCAAGACGATCAAAATCATAAAATTCCGCGACAAAAACAGTAACATCATTCAAGGCTTGTCCGGCCTGAACACCCAAGAATGACGGTATGGCAAAACAGAACATTGAATCCGGGATGTTAAAGGCACAGTCCATCTCAGGAAGGCATTTAAGCAATTGATTGAGCTGCATGTCTCATCACCTTTGTCACTAATCGAGCACAGTGCCCTGAACACGGCTTTTTTCGACAGGCGCTCCAGCATTGCCCGGATTGTTGAGCACAGGGATATGACCGCCGGGCTCAACAACGTCTCCGTTAAGATTGATATAAACCTGTTTTCCAGGATTCATATCTGCGGGGAGTTTAAGCGATGACGGATCCTTGGTCCCCAAAAAATAGGCAAGTTTTTTAGGATCGTTATACAGGGGATAAAAGTATTTTTTATAGGGAATAATATGATGACGGGTTGCCTGTAATTTTCCCTGTTCCAGGAGTTTTTCATAGGCCGGTCCTGAACCCTGTTCCAGGGCAATAGCAAGCGCCTCAAGCACTGCAGCGATTTCATCTGGAAAATAGGACAACACATCAGCAGGATACCGTTTGGCGAGCTTGCGGACCTCCATTGAGGCCTGCATCACCAGTGAGGGGTGGCCTGAATAGGCCGCCAGCATGCCGTATTCAAGCAGGCGGAAAAAAGCTTTGGCTGTGGCAGAGACGTCGAACAGTCCTTCAACCAGTGCAAAACTGAACTCCTTGTCTGAACCGGCACGGTTAACCTTGAGCGTCACAATCTCACCGGGAGATTTTTTATTTAAATAGTCGGTGATAGCGTCTCGTTGTTTAAAAGGTCTTCCATCTATTTCAACAATAATATCATTAAGCTGTACCCCCGCCTGGTATGAAGGAGCCTCCTTAAACATGTAACTGATCTTAACCCCCTGCGAGGTGTTTTCCATTAAAAACCCGGGTCTGGCACACGTCTCCAAGTGTGTATGGATCTGGTAATCGGCAAGAACTATTTCTCCCAGAAAACGGGGAGGCACATCTATTTTATCCAAAAACAGGCTGTCCGTTGTCGCCGAGGAGGTAAGGCATTTGATCTGATAACCAGCTTTATCCAGGGCACGACTGAACATCTCTGCGCCTTTGGCATAAAACCCGGCCCGTAACATCTCCTTTGCTTCATCAAGCTCGCTGAAGATGGCCATCCGATGATCCGGACTCAGCAACTCAGGATGATTCAGAATATCCTCAACCTCTTTTTCGTTGAGAACCCGGTCCCAGACCACAACATTGTCGATACTTCCCTTGAATTGCTTGCTGGCCTCGCCATAATTGTGGCTCATCCCCAGCCTGACCGTATCAGCTCCTTCGCCGGAATTCGTGTTTGTGATGGTCGTTTTTATGATCTTCTGATTTTTGACATACACGGATGCCCGTCGCTGCGCATCATCAAAGGTCGCAACAACAAGCCGCCATTCATTCATAGGAATATCTATCCCCCCGGATCGTTTCCCGGCCTGAATACTTACGCCCATTATGTCCGGTCGATTTTCAACGGTGATTGAACGCCCTCGACCATCTTGATCGTTCGAAAACAGGCATCCCTGCTGTTCCGGCTTAACCCACATCGCCACACTCATTTGCGGTCGTCTGGACGATTTCACATTGAAATGCAGCTTGGCATAACTGTACTTGCCGTCAAAATACATTGCGCCTTTGCTGTGACCAAAGCGGTCCGCAACGGCAGTGGCGCCGACCACTTCCGAAGTGGCCCAGTTAGGACCAATGTCCATGGTATCGCCCTCAAGTGGAAACCAGGCAGACATGCCTTGAAGTACGGCAGGTTCGTCAAGGGAAGCACCATAAACACCGGCAGTAAAAATCAGAGTTAAAAAGACCGTAGAAAGCAAAACTCGACCCAAGCCCATAGATAATTTTTTTAGCTGCATCTTTTTCCCTTTATCTTTGCCTCCTCCACCAAATCTGTGGGCAGGCGGAAGTAAAAATTAGAGCATTGTCTTTCCGGGGTGGGTAAAATGGTTTTTGCCGAGCTATCAAACCCAACCCCATGAAAGACAATGCAGGTAAAGACTCTACTGAACAAACCAGAATGATTCAAGTCGCTTGTTTACGTCTCCGTAAGCATCATGCTGATTGCAGACATGTTAGCCTTGCTTATTGATATTGCGCCACGGGGTAACAGTCGGCCGATTTGCCCCGAGTGCGGCAAGATGTTTGGCGAGATGTAATTTTGTTCCATGACCTTCGCAAATTAGTCTGCAATAACTTAATGACCTTGAAACGCCCTGGTGGCGAATTGACACCGGGGCGATTTTTATACCACCCGTTTCATCTCACCAGACAACCGGCCAGATCATCGGCCAAAAAATAATTGAAAAACATCCAATAAGAGTATAGTTTATTGATATAAAGGAGATTATAAGAGTTAAATATCGGCCATTTTATCGGCCAAAAACAGGAACGCAAGGCCATACTGATGACAGAGACTGCTCTATACACCAACATATCTCAAATGGAACCGCTGCTGCCTGCCGCCACTGATTCCAGCCTGAGCGATCTTGCCATCGAAGTCATTCGCCGCTCGTCAGGCCTGAGTACGGCCCTGCACCCGCTGACCAGACAGACAGTTATCGAGCTGGTTCGTTCGATGAACAGCTACTATTCAAACTTGATAGAAGGCCACAACACCCACCCGGTCGACATAGAACGCGCCCTGGCAAACGACTATTCCCATGACCCGGCAAAACGGGCCATGCAGATGGAGAGCGCCGCGCATGTCGAAGTGCAAAAGCTTATCGAAACCAGAGTGCGGGAAAATCCAGCCGAAGATATTTGCGCACAGGCTTTTCTCTGCTGGGTCCATAGCGAATTCTATGCACGTCTGCCCGATGAATTCCGCCATGTCCAGACTCCGGAGGGAGCAACCAGGCAAGTTATCCCCGGAGAACTGCGCCGTGACGAAGTCACGATTGGACGCCACCTGGCCCCGACTTACGAGGCCTTGCCCAACTTCCTTTCACGCTTTCAGACTGCTTACAATCCATCGAAGTTAAGCCCTGTCGACAAAGTGATTGCCACGGCGGCATCTCACCATCGCCTGGCCTGGATTCATCCATTTCTGGACGGAAATGGCCGGGTTACCCGGCTTTTCACCCATGCTTATTCGATCAAAGCACAGATCGATGGGCATGGATTATGGACCGTATCCCGAGGATTTGCCCGCAATCGCAATGACTACCTGGCGGCCCTGGCGGGAGCCGATGCCCACAGGCAGGGCGACATGGATGGACGCGGCAACCTGTCAAACCGTGGGCTGATCAGATTCTGTAACTTCTTTCTGGAGACGGCGCTGGATCAGATCGACTTCATGACCGGCCTGCTGGATCTTGACGGACTGCAGAAAAGGCTGACCGGATACGTGGAACGGCAGGTCAGCTTCGGCGAGTTGGCACCGGAAGCATCCTGCCTGCTGCGTGAAGCATTATTACGCGGGGAAGTTCCTCGCGGAGAAGCCGCCCGCATCACCGGGCGCCCTGAGCGGACAGCGCGGCGCATTCTCAGAAACCTGCTGGACAAAAAGCTGCTGGTTGCCGATAGCGAAAAGGGACCGGTGCGACTCTCTTTCCCCGCCGGTGTCGTGGGATACTATTTCCCCCGGCTCTACCCTGAGGGAGTTGAATTCACCAGAAACCAGCCAGGTGTTGAAAAACGTTTTCGAGGCTGCAACGAATGCCGAATCCAAAAGAACAGCAAACGTACTTCAAAGCAAAATTCAGCGCCCTGAAAAGGTCACGCCGTTTCATCAGCTGGGGCGAATCGGCCGGGTTGGCGCGGGAACTTCGAGACCTGCTGCAACAGATTGAAGATCATGTAGAAGATCCTCAGATCGGGTGTGAGCTGGTGGCAATTTTTTTCACCACAGATCGGAGTGTCTTCGACCGTTGTGATGATTCAAGCGGACACGTGGGCGACGTCTATCGCTATGATGCCCAGGAACTGTTCCGTTCCTACGCCTCCCGTTACGCAGACAAAGACCGTCTGAGCAAATTAGTGTTCAAAACCTCTCTGAAGGATGATTACGGCGTACGCGATGCCCTGGTGGATAGCGCCGCCGACTTTCTGCCGGAAGCGCAACTGCGCTGGCTGATCGACCAGTACCAGCAGCTGGCAACGGAAGAGACCGAGGAATTCCCGCGTCGTCACTGGCTGTACCAGGTCGAATCGCTGGCCCGACAGCTGAAGGATGCGCCGTTGTTCGAACAGACCCGTCGTGCCGCCTGGGGTGATGAACCCGGAACCGCCGGCTGCGTCGATATCGCCCGGGTTTATCTGGAATGCGGAGATGATCAGACCGCTCTCGACTGGCTGGAACGGATTCCGGCCGGTGAAGGTTATCAGCAGCAGGAGCGTGACGAACTGCTGCTCGCCGTCTACGGCAAACAAGGAAACAAACAGCAGCAGGCCGAAGTCGCCCAACGCAGCTTCCGCCGGCAGCGCAGCCGATCAGGCTTCGAACGCTGGATTTCGATCGTCGGTGAGGATCAGCGCGACGAACTGCTCTACCAGGAGGTGCGGATCATCCTTGACGCCCCCCTCCTCTCCCTGACCGATGCCGCTTTTCTGACCTCCATGGAACAGTGGGATGCCGCCGAAGGCTACCTGCAAGCCAGCGCTGAGCAGCTGAACGGCGATCATTATCAATTTCTTCTCCCGCTGGCGGAAACCTTTGAATCCCTGGCCCGGGC
Organism: Desulfuromonadales bacterium; assembly: GCA_016931615.1. GTDB lineage: Bacteria > Desulfobacterota > Desulfuromonadia > Desulfuromonadales > Geopsychrobacteraceae > JAFGEL01. The sequence continues at coordinate 12,230 of JAFGEL010000055.1, forward strand.
GCTGACCACCAGCCTGCTCTATCGTGCCCTGCTCGATTCCATCCTGCGCCGGGCCCGGACCAAAACCTATGGCCATGGCGCACGCTACCTGCGCAAACTCGATCTGCTGGCTAAAACCGTTAGCGACTGGCGCAGGATTGAATCGCACACTGCCTATGTCGAACAGCTGCGGCAAAAGCACGGCCGCAAAACCAGCTTCTGGAGCCGCTATGAACATTGAAATCATGAATGCTGGACAAGACAGCCGAATTAAGTTTTGGGTATTCTCGTTATCAGAAGTACGGAAATAATCCGTACAGATACAAAGGAGAACTCACATGGCAACCGCACGTCTTGACGTGCGACTTGATTTAAAAATCAAGGAAAAGGCAAAGAAAGCTTCTGCCCTGCTTGGAATGCGCAGTCTCACAGAGTATGTCGTGCACCTCATGGATAAAGATGCCTCCAGAGTCATTGCCCAACATGAAACCATCACGGTCAGCGACGATGTCTTTGATCGCTTCAGACACGCCTGCGAGAACGCGAAACAGCCCAACAAGGCCCTGCGCGAGGCCCTGACCTTGACCCGCACGCAAAACATCAAGTGAGCTGGGCAAAGGAATTCGTTGAACTCGACAAGAAGGTCCATGACCGCAGTTCATTCGACAGCGGTGAGGACGAGCTGAACGATTTCATCAAGACCAAAGCACTTGTATGACTCCAACGAAAGTTTCGGGGTAGATTTGGGGGTATTTTCGTCAAGAGCATTAAACTTTATCTATTGATAACAGTAAGATGGATAATTTTTTTGAATCTCACCTTCCCCGGTCAGTTATTCTGATCGGGGCTTTCTGTTTTTAAATGAACTACCCCGCCGCAAGCAGCGGGGTATCAGAAAAATTCTAACTGGTCGTCACGGTGCAAAGTTTCATAATCTTCCAGACCC
>JAFGEL010000056.1 GCA_016931615.1 Desulfuromonadales bacterium
GAACACATGGAAGAGATTGCTTCAATAGAACCCTGTGGCAAGTCGTTCTTCTCCATGTTTTTTGATCATAAAAAATGGCAAAGCAATTTACCGCTATGTCACTGTTAACAAGAAAGCCGCCAATTTGGCGGCTTTCTTGTTATGCGGTTATTCTGGGAAAATAATACTTATTTTGTAAATAGGTATTATGTCCCCGGAACTCCACACCACGCTGATTGAGGACCGCTGCCTCGGCTGCGGCCTGTGCGTGCGCAACTGTCCAGAAGATGGAGCCATCAAGCTTGAACAGCGCCCCGAACGGGTCCTGACGCCCCTTAATGGCGTCCACAAAGCAGTGGTCATGGCGGTTGAACGCGGCAAGCTCCAGAACCTGATTTTCGACAACCAGGCCCTGTTCAGCCACCGCGCCCTCGCCGCGGTTTTAGGCGTCATCCTGCGCCTGCCACCGATCAAACAGGCCATGGCGACTAAGCAGATGAAATCGCGTTACCTGGAAGCCCTGGTCCGGAAAGTGGATGTTTGACAGTCTTGTTTTCTCGCGCTAGATTGGCAAAGGGAAGTTGACAGAAAACCTGAAGCGGGGGGCTGATGATAAACAGGCAAAGGCCATCTGCTTATTACTGCGGATGGCCTTTTTTTGGTTTATGCAGTCTGTCTATCCCTGTAACAACCCAGTTAAAAAATTGGCTCATTTAATTGAAATCATGATGATCAGCTGCATTTTCACATATAATTAGGGACGAGTTCCGGGGACAGTATACTTATCTTTAGTGGAGAGTAGTGCTGAAATTCTTTCATCAATCACCGCTGACCAGCCTTTTGAAAGCAGCATAATCCTGAAAACCGACCAGCCCCCGCTGCCGGTAAACATGCGTCGGGACAGAGCGCACCCCAAGTAAACCCGCCCGCTGCCAATCCTCATCAACCGCAGCCGAAAAAAGTCTTTCCTCCAACATCTTGGGGGCTTCCACCTGCGTCACACGGGACTGGGAACGTTAAAAATCTTCCCCCTTTGTTCCCGCTGGAGCGAAGCAAAGCCTCGGCGGAACAAGTGAGGAATGCCCGCAGACCGCAGGTCAAGTTTTGCGAGCGCGCCGAGGGTTTGCGGAGCGGAAGGGATCCGCTGTCATCGCAGACGATGGCGGACAGGGACATTGGGGTCGTTTCTTTTGCTTGCGTTTTCTTTTCGATAAAAGAAAATGAAGCCGGTTGTCGGTCCGGGAACCGACGGTTCTCTTTGATCAGGAGCAGACAGGGGGGGACTTGGGGACAAATACCGATTTACAATAGGGATATTCTATCCCCCTAAATCCCCTCATCAACCACTGCTGACCAGCTTTTTAAAAGCGGCATAATCCTGAAAACCGACCAGCATCTGCTGCCGGTAAATGTGCGTCGGGACAGAGCGCACCCCAAACAAGCCCGCCCGCTGCCAATCGTCATCAACGGCAGACGAAAAAAGCCTTTCCGCCAACACCTTCCGCGCTTCCGACAGCGGCAGATCGAGATTTTGGCAAAGATCAAGTAACACATCCTTGTGCGCGATATTCCTTCCATCAGCAAAATAGGCGTGATAAACGGCGGCCCGAAAGTTATCTCCCCGTCCCTGGAGTTCGGCCCATTTTCCCAGTTCCTGCGCCAGGCGGCTGTTATAGGTATGAATCCGCACGCCGAAGGGCAAACCAAGCTCCTGCGCTAAAGCCTGCAGCTCGGCCATGGCCCGCGGAACGTCCATCCGTCCCGAAAAAAGATCGGCCAGTTCCCGTCCGTCATCCCCGGTTTCAGGGTGCAAAGGGAAAACCGTCCAGCGGATGTCGAGATCGAATTCCCGGCGCAGTTGTTCGATACGCACGGTACCGAAATAACACCAGGGTCAGATATAATCGTAAAAAACTTCAAGGGTTCTCATCCTGGTCAGAATACCAGAGCCCCTGAGTTCCGCGCAATCAGGCCAGTTTGTCATCAACATGGCCGACCTTCCCGCTTATTCCGGGAGTCTTCCTTTTTTCCGTTATGGATTTCCCCTGCCGTAAGTGCTACTATAGTGATACTTTTTCTCGGAGGCTATCACATGAAGGTTGAATTGGTAACAAACCTGAAACGCCAGGCGACAAAAATACTCGCCGAGCTTCACAGAAACAAAGAAGCAGTCCTGATTACGGAGCATGGCCAGCCCTCCGCTTATCTGGTCGATGTTAAGGATTACGAATTCATGCAGCGCAGGTTGGCGCTGCTGGAAGGATTGGCCAAAGGGGAAAGAGCCATCCTTGAAGGCAAAACGACCAACCATGCCCAGGCCAGGGAGCAGATGCGGAAGTGGCTGGAATAATCTGGACTAACCCGGCGCTGGATCAGTTGGACGAAATCGCTGAATACATTGCCCTGGACAAACCGGATGCCGCGTCTCGCCTGGTCAAGGAAATTTTTTCCGTTGTCGATCGGCTTGAGCAATTTCCTGATTCCGGCCACCTTCCGCAGGAACTCGCGCATTCGACTTACCGTGAGCTGTACGTCAAACCCTGTCGCATTTTTTACCGACAAGAGAAAGATACAGTTTTCATCGTTCATGTCATGAGGGAGGAGAGCCAGCTGAGACGCTTCATGCTTCAGAACGAAACGAAAACCTGAATCCCGAATAAAAAAATAGAGGTTATTCACTCATGGAAACTCAAATCTCCAAAAGTCAAAAGGTCGCGATCCTGGGACTGGGTGCCGTCGGCGCTTTCTTTGCCGAGCGTTTTCTCGCCACGGATCACATCGAAACCTGTGTCGTGGCCGACGACGAGCGTTATGAACGCCTGAAAAGGGTAGGAATCCTCATCAACGGGCGACCGCTCATACCACCGCTGATCCGCCCGGACGAAAAGACGTCCCCGGCTGACCTGGTAATCGTCACGCTCAAGCACCAGCACCTGGATGCCGCCCTGCCCGACCTGCGTAACCTGGTTGGCGAAGAGACAACTATCGTCTCGTTCATGAACGGCCTCGACAGCGAAGCGATGATCGGTGAAGTGTACGGCGCGGAGAAGGTTCTTTACGGCATTTCCGTGGGCATCGATTCGGTGCGGGAAAACAATGACATCCGCTTCTGCAACCCCGGCCGCCACATCTTCGGCGCAGCCGACAACAGTCAGCACAGCAAACGGGTCACCCAGGTCGCCGAGCTGTTTACCCGGGCCGAAATCCCGCACGAAATCCCCACTGATATGATCCGCACCCTGTGGTGGAAATTCATGATCAATGTCGGCATGAACCAGGCTTCAGCAGTGATGCGCGCCCCTTACGGTGTCTTTCAGACATTTATTGAAGCTCAGGAACTGATGAAGGCCCTGATGCTTGAAGTCATCACCCTGGCGCAAGCGGCCGGCATTGATCTCAGCCTGAAGGACCTTGATAACTGGTACCCGGTCTTACATTCCCTTTCACCCGATGGAAAAACGTCGATGCTCCAGGATGTCGAAGCCGGTCGAAAAACCGAGCTGGACATTTTCGGCGGCAAGGTTTTGGAATTGGGCAAAACTTACAAGGTTGCAACTCCGATCAACTGGACCATCGTTCAACTCATCAAGGTTCTTGAGCAATCAGGGGCCTGACAACTTCCTGAAACATGTCATAAAAATAATAGGTTATACTGTAAAGGGAGACATCCCGCAGCCGAAAACAGGTGAAAAAGGCTTCACCTCAAAGGGCGGGATTGATTGCGCCGCGATCGCTCGGACCAGGAGTGAAAAAACACCCGGCAATTAGAGTGCAGAGTAAAACCCCAGGAACTTAAAACATGAAAAAGATATTTTTCGTCGTTCTCATTATCCTGTTGATAGCCGTACTTGCCGGAGCCTTGTTGCGGCAGACACAAGGACTGACAAACGAGAACGGAACATTGACTCTCTACGGCAATGTGGAAGTTCGCGACGCTTTGCTTGCATTCAACGAGCAGGAACTGGTTGCCGAAGTCCTGGTTGAAGAAGGCGATTCGGTCCAGGCCGGGCAGGTTCTGGCCAGATTGCGTTCTCAGCAGCTCAACAGCCGGCTGGCTGAGGCCCGGGCGCTTTTTGCAGCCCAGACCCAGGCCCTGCGACGCCTTGAAAATGGCGCCCGCCCCCAGGAGATCGCCCAGTCCCGGGCGGAAGTTGAGGCCGCTGAAGTCAGAGTCGCTAACGCCGGGACAAATCTGCAACGATTGAAAGAAACCGCGACCATCGGAGCCACCAGCCAGCAAACCCTTGATGACGCCCGGGCGCAATTTAATATTGAATCGGCGCAATTAAAAGTCGCCCGCCAAAAGCTCGCTCTGCTGCTTGAAGGCTCCCGCGAAGAAGATATCAAACAGGCCCGGGCCCAGTTGGAGGCGAATCGCCAATTGGTGACGCTCCTTGAAGCACGGCTTGAAGACACCACTCTCAAGGCCCCGGACCAGGGAATTATTCAAAGCCGGATTATCGAACCGGGAGAAATGGCAGGCCCGACCCGCCCGGCTTTTATCCTGGCAAAAACCGACCCGAAATGGGTCCGCGCCTATGTACCGGAACCCAGCCTCGGCTCGGTCAAAGAAGGAATGCAGGCTAAGGTTTTCAGTGACACCTGGCCGGACAGGGCTTTTCCTGGGCAGGTCGGCTTTATCTCGCCGACCGCTGAATTCACTCCCAAAACGGTGGAGACGACAGACCTGAGAACAAAACTGGTCTACGAGATCCGCGTTTATGTCGCCGACCCGGAGAATGAACTGCGCCTCGGCATGCCGGTCACCGTCAAGTTTACCGATGAGCCCTCAGAATAGCGACAACCACGTTCTCCAGGCACAGGGGTTGTGCAAGGATTTCCCCCGAAAAGGGCAAGCCCCGACCCAGGCCCTGATAGATGTCTCCCTGGCCGTACAAGCCGGAATGATCACCGGCCTGGTCGGCTCCGATGGTGCCGGCAAAACCACCCTGCTGCGCCTGGCGGCAGGGCTGCTGTTACCGACACGGGGACAGATCAGGGTGCTGAATCTGGACTGCGCCCATCAGTCGATTGAGATTCAGAGCCGGGTCGGTTATATGCCTCAGCAGTTCGGCCTTTATCAGGATCTCACGGTTCAGGAAAATCTGGATCTTTTTGCCGACCTTCAGGGCGTTCCCAAAAACATCCGTCCGCAACGTTATGCCCGGCTGCTTGAGATGACCGATCTTGCTCCTTTCACAGGCCGCAGGGCCGGGAAGTTGTCAGGCGGCATGAAACAGAAACTCGGCCTCGCCTGTGCCCTGATCAAATCACCGCAAATGCTGCTCCTCGACGAACCCACCGTGGGGGTCGACCCGGTTTCGCGTCGGGACCTCTGGGATATCGTTGCTCAGCTGGTCAGCGAGGACGGCATCGGGGTGCTGATTGCGACCTCTTATCTCGATGAGGCAGATCGCTGCCACAGGCTGGTTGTGCTCCAGAACGGCAAAGTCCTGGCTCAGGGGAATCCTGAAGAATTTCATGAAAAAGTCCGCGGCCGGGTTTACCGCTTTACCCCGAACCGACCGGAAGAAATCCGCCTACTGCAAGCCACTCTTGCCGCCAGGAACGATGTGCTGGACGCGGCCATCCGGTCCGGACGGGTCCGTTGCGTCATCAACAGCGTTTCAGCGTCAGAATTGCTCCCGAAAACTGACTTTAAACAGATTGAAAGTTGCGAACCGAATTTTGAAGATGCTTTTATGGCTCTGGCGCCTCATCCACGGGTTGAGTTTTTGCCTGACCAGACAAATGAAAAACCGCAAGTTGCACAGGACATCGTGGTCAAGGCGCGAAATCTGAAAAAAACCTTCGGTGATTTCACAGCGGTCAGCGGTATTAATTTTGACGTTCAGCGCGGCCGGATTTTCGGGCTCCTCGGGCCCAACGGTGCGGGCAAAACGACCACCTTCAGGATGCTCTGCGGGCTGACCAGTGTCAGCGATGGAGAGATCAGCGTCGCCGGTCACAACCTGCGCCGTTCGCGAGCCAGGGCCCGCGCCGATCTGGGTTACATGGCCCAGGCGTTTTCCCTCTATCGGCAGCTGAGCGTCCACAGCAACCTGGAATTCTACGGCAGATCCTACGGGCTTCACGGCAAACGCCTGGAGCAACGCATTGACTGGGCCCTGGATGAATTCGAATTGCGCGAGCGCCGGAATCTACCGGCCGGTGATCTGCCGGGGGGCTTCAAACAACGTCTGGCGATGGCAACAGCCATGCTTCACGAACCGGCCATTCTTTTTCTTGATGAACCGACCTCGGGCGCAGACCCGCTTGCCAGACGTGAATTCTGGTTGAGGATCAATGGCTTTGCCCAACAGGGCGTCACCGTCATCGTCACCACGCATTTCATGGAAGAAGCTGAGTATTGTGATCACCTGATGATCATGTCGCATGGAACCGACCTGGCCCAGGGAACACCGGACGCAATACGCCAACTGGCCCGCACACCGGACACCCCCGATCCGACCATTGAAGATGCATTTATCGCCCTGGCTGAAGGACGGACCATGAACCTTTCGGGGAAGGCCTCATGACAATGAACGGCTCGTTCCTCATGCGGCTGCGCGGCCTGTTGCGCAAGGAATATTTACAGATCATCCGTGACCCGAGCAGTATCCTGCTGGCACTGGTCATGCCGCTGATCATGCTCTTTCTGTTCGGTTACGGCGTTTCCCTGAACCCGACCCGGATTCAGGTGGCGATCGTTACCACCGAGTCGAGCCCCGCCGTCAATGACCTGGTCGCCCGCTTTGAACTCTCCCCCTATTTTGCCCCGCTGTTCGTCACCTCGGCCAACGAGGCCCAAAAACTGGTCAGCAACGGCGAAGTTGACGGCTTCATCAATATTCGTGACGGCTTCACCCGGGATCTGGTGAAAACCGGGCAGGCACCGGTCCAGGTGATCGTCAACGGCATCGACGCCAACCGTGCCCGGCTGATCGCCGGATATGCCCGCGGGGCGATTGAAAAGTGGCGTGAGCTCCGCCGAGCCCGTGGCGAGCAGGCGGCCTACGCCGGCGTGCAGATCGCATCGCGGATACGCTTCAACGAGTCGAATGAAAGCCGCTTCTTCCTGGTTCCGGGACTGATTGCGTTGATCATGACCCTGATCGGGACCCTGCTGACCGCTCTGGTGATTGCCCGGGAGTGGGAACGCGGCACCATGGAAGCTATTCTTGTAACCCCTTTGCGCCTGCATGAACTGCTGCTTGGCAAACTGATCCCTTATTATATTCTCGGCATGCTCGGCATGCTCATCTCAGTGGCCGGAGGGCTCTGGATCTTCAACGTTCCCCTGCGCGGCTCATTTTCCCTTCTCTTCCTGATGAGTTCTCTGTTCCTCATCGCGTCCCTCGGGTTCGGACTGGCAATCTCAGCGGCGGTGCGGGCCCAGTTCGTAGCGGCTCAGATCGCTATCCTGGCAGGTTTTTTACCGGCGTTTTTCCTGTCCGGAATGCTTTTTGACCTGGAAAGTACGCCCCGCGTCATTCAGTGGGTCAGCCATATCATCCCGGCGCGGCATTTTGTTGCGATCAGCCATACCCTGTTCCTGGCCGGCAATATAACTTCGGTCCTCTGGCCGGCAGCGGCTGCTCTGACGGTCATGGCTGCCGTACTGCTGCTGATCGTGCGGCGCAAGCTCAGTAAACGCCTGGAGTAAGGCATGTATGTTTTGCGGCGCATCATGGCGCTCATAAAAAAGGAATTCATGGTCATTCTGCGCGACCCCAAAAGCCGCTTTGTGGTGATCGGACCGCCGTTGATCCAGTTTTTCTTTTTCGGATATGCCGCCACTTTTGACGTCACCAACGTCCGCTATGCCCTGCTTGATCAGGATCGCACCAGCCTTTCAAGAGAACTTGCCGCCGATTTTTCCGGATCGGAAAATTTTCAGCTGGTGCGTTACCTGAATTCTATTCAGGAGATCGATGACGCCATCGATTCCCAGGACGTGCGCATCGTCATTCATATCGAGGAGAATTTCACCAAGAAGCTCTTGACCGATAGCGCAGCAACAGTTCAGGTGATCGCCGACGGACGCAATTCCAATGTCGCTTCGGTTGCTCTCGGCTATGCCGAAAATATTATCAGCAAGTTTAATCAGGATCAGCTGAGCGGCGGCGGATCTGACCCATCAAAGATTTTTCTCAGCATAGACGACCGCGCCTGGTTCAACTCGAACCTGCTCAGCCGCTGGTACATTGTAGCGCCGCTGGGCGGAACAATCAGCATGGTAATTGTAATGATCCTGACCAGCCTGTCAGTCGCCCGTGAAAGGGAGTTCGGCACTTTCGACCAATTGCTCGTTGCCCCCTTTACACCGGGGGAAATCCTGCTGGCCAAATCTCTGCCGGGGATCATTTTCGGCCTGATCGATTCGATGTTGCTGGTCGCCGGCAGTGTCTGGTGGTTCGGCCTGCCGTTCAAGGGAAGCATTATCGCCCTGGTGCTGATTATGACCCTTTTCATGATTTCTATCGTAGGGATCGGTCTGCTGGTCTCCTCGCTGTCCATGACCATGCAGCAGGCCCTGCTCGGCTCGTTTGCTTTCATCATGCCGGCGGTGGTGCTGTCGGGCTTCACCACCCCGATTGAAAACATGCCCCAGTGGCTGCAGACCGGCACCCTGGCCAATCCCTTGCGTTATATCGTCACTGCACTGCGCTGGATTTTCCTTGAAGGCGCCGGCATTGCCGATGTCTGGCCGCAGATGTGGCCGTTGATGATTATCGCGGCCCTGACCTTGCCGCCGGCCGCCTGGCTGTTCCGTCACCGGGTCGGATAAGCTGAACTCAACGCCCCCTGACGTTGAAGGACGATGCACAGAGCCCTTGTTGATCCAAGTGCCTGAATTCAACATCCGGCGACAGTTCAAACGGCATAACTTGACGGAAATCAATTTCATAGCATGAATTTGATGATAAGCTGGTTGAAAATTCGAGGGAATAAAATGAAACGGCTCCTGTTGTTATTTTTTATCTTTACTCCGTTCTGCGTCTCAGCAGCATCAACCGTCAGTTGCCACTGTTTTCAGGATCGCACCTTTAACCACCGTGACAGCGCGGCAGCCGACCCCTATTTTCTTGCAACCACCCAGAACTCATTCATCTCACTGCTCTATGGCGTGGATAAAGCCGCCCTGGTCAAAGCCAAAATGTCCGGGACCAACGGAACCCACTTGTGGATTGTTCAGGATGTTGCCGCGCACAGCGGCCAATCCACCTCAGCTGTCGCCGACATCTACAGCGTCAATCACAGCTGGCCCGAAGTTTTCAAAACTCTGGGGCTCGGATCCGAACAGGTTGGAGAGCTTTACCTGCAGCTGGGAAATCATCCCGAACAACTGGCGGATCATATCGTCGACAGTCAGCTGGTTCGCCAGTTTGCAGTCACACCTGCAGATCTGCAGCGTTGGCGACACCTGGGAATGAGTCGAAAAGAGCTGATTCTGGCGATCTTGCTTGAAGGGGACCCGGCGGAGCTGTATCAGCGGGTCAACAGCAGAGCCCAAACCTGGGGAGAATTACTTGACAGACAGGGGATGGTGGATGGGCATGCCATCAGTCGTCAACTTAAAGCCCGTATGCAGCATCCCAGGTCATGATGCTTGGCAAAACAGCATGAGCGGGAACAGTTTCAGAACTCGTTCTCTTCCGGCATATCGAGTTCCAGCTGCTGCAGAATCAGCTCTTCACCTTCCCTGATGTCAATATTCCGGTTCTGACATTGCGGACAGACGAAATGATTGTTTTCTATTTCGCCGGAATAGCCACACTCACAATGGATGAGGATATTTTGTTCGATGATGTCGAGTTTCGCGTTTTCGGCCGGGGTGCCGCGCTTGATCGTATGGAAAGCCTCACTGAACAGCTGTGGTACAACCCCGGACATCACCCCGATTTTCACCGTGACACGTGACACCCCAACGGCTTCATGTTTTTTGACATCTCTGGCAACCAGATCGAGTAAATGGGTGACGATTGAAAACTCGTGCATCAGCAGATCCTTGGGAGAATTTCTCCATATGGAAAATCAAGCAGGCGTTGGGTGCCGTACGCCGATGTAAGAATAACCTGAGGGCCATTGTCAGCGTTCTCGACCTGGCCGATCAAAACGGCGTCAGGATGCCCGCAGCGGTGAAGAATGTCGATCGCTTCAGAGCTGTTTTCGGCCGGCAGTGAAAGCAAAAAGGCCCCTTCACAGGCAAGAATATAGGGGTCAATGCCGAGAATCTCGGTAAACCCCCTGACAGCTTCGGAGATCGGAATAACCTCTTCGGTCATCATCAGCCGAGTTGAACTTTGCTCGGCCCATTCGTTGAGCACCGCGGCCAGGCCACCCCGCGTGGCATCGCGCATGGCGTGAATCGGCACCTCATGATCGAGCAACGCCTTAACCGCCGGCCACAAGCTTTGACAGTCAGAGGTCAGACCGGCGATGGCGATTTCTTCGCGAGCTGCGTATATACAGGCCCCATGCTCGGCTATCGGCCCCGAAATCAGGATATGGTCGCCCGGGACGATCCTTTTCACCGAACAGTCCGCACGAACCGCACCGAACCCGGTGGTATTGATCATCAACCGATCAACCGCTCCCCGAGGAACGACCTTCGTGTCTCCGGTGATAATGCGCGCACCGGTCACCTGTAATTCGCTGCTCATACTGGCGACAATCCGCTCCAGGAGCTCGGTTTCCAGCCCTTCTTCAATAATAAAACCGACACTCAGATACTCCGGGCAGGCCGCCCGCATCGCCACGTCGTTGGTCGTCCCGGCGATCGCCAGTTTACCGATATCGCCCCCGGCGAATTCAAGTGGATGGACAGTGAAGGTGTCGGTACTGACGGCCGTGGTTCCGCACTCAACAACCGCCGCGTCGTCAAGCTGAGCGAGAATCGGGTTGCTGAAATATTTGAGGAACAGATCCCGGATCAGCTGCTGATTCTCCCGGCCTCCCGACCCCTGGGCCAATTGAATGCGACTCATGACTGTGTTCTCCGATAACGGTAGTAGGCCGCGCAGGCGCCTTCATTGCTGACCATGCAACTCCCCTGCGGACGCTGCGGGGTACAGATCCCGGCAAACAGCGAGCAGTCCAGGGGGCTGGCATGACCGCAGAGAATCGCCCCGCAGATACAGCCGGATGACTGCTCCTCGCCGGCCTGCGGGCAATCCTCTGCGAAAGCTCTTTCGGCATCGATGGCGGCAAACTCTGGTTTCAGCTGCAGGGCTGACTCTGGGATTGACCCGATTCCGCGCCAGAGAAAATCGCTGCGCAGTTCAAAATACCGGTCGACCAGGTCGCGGGCTTTCTGGTTGCCACTCTCACGGACCGAGCGGGCATAATTATTTTCACAGCAGCTGAGGCCTTTTTTCAATTGCCGGATGATGGACAGAACCGCGCTGAGGATATCGACAGGTTCAAACCCACTGATCACCACCGGCGTTCCAAAACGCTTGACGATGGGCTCATAAATATCGACGCCGGTGATAACACTGACATGCCCGGGGGCAAGAAAAGCATCGATATTCGCCCCCTGTTCCATCAGCAGGTTCATTGCCGGGGGAATCAGAACATGATTGGTGTGAAAACAAAGGTTGTTCAGATCGGCATGCCTGGCCTGATCAATCAACAGGGCGGTCATCGGGGTCGTGGTTTCAAATCCGATCGCATAGTAAATGACCTGTCGGTCAGGATTGTCGCGCGCAATCTGGATGGTCTCGAGCGGCGAATAGACAAAACGCACATCGGCACCTTCGGCACGCGTTTGCTGGAGAGAACTCCGGCTGCCAGGGACCCTGATCATGTCACCCAGAGTGACCAGGATGGTCTCGGGCCGCCTGGCCAACTGGATTGCCGCATCGATCCGATGCTGCGGTAGGACACAGACCGGGCAGCCGGGTCCGTGAATAAACTTCACCCCTGACGGCAGCAGCTGATCCAGACCGTACTTGACAATCGCATAGGTATGGCCACCACAGACCTCCATGATGCGGAAGGGCTGATCATCACCCTCTACGGCCTGCCAGATCTGTTTTGTCAGCTGCTGGACAGAATCCTTTGAACGCAAGCGCTGATAAAGATCCTCATGCGTCAGCATTGACCAGGCCCTGAGTCACTCACGTTCAGTTCGTCCTCCTCGCGTAATATGTCCTCAAACAGATCCAGGTTTTTGCGGGCTTCGTTTTCATCAATGCGGCTCATGGCAATACCGACATGCACCAGGACCCAATCTCCGACCGAGACCTCATCTTCAACCAGGGCCAGGTTGGCGGAACGCGTCACCCCCATGGTTTCTACGGTTGCCATGCTGGTCTCTTTGTCGATCGCGGTTATTTTTGATGGAATGGCAAGACACATGATTTTTCCCTCAGTAATTGGAGAATCTGTTTTTTGACAGCGGCTTTGTCGGCCTGCTGAATTTGACCGAAACGTTTCAGAACGCGGGTCGGCTTGGCCGAAAGAACGGTCAAATCATCGCAGATGATCATCGCCTCATCGATATCATGGGTGACGTACCAGAAGGTTGTTTCAGTCGCCGTGAGAAAATGCTTCATCTGGGCAATCAGCGCAATCTTCGCGACCTGGTCAAGTCCTGAGAAAGGCTCATCCATAATCAGCAGATCAGGAGAGACACTCAAAGCCCGGGCAATTTCGAGGCGCTTTTTCATGCCCTTGCTCAAAGCGCCGGCCCGCTTGGTATGCGGCAGGTCCCCCAGTCCGACGAGCTCCAGACAGCGAAGCGCCAGATCTTTATCGGCGCAGACGTAAGTGAGGTTTTTCAACAGCCCGATCTCCTCAATCAAGGTGTCGTTCTGACACACCAGTCCCAGCCGGTTGAACCGGCGTTGCACCTGACCTCGCGATGCTTCGAGCAATCCGGTTGTCAGCTGAATCAGCGTGGTTTTGCCGCAACCGCTCGGCCCTATGAGCCCCTGGTAGGTCCCCTTGGCGACGCTGAAACTGATCTCATCGAGAACGGTTTCGTTGCCATAGCTGAAACTGACGCGATCAAATTGGAGCATAATGCCTCGTCAACCACCTGGCACAGCGCTCCAGAACACTCTGACTGAACAGACCGGCGAGAGCGATGAGCAGAATGTAGGCACTGAGCTGGTTGAGATCAAGGGTTTCGCGCCGCAACATCAAACCATAACCCAGTCCGCTCAGACCGCCGAGAAATTCAGCCATAATCAGGGCTTTGAAGGTCAGGGAATAGCTGAGAATAAAAATCGCGTGAAAGCTGCCGAACAGGGTCGGCAGATACAGATAGAACGCCTGCCTGACAAAGGGCACGCGATAAACCCGGTTGATGGTTGTCATGCCCGGGTTGATTTTTTCATAAATCCCCAAGATGCCGAGACAGGCGACAGGAATAACCACGGTCATCACGGATAAGTAAATGGTCAGGGCCCCCGTTCCACAGAGCAGGACGAAAAAGCTGATGGATGCGATCGACGGGATACGAATCACAAACGACATCAGATCCTTGATCACAGCCTTGCAGAGCGGGTTGATCTGACCGACCAGGGCAAAAACAATCGCTAGAAGCAGACTGGCAATGAAAGCCGCCAGGGTTCGCCACAGGGTGGTCATGAGCGGGTAGATTTCAGGGGAACTCAACAGGCTCGCCGCGGTCATGATGGTTTCCAACGGGCCCGGGATGAGACTGTCAGGAACCAGGAACGAGAGCCCGCCCCACAGGGTCAGGGCCAGAGCTGCGGAGATGATTTTACTTTTAATCGTTCTGCTCCTCAGCGAACTTCAAACGACCACTGGCCAGGGCGTCATAAAGAGCTTCAGCGGCAATGGTCTTGTGAAAATGTTTCTCGAATCCCGCAGCAACGATCTCCGTCGCCCGACGCGGGTTCTGGTGTATAAACCGACCGGCTTTTTTGAATGCTGCCGCGATCAGGTCAGGATCAAAGCCCTGACGCACCACCCCGGCGTTGATGTCGGTTGTTTTCGCCCCCAGACACAGCTGTTGCATATCGCTGATAAAAAACATCTCGCCGCGATTGCGCAACAGCCCGGCAACCTGACTGATATAGGGTTCGGGAAGCAGCAGCGCAGGGTAATCCTTTTTGAGAAAAAGCTGCATCGCCAGGTACGGATCGGTGAACTTGGGAATGACTGTAAAACCGCCGGCGGTGAATATTTTATCCGGTGAGCCCCCGGGAAACGCCGCGATGATCGTCAGTTGTTCGATATCATCACGGCTGCCGATCGGTGTGTAGCTGAGCAGGTGAACCGCCCGGACAATTGTCCCCTCGATCAGCTGCCAGTGATGGGCCTCGGCCATGTTCTCTGCCGGCATCCGGTTCAGCAGAGTCGCATCGGCCTGGCCCGACTTCATCAGCGTCAACAGGCTGGCGACGCTGCCGTAAGCAGGAATAAAATCGGCGTCAAGATAGCCCTGATCGATAGCGATGAACATCGCGTAGACATTCGGATTGGGTAACGAGGTCAGAACCAGTTTGTCCCCGGCCATCAGCGGGGCGCAAGCCACCAACCAGACCGTCAATATTATCAACCCTGTTTTCATTCTCATGCGCTCGTTATCAGGCCCCAGAGGGTTGAGAAATCATCAGGGCGGTCAGTAGCCGTGGTGAAAATTCGCGCATGCGGGTTGATTGCGGCAATCTCGGCACGACAACGCTCTTCATCGAAAGAAAAGTAGGGCAGCAGATCAATCTTGGTCAACAGGACGATGTCGGCCGTGCGAATCATCACCGGATACTTGACCGGTTTATCGTCACCTTCAGGAATCGACACAGCAACGATGTTGAGATGCGACCCCAGGGCGAACTTGCTGGGGCAGACCAGGTTGCCGACATTTTCGATAAACAGGTAACGCACGGGATCGAGGTTCAGACAGCGCAGAGCATCGGAGACCATGGCGGCGGACAGGTGACAGACACTTCCGGTACAGATCTGGTGGGCCTGAACCCCCCGGTTGCGAATCCGTTCAGCATCACGGTTGGTTTCAAGATCTCCCTCAAGCACCGCCAGCTCTTCGGGGTTGCCTGCATAGCCGGCAATCAGGTTTTCCAGCAGGGTGGTCTTCCCGGAGCCCGGAGATCCCATGATATTGATGCCGCGAATGTTGCGCTGGTCAAGAAAGTGTCGCGTCTCAGCGGCGATATCGTCATTGCTCTGCAACAGGTTTTCAAGACTTTCAACGGTTTTTTTGGATTTATTTTCCAGGTAATCTTCAGTGCGTTCCACACATCCCTCCGAAAGCAATCAAGAGGCAGACTCAGCGCCATTGCTTAGACAGCCGTCGCCAAGAACAGCGGGGGTTATCAGGCACCCGTCACGCTGGCTGCCATCAACCGCTCGAACTCTGCCTGAACCAGTCGGCGAACCACGCCACGATCAGATCAGCAGTCCTCGACACCTGTGGTGTCAGTTGTTCTCCGAGATGGAGAGAGGCGGGCTGAATCCCCAGACAGTGACAGGGCGTGGCGTATTCAAATTCGATCCATTCTAGCATCGGAGCGAGCGGGAGTCGATGACTTGTTAAGGCGTGACCAGGCAGCCGGGCACGATCAATCAGCCTCAATTCTCCGGGGGCTCCGGAAAAATCTGCAGCGTCAAAAATAACCACCTGGCGCGGACGGCAACCCGTCAGCAGGTCGATGCAGGCTTCCGGCCGCAGGGCGATATTCTCGACCCGCAAGCGGGGGAATGCCATCAACCGATCAGCGACCAGGGGCCCGATCCCGTCATCGCTCCGTAGTGAATTGCCTATCCCGATGATCAGGTCCTCTTCGGGAGCAGGGGCAAATACCCGGTCAAGAAGCTCAGTGACCGACAAAATCGACCCGGAGAAAATGGGTTGAGCAGGAGATACAGGGGTCATAGGCACGCACCAGCATTTCCAGGGCCAGGGTGATATCTTCGTCGCTGCGCGCGAGAATCTCGGGAACCAGCTTGGCCATGTCATCCTCGATATTCTGCAGATTCTGACCGGTTGGAATCACGCAGTTGGCCCGCTGTATCACCCCTTTTGCATCGATCTCGTAATGATGAAAAAGCAGACCGCGCGGGACTTCAACAGCGCCGACACCACTGCCGGCCTGAACCGGAATACGCCCCCCCTCGTTGACACCGACCACAATCGCTTCCCTCTGGTCAATACCGGCTGCAAGCAGCTCCTCAACAAGCATGATCGCATCCTCGCTGCAGTGTACGCATTCGACCAGTTGCGCGGCGCTGTTCAGATAAGGGTTGTGGCAAGGGGCTTTCAGATTGATCTTTTCAGCCACATCCCGGGCGGCAGCATGCAACTTGGTGTGGTTGAGATTGAAGCGTGCCAGGGCCCCTACCGCGTAAGAGCTGCGACTCAGGCGGGCATGCTTGGCCGAAGAGTGGCGAACCATAAATTCGTTGGTGACAGCACGATAGTCCTGTTTTACCCGGCGCACGCCATCGCTCGAGCCGATATCCCCCTGCAGCAGAGGGTATTCGGGGTCGTCGCTGACCAATCCGACATACTCGGTCTCACGGGTGAAATCGGGAAATTCAAGTTGACGGAAAAGTTCGACGGTCGCGGCCAGATCGCTGCGCAGCGCTGACAGCAGCTGGTGAATCTGTTCCAGTTGGCGAACATCGGGAAGCTTGGTAAAACCACCAACGACACAGGAGATCGGGTGAACGTGACGGCCGACCAGAATATCGCAGACGTCATTACACGATTTTTTCATGCGCAAGGCGCGCCGGACCGCCTCCTCGTGCTCGGGAAGCAGCCCCATGAAGCTCTTGACCCCGAACAGATCAGGAAGCACCAGCATGTAAACATGGAGAATGTGGCTGTCCAGATTCTCCATATGGAGCAGCAGTCGACGCAGTTGCAAGGTCTGCTCACCGGGGCTGAAGCCGATGGCGTCTTCCGCGGCCTGAATCGACGCCAGGCTGTGACCACAGGCACAGATGCCGCAAATACGCGAGGTGATGTGCTGAGCCTCAAAAATGGAGCGTCCCTGCAGCATCGCTTCAAAAAAGCGCGGTGCTTCGATGATCTGCAGCTGGGCTTTTTCCAGCACGCCATCGCGCACATCGATGACGATGTGACCATGCCCTTCCACCCGGGTCAGCATATTGACATTCAGTGACACATTTTTTTTCATCTCAACGCTCCATTGCAGCGTTGTACATGGTCATTTTATCGACGATTCGATCAGGGTCCAGACGGTAGCGGCGCAACACCTCTTTAGCCCCGGCCTGGTTGGGATTGCTGACCAGCCCCCGACACCCGTAGCAGATGTTGCCGTGGTTGATGCACCAGGAGTTGCATCCGGCGCGGGTGACGGGACCCAGACAGGTGACGCCCTTATCGTACATGCAGACATTCTCGTTGAACTTGCATTCAACGCAAACGGCGTAGTCGGGCACAACATAGGGAAGCCCGGCCAGAGCCGCCTTGATGACTTTGATCAGTTCCGGGGGATAGACCGGACATCCGGGGATGCTGTAATCGACCCTGACCAGATGATGCAGAGCCCGGGTTGGTCGAGCCGGGAACCAGTCGATCCGCTCCCCGTAGACAGCGTGCTGCACTTCTGCGATCGGCCGGCGATTTTTAATCCCATTGATCCCACCGATGGTCGCACAACTGCCGTAAGCGATCAGAATATCGCTGCGCTGACGGATCTCGAGCAAACGCTCTTCGGCCTCATCGTTGACCACACTACCTTCGACAAAAGCGATATCATAGCGTCCCGGCCAGTTTTCCGACATGATTTCACGAAATTCCACCAGTTCAATCCGCCCGAGAATATCGAGCAGTTCCTCCCCTAAATTGGCCACCTGAAGCTGACAGCCTTCGCAACAGGCCAGGTCAAAGAAAGCGACTTTGGGCCGACTCATCAAATGGCTCCTTTAATATTTTTGATGTCAGCGTAATTGAACACCGGACCATCACGGCAGCAGTAAAGGTTCTCAATCTGGCAGTGGCCGCATTTCCCGAGACCGCATTTCATGTGCCGCTCAAGGGAAAGATAGATATGGCGTTCGGCAATCCCCTTTTTGAGCAATTCCTGAATGACGAAACGGTACATGACCGGGGGGCCGCAAACGACCGCCACGGTTTTCAACGGCTCCAGGTGAACACCCGGGATCAGGGCGGTAATCAGACCGACATTTCCTTCCCAGTCCGGTGCCCCCCGATCCACTGAACAGGAAAAATTAATATCAAGCCGTTTACGCCAGACCTCCAGTTCATCACAGAAAAGCATGCTTTGGGGATCGCGGCAGCCGAGCAGAATATCGACTTTGCCGAAATCCCGGCGATTGTCGATGATATAGTGGATCAACGAACGCAACGGGGCGAGCCCCAGTCCACCGGCTATCAGCATGACGTCATTGCCTTCCAGGGGGATCACCGGAAAACCGACGCCAAAGGGCCCGCGAATGCCGATCTCAGCCCCTGGATTAAGCTGGTGCAGTGCGGTGGTAAAACGTCCGGCCCGGCGCACGCAGAGCTCAAAACTGTCCAACTGGGTTGGTGACGAACAGATTGAAATCGGGGCTTCCCCGACACCGAACAGAGACACCTGAACAAACTGCCCGGGGTCATGATTCAGCGCTTCGCCGTCCGGCAGCACAAGCCGGAACAGTTTTTCCAGATCGGTCAAAGCCCTGACTGTCTCGACCTTTGCCCGGGCAACCTGATAACTGCAGTGATGGAGTGCCATGGTTTTCATCTCAGCTCCGCTCATCAATCAGGGCATTCAGCGTTTCCTTGAGATCGATTCCTGCCATGCACGACCGACTGCAGCGACCACATCCGGTACAGAAGACCCGCTTGTAACGTTCCAGCGGAAAATGGAACTTGCGGTTAAAGCGGTGGCGCTGGCGCTCCGAACGTTGCCCACGGAAGTTCTCCCCCCCGGCGACTTCGGCAAAGGTCTCATGCTGACAGGAATCCCAGATCCGAACCCGATGCCCCCTGGTCAGACCCAGTTCAGGTTCGTCGGCCATGTCAAAACAGTAACAGGTGGGACAGACATTGGTGCAGTTCCCGCAGGCCAGACATTTGTCACCGACCTGCGTCCAGACTTCACTGTCGCAGGTATCGTCAAAAAGCTTCGGCATATCCTGATAGCGGATAGGCAGTTCGTTTTGAAAGATCTTTTTTTTAGCGTCGCGCAGACTTCTCAACTCTTTAAGGGCCAAGGGGGTGACCCGTTCAAAAAGATCTGCTTCTCTGACCAGCACCTCCCCCGTATAGGTGTTGACATCGACATAATAGTGGTCGTTCATCTCGGTCATGAACAGATCATATCCACCTTTGGGCAGGTGTGTCCGCAGCATGGCGCAGTTGGCGTAGTGGTCACAGTAGTCGGTACATTCAAGACCAATCAGCGTCATGTGATGCTTGCGGGTCAGATAATGCAGATCTCGAGGATGATCGGAAAAAACCATATTCAGACACTGAATACCGGCAAGGTCACAGGTATGTAGACCAAAAAGAGTGATGTCTTCGACTTCCACTACCGGCTCCATCCCCTGTCCGTCACTCAGATCGTAACTCAGGAGGCGTTCGTGATAGGGGAGAAAGTATTTTTTCGGGGGCAGGATCGTCGGCAGATAATCAAGGCTGAGCTCTTCAAGGCTCGTCACTTCAGCAAACTTGTACTGATTATAACCGAGGGCAACAGGACCGATCAGTTTCTGGCGGGCCGCAAGAAAAGCGACGAATTCGCCGAGACGGGCTTGGGGCAGTAAAGCCTGCTGATCCATAGGCAAGTTTCCTCTTCCGCTGTGTCCCAATCCGGAAATGTCGACATTGCAAACAATTCAGACGCAGGGCAGCGCTCGAAAAGCAACCAAGACCTTACGGAGCAAGTATATCACTGTGGGGATCAATGTCATCAGCGGCAGATTGACGTCTGAGAACCCGGATTGGCGCTGAAGCGATTCAGCTTGCCAGTGCCGCGGCAAGTTGCCCCAGGGCAATGCAGCCATCATTGACCGGGACTCGTGAAGGCACGTGAATATGCAGATTTTCCTCGCGTGCGCGCTTCAGCAGCCTTTCGAGCAGACAACGGTTCTGAAACACTCCACCGCAGACAACCGCTTCCCCGCTCTGCTGCTGGCGCATGACATGGACAGCAATTTCAGCGAGCATGTTGATAAACAGCGTCACCCCGCGCCCCGGGTTGTCTTCTGTCAGCATCAAAGAAAAGGCCGGGGAACAGTCGATGAGCTGATTGTCACAAACAAAGGGATAATGGCCCCTTTCTCCGGCATCGTAGAGTGCCTCCATGCGCAGCCCGCTTTCTCCTTCGTAACTGAGCAACTGACAGATGCCAAGCAGCGAAGCCGCCGCGTCAAAGAGGCGTCCGACCGAAGAGGACAGGGGTGAATTGAGTCCTTTTTGGTACATTCTGAAGAGAATCGTCGCAGTCTGATGTCCCAACGAAGCCAGGGCCGGAGACCGGGACTGCAGGGCACCTTCCCCATACAGCTGAAAAAGCAGGCTCAGCGCCACACGTCGGGGTTCAAGAACGGCTTTCTCTCCGCCGAGCAGGGGGAAAGGCTTGAAATAAGCCGTGCGCTGGAAACCGTTATAGCGGCAGGAAAGGAACTCCCCTCCCCATAGGGTCCCGTCGTCACCGTAACCGGTGCCGTCCCAGCAGATTGCCAGAAGCTCTGTGTTTGCCTCGATTCCGCAGTCAACCATGGCCGCCAGGGCGTGGGCATAATGATGCTGAACCCTCAGCAGCGGCAGATTCTGCTCCTGCGCCCAGCGGGTCGTGAAATAATCGGGGTGGGCATCGCAGACCAGCTGCTCCGGCTTGAAGTCATACAGACGCTCAAAGGTTGCGAGATTTCTTTTAAAATAATCCTGCGCTCCAAGACTGTGCAGATCCCCGACATGCGGACTGAGAATCGCCTGGTCCTGACGGCCGATGGCAATGGTGTTTTTCATGTCGCCGCCCAGAGCCAGGACCGGATGTTTGAGTTTGTGCGGCAACCTGATCGCTGCCGGGGCATAACCGCGAGCCCGGCGCAACAGCAATGTTTGATCATTGAGACTGATGGCCACACTGTCGTCGCAGCCGTTGATGATAGTGCGATCAAAAGCCAGACAGTAATCGACGACTGCAGTGAGCCGCGACAGAACACTCCGGGAATCGGTCAGGATCGGCTCCTCGGCAATATTGGCGCTGGTCGCAATGATCGGCCCCCGCAAATACTCAAACAACAGCAGGTGCAGAGGGGTATAAGGCAGAAAAAGCCCGATCCGGTCGAGTCCGCCGGACACACCAGAGCTGCACCGATAGCGTTCAGGCACAATCACAATCGGGCGTTGAGGGCTGTCCAGCAAAGCCAGGCTGGCTGAATCAAAACAGCCGTATTCCTCCGCCATAGCCATATCCCTGACCATGACGGCAAAGGGCTTATACGGCCGTTTTTTACGTTGCCGCAAACGCTTCAAGGCTTCGTCGTTGGTGGCATCACAGATGATGTGGAAACCACCCAGGCCCTGAACAGCAACGATTCGGCCGTTGTTTATCTGCTCGGCAAGCCAGGCCAGCGGATGATCAACCCAAACCGGATGACCCTGAGAATCCGTCAGTTCCAGACGCGGTCCACACTGCGGACAGCTGGTAGCCTCGGCATGAAAACGCCGATTCCCGGGGTCTTCATATTCACGTTGACAATCTTCACATAACGGAAAAGCAGCCATCGCTGTTTCAGGTCGGTCGTAAGGCAGGTTACGGATGATGGTGTAGCGTGGCCCGCAATTGGTGCAGTTATTCAGCGGATAGGCGTAGCGCCGGTCACCGGGATCGGACAGTTCCCGACGACAATCGTCACAGATGCTGATGTCCGGGGGGAGAACAACCGTTTTGCCGCTGTCGCCAGTCGATGCGATGATCTGAAAATCAGGGCAGTCGGGAACTGCGGCAGCTTCGACAGTGAGGGCATCAATGACGGCGAGAGGAGGAGAATCCTGCCGTAACTGGTGGAGAAAGGCATCCAGCTGCTCTTTTTTCCCGGCAGCAAGAATCTTGACCCCGGCGGCGGTATTGGCAACATGCCCCCGGATGTCATTCGTTTCAGCAAGGCGGTAGACAAACGGTCGAAAGCCGACGCCCTGGACGGTTCCGGTGATCGTGACAAGAACGGCGATCTGGTCGCCTTGAGGCAATGAAGAGAGGGGATCGGCAGGAGACATTTCAACCCTGCAGATGGGCGTCAATCAGCTGCCTGGCGGCATCAATCATTTTCGGCAGCGCTGCTTCAACTTCGGGAGACAGGGTCATTTCCATGTTGACGCTGGCATACTGAACACCCAGAAGAGTGACATCCCGCGGGCGATCATCAATCAGCTCCGCAGCGGCCAGCAGGTCGCTCATCCCGACCTGGTGGGGTGAAACTTTGGCTTCCAGAACACTGTCGATATCATCGCCATCGATCAGGGCCACGCTGCCGGGAGCTGCGCCGATATCGATGGCATCGAGCAGCAGCAGCTTATCGGCCCATTCGATATACGTCAGCAGGTCAAGCCCCAGAGTGCCACCATCAACCAGCTGAAAATCGGGGCGCGTGGGATAAATGTCCTGCAGAGCGTAAATCACCCGCAGACCCGCGGCATCATCATTCATCAGCAGGTTGCCGAGCCCCAGTCCGAGGAAGTTCATGGGCAGATCCAGTCTCAGCCTTTCCGGGTAATCAGATAGATCATCAATCGCGCCGATCAGGCTTCCACCCGGAGAAGATGGAACTGACTTCGCCCGACTTCGATTTAAAATCGAACAGAACCACGCTGTAGATATGGTTGATAACAAAGCCGCCGATCAGGAACATCACCAGAAAATGGAACCAACGCACCCACTGGTTGCTGACCAAGCCGAAAATCCAGCCGGTCACGGCATAGAGTGAACTCCCGGGATCATTCTGCGCCCAGAGAGCAAAACCCGAGAGCATCTGCAGAATAAAGAGCGCAAACAGCAGCGTATAGGCGCAGAAAGCCACCGGGTTGTGCCCCAGCAGGTGCGGTGTCTCTTTGCCGGTAAAGGTGTAAAAACGGATAAAAGCCCAGAAATTCTTGCGATCTTTGGCGTTAAATGGGTTAGGAATCCCTCGCCAGCTGGCGAAATAATTGCCCACCAGGAATCCATAAATACGAAACAGCAGGTTCACTGAAAAAATAATCCCGAACAGGTAGTGAACATACCGCACATTCCCCATGATATAGGGGTGCTGAGCCGAACTCATGAATGGATCATGAATGAAATAGCCGGTCACGGACAGGATGATGATGCTGAAAAAGTTCACCCAGTGAATGATTCTTAAAGGCCCTTCCCAGATATACAGAAACCGCCGCGCGGCACATTCATATTGTTTTTCCGGCCGAGAAGCCGGAGTGTCGACAGTTGAAGCCATAGCTCACCTCGTTAGAGAATTTTCGCTTTTGATTTCAAATTGCCCTTGGCGTCATAAAGATGAACGGCACAGGCCAGGCACGGGTCGAAGGAATGCATGGTCCTGAGAATTTCAAGCGGCCGTTCCGGATCAGCAATCGGCGTGCCGATGAGTGATTCCTCGTATTGCCCACGCACCCCCTGCGGGTCACGGGGGCCGGCGTTCCAGGTGGTCGGAACCACAGCCTGATAGTTCTTGATATTTTTGTTGTCGATGACGATCCAGTGGCCGAGGGCGCCACGCGGTGCCTCGTGCCAACCGTACCCCTTGGCGGAAGCCGGCCAGGTCTCAGGATCCCACTTTTCGTTGTTATGGATGCTGTAATCACCGGTCTTGATATTGGCGACCAGATTGTCGATCCAGCTCGACATTTTGTTGATCGTGATCAGGGTCTCGACCGCCCGGGCGGCCGTGCGACCAAGGGTGGAAAAGAGCACTTCAGGCCCGGCATTGAGCTGGCCGAGAACGTAATCAATCGTCGTTTTGACCTCTTTATGCCCGGTCGCGTAAGCAATCAGCATCCGTGACAACGGGCCGACCTCCATCGGCTTGTCGTCATAGCGTGGGGATTTGACCCAGGAATACTTGTTGTCGGTATCGAGAAATTCGTAAGGCGGATTTGGCCCGGTATATTTATCGTTGGTCTGCCCTTCCCAGGGGTGCTTGCCGACCCCGTCGCCGCCGTCGTACTCATACCAGGAATGCGTCACGTATTCGGTAATTTTCTGCTGATCAACCGGCTTGACATTGCTCAGATCGCCGTTCTCGATGACCCCAGCCGGCAGCCAGAAGCCATTGGGATAGCCGCGATTGTCGTCGGGGAATTCCCCGTAAGAGAGATAGTTCTTATGTCCGGTACCGATGGCCGCCCAGTCAAGATAGAAAGGCGCCACGGCAAGGATATCGGGAATATAGACCTGCTCGACAAACTCCTTGGCCAGATTCACGTACTGAATAATCTGGGCGATCTTGTCGGCATTGAGGGCGTTCTGGCTGTTCGGATCGATCGGGATCGCCATGCCGCCGACCAGAAAGGTCTGCGGATGAGGGTTCTTTGACCCCAGAATCGCGTGAATCTTGATGATTTCCTTCTGCACCTGAAGGGCTTCTAGGTAATGGGCAACCGCCATCAGGTTGGCCTCCGCGGGCAGTTTCATCGCGGGATGCCCCCAGTAACCGTTAGTGAATGGCCCCAGCTTACCGGTGGCGACAAAGGCGGAAATCTTCTTCTGAACACCGGCGAAGTAGTCGGCGCTGGAAAACTTCCAGTCCGAAATACTCTGCTGGAGTGCCGCAGTTTTAGCCGGATCGGCTTCAAGTGCCGAAACCACATCGACCCAGTCGAGGGCATGCAGATGGTAGAAATGGATCATGTGATCCTGAACATTCTGAATCCCCATGATGATGTTACGGATCATCTCAGCATTGTACGGGATCTTGATGTTCAGCGCGTTTTCCACAGCCCGGATTGAAGCCAGCGAATGGACTGTGGTACAGACCCCGCAGAAACGCTGGGTGAAATACCAGGCATCCCGTGGGTCGCGGTTCTGCAATATCCGTTCAACTCCGCGATACATCGTTGAACTGGACCAGGCATCAACAATTTTGCCGTTCTCAATCTGAGCTTCAATGCGCAGGTGCCCCTCGATACGTGTGATCGGATCGACAACTATTTTTTTGGCCATGGCTGAGACCCTCCTTTATTCAACGTCATCGCTATGTTCTTTAATTTCCTCACGCAGATCGGCTTTAGCCGATGCGACATTTTTCCAGTTGCGGGCGACTGTCACTGCTCCATGCGTGGCAAAGATCGCTGCCGAGGCCCCGACAATGGCGGTCCCGATATTCAGTGCGGACGCTTCCACGCCGAACCCGGGAACATTGGGGAGACGGCGGTACATCGGCATCATGGTATCCCAGAATCCCGGCTCACTGCAGCCGGCGCAGCCGTGACCGGCCATGACCGGCCAGCTGAGGCCCTCATTCCAGCGTAACGTCGGACAATTATGGAAGGTCTCCGGCCCCTTGCAGCCCATTTTATAGAGGCACCAGCCCTGCTGATGACCGTAATCCCCCCAGTTCTCGACGTACTGACCGGCATCAAAGTGTGAACGGCGTTCACAGTTGTCGTGAATCCGCTTGCCGTAAGCGAATTTTGGCCGATTGAACCGATCCATGGCCGGTGCCGAACCGAAAGTCAGGTAGTGGACGATCGTGCCGGTGAGGTTGTCAACGTTCATCGGACAACCGGGCAGATTGATAACGGTCTTGTTGGGAAGCAGATCCCTGACCGCCTTGGCCCCGGTGGGATTCGGGTAGGCCGCCGGCAGACCGCCGAAAGCCGAACAGGAGCCGACGGCAATGACAACCGCGGCATCGCCGCCGACTTTTTTCAGAATATCTTCTGCGGAATGTCCGCCGATGGTGCAGTAAGCGCCCTGAGCACCGGTCGGAATCGATCCCTCAACGATACAGATGTACTGCCCCTTGTATTTTTCGACCGTAGCATTCTTACTGGCCTCAGCCTGGTGGCCGGCTGCCGCCATGATGGTTTCGTGGTAATCAAGGGAGATATGATCGAGGACCAGTTCGGCAACTCCGGGACGACTGGCGCGCAGCAGACCCTCGGAGTCCCCGGCACAATCCTGAAATTCAAGCCAGATAACCGGCGGTCGGTTATCCTGTTCGATCGCCTCGGCAATTTTGGGAATCATTGTTGACGGCAGCGCCAACATCGCCCCTATGGTGGAGCAGTATTTCAAAAAGTCCCGACGCGAAACCCCGTGCGTTGCCAACAACTCGTTAAATGCACTCATTGAAGCCACCTCCTGCTTGAATTTCTATTTTGATTTTTACTGACAGACAGGCATAGAATAATTCACCATCATAGGTAATCATGTTTCAGACGAATGTCAACCGCTGTTCTATCTTTTATCAACAGTTCCTTTTATATATAAAAGGCATTGAAAAATCATCCGCAATCTAATTGATTATAGACTGAAAAATGACTATATCCCTCCGATACAAACACCATTTTAGTTCTTTAGAGCCGCTTTTAAAGTTGATGGTTTTTATTGTCATTTCTTTCTCGCTATTGTTGAGTTCTGGATGTAGCAACAAGGAAGGAGTCCCCCTGCTCGAACAGAAGTGTGGAACCTGTCACGGCGCTGATCTTGTTTACAACAATCGCTATGACGAAGAAGGGTGGAAAAAAATTCTCCACGGAATGAAGATCGCCGGCTTGAAACTCAGCCAGCAGGAAGAAGCTGAGATCATGACGCTTCTGCTGCGGGATTATTCCAGTCACTAATCAGCCCCTCCCGACCCACAGCCTCCAAGCGCCAGTCGTTTCCTCAGCAGAAGACATTCATCACCTGAGCCACTTTATCACTGAATGGCCTGGTTCATATCAATTCACACTAGGACGAAATTGCAAAAAATTCGGCATTGCCACGGAAAAAAATATCTGTCTCTCTATGCTATTTTTTCGGAATGGTGATAAAGTTAACCAAAATTGTAAACTTTACCCACTATGGAGAAAAGCTATGAAAAAATTACTGCTTACCGTCTTACTCCTTGTGCTCTCCTCTACGGTCTACGCCGCCGGACAGAAGGTCGCTTACACCATCGGCAACGAGTCATTCGAAGGTTATTACAGCAGTCCGGGAAAAAATGCTCCGCTGGTGTTTTTAATCCACGACTGGGACGGACTCACAGATTATGAAGTCAAGCGCGCCGAAATGCTGGCCGAGGCTGGATACGCGGTGTTCGCTGCGGACATGTTCGGTACTGGTGTCAGGCCGACAGAGACCGCCGACAAAAAGAAATTGACCGGCGCGCTTTATCAGGACAGGGCGCGCATGCGTGCGCTGCTCGAAGGGGGCTTTGCCGCGGCGGCTGCCCAGGGTGCGAATATCAACAATGCTGTCGCCATGGGTTACTGTTTCGGGGGCACCGTAGTCCTTGAATTTGCCCGCTCAGGCAAAGATCTTAAAGGTTTTGTCACCTTTCACGGAGGTCTTACAACTCCAGAAGGGCAAGATTACTCACAAGCAAAAGGGAAATTCCTGGTTCTTCACGGCACGGCGGATACAGCCGTCACCATGGATGATTTTGCCCAACTTGCCAAAGAGTTGGAGCAGCAAGGAGTGAATCACGAGATGATCACTTACAGCGGCGCTCCTCATGCCTTCAGTGTCTTCGGCTCACCCCGCTATCGTGAGGATGCGGATAGAAAATCCTGGAACAGGTTCACCCAGTACCTTGGTGAGACTCTCAACTAAGATACTGTCAGGAATTTCCGGAGACCAACCAACTAGCCAGCTGAGCTCTCTTGCTCAAAAGCAAAATGTGCAGCACCGACAATACCGGCCAGGTTGAACAGCCTGGCCGGTACGATCGGAGCCCTGGTGTCCAGAAGATGAAAAAACTTTTCATGTCTCTGACTGACGCCTCCCCCGATGACAATCAACTCGGGAGAAAGCATCCGTTCGACATGGACAAAAAAGCTGTTCAGCCGTGTTGACCACGCCTGCCAGCTCAGTTTCTTCGCTGTGCGCACTGAAGCCGCCGCATAGCCTTCTGCGGTCGAGCCTTGAAAAGGTAAGGCACCAAGCTCAAGATTCGGGAACAGCTCTCCGTCATAAAACAGCGCTGAACCGATACCGGTCCCCAAAGTCAGCATCAGGACCGATCCGGAACAATTCTCTGCCGAACCGAACTTCACTTCGGCGAGCCCGGCGGCATCTGCATCATTCACCACATGACATTGGCAACCGGTTTCCAGCTTCAGGAGTGACTCAATATCGATGCCGATCCAACTCGGGTCGATGTTCGCCGCCGTTCTGACGATTCCGTGACTGACCACAGCTGGAAACCCACAGCCGACCGGCCCCTGCCAGTGGAAATCTGCAACCAGTTCACCGATCGTTCTGATCAGGGCTTCAGGAGTTGCCGGTTGTGGTGTCACAAAATGGCGGTGCCGACTGACCAGATCACCGGTCGAGACCTCGACAATAGCGGCCTTGATTCCACTTCCACCCACATCAATTCCGAGAATTTCCATTGACATATCTTTCATGCGTTAAGGACGCTATAACCTTCACCCCGGAGGATCAAGCCCACAGCTGCCATCCTGACAGAGATTTTTGTTTTTAGGCAAAAGATGACGATAGCGGGCAAAAACTTTATAACCCAGGCGGGACAACAGGTTGATTCCCGGCAGACCGACAAGAACACTGAGCAGACGGTAAACCGAGCGACTCGGGTAAGCCTGCCAGATCGCCATAAAAGCATCAACGCCGGTTATGAAATCCCCCTCGGCGTCAAGAACGTGCATGGCTGCCATGAACTCCTCCCGGGTCTTGCCATAAACTTCAGGAGAAAAGCCTGCAGTACTGATATCGATAAACTGAAAGCGATTCTGTGGGTTGCGCTTACGGTAAACATTCATCTCGGCGGCGCAAACCAGGCAGGATCCGTCGTAAAAAATTTTCAGCGGGAAAGAGACCATCGCAAACCATCCAGGCTAAGGGTCTTTGGTGTTCCACCCGTATTGTAACAGAAGGCGATTAATGATAAAAAGCGCGGCACGGAATATTACTATTTTTTATGAGACAACCGGGCTA
The DNA here is from genome assembly GCA_016931615.1 of Desulfuromonadales bacterium. Lineage (GTDB taxonomy): Bacteria > Desulfobacterota > Desulfuromonadia > Desulfuromonadales > Geopsychrobacteraceae > JAFGEL01. The sequence goes on from JAFGEL010000056.1 coordinate 29,055, forward strand.
TTTTTTTAAGAATATGTTATCGTGCCTTTACAGTTTCTGGCCGATCAAAAGTATGTTTTTATGAAATTAGACGAGCAGAATAAAAGTGTCTTCAGCGGTGTCATGCTGGGCTACGTGGTTCTGGTGCTGCACATCCTGTTGATGGTCGGCCTGGGCGTTGCAGTTGTACTGATCAAGGGGATCTATGATTTCCGCTGGCTGGTTTTTATCGCCGGAATCGCCCTGATCGGGGGATCAGGATACTACTTTTACCGCCGCATGAAAGAGAGCAATCGCAAACTCAGCGATTTCATGAACGATCCGGCATTTCAGGACAGGACCCTTGAAATCAGCCTGCTCGGCGGCATGGCCACGGTCAAACTTGGACACCGGGACGACAACATCCAACTCATTTCTGCACAAGATCAACCCAAACAACTTGAAGCCCCGCAGTCCGCACAGGTGAAGGAGTTATCAACCCTGAATGACATGCTGGAAAAAGGGCTGATCACCCGCGAAGAATTTCTCAAGTTGAAAAAAGACATTCTCTAGGAGAATGTCGGACTTTACGGGTCATAGCGACGAAAAAAAATCATCTCACAACTGTTCCCTGCTCTCATTTCCGACTATACTTCTCCCTGCCACTATTTCAAAAGCAACTCACCAGGAGGGGTTCATGCAACCATCCGTCATCAACATCGGCGCCGGCAACAATCAACTCGTTCAGCAACTGGCCGGGATGAGCAACCGTCATGGACTGATCGCCGGAGCGACTGGGACGGGTAAGACCGTGACCCTTCAGGTGCTGGCCGAAGGGTTTTCCAAACTTGGTGTGCCGGTCTTTGCCGCTGACATCAAGGGAGATTTATCGGGCCTGGCCGAGCCGGGAAGGCCCCATGCGAAAATAGATGAGCGCCTGGCCAGGATTCCATTGCCGGATTACCGACAACAACCCAGCCCGACTCTGTTCTGGAGTATCGACACCGATAAAGGCCATCCGGTCCGCACCACAATCTCCGAAATGGGGCCCCTGTTACTGGCAAACCTGATGGAATTGAACGAAACCCAGAGTGGCATTCTCTACGCAGCATTCGATATTGCCGATGATCAGGGCATGCTGCTGCTCGATCTGAAAGATTTGCGCGCACTGCTCGTCTGGATGGGGGAAAACGCCACCGAACTGCGAAATGAGTACGGTAATATTTCATCGGCCAGTGTCGGCGCCATTCAGCGCCGTCTGCTGATCCTCGAAGAGCAAGGGGCAGAACGCTTCTTTGCCGAGCCGGCCCTGCAGCTGCAGGACCTGATGCACTGTGATTTTTCCGGGCGTGGCGTGGTCAGCCTGCTTGATGTCAGCACTTTGGTTCACAGCTCTCCGAGAGTCTACGCAGCTTTTCTGATCTGGCTGCTGGCTGAACTGTTTGAGCAACTCCCAGAAGTCGGCGACGCCGAGCGTCCCAGGCTGGTGCTGTTCTTTGATGAAGCCCACCTGCTCTTTGCCGGAGCGGAAAAAGCCCTGATCGACAAAATTGAGCAGGTCGTGCGCCTGATCCGCTCCAAGGGAGTTGGCGTCTTTTTCATCACCCAGAGCCCCCTCGACATCCCCGAAGACATCCTCGGACAACTGGGACTGAAAATCGAACACGCACTGCGCGCCTTTACTCCAAAAGATCGCAAGACAATCAAGGCCGTAGCCGACTCCTTTCGGCCGAACCCCGCTTTCGATACCGCCACGGTCGTGACCGAGCTGGGGATCGGTGAAGCCCTGGTTTCAGTCCTTGATGAGAATGGCGCCCCGACGCCCGTTGAACGCACCCTGATTGCACCGCCGGAGAGCCGGATTGGCCCCATAGATGACAGTGCTCGCTTGAACCTGATGCAACGCTCACCGATTGGTAACCGTTACGATCAGAATATCGACCGCGAATCCGCTTATGAACTGCTCAGACAAAAGGCGCAAGCCGAGGCACAAGAGCGGGAGGAAGAACGGAATCGACTGATGGCGGAAAAGGAACAGCTTAAAGCTGAACGTGCCCAGCGAAAAGGGTCAAGTCGCCAGAGCACGACAGAGGCGATGATCAAAAGTGCGGCGCGCTCCATCGGCAGTCAGATCGGTCGACAGATTGTCCGTGGCGTACTCGGATCAATTTTCGGGAAGCGTTAAACAGCAACAAAAAAATGGAGATGGCTCAGCCATCTCCTTTAGAAACAAAATCAGACGGCGACTTCCTTTTTGCCGTCTTCTTTCTTACTCCTCATGAAAGATCTGACGATCGGAAAGAAAAGAATGAAAATGGTCGTGATATTGATTCCGAGGGTCAACGGCCGTTCCCACATGAAACTGATCGAATCATTGTAGATCATCAATGCGCGACGCAGGTTGTCCTCCATCAGGCCACCAAGAATAAAGCCGAGCAACAGCGGCGCCATAGGAAAATTCATCAGCCGTAGTGCCATGGCGGCAACACAGAACAACACCATCATAAGGATGTCGAAATCGTTGAAGGTGACCAGGTAAACGCCCATCAGTGAGAAGAACAGGATCATCGGCACCATAAAATTCTTCGGAATCGCCAACAGACGGGCAAAATAGGGAATCAACGGCAGATTGAGAATCAGCAGAAAAATATTGCCCAGGTACATCGACATGATCACGCCCCAGAAAACTTCGGGGCTGTCGGTAAACATCCGTGGACCCGGATCGATACCGTAGGCGATCAGGGCACCCAGCATGACGGCAGTCGTTCCGGACCCTGGAATGCCAAGACAGAGCAGGGGCACGAACGAGCCGGAACTGGCGGCATTGTTACCGGTTTCAGGAGCGGCCAAACCACGCAGACTGCCCTTGCCGAATTTTTTCTGTTCTTCCGGCGGCGCAAGGTTACGCTCCATGCCATATGCCATGAAAGATCCCAGGGTTGCACCGGCACCGGGCAGTACGCCGATGAAAAAACCGAGCAATGACGAGCGGGCGATCGTGGGTGCGATCAGCTTGAACTCCTTCTTGCTCACCGCCAGGCTTTTGAAGCCGATCGCTTTCGGCTTAAAACTGTCGGAGGACTCATCCCGGGTCAGAACGATAGAGAGCGCCTCAGTCAGGGCAAAGGTCGCCATCGCCAGAAGCAGAAACTCGATGCCGTCAAGCAGCTCCAGGGAACCGAAGGTAAAGCGCTGGACCCCGGAGGTCTGATCGGTTCCAACTGTCGCCAGCATCAGTCCCAGCACAACCATCATCAGGGCCTTCAAAACACTCCCACGCCCTGAAAATGCGGAAACCGCAGTCAGGCCAAGAATCATCAGAGCAAAATAATCCGCTGATTGAAAGCTGGTAGAGATACTGGCAAGCATCGGGGCAAAAACCATCAGGAAGATAACCGAGATCGTTCCGCCGGAAAAAGACGAATAAGCTGCAACCGCCAGGGCTTTCCCCGGATAGCCCTGGCGAGCCAGGGGATATCCGTCAAGCGCCGTTGCCACCGTGGCAGCCTCTCCCGGCGCATTGATCAGGATAGAGGCCGTCGAACCGCCGAAAATAGCTCCATAATAGACCCCGGCAAGCAGGACCATTCCGGTGGTCGGATCGAGACCATAGGTCACCGGAATCATCAACGCTACCGCAGTAATCGGCCCCAACCCGGGCAGCATGCCGATTAAACTGCCCATGAAACAACCGAACAGAACCATGGCAATATTGAGAGGGATCAGGGTCGTCGTGATCCCGGTCAACATCCCGTTAATCATTCCATCCCACATCAGAGAATCCCCAACTGATAGAAAATTTCACCCGGTGCGATATAAACACCAAGCAATTTTGACATGATGTACCAGAGCACGATCACCAACGGAATCGAAGCCAGCAGCATCCCCTTGATTCGCCGCTCTCCAAGGATGTAAAAACCAGCGATCAGAAATAGGACCGAAGCGATAAGGAAACCAAGCCATTTCATGATCAAGCCATAGGCCACCATCGCCCCGACCAGAAAAATCGCCTTGCGCCAATCCATCCCAAGGGTCACTTCTTTGAGGGTTTTTTTACCATCAGGGTCGCCTGTCGGCAAAACCAGGATCAGCAGGGAAATGATCAAGCCGGCAGCAGCCAGACCGTAAGGCATGGTTCGCGCTGTGAAAGTTTCATCCTGAGCAATAAAACTCAGAGGGATGCGAGTCGCCAGCAGGCCGTATGCGAGCGAAAACAACAACAATAACAATGCGCCAATCTTCTCTCTGGCCATAATATCCATCTCACACAGGAATGTCCCCCTCCGTTTAAAGAGGGGGACTGTTTGTACATGCTGTTTTGAAGTTACTGAATAAAGCCGAGCTCACGCATAATACCGCCGAGATCCTTTTCCATCTTCTCAAGGAAAGCAGTAAATTCAGCACCAGGCTTGTAAAGATCCTGCCAGCCGCGCTGATCACGGATTTTCTTCCAGTCGTCGGTTGCATACATTTTTTTCAGCACATCACAGAAAGCCTGGGCTTTTGCTTCCGGCAGGCCCGGGGCACCGAAGAAGCCACGCCAGTTGGCGAAAGTCATGTCGAGACCGGCTTCTTTGACTGTCGGCACGTCGGGAGCCTGGGGCAGACGCTCGTCAGAGGTCACAGCCAGAATACGAACTTCACCCTGCTTGGCCAGACCGACCGCCTCACCGAAACCGGTTGAAAGCGCCTGGGTATCACCCGAAAGCAGACCGGCCATCGCCTTGCCGCCTGCATCGTAGGGGATGTAAGCTAACTTCAGGGGGTCACCACCGGCAGCCTTGATGATCATGGCCGGTACCAGGTGATCCATACCGCCCTTGACTGAACCACCGGCAATCTTCACAGAACGAGGATCGGCTTTGAAATCGGCAATCAACTGATCGATCGTGTGATATTTTGAATCTTTCGGCACAACAATCGCGGCATAATCGGCGATAACTGCGGCAATCGGCGTCAGATCGCGGAAAGACTGGGGAAAAACCCCGGTCAGGGAGCGGATGATAATAGGAGTCGAATTCACCAGCATGGTGTCCTGCTGACGCTTGGCGGTACTGATCAGGTGATTCAGGGCCTTGCCGCCCCCACCGCCGGACATGTTCTCATAGGATGCGTTGCCGATCAGCCCCGAATCCTGCAGAGCTTTACCGACCCCACGTGCCGTACCATCCCAACCGCCACCGGCACCACCGGGGATGATGAAGTGAATTTTTTCTACTTCAGGAGCTGCGAAAACCGAATTTATCGGTACCGCAAAACTGACCAGAGCCAACAGAACCATCAAACGTAACAGCCAATTTTTTCTCATTTCTCTCTCCTTGCCTTTCAGGGTTCGGCATCATTACCGAACAAAATTTTATGTTCGCAGAGTGCGCATACACTCGGTAAAAGCGTATGTAGCAATGAATTCCTGTAAAAACTTACCGTCCAAACAGAACACTGTAAACAATTTTGCCATAATATTTTTTTGTTTCATTAAAATCATTTTGTTCATAAAGTTCACAGTTCATGGACCTTGACGCAATAAAATCTGAAGAACCCGCGCCAGTAGAGGGACAATCAGGAACAGGGTAAAAATTCTGATGGTATGCAGCATAGCCACGATATCCGTTCTGTGCCCTTCAGCCTGGGCCATCAGGCTCATTCCTGACATCCCCCCGGGCACCAGTCCGAACAACGCCGTAGGAGTATCGATAATTCCGAGACGTCCGGCACCATAAGCCAGCAAAATAGACACCAGCAACAGGGCAATAGTCCCAAGTATCGCCAGGGGAAGAATCCGTGGGATGAGTTCAAGGCTCGAACGGTTAAAAGTCATACCCAAGGTAATGCCTAAAATAATCTGAATAGCTGTGGACAGGTGGTCAGGGATGACGAAACTTCCTGGAATCACGACAGCCGTCAAAGCTGTTCCGAGCATGGCACCTACCAACGGGCCGCCGGGTAAATTCATTTTACCGGCCAACAGCCCTCCAAAGGTTCCGGCCAGCACGATCAGAAGAATCCGTTCCATCACTTGATGTCCTCATGCAGATCACGCTCTTCAGGGCCCGTATATGTCCAGAGATAATCTTTGGGCATCGGTCCCTTGTTGCGTCCCCCCTGCTGCGTCTGCTCCCAGGCATGCGCAAGGATGCCGACTGATCGTGACAAACAGAACAATCCTCTGGCAAGCTGGGGTGAGAAGCCGAGTTCGGCGTAAATAACTGCTGTCGCACCATCGATGTTCATCGGGATCAGCTTTCCTTTAACCGCCATAATCGCTTTCTCGACAGCTCGGCCGATGGCGGCAAAGCGCCCTGAAACAGTCCCTTCAGCAGCAGCATTATCGACCAGTTCCAACAATCTGGGTGAACGTGGATCGAGCGGATGAAAGCGATGACCGAAACCGGGGACGAAGCGTCCTGTACTCAGCAGGTTATCAACACTCGAGAACGCAGCCTCGTCCAGGGGAACCCCCGACTCCTGAACCTGGAAGATCTGCTGATAAAGTTCAATAGCCTGCTCCCCTGCCCCTCCATGGACATCCCCAAGAACGTTCACAGCCGATGCCATGGCGTTATTCAAGCCGATGCCACAGGTTGCCGCCATTCTGGCTATAGCGATACTCGGAGCCTGCGGACCATGGTCAACCGCCGACATCAGAGCCGTATCAAGTAACCTGGCCCTCCCGGGTTCGGGTAGTTCCCCACGCAACATCAACCAGATCATCTGTGAAAAGCTGACATTGCCGATCAACTCCTCGACCGGGTAACCACGAAAACGGATCATCCCCGGTTTCATTTCAACGATTTCTGTTTGCCACCATTCACTGACTCTCGAATCTTGAGTTTTGCTGTCCATTGTCATTAGATTACCTTTTCTTCACGCAATTTATTAATTTCTGCTGCCGACAGACCAAGTTCGGTCAGAATCTCCTCCGTATGTTGTCCCAGAGACGGCGGAGGGATATCGACCTGGGGAGATAAACCATTCAGTTTGAACCCGGGGCGAAAGACGTCGATTTCGCCAACGGCGGGAACAGAATCAAAGTGACCGATCATCCCGCGGCTGCGCAGATGGGGATGATTCAAAGCCTCGGGAAGTGAAAGAACTCGGCCGGCCGGGACTCCGGCGGCTGATAGCTGCTCTTCCCAGACATCCGCGGGTTTAGCCTGCAGGGCATTGTCCAGCAGATCTTTCAGCTCCTGACGATTCTGCAACCGGGCCTGACGGTCAACAAAGCGCTGATCTGTTTTCAACTCCGGAAGTCCAACGATATCGCAGAGTTTTTCGAACTGTTCCTGTTTGTTCGCCGCGATATTGAGCGGCCCGTTGCCGGTGTGGAAAGTGCCCGAAGGACTGGCGGTAAAATTGTCGTTGCCCATGGCCTGAGGAATCTGTCCGGCAATCAGGTAGTTGGAAACCACCCACCCCATCGTCGACATGATTGATGCCAGCATCGACACGTCAATATACACAGCTTCAGGATTGGCACCGTTGCGCCCGGCCAGCACCGAGGCGATGGCAAAAGCAGCGCTTAAGCCACCGACCGTATCCGCCACCGGGTAACCGACTCTCAAAGGCGCTGTGGAAGCATCCCCGGTGATACTCATGACTCCGGATAAGCCCTGAATAATCTGGTCATAGGCAGGTTTGTAGCGTAGCGGTCCGGTCGCCCCAAAGCCTGAAATCGCGCAGTAAATGAGCTCGGAATTAACCAGCTTGAGGTCATCAAAACCAAGCCCCAACCTGGTCATTACTCCGGGGCGAAAATTCTCAATCAGCACATCGGCGGTCGTTATCAGTTTTTGGAACAGCTCCCGCCCCTGCGGACTTTTGAGATTGATCGTCAGCGATTTCTTCCCGGCATTCTGAGCCAGAAAAGAGGCTCCCATCTTGCGCTTATTCAGTTCGGCATCAGCACCAAGTTGACGGGCAAGGTCTCCCGATTCAGGGACTTCAACCTTGATGACTTGAGCTCCCATATTGGCCAGCAGATAACCGCAGAAAGGGCCCGAAAGAACATTGGTCAGATCGACAACCCGGTATTTTTTAAGTGGACCGTTGAGCACTTTACCCCCTTGAAGTTTTGCCGCTGAAAAACCGATCAGAATTCCTCTGAAAAGAATCAACTTCTACTATACAGAACAATGAACTAGTTTCAAGAAATTATTGTCCTCTGAGCAATTCTGTTCTACAGTACAGAACAAAATCCAAAATAAAGGATACTTATCATGCCCAGCGATAGGGTTGAATCTGTCGAACGTGCCCTGGAAATCTTGAACTGCTTCAGTGAAGATCAACCGGTTCTGAGCCTCAAAGTGCTGGCCGAAAAAACCGGTTTTTACAAAAGCACGATTTTGCGTCTCTCGGCTTCCCTGGAACGTTACGGCTATCTCGTCCGTCAGCATGACGGTCAATATCGTCTTGGACTGGCTCTTGTCAGTCTGGGAAAAATTTCTCAACTCAGTTGCGATATCAGTTCGATCGTCCGCCCGGTTATTGAAGAGTTGCGTGACCGTTTCAATGAATCCGTCGCATTCTACGCCAGAAGTGGAAACAAACGGATCTGCCTGTACCGGGCTAATGCCAACCGTGCGATCCGCCACCAACTTGAAGAAGGTCGTCGTTTGCCGCTTGACAGGGGGGCTACGGGGAAAATCCTGTTAGCCTATTCAGGCAGCGAAGGGGAACCTTTTGCAACCATTCGCAAGCAGGGGTGGTACGTCTCCATGGGGGAAAGAGACCCCGAAGTTGCCTCCGTTGCGGTCCCGATTCTTACGGATAATGGGAACATTCTGGCCGCTCTGAGCATCTCTGGTCTGATTTCACGTTTCGATACAGATCGCCGGCAGGAATGCGTATCTGCTCTGCGAGAAAAAGCCCGCTATCTTGCCGAGCAGCTTGAGCCGCAACCCTTTGTTGAGATGACCCCGTAGTGACGGTTTGATTCCTTGTTAAGATAGTCCCCCGGGGATCAAGCCATACCCCGTAACTGAAGAGGTCTTATGCTTGAAGCGACTCAGAACCCGCACAAAAAGCGCTTCGCAGCCAACCTCCAGACCCGGCTGATTCTGCTGGTATGCTTGCTCGTGCTTTCGCTGACACTGGTTGCCGGCGGCATGTACACAACCATGATCGGCAGGGTATTGGAGGAGCAGATCGGCAAACGTGCCCTGCAGGTGTCAAAAACCGTTGCCCAGATACCGCTGGTGCGCGAACAGATCAAAAAGGCACAGCCGGATGGAACCCTGCAACAACTGGCCGAAAAGATCCGTGAGGAAACCGGGGCAGAATTCATCGTCATCGGTAATCGCGAAAGTATTCGCTTCTCACATCCGAAAGAGGACCGACTCGGCAAAAAGATGGTCGGTGGTGACAACGCCCCGGCGCTTGAACAGGGTCAATCCTATATCTCGCAGGCGATCGGAACCCTTGGCCCGTCAATCCGCGGCAAAGCCCCCATTTTCAATAATCAGGGAGAGGTAATCGGAATCGTCTCCGTCGGCTACCTGGTGGATGATGTGCAGAATGTCATCCACTCCCACCAGTCACGGGTCGGTGTTCTTGTCCTGCTGCTGTTGTTGCTTGGAGTTTTTGGGGCAATCAGTATCTCGTCGCGCTTCAAAAAAGCTATTTTCGGTCTTGAACCGGAACAGATCGCCCGCCTGTTTACCGAACGTGCGACGATCATCGAATCGATTCGCGAAGGCATTGTTGCTATCGACAGGGACGCCAAAGTCACCGTCATCAACAAAGTTGCAATGGAGAACCTGGGCAAAAAGAACGATACCGCAGTCATAGGCCAACCGATCAGCAAAGTCCTTCCCGGAGCGAAGCTCAGTCGCATTCTGACCGGTGGAGCCCAGCGAGTCGACCAGGAACTGAATGTCGGTGAAGCTACGATGATTCTCAATACGCAGCCGATGCTGGAGAAAGGCAAGATCATCGGTGCCGTTGCCAGTTTCCGGCGCAAGGATGAACTGGATATCCTGGCCAAGCAGTTGTCACAGGTCAAGGAATACTCGCAGATGCTGCGCGCTCAAACCCACGAATACTCAAATAAACTGCATACCATCGCGGGATTGATCCAGATCGGCCATAACAAAGAAGCCCTGGAACTGATCGGCCGGGAATCAGCGGGTTACCAGGGGTTGATCGCCTTTCTTGCCAAGGCCGTCCCCCACCCGGTTCTGGCGGCTTTTCTGATCGGGAAATACAATCATGCCCAGGAACTGAGAATTTCTTTTACGATTGACCCGGACAGCCAGTTGATCGATGTTCCGCCGGAACTCAACCGTGAGAAAGTCCTGACGATCCTCGGCAATCTCGTGGATAACGCCTTTGATGCGGCATTGAAAAAGGGGGAAGATCCCAAAGTCAAACTGTCTATGACCGACATCGGCAATGACCTGGTCTTTGAAATCGAAGATTCGGGAGAAGGAATTGCGGACGAATTAAGCAGTCAGATCTTTGAAAAAGGTTTTTCCACAAAGCACGCAGACCGCGGCCAGGGCCTCTATCTGGTACAGAAAGCCCTGCGCGAATTGCACGGGCAAATCACACTCTCTGATAGTGAATTGGGTGGCGCCCTATTCAGTGTTTTCATTCCCAAGAAAAGGATCGGCTGAAAATGGAGTTGAAGGTTCTTATTGTCGAAGATGATCCCAGAATCGCCGAAATTCATCGCCATTTTACCGAGAAGGTCACACACTTCAGCGTTTGCGGTATTGCCGGAACCCTGGAGGATGCAGAGAAGATGAACGAACTGCTGCAACCGGATCTGATTCTTCTGGATCTTTATTTCCCCGAAGGTCTGGGCACGGACATCTTGTGGAAAATTCGCAGCAAACACCAGGAGACAGATATTATTCTGATTACAGCCGCCAAAGAACTCGACCCGCTACAACAGGCAATGCGTGGCGGCGTTTTCGATTATATTCTTAAACCGGTCATGTTTCTCCGTTTTGAGGAAGCACTGGAACGCTACTACCTGCATCGCACCCGAATGACCAACGAGACCGCTCTTGATCAACAGGAGATAGACCGTCTTCTCCATCCCTACAAAACTGCCGGCCCCGGTGAGTCAGAGCTGCCAAAAGGCATTGATCCCCTGACCCTGAAAAAAATCAGCGCCGTATTTGAACACCCCCACCCGGAAGGATTCAGTGCCGAAGAGGTCGGCAGCCGAATCGGCGCCAGCAGGACCACGGCACGCCGCTACCTGGAATATCTGACCGCCGGGGGACAATTAAGCGCCGAATTGATTTACGGCGCAGTCGGACGGCCGGAACGGAAATATTTTTCAGCCTGAACTGAGACTGAATTCCAGCCGGCGAATCTGCTTCATGTTGAAGCTCTCAATTGAATTAGTTCTTGAAGAAAACACCAAGTTGCGGGAGTATAAATCATTAAAAACACTCTAACCGGTGTTAAATGCTGCCTGAAATAGCCTTGTCTGACTGGAGGGGAAACAGATGACTGACCTGCCTGGCAACATTGATTCGAACTATCTCACCCTTCTCGATGCCGTTGATGCGGTTATCTACGTTGCTGATTTTTACACTTATGAGCTGTTGTTTCTCAACAAAATGGCTCGTGACTCATCTGGAGGAAGTATCGGTTCGATCTGCTGGAAAACCCTTCAGGCTGACCAGACCGGTCCCTGTCCATTCTGCACCAACGACCGCCTGATTGATAAAAACGGTCATCCGACCGCACCCTATGTCTGGGAATTTCAGAACACCATCAATGGTGAGTGGTGGGAATGTCGCGATCAGGCCATCCGCTGGGTCGATGGACGTCTGGTTCGGCTCGAAATCGCGACCAACATTACCGCCAGAAAATCAGCCGACCTGGCCAGACAAAAAATCGAAGAGCGCTACCTGCAACTCTTTGACAACATGAGCAGTGGTGTCGCGGTTTTTTCCGCCACCGAAGACGGACAGGATTTCATTATCCGGGATTTAAATCGTGCTGCCCTGAAAATTGAAAAAGTTAACAAAGCTGATGTGATCGGCCGTCGACTGACGGAGGTTTTTCCGGGTGTTGTTGAGTTTGGTCTCTTCGAGGTTTTACAACGTGTCTGGCGAACCGGAAAAACAGAGCAACATCCCGTAACCGCCTATAAAGATGAACGTATACAGGGCTGGCGCGACAATTATGTCTGCAAACTGCCGACGGGTGAAGTCATCGCCATTTACGAGGACGTCACCAAACAGAAACAGGCGGAAAAGGATCTGCTGGATCAGAAGGAAAGTCTCTCCTTTGCTTTACGGGCAGCCAACAGTGGCATGTGGGACTGGAATCTCGCGAACAATACCGTCACTTTTGACGCAAATTATTACACTATGGCAGGTTACTCAGCCTATGAATTCCCCCAGACCTTTGAAGAATGGGAAAAACGCGTTCATCCGGATGATATTGACCAGGTAAAAACCAATGTCGAACAAGCACTCAAAAACCCGGAACAGGCTTTTTCTGCAGAGTTCAGGTTTAAAACCAACCATGGCAACTGGACATGGATTTATGCCCAGGGAGAAGTTATTGAACGTGACAGCAATGGTCATCCGTTACGATTTATTGGTCTGCATACCAAAATTGACCAACTCAAGCAGACAGAGCTGGCCCTTCGCGAAAGTCAGGAGCGCCTTGATCTGACTCTCAAAAGTGCTGAGCTCGGAACCTGGGACTGGTATCCACAAACGGGCGAAGTCGTTTTCAATGACCGTTGGGCAGAAATGCTCGGTTATCAACTTGAAGAGCTGGTGCCCCACGTTGATACCTGGACTAAACTCCTGCATCCGGATGACATTCCTAAAACCATGTCCGTCTTGACCGCTCACCTGGAAGGGGAAATCCCTATCTACCAGACGGAATTCAGAATGCGCTCAAAACAGGGTGGCTGGAAATGGATTCTTGACACCGGCAAAGTCGCTCAGTGGGACGAGCATGGTCAGGCCGTTCGTGTCACGGGAACCCATCTGGACATCACCGAACGCAAACAGGCCGAAGAAGCACTGAAAATCAGTGAAGAAAAGTACCGGAACTTTTTTGAAAATTCAGTCGTCGGCATATACCAGTCAAGCCCCGAGGGGCGTTATCTGAAAGTCAACAAAACCTTTGCTGAAATGCTCGGCTTTGATAGCCCTGAAGAACTGGTCCGCTCCACAACCGATATCGGAAGTCAGTTTTATATTGATCCGCAGGACCGGGATCATTACAAAAAACTCCTTGAAGAGCAAGGTTATGCCTACAACTTCATTCACAGATTCAGGCACAGAAACGGTTCTCAGTTATGGATCACCACAAGCTCAAGACGCGTCTGCAATACCACCGATGGCAGCCTTTATTTCGAAGGGATCGCCATCGATATCACTGAGCAGGTCGAGGCGGAAAAAGCTTTACGTGAAAGTGAAGAAAACCTACTGATTACTCTGAATTCGATCGGCGACGCGGTGATCGCTGTCGATACCAACCACAGAGTCATCCGCATGAATCCGGTTGCCGAACATCTGACGGGCTGGTCTCAAACTCAGGCGACGGGAAAACAACTGACTGAAGTCTTCCATATCATCAACCTCCGAACCGGGCATACAGCTGAAAATCCAGTGGAAAAAGTTTTGGACAGCGGAGAAATTGTTGCCCTGACAAATCACACTATTCTCATTGCCAAAGACGGTAGTGAATCACAAATCGCCGATTCCGCGGCCCCGATACGTAACAAGGAAGGCCATATTACCGGAGTGGTCCTGGTTTTCCGGGATGTCACTGAAGAGTATCGCATCCGTGACGAGCTGCAAAAGATGCAACAACTTGAGAGTATCGGCACACTGGCTGGAGGCATTGCCCATGATTTCAATAATATTCTTGCCGGCATTTTCGGCAACATTGCCCTGGCCAAGCAACGGACGGAAAAAGATCACCCCGGAATGAAATATCTGGAGCAGGCGGAAATAAGCGCCAACCGGGCTAAAAATCTGACCGGTCAACTGCTCACCTTTGCCAAAGGAGGGGAACCGATAAAGGATCAGATCAGTCTGGGCGACCTGATCCAGGAAGTCGCAAAATTTGACCTTTCGGGCAGTAAAATCAAACTTATATTCAAGCAAAGCAGCGAAATCTGGACAGCTGAAGTCGATCGGGCCCAGATTCAACAGGTCATCTCCAACCTGGTCATCAATGCCAAGCAATCAATGACAGGGGGTGGACACCTTTTTATCGCCGTTGAAAATTATCACCATTCAGGCCTTCATATTTCTGAACTTAAGCCGGGAAATTACATTCAGGTGACTGTTCGTGATGAAGGAGCAGGCATTGATAGGAAATCCTTACCGCATATTTTTGATCCCTATTTCAGCACCAAATCAACGGGGCGCGGCTTGGGTCTGGCAACCGTCTATTCGGTCATCAAACGCCACGAAGGGCATGTCAAAGTGGAAAGCGTGCCTGGCCAGGGGGCCTGTTTTACTTTATACCTGCCGGCAATTGACAGCATCCAGCAGGACGCAGACCAAAATATTCGTGACACCGCGGAATTCGAAAAAAGATCTCTCAGGGTTCTGCTCATGGATGACGAAGAAATCATCCGCAACCTGGCGACGGAAATGATCAGCAGACTTGGAGGGACAACAGATACGGCAACAAACGGTGAGGACACTCTGGAAATGTATCTTGCCGCACAGGAAAACAACACTCCCTACGATCTGGTCATCATGGATCTGACTGTTCCGGGAGGAATGGGGGGCAAAGAGGCGATAGAAAAATTGTTGGAGATTGATCCTCAAGCCAGGGTTATCGTGTCCAGCGGCTATGCTGATGATCCCGTTATGGCCCAGTATAAAAGCTTCGGATTTATAGGTGTTGCGGCCAAGCCCTACAGCTTTCAGGAATTGGCCGATATTATCAGAAAAGCTCTGGACAATTGAATCTACAGAGAACAGGCATCCCCCATCACCGTCAGAGGGATGCCTGCCACTGAGAGATTTCTACCAGTTTTCTCCGAGCAATTCGAAGTGAGCCTGCGGATGAATGCAGGCCGGGCACAACTCGGGAGCCTGATCACCAACGTGCAGATAGCCGCAGTTACGGCATCTCCAGGTGACCGCGCTTTCACGCTTGAAAACTGTGCCGTTTTCAACATTGGCCAACAGATCACGATAACGCTTCTCATGCTGTTTTTCAGCGACTGAAATAGCATTCCAGGCCGCAGCAATTTCCGGGAAACCTTCTTTGAGCGCCGTTTCGGCAAAAGCCGGGTAAAGTTCGGCGTGCTCTTCATGCTCGCCCATGGCGGCCGCCAGCAGGTTCTCAGCTGTCATACCCATCTTTCCAGCCGGATAGGTTGCAGTAATCTCGAGGTCACCCCCTTCGAGAAACTTGAAAAAGCGCTTGGCGTGTTCTTTTTCCTGATTGGCCGTTTCTTCAAAGACATCGGCAATCTGGACATAGCCCTCTTTCTTCGCGATGCTGGCAAAATAAGTGTAGCGGGTTCTTGCCTGGGATTCCCCGGCAAAAGATTTGAGCAGGTTCTTTTCTGTTTCTGTTCCTTTAACGCTGGCCATGTACTGTCTCCTCCTTATTGTGTTGCATGAACATAGGAATAGCTGCCCCTCGCGGAAGGGCAGCTATTCATTTTCCACATTTTGATGCCTTTGAACTAACTCTTTATCATGCCAAAGTCAACCCATGATCACTCTCAGGCAAGGTCAAAGCGATCAAGATTCATCACTTTATCCCAGGCTGCCACGAAATCCCTGAGGAAAAGATCCTGAGAATCCTCACAGCCGTAAACTTCAGCGATGGCCCGCAACTGAGAATTTGATCCGAAGACCAGATCGATGCGGGTGGCCGTCCATTTCAGCTCACCACTCTGACGATCACGACCTTCAAACAGGTCTTTATCGCCGGCACTTGCGGACCAGGCGGTTCCCATATCGAGCAGGTTGACGAAGAAGTCATTGGTCAAAACCTCGGGACTCGTGGTCAGGACGCCATGGGGCGACTGTCCGAAGTTGGCCCCCAGGACACGCAGACCACCGATCAGGACCGTCATCTCAGGAGCCGTCAGGGTCAACAGCTGAGTACGATCGATCAACAACTCTTCAACCTTAATCGAGAACCTGGCTTTCTGATAATTACGAAATCCGTCGGCCGCCGGTTCAAGTACGGCGAACGACTCAACATCGGTCTGTTCCTGCGACGCGTCGGTACGTCCCGGGGTAAAAGGCACACTCAGATCATGACCGGCACTTTTCGCCGCCTGCTCAACCCCTGCACAGCCCCCCAGAACAATCAGATCGGCCAGTGAAACCTTTTTACCGTCAGTCTGAGCCGCGTTGAATTTCTCCTGGATGACTTCAAAGACCCTGAGAACTTTGGCCAGCTGATCGGGCTGATTGACTTCCCAATCTTTTTGTGGAGTTAGCCGAATCCGCGCACCGTTGGCGCCACCGCGCATATCGGAACCGCGGAACGTCGATGCGGACGCCCAGGCGGTTGAAACCAGTTGCGACACCGACAATCCGGAGGCCAGGATGTCCTGCTTGAGAGCGGTAATATCCGTGGCGTCGATCAACGCGTGATCGACTTTCGGAACAGGATCCTGCCAGATCAGCTCTTCCTGCGGGACTTCAGGACCGAGGTAGCGCGAACGCGGCCCCATATCGCGATGGGTCAGCTTGAACCAGGCTCGGGCAAAAGCATCAGCAAACTCATCGGGATTTGCCAGGTAGCGCCGGGCGATCGGTTCGTAGATAGGGTCATAGCGCAGAGAAAGATCGGCCGTAGTCATCATCGGCCGGTGTTTTTTGCTCGGATCGTGGGCATCGACCACCATATCTTCTTCATCAACATCTTTGGCCAGCCACTGATGAGCACCGGCCGGACTTTTGACCAGTTCCCATTCATATTTAAACAGCACCTTCAGATAGCCCATGTCCCACTTGATGGGGTTCGGCTTCCAGGCGCCTTCGATGCCACTACTGATCGTATCGCCGCCTTTGCCGCTGCCGAAAGTGCTTTTCCAGCCAAGGCCCTGCTCCTCAAGGCCGGCAGCTTCTGGATCCGGACCGACGTGGGCCGCGTCACCGGCGCCATGACACTTGCCGAAGGTGTGACCACCGGCAACCAGGGCAACCGTTTCTTCATCATTCATCGCCATACGGGCGAAGGTTTCGCGCACGTCAATTCCCGACTTGACCGGATCAGGTTCACCGTTCGGCCCTTCCGGATTGACATAGATCAGGCCCATCTGTACGGCGGCCAGAGGATTGTCGAGCTCACGCTCGCCACTATAGCGATTATTCCCCAGCCATTCGTCTTCGGCACCCCAGTAAATATCTTCTTCAGGTTCCCAAATATCCGCGCGCCCCCCCGCGAAACCGAAGGTTTTGAAGCCCATCGACTCAAGCGCACAGTTACCGGCCAGAATCATCAGGTCGGCCCAGGAAATTTTTCTCCCGTATTTCTGCTTGATCGGCCACAATAAACGCCGCGCCTTGTCCAGATTGACATTGTCGGGCCAACTGTTGAGCGGTGCAAAGCGCTGATTGCCCGTGCCGCCCCCACCCCGACCGTCACCCATGCGGTAGGTCCCCGCACTGTGCCAGGCCATGCGAATAAAGAGTCCGCCATAATGCCCGTAATCAGCTGGCCACCACTCCTGCGAATCGGTCATCAACGCATAGAGATCCTGCTTCACCGCCTCCAGGTCAAGGGTCTTGAATTCCTCGGCGTAATTAAAATCTTCACCCATCGGATTGGATTTGCTGGAATGTTGATGGAGGATATTCAGGTTCAACTGATTCGGCCACCAGTCGCGGTTTGTCGTACCACCGCCGGCAACTTTTTTGCTTGTCATTCCCGTCACGGGACACTTACCCTGTTCACTCATAAATCTACTCCTCTCGTGGTGTGGATCAGTTTTCTACGGTAACTTTACATTTCAATATGGACCATTTTTCATTTCGACCTGATCTTTTCCGATCACAAATATTCAGCCGAGTTGAAAACAAATTACTTAATATATATTCCTGAATAATAATTATTCTTATTTAATTCATAAAAAAAACTTCGTTACAAACAATGGCGACAAATGCCGTACACGATCAGGCTTTTCTTATCAAAACGTCCCAACGATTGCGTCTCATGCGGAAGGTCGGTGTCATCAAGCTGCGGCCACTCAAAGTCGATAATTTTTTTACAGCGTTCACAGATCAAATGATGATGGTGCGCATGGGACACCTCAAAATGAGCCTGACTTTCGATCGTTTCGACCTTATTGATCAAACCCAGGGCTGAGAAAGTCCCCAGGGTTCGATACACGGTATCGAGAGACAGGGTCGGCAATGACTCAACCAGACGCTGGTGCAGCTTTTCTGCCGTGGGATGATCATCCGATGCAGCCAATGCCCGGAAAATCTCGATGCGCTGAGGTGTGACACGCAGGCCTTTTTCGCGGCATAGCTGCTGGAAAGTTGAGATTTTATCTGTTTGCATTTTCTCTATAACCATCACACTAAATAAGAATAATTCTTATAAAAGAATAGAGCATTCTTATCGACACTGTCAAGAAAACAGGGGAAGATTCCTTTTTTTGGGGGCATCGACACCAGAAAATCAGCTCCTCGCGCACCAACCGTTCTGCAACGACTGGACAAGAGAACAGCTGATAGCGCATGATTCGGTCATTCCAAAACACCTGAAAGGAGAGCCTATGGCTACTTTAACCTGGTACGGACACGCAACGATCGGTCTTGAAATCGAAAACTTCAAGCTCCTGATTGATCCTTATTTTTCCGCCAATCCCGCCGCTCCCGTGACGGCCGACGAAGTTGAAGCCGACTACATCCTGGTCAGTCACGGTCACGGTGACCATATCGGCGATACCCTGGATATTGCCCGCCGGACCGGGGCCACAGTCATCAGCAACTACGAAATCATCACCTGGCTGGGTAAACAGGGCCTGGAAAAGCTTCATGCCCAGCATCTCGGGGGAGGTTTTCACCATCCCTTCGGTTATCTGAAATTGACCCTCGCGCTCCATGGCTCCCAGCTACCTGATGGTTCCTACGGAGGAAATCCCTGCGGTTTTCTGCTGACGACAAATGACGGCAAAAAAATCTATCTGGCCCAGGACACGGGGCTGTTCGGCGACATGCAACTGATCGGTGATGAAGGACTGACTCTCGCCGCTCTTCCGATCGGCGACAACTTTACCATGGGTCCGGATGATGCCCTGCGTGCGGTCAAGCTGCTCAACCCGCAACACGTGATACCGATCCATTACAACACGTTTGCACTGATTCAACAGGATGCGCAGGCCTGGGCCGAGCAGGTGGCTGCAGAGACGGCTTCAAAAGCAGTCGTGATGAGGCCTGGTGAAACCTTTGATTATTGAGCCGAAAGCCATTTTCAAAGCACTCAATCCGTGCGATAAGCACTTCCCCGAGAGGTTCTGAAGCGGGCAGAGACGCTATTGACAGTTCAATGAAATATGGTCATAATCCACGCTCTTGACGGCAGCCCATGCCCAAAAGAAAGACCACAAAGAGGATATGCCACCCTAGCTCAGCTGGTAGAGCAACTGATTCGTAATCAGTAGGTCGTCGGTTCAAGTCCGATGGGTGGCTCCAGAAATCAAGGGGCTAGTGATTTTCACTAGCCCCTTTTTTATCCCTTGCCCCTCCTATATATCCTGTTCTTTGAAGGCATCGCTCTCTTTCATCGAGAACCCAAAAAAAACCAGCAAAAAACTCAAACGCTCTTGGTGTATAGTTCTTCAAACCAGTTGCTAGGCAGCATCCGGCACCACTTTACATTTACGGATTATCTATGAGCTTACCCATTATTTCAGTAATCGGCGGCCTGCTGCTCCTCGTCTGGAGCGCCGATCGGTTCGTGGAAGGTGCCGCTTCAACGGCAAAAATCTTTGGCATGCCGGCACTCCTGATCGGCATGGTGATTGTGGGGTTCGGCACTTCTGCCCCCGAGATGGTCGTTTCCGCAATTGCCGCTTCGCAGGGAAACCCGGGCATCGCCCTCGGTAACGCTTACGGCTCGAACATCACCAACATAGCCCTGATTCTTGGCTTGACCGCACTTATAAGCCCAATCGCTGTCCATTCTCAGGTTTTGCGCAAGGAATTGCCGATCCTCATGACCATAACGGTTCTGGCGGTTTGGCAGCTTTGGGATGGTCATTTGTCCTTTGTTGATGCTCTCGTCTTACTCGGGGTGTTTTTCGGCTTGATGGGCTGGACTATCCGACAGGGTTTGCGAAAGCGACCAGACACACTAGCCGGGGAGATTAAGCAGGAAATGGAAACCCGGGAAATGCCTCTGAGCCGATCCTTATTTTGGCTTATAGCCGGCTTGATCCTACTTATCATCAGCTCCCGCTTTCTGGTTTGGGGCGCAGTGGAAATTGCCCACCGTCTGGGAATCAGTGATCTGATTATCGGCCTGACCATCGTTGCGGTTGGAACATCTCTGCCGGAACTGGCATCATCCATCATCGCAACTCGCAAAGGAGAGCATGACATCGCTTTGGGGAACGTTTTAGGATCCAACCTGTTCAATACGCTTGCAGTTGTCGGTATCGCCGGCACGATTCATCCACTTTCTGTTGGTCCGGAAGTTCTGTCACGGGACATGCTCGTCATGACCTTCCTGACCGGCGCTCTTTTTGCCTTCGGCTACGGATTTCGTGGCCCTGGGCGCATCAATCGCTTTGAAGGGGTAGGCCTGCTGATATGCTACATCGCTTATACAGTGTACCTGGTTGCAGGCGTCATAAATTGAAGTGGGATCGCAGTGTTCTAGAAACTTAGAGAGCAAGAGCCAACAACCCTGAAGCAATAATTCGTTATCGGTTATGCTCACCTGTTAGAAAAAATTAGCTAGAGTTGCGAACCTTTGATTTTTATGGATTTCTGTCACGGCAACTCAGCAGCACAATAACTGATCCAGAGTGTCTGGGGCGAAAAGAGAAAGGAAAAACCAAACAATTACAATAGGTTAGGACGCTGTAGCTCATTCGGTAGAGCAGTTCACTCGTAATGATCAGGTAGCCGGTTCAATTCCGGCCAGCGGCTCCAAAATCAAAGGATTAGCGATTTTTCGCTAATCCCTAATTTATTATTAACTACTGTCCTCCACCCAACCTGACCGATTTACATTCCCCTGATGTTTTGACATATCTTTTGAGTTACTATCTGGGATTAAAGGCATCCGTGTTGGCCTGCTTGGTCACTCACACTAAACAGAGGAAGTAGAATCATGATCATCAACTCCCTTTGGAAATTTACCTTCGAATTTTCGAAACTATCCAGAAGCCTTATAGCGGGCTTACTGTTGCTACTTGCGACTACACAAGCATCGGCAGAAACTAACTGGCCGAGAATGACATATTCCAATGACGGAACACCGATATCCTATGAAGTTTATGGAGAAGGTGAGCCGACTCTGGTTTTTGTGCATGGTTGGAGTTGCGATTCCCGCTACTGGCGTGCTCAAATCCCGGCGTTTTCGAGAAAAAACAGAGTTCTCCTGCTAGATCTTGCTGGTCATGGCAACTCTGGACTTTCCCGCACAAAGTATACGATGGAAGCCTTCGGTGATGATGTCCGGGCAGTCATCGAAGCCACGGACAGTGACAGGGTTGTCTTGATAGGGCACTCCATGGGAGGCTCTGTGATCGCTCAGGCAGCATACCTTATGCCAGACCGTGTCATCGGTTTAATCAGCGTAGATGCTTTGGAGAACATCGAATATCCTCTGTCCCGCGAGGAACTTGACGGAATGACTGCTCCACTGAAAAAGAATTTTCCGGTGGGAAGTCGGCAGTTTGTGACGGATATGCTCCGACCCAAGACAGATCTAAAGCTGCGAGAATGGATCCTTGCTGATATGTCCGCCGCGCCGCCGCACGTTGCCCTGAGTGCCATAGAAGAAATGATGACCCAATACGTCACCGGAAATGCAGCAAAAATATTTGAAAAAGTTCGCATCCCGATTGTCGCCGTCAATTCAGATCTGTGGCCCATCAATTATGAAGGGAACCGCAGGCACATGCTTTCGTTCGACGCTATTGTACTGAAGGAAACTGATCATTTCCTGATGATGGCTCATCCCGAAAATTTCAACAATGCATTAGCGAAGGCCCTGCAGATCCTTGAAAAATAATGTTTTGTGCCAGCGAGGATGATAAGCCATGTATCGAAATTACCCGACACGAATTCGTTATCGGTTATGCTCACCTGTTAGAAAAAATTAGCCAGAGTTGCGAACCATTTGATTTTTAAGAGTTTATGCCATAGGTATTCGACTATCACTTAGTTGGGCCAGAGTGGCATATCCAAGAAAGAACAACAACAAAACATATTACTTTCAAGAACTTAGGCCGCTGTAGCTCATTCGGTAGAGCAGTTCACTCGTAATGATCAGGTAGCCGGTTCAATTCCGGCCAGCGGCTCCAAATCAAGGGGTTAGCGATTCTTCGCTAGCCCCTTTTGCATGTGCCCCCACAACCTTGTCGACACTTCTTTCTTGCTCTCTTTCCATAACCCCTGCAATATCAATAAGGAAATGGCTATAGCCTCTCAACATTTCATATCAGAAGAATATTTCGAATATATGCTTTATCAGGTGACATAACTCGTGGTCAATTTATCGAACCGTACCAACAAAACATCTTCACAATCGGCTATGGCTCTCGGTGCAGCATGTTCAGCAGGCTTCTTCTGGGGAACTGGCGCAGTGATCGTAAATGTCCTAATCACAGATCATGGCTTCTCACCTGAAAACATCTCGTTCTGGAGATTCGCTGTTGGTGCATTGGTGTTGCTCATCGTCTTCGGCAGACGAATTGACTGGCATCTGCTGAAACCTCTCGTAGTGACAATTTTCGCTGCTGGTACAGCTATGGCCGGATACGTTCTGTTCTGGTTTCTCGGAATTGCCCACATTGGTGCCGCAATTCCAACATTAATCGCCTTATGCCTGCCTCCAGTCCTGGTAACGGTATTTACCCTTCTTCGAGGACAGGAAACTCTTGACGTTAAACTTGTTGCTGTATTAACGGCTGCCATAACTGGTACGATAATGATCGTATTCCGACACCACACTGGAGTAGCCACCACAGACCAACACGATCTGATTATTGGTGTTTCATATTCTCTCGGCTCTGCATTTCTGTATGCGGGCTTTGCACTCATCAACGGCCGGCTTTCTACCCAGCTTGGTGCCGGGCAGACGACCACCTGCTTAACTGTCATCGCGGCCCTGGTCATGGGGCTTTCCTCACTGTACAAACCCCTTTACTGGCCAACGGGCATTCCTCCACAGGCTTGGCTCCTCTACCTTGGTGTTGTTACAGCCGCACTTGCACTGCTCGCTTTCAGCTGGGGAGCTGCGCGGCTAACCCCAACAACTTTGACTGTTGCCACATTGGTCGAACCCCTCACGGCAGTCTTGTTAGCGGCTCTATTCCTCGGAGAACAGCTTAATTCTCTGCAGTGGCTCGGCGGAGTTCTGCTCATATCCAGCATATGGGGGCTAAGGAACAGGCATGCACTGCCGGTGAAGTAAACTTGCATCAGAAATAGGCTGTATTCTTCACAGCACAACGTCGCCCAAAGCTTTCTCAAGTTCCGAGCTTGAAAGCGATCATCAATAATTCGTTATCGGTTCTGCTCAGCTGCTAGAGCAGTTCACTCGTAATGATCAGGTAGCCGGTTCAATTCCGGCCAGCGGCTCCACATAGCAAAGGGGCTAGCGAAAATCGCTAGCCCCTTTGCTTATTCTCAATGTGCCGAAACAAGTCCGATCGAACCAATGCATCAATGTGTTTGAATTGGCTCCGCCACCAACTTCACCCCCAAGGCCGTGCATACCCGACTAATGGTATCGAAGCGCGGTTTTGCCGTCGGTTTCAGTGCTCGGTACAGCGCCTCGCGAGACAGACCGGTCGCCCTGGCGATGTCCGTCATCCCTTTGGCCTTGGCAATATCTCCCAGCGCGGCAGCCAGTAAGGCTGGATCATTCTCCTCCAGTACCACCGTCAGATACGCGGCGATATCCTCGTCATCCTCCAGAAGTTTTGCCGGGTCAAAATCCGGCAAGTCATCAATGTGTAGTTTCTTAGCCATACTTCAGTCCTCCAACATACTTGCTCGCTGTTTTGCGGCGGAGATATCCTTCCGCTGAGAACTCTTGTCACCGCCACCAAGCATAACGATCAAAACATCTCCACGCTTCAGGTAATACATGCGCCAACCAGGGCCAAAATGCTCCCGCATTTCAAACAAGCCATCTCCTACTGGCTTAACATCACCAAGGTTCCCGAGCATGGCCTTGCGCAGACGAACGCTCAAACGTTGCCGGGTCATTCGATCTTTCAGCCCTCCAAGCCAAGCATCAAATTCGGGAAGTGTTTTCACCGTGTACATGGGAAAAGTGTAACCAAACGATCACACGAAGTCAATAATCTGCAACAGAGTAAGCAGCACATCAATAATTCGATATCGGTTCTGCTCACCTGCTGGAAAAAATTAGCTAGAGTTGCGAACTATCTGATTTTTAGGGATTTCTGACACAACAACTCAGCAGAAAAACAGCTGAGCCAGAGTGCCACCCCCGAACAAGACGGAAAACAGCCACGATTTCATGAAGTTAGGCCGCTGTAGCTCATTCGGTAGAGCAGTTCACTCTTAATGATCAGGTAGTCGGTTAAACTTCTATCAGCGGCTTCAAAATCAAGGGGTTAGCGATTTCCGCTAATCCCTTTTGGGCAATTCTTCCTCTTCGGCGAGCCTGCTATATCTTCCCTAATTTGACCGACAACCATCCTCTTCACTTTAAAAATTACGATATTTCTTGCATTTAGAAAACTTATCCTATAGTGTGCAGGCTTTCTCGGTGCCCATCGGTCGGCACCTGTAAGTGTCCTCGGTAGTTTCTCTTTGATATTCCCCTGACACCATTTAGAGTTTCCAGCCTATAGACCGTTCCTTTGTTACACGCATCGGATGGGCCGGTTCCAATTTCGGAGTTCATATATTTCATGACCTTTAACGACCTCGGTTTAGCGACCGAACTACTTCGTGCTGTGTCCGATCAGGGTTACAGCCAACCTACCCCCATTCAAAGTCAGGCGATCCCCGTTGTTCTCAAAGGAGAAGACCTTCTTGCCGGAGCACAGACTGGGACCGGAAAAACGGCTGGGTTCACCCTGCCGCTACTCCAACGTTTAAGTACGCCTCAACCATTCCATGGAAGGTGCCCGGTGCGTGCGCTGGTGCTTGAACCAACCCGTGAACTTGCTGCCCAGGTTGGAGAGAGTGTTCGCATCTACGGTAAATATTTACCGCTCAGGTCGGCAGTGATTTTCGGGGGTGTCAGCATCCGTCCGCAAATCAACATTCTGTGTAAAGGCGTTGATGTCTTGGTGGCTACTCCTGGCCGTCTGCTCGACCACGTCGGCCAGAAAACCCTCGACTTGTCCCAAGTTGAAATTCTGGTACTGGATGAGGCGGACCGAATGCTTGATATGGGGTTTATCCACGACATCCGCAAAATCCTTGCACTGCTTCCCAAACAACGTCAGAGCTTACTGTTTTCAGCAACCTTTTCCAGAGAGATCAAGCAATTGGCCGATGGGCTGCTTAACACCCCAAAGCTGATTGAAGTTGTGAGGCACAATACGGCTGCCGAGTCGGTCAGCCAATTTGTTCATCTGGTTGACAAGGGCAAAAAACGCGCGCTCCTCTCTCATTTGATTAGATCCCAAAACTGGCATCAGGTTCTCGTCTTCACCCGCACCAAGCACGGCGCTAACCGCCTGTCCGGTCAACTGGTTAAAGACGGCATCAGCAGCACTGCCATCCACGGTAACAAAAGCCAGGGGGCGCGAACAAAAGCATTGGCGGACTTCAAGAAAGGTGCAGTACAGGTGCTTGTTGCCACCGATATCGCTGCTCGTGGTCTCGATATCGACCAGTTGCCACAGGTCGTCAACTTTGAGCTACCGAATATCTCCGAGGACTATGTCCACCGCATCGGTCGCACCGGCCGCGCTGGGCGGGAGGGCGAAGCGGTTTCCCTGGTTTCAAATGATGAACAGAAGTTGCTGAAAGATATTGAACAGCTACTGAAGAGAAAACTGCCGAAAACAACGGTTGCGGGCTATGAGCCCGATTCGGGCAAAATGGCTACGTCGGTCCCGGGCCAGAGTTCATACCCGGAAGCAAAAAAGCCTAGAAATAATCATAATCATGGGAACCGTACCGGTCAGCGCAATCGGCGGCACGGGAATAAAAAGTCTATGGTGAAATGATCTGATCAATCCGACAGAATCAAGCTCTGGCTCTGGCCGGAGCTCATTCTTTTCTACTATTACGGGCGTCTTTTCCCCACCAGCATCTCAAACATCGGAAGGTTTTGTTGCCAAGCATGAACAATATGTTATCAGTCATGCTCATCCAGCAGAACAGATCACTTGTAATGATCAGGTCGTCGGTTCAAATCCGATGGGTGATGCCATAAAAGCAAAGGGGGTTAGCAATGTTCGCTAACCCCCTAGTTTTTTTTTGCTGATCAACAAACGCTTCTTTACTCTATTCGATAGAAAAAACTCGCCCTATTCTAATGACAAGAAGGCAGAATACTTATGCCTTCGACAACTCGGTTTTGCCTTTGGAACCTTTGAAATGCTTGCCATTCAGCTTTGCAACCAGCCACATTGTTGCTGCTTGCAGAGCGAGAGCGAATGCGCTTAACACCCAGTAGGCAAAAGAAAACTTGGTAAGGAGCTCAGCATCAACCATGCCCCGGTTCAGCCAGAACTGGATCATCACGACCAAGGCCACGCCGGGACAAACCAAGGCGTAGGACCCCACCGAAACGTCTCGACCAAGAATGAAACGACCGAAATACCCTAAACGGAGAAGCACCAGCCCGGTGAGCAGGGCAAACAATAACTGAGCGGAAAGAAACTGTGAAAGCGTCATCAAGCGATCAGCCGCACTGCTAACTAAAGCAAAATGCTCATTCAGACCGTGACTTTGACGCAACCCAAGAATCCCGAGAATCGTGAGAACCGGGATAAAAATTGACAGCGTCGGGGCCGTCTCGATGTTGGCACCCTGCTCCAATAAAGCCCGAAACCCGAGGAACAGAGCAATCACCGCGATCAACACAGCCGAGACAAAGAAGAAAGTCGACAACACCAACCCCACTCCTGCGATGAATGGAACACTGGAAAGGCCTGCGGGTGCGGCCAGCCCCACACCAACCATAGCCAGTGCAAAGGCTGGAAGCGCCTGAGCAAAAGAGTTATTGCCGGCACACAAGAAACCGCCCTGCGTCAAAACCCGACCCAGAAAATTCCCAAATTGGCGAAAAGCCAGGATGCCGATCAACAGAAACACGATGATGGCCGGAGGAAACAGGTATTCGACAACAGACCAGAGCCCCGGCACCAGAACCATACCGAGAACAAAAAGGACGTTAACAGTCATCGCCAAAGCAAGCGGTAGAGCCATCAACTGCGTTTCGGCATTGCCGGCGTGAAGCTGGGAATAAGCCTCAGTCTTCTTCCATCTGCGAAAATTTATCAGGTTCCAAAAGAGATATTTAAGATTGAGGAAAGCATAATAAAGAATGCCGGCCACAGCCGACAGGATCATACCTCGGATGATGAAGTCACCACTGCCGAAAGCCTGAAGGATATCCTCAAAGACGGGAACCG
This sequence comes from Desulfuromonadales bacterium, assembly GCA_016931615.1. Taxonomy (GTDB): domain Bacteria; phylum Desulfobacterota; class Desulfuromonadia; order Desulfuromonadales; family Geopsychrobacteraceae; genus JAFGEL01. The sequence continues at coordinate 56,743 of JAFGEL010000056.1, forward strand.
AGCGGCCGGGATGAGGAATCCAATGCATCAGCCACATGAAAAAAGTGACCGTTAGGCCTCCTGCCCCGAGGGATACCAGGAAATAGAGGGGCGAATAATTGTCGGCTGGTCGAAAAATTGATTTTTGCATGGTGGGTCTCCCACAGAACAGGAAAAAGGCATCGCAATTTCATCAGCACCTGTCACGTTATTTTGCACGGGTTTTCAATCAGCTTCGATTTTTTCATGCAGGGCTGGATGATTGATGAACAACCGGCAATAAGGCGCCCCGGCAATAAACCGGAGCGCCTCATACCATTCGCTGCTGATGACACAGCTTCTTTCCTATGCCTCATTATACCCGGCAATACAAATACTTTTATGCCAGAATATCTTCAATAGTGACATAAGCGCCGACATTACCGGTCATCTGCTCAACATCGGTATTGACCGGGAGGGTCTTTTTACCCTTACGCCAGTTGGCCGGGCAGACCTCTCCAGTATTATAAGCATGTTGCCATGCTTCAATCTGCCGAATCAATTCAACGACACTGCGGCCGACAGCATCGGCAACGGTTTCTTCGGCAACCACAACCCCATCGGGATTGATGATAAAACGGCCACGTAGCGCAACGCCTTCCTGTTCAATCCAGACGCCGAATTTACGGGCGACATTGCCGGTATTGTCGGCACCCATCGTCAGTTTTAGATCCTTCAACAGCGGCTCGGTTTCAGCAAAGCGTTTATGGCTGAACTTCGTATCACCCGAAATCGGCACGACAACAACGCCAAGCTCATTCAGCTTATCGAGCTGAGAATTCATCGCAGCGATTTCAGTCGGACAGACAAAAGTAAAATCGGCTGGATAGAAACAGACCACAGCCCATTTGCCTTTGAGCTGCTCACTGGAAATTGTCGTATAATGGCCGTTGGCGGCATCGTAGGCCTCCATTTCGAATTCCGGCATACGGCGCATAACTAAAGTTGAACTCATTTGTTTTTCCTCCTGTTCAGGTTGGTTTTCAGTCACAATCGGTTCTGCGTCTTCAATGACTTTGGTTGTGTCACAAGGCATGACAAGACTCCTCACAAGTGTTTTCCGGCACTCCAAATAATTATGGGCACAGAGTTGAACATGGGGCACATAACCGGTTCTCAACATAATCTCCGGACACCCCGATTTCTTCATATGACAGAGCAAGGCGTATGCCAGATTGGCTTAAAAATATAAAATCTATTAAAATCAATATGTTGTATGACTTCTATACATTGATCAAACAGCCGAACTTGATTTCCAACGATATTTCGGTTTAAAAGAACGATATTTCGTTGACATGAGATAATCAACGATATTTCGGTTGGAGGATGAAGACATGGACAGACAGCTTTTTTCGCCGGGTTCGGCCGACAAAATTCTCGAGCTGATTCTTACGGCCTTACGGGACCTGGTCGACTACGAACTGGCCGTGATTATGAAACTTACTGAAGCCGACACCCTGACCGTACAGAAAGCCCAAGGCCCTCTGGTCAGCGAACGCATCACCAACTACAGCGTAGATCTGAATCGGCGCAGAGACCTGGCCCGCATTATCCGTTTCGACCAGCCCTACCTGTTCAACGAAACAGAAGGCCATGAAGACACTTACGAAGAGCTGCTGGACATGCCCGATGATCATTCATGCCTGGTCGCTCCGCTGTATATTCAGGAAACACCTATCGGCCTGCTGACTCTGGACCACAGAGCCTGCAACATGTTTTCTCCTGCCATCGTTAAATTCATCGGGACTATAGCGCGCCTGATTGCAGTCATCATCGCCCAGAACGAGTCCAGTCAGTACCTGGATACACTCAGACGCGACCTGACCCGTGAACGCAACATCCTGCTTTCGCGCGAGGCGCCTCAGCTTAAGAACATCATGGGAAAATCCCCAGCCTGGTCACGCGTCATCGACCAGGTGAAGATTGTCGCTGAATCCGATCTGCCCGTGCTGATTCACGGCGAGACCGGGACAGGCAAGGAAATGGTGGCCCGGACCATTCACACGCTCAGCCCACGTAGCGACAAACCATTTATTACCCTGAACTGCTCAGCCCTGAACGCCGGTTTGGCGGAAAGCGAACTGTTCGGCCATGAAAAAGGTGCTTTCACCTCAGCTGTTGCACAACGCAAGGGGCGCTTCGAAATAGCCGACGGCGGGACCCTGTTTCTGGATGAGATCGCAGATCTGCCGATGGAGATTCAGCCCAAACTGTTGCGAACCCTTCAGGAAGGGACTTTTGAACGGGTCGGTGGTGAAGTAACTCACTCTTGCAACGTGCGGATTATTGCGGCCAGCCACATGGATCTAAAGGAAAGAGTTCAGCATGGAGAATTCCGTGAAGACCTCTACTACCGACTCGGAGTCTATCCACTTGAGCTGCCGCCACTGCGTCGGCGCAAAGAAGATATTCTCCTGCTGACCAAACACTTCATTCACCAGGAAGCCCTTAAGACCCGAACTCATCCCCCGGAAATCAGCGAAGAGGCGGTAACGGGACTGCAAAATCATCCCTGGCCGGGCAATGTGCGCGAATTACAGAACGCCATCAGCCGCGGGGTCCTGCTGGCCAAAGGCGGAATGATCGAATGTCACCATCTGGGGCTGTACCACAGCATGCCCACAACCGTACCGGCCCTGACGGCTGATGACCGGACCATGGCAAAACCAAACACCCCCTTCCCCAGCATGGCCACTCTGGAAAAAAAGCATATCGAAGATGCGCTCATCAGAACCCACGGTAAAATCTATGGCGAAAATGGTGCTGCAGCTCTACTTGAAATGAAACCGACGACTCTGCAAAGCCGCATCAAAAAACTGAATATTGATAGAAAGATACTGCTGAACAGGCCAAACTGACAGATATGCCGTCCCGCCCATCGGCAGAGCGACAGAACAGCGCCAATCCACAGAAAAGCGCCTAACTCATCATCACTGAGCCGGCACCTTTTATCTGACATATCGCCTCAGAACACAAGCAGTTGACGATTTGTATTGGCTGTTTTTTGGCTGAAAACAATGGACTCTAAACGGTTTTTTGGTAGAATGCTTGATCTGCAATCGATGAAGAGTTTTTCTTTTCGGGATGTATCAACAATGACTGAAAGGAGGATCAACTTGATGATTCAGGTGGTATACAAAGACGGCCGAGAGGATGTCGTTGAGCAGAAATTTCTCGACATTCTGCTGCATCTCGGTGAAGTCCAGGAGTTCCGCCGCGAAGATCACTGGGTCAATGTTGCTGAGGACCCCATTCGCTCAACTGTTCAGAGCGGTTATGCCGGCGATGACAGGCGTCGCCACGTGCAGCCCAATCTCAGATTCAGCCTCACCGGTTAATAATCCCCCTCAGGTTTTGATGAATTGATTACGCCGGCACATATTTATCTGTGCCGGTTTTTTTGTGCTCACTGGTCCGACTTCAGATCAACCACAGGCTGAGAAGAATCCGGCAGGTCCAACTCAGGTTGCGATGGTGGTCTCTTGGTACCTCCCGAGAAAAGCCGACCCAGCGAGCGGAACACCCATTTGATTCCTCGCCAGATCTTCGGTAACAGCCAGATCATCAGCAGAATAAACCCGATCAGCAAGACGATAAACACCCAGGGATGGTGCAATGCGGTCCAGAGTCCGGCGACAACCAGAACATCTTCGGAAATGGAAGCCATCCAATTGGAAAAAGGCTCCGGTGAGGCATTGATCAGAACCCGCGAACCGGACTTGGTCGCATGCACCCCGGCGGCCAGCCCGCCACCGACAATGGCAACGGCCAGAGAAACCGCGGGATCGACTTCACCGACCGCCCCGGCAGCCAGCGCCGCCCCTGCCGGAATGCGGATAAAGGTGTGCAGAGCATCCCAGGAGTTATCGACACCGGGCACCTTGTCGGCAACAAATTCGACCAGGTACATAGCTCCTGCGGCGAAGATCACCAGGGGATTCATAAGAATCTGCAGATCGGGCGGCAGCACCATGTTCCCGGTGCTGCCCAACAGGCCCAGCATCAGAATGGCCGCATAAAGATTAATCCCGCTGGCCCAGGCCACGCCCATGGTCAGGGCGACAATTGCAGCAATCTGATCAAGCTGTTCCATGTTATTCCCCTGCAGATAAAATTGCGCTTCGAACCCTTAGATATGGTTCAGCAACTTCAATTCCTTAGGATGAGGATTGAGGTAAACCTGTCGATGCAGATAATCCTGATCATACTTGCGCACATAATGGTTGATGAGCGTGATCGGGACAATAAGCGGAACCAGTCCATTCCGATAGTTGTCAATCAGTTCAAGAATTTCGATTTTTTCGTCGGCACTCAGATCCCGCTTGAAATAACCGATAATGTGATGAAGCACGTTGACCTGTTTTTTTACCGTGGTTTTTAGTTTCAGTGCCTGCAACAGCAGGGTACGGTACTGGTCAAGCAGTTCATCAAAAGGCTGATGCTTACCCGAGGCTACCAATCGTCCCATTTCACGGTAGATTTTATCGCTGTGAGAGAGGATCAGCAGTTTATGCTGAGTATGAAAATCAACGATGGTCCCCAGAGAGTTTTTCTCCTCGAGAGCCTTGCGTAAACGCTGCAGGGTGAAGATGCCGGCAATAAAATTTTCCCGCAGACCGGGGTCATTGAGGCGACCCTCTTCTTCTACGGGCAACAACGGAAAGGTCTCCATGAAAATCCTCGCGAAGACGCCGACCCCGGTTTTGCGCGGCACGCCGTTCTGATCGTAGACTTTAACCCGCTCCATACCACTGCTGGGTGATTTTGATTTAAAGACAAAACCATCAAGATTTTTTTCCGCCAGATGCTTGACCCGCTCCCGGGCCCATGCTTCCATCCGCTCGGTGATATCTTCGCCACTTTTCGGGAAAACCAGTCGAACCTGACCCTCGGCGGTTTTAACCAACCGCAGGCTGGCGCGCGGAGTCGGCAGACCAACCTCAACTTCCGGACAAACCGGAACAAACTCAACATATTCGCCAAGAACATTGGTGACATAATGATTAAACTGGTGTCCGCCGTCGTAACGAACTTTTTCGCCCAGGAGGCAAGAACTGACCCCCAGGCGAATCTTGTTGTTTTCCATACCGTTTTTCCTCCATCCGTGTGATCATTGCATAGACAACCTGAAAAACTTGATTATGTTATGATAGACCATGTCCTGACCTGAGACAAATACCAACCTGAAGAATAGTAAAGCGCAGCGGCGATGAACGAAAAAACACCAGAACATCAAGAAATTACCGTTTTTGTTGCCGGAGCAACCGGCTATATCGGTGGCCGCCTGGTTCCTCGGCTACTTGAAGCGGGCCATGCCGTCAAAGCTATGGTGCGTGCCCCGCAGAAGCTCGAGAACCGCCCCTGGGCCGGGCACCCCAAATTGACCATCATTCGCGGCGATATTCTCGACGAAAACAGCGTCCGTTCCGCCGTTCAGGGCTGTCAGGCCGCTTACTACCTGATCCATTCGATGAATCCCGAGGTCGAAGATTTCGCCCAAACCGATCGCAAAGCGGCTCGGAACATGATCATAGCCGCCGAGCAGGCCGGTCTGCAGCAGATTATTTATCTTGGCGGACTGGGCGAGAATGATCAGGGGCTCAGTCATCACCTGCAATCGCGCAGCGAAGTCGGCGCCATTCTGCAGCAGGGCAAAGTTCCGGTAACGATTCTCAGAGCCGCAATGATTATCGGTTCGGGCAGCGCCTCGTTTGAGATTCTGCGTTACCTGGTCGATCGCCTGCCGGTCATGATCACCCCGCGCTGGCTGAATACCCCCTGTCAACCGATCGGCGTACGCAATGTCCTGCAATACCTGATCGGCTGCCTGCTGAACCCGGCAACAATCGGAGCAACCTTTGATATCGGCCAGCCCGAAGTCACGAACTATCACAACCTGATGAAAGTCTACGCTGAAGAAGCCGGTCTGCCCCGACGCTGGATTATTCCCGTCCCGGTGTTGACGCCGCGCCTCAGTTCCTACTGGATTCACCTCGTCACCCCGGTCCCGGCTTCAATCGCCAGACCCCTGGCCGAAGGCTTAAGCAACCCGGTCATCTGCCAGGAAAATCGCCTGGCAAAACTGATCCCTCAAGACCTTTTCAATGAACGCCAATCGATTCGCTTGGCTCTCGAAAGGATGCGCCAGCAACAGGTCGAAACCTCCTGGACCGATTCGGGGATCATTCATCCGGCCGAATGGAGCATCCCCGGAGATCCCCACTGGGCGGGCGGCAGTCTCTTTGAAGACTCGCGACGCGTTGTCATTAACGCGGTCCCTGAGGATATCTGGCCGGCCGTAAAATCGATCGGAGGAGAATCCGGCTACTACTATGCCGACTGGCTTTGGGAAATTCGCGGTTTGATGGATCGCATCTGTGGCGGTGTCGGGTTGTGTCGCGGGCGCCGTAGTTCAGAGGAGCTTTTTCCAGGAGATGCGGTTGATTTCTGGCGCGTTATCGACGTCAAAAAGCCCGACTTCCTCATGCTCTCCGCGGAAATGAAACTTCCCGGCGAGGCAGTCCTCTCGTTTCGGCTGAAAGCCCTGGAGAACGGTCAAACCGAGCTCCAGCAGATCGCCAGATTTTTGCCCAAGGGTTTATTCGGGATTCTCTACTGGTATGCGGTCATGCCGTTTCATCATTATGTCTTCAATGGCATGTTAAGAGGCATCGTCAATGCAGCGGACAAAAACATTGTCACCGGCCCGGAACGCTTTTTACCTGAGCAGACGGGCTGACGGTCAGAGCTTATCGCCGGACCCGGCTTCATCAAAAAAAATAGCGACAATCTGCCTGAACTCATTGTCAACCTTCTGGATCGCCGGGGCAATCATCTCCGGCGACAGACCCGTTTCGACCCATGCCTGAAGGTATAGCTCAGGAACTTCCTTGATTAAAAGTATTTCCTCACTACAAGCGTGAGCAAAAACATCCGCTATGTGCACAAGACAGGCTTCTTTAGCAAAATGGGCCAGACGGGGCGAATGATGATGACCGATCATGCGTATCAGGGTAGGAGAAAGACGCCATTTTTCCGCCAACAGCTTGCCGATGATGCTGTGATCCGTTTTCAGGCAGTCCTGTTCGGCCCGGTACATGGGCAGTTTATCATGGCGGGCCAAGTTGACAGCACAGGCATACTGGAGAGGCATACGGTCCAACATGACCAGGCGGCCGATATCATGCAATAAGCCCCCGGTAAAATATTTTTCGCTGTCTTTTTCCCCCAACTGTTCTGCCAGGATCCGGGCAAACAAACCACAGCGAATAGAATGTCTCCAGAAAGATTCCATATCAATCTGTTCGCTGGGAATATTCCGGAATTGACGAATGACGGAAATTCCCAAAACCAGATGAGTCAGTTCATTGTTGCCCAACAAGGAAATCGCCCTGGAAACCGAATCGACTTTTCCCGAAAACCCGTAAAACGAGCTGTTCGCCAGACGCAACAGACGCACACTCAAATTGGCATCTTTGTCTATGACCCGAGCCAAATGGTGTGAAGAGGTATTCGACCGACTCAAAAGTTCAACAATATGACTGTAAACTGTCGGCAAAGAGACGAGCTCAACCGCCCCTTTCAAAAGCTGATTCACCGTCAACGGAGCGGGAACGTCAGAAACGTCGTCCGTGCCGCCGGAGACCGGCAGCGCTTTTAAATCCAGACCCTTCTGACACTTTATGCTAAGCCGCCGTGTGACGTGACGAAACAGAGTGGCTATAGGTTCCTGTTCCAGATCATTCAGCGCAAAACGTTCACTGAGAAAACTTTCCACCCGGCTGGCGTGTTCTTCGCCCGCGGACGCTTGCTGCTCACCCTCCTGATTGAGACCGGCGTCCTCAATATGCGCCTCGACGACTCCCCAGGATTTCAGCAGTTTCAACTGATCTGCTTTAATGGAAGCACCCGCAGCCAGGACAAAACGGCCACTGGGAGTCAGCAGGTCTTCAGCAAGCACCATCCCTTCGAGCAGGTCATCAATATAAACGAGCGCCAAAACAGCTCTCCTTTTTATGAAAAATTATGGATTTCAAGCGTGAATTTCCGGGATTATAATAAATATTAATAAATGTGGCAACTCTCATCTGAATAACCTCTGAGGGTAATTTTTTCTGATCGCGGACGAGATAACATCTGAATTATTTTCAACTTGTGTTAGAATGACGTGATTTTTCAGAAGGATTCGATGGCGTGAAATTCACCTGGAAATTCAGTCCAAAAAGAGAAAATCTGATCGCCCTGCTGGTCGTCGCTGTCCTTATCGGCCTGATTACCGGAAGCCTGGCCGTTGCCTTCCGCTATCTGCTGCTCTTAGCCACAGATATTTTCTGGCCCGACCCTCATGCCCTGCTCGACATCCACAAAACTTACCCCTGGTACATGATCATGCTGGTTCCTGTGATCGGCGGTTTAATTGTCGGTCCGTTGGTAACGAAACTATCCCCGGAAACCCGTGGTGCCGGCGTGCCGGAGGTAATTGAAGCGGTCGTCAACCGCGAGGGCACAATTCGCCACCGTACGGCCTTTTTTAAAACCCTCTTCACTGCGATTTCCATCGGCTGTGGCGCCTCAGTCGGACGTGAAGGCCCTGTCGTTCATATCGGTTCCTCGGTCGGATCCTCAATCGCCCAGATGATCCGCTTACCCGCGGAATGGAAAAGGGTGTTCCTGGCCTGTGGAGCCGCTGCCGGAATCGCCGCAACGTTTAATGCCCCCATGGCCGGAATGTTATTCGCAGCGGAAATCATCCTGGTCGACTTTCAGGTCAGCTACCTCAGCCATATTGCCATTTCAGCGGTCACGGCCACAGTCATCTCGCATCATTTTCTCGGCAAACTGCCGGCCTTTCAAATTCCTTCATACGAACTCGTCAGTTACTTCGAACTGCCACTCTACGCCCTGCTGGGGCTGTGCGCCGGATTGCTGTCGATTGTTTTTATCCGTTCAGTATCGGCGGTTGAAGATCTGTTCACACGTTGGGGATTGCCCTACTCCTTACGCCCGGCACTGGCCGGTCTGCTGATCGGTACGATCGCCATATTCTGGCCCCACGTCCTTGGTGTCGGCTACGAGTCGATCAATCTGGCCCTGACCTCACAACTGGCCCTGGGCCTGATGGTTCTGATTCTGGGCCTGAAACTGCTGGCAACCGCCTGCTGCATCGGTGCCGGTTTTTCCGGGGGAATTTTTGCCCCTTCTCTGGTTCTCGGGGCACTGCTCGGTGGCTCCTTCGGGATCATTGCCGAAACACTCTTCAGCGGCCATGTGGCGACCAATGCCGCTTACAGCCTGATCGGCATGGGGGCCGTCGTCGCCGGCACCACTCTGGCTCCAATTACGGCCATCTTCACTATTTTTGAATTGACCTACAACTTCGACATCATTCTGCCGCTGATGACCTGCTGCATCACCAGCCTGATCACCGTGCAGAAATTTTACGGCTACTCCATTTACGAAACAAAGCTGCTGCGCAAAGGCATCCGGATGATTCGCGGTCATGACGTCAACCTGTTGAGATCCATGCTCGTTGGCGATTTCATGACCACCGATTTCGAAACGATCCGTCACGATATGCGCCTTGGTGAAGTCCTGAAGAAAGCGGAAAACAGTCCTTACCCACACTTTCCGGTCCTAAACAACGAAGGACAGCTGGTCGGCATCTTGTCCATGAGCGATCTCAAAGGCTTTCTCGCTGAAGTGGGTGCATTAAGTGAACTGATCGTTGCCTCAGAGATCATGACCAAGCGGGTGACGATCGTCAGGCCGACGGACAACTTTGAAAGCGCTTTTGAAATTTTTGAAGGCAAACAGATTTCAACCCTTCCGGTGGTGAGGGAAAAGGATCAGATGCTACTGGGAATTCTGAAAAAAAGTGACCTGTTGCTGACTTACAATCAGAAAATTCTCAAGATGAATGTCTCCCTGGGACCACAGTGATTCAGCCTCTCAACAGGCGGAATTCATTAATTTCATTTACAAATCAATCATATTAGTCTAAAAATTCGATGTTATTGCAATGTGGAGGGGTATTTGATAGGTCATCCTGAAACGACGATTCGGAAACTTCAGCAGGAACTCGCCGCTGCTCAAAAAAAAATCTCCGAACTAGAGAAAACCTTAAACTCTCTCAACCAACCGGACAGTATAACCTCTCATATTCAAACAACGCTGCTGGAAGATATCAGCAACCTGCGCTCTCTGATCAACAGTTCTGAAGACCTGATCTGGTTTGTTGATCGCGAAAAACGGATACTGCTGGCCAACGAAGCAACCATTGCCGTTTTCAGACAGACCCGCGGAATCGAAATCGAGCCGGGCATGTTCAGTGCCGACTTTCTTCCTGAAAGTCAGGCGGGTTATTACGATCAGATTTTTGAGTCGGCGCTGAGAGGCAAAACCCTGCGTCTTAACCATACGGCAAGAACCGGCAAGGAATACGCAGCAACAATTCAGCCGGTCAGGAAAGATAATGATATTATCGGGGTATCAATTTTCGCCCGCGATATCAGTCAAATCCATCAGCTCCAGAAAGAGCTCAAACATTTTGAACAAATCATTGCCTCTACACCTGATCTGATCGCCCTGGTCGACAAAAATTATACCTATCGCGTCGGCAACGCTGCCTATCTTTCCGCCTTCAACATTTCCCGCGAAAAGCTGGTCGGCACTCATGTAAAAAACCTGCTCGGCCAGGAACATTTTTACAATCTTTCCGAACCCCATCTGAAAAAAGCTTTTTCCGGTGAATTAACCCAATTTGAATGCTGGATGAATCTCACGGGGCGGGGCCGAAGATTCATGTCGATTACCTACCACCCTCTGCATAATCAGGATTTAAAACCACATTATGTGGTGATCAATGCTCATGATATCACTGATCTGAGGCAAGCCGAAAATGATCGTCAGCGCATTTTTGACGTCTCTCTCGACATGCTCTGTGTTGCCGGTTTCGATGGTTTCTTTAAGGAATTAAACCCGGCCTGGCAACGTACTCTCGGCTGGTCCCTGGATGAGTTGAAAACGAAACCATGGATTGAATTTGTCGTTCCTGAAGATCGCGAACTTACACTCGAAGCGGGTCAGCGACTTTTCCATGGAGAAAATGTCATCGGTTTCGAAAATCGCTATCTCTGCAAGGACGGCACGTTCAGATGGCTGGCATGGAGCTCCTATCCTGACCTTGACAAACAACTGATTTTTGCTGCAGTCAGAGACACCACCAAGCGCAAAGAAATTGAAGAAGAACTGCGTCAACTGGCCATCAAGGATCCGCTGACGGGGGCCAGCAATCGCCGCCATTTCATCGAACGGGCATCTGCCGAATTAAAACGCTGCAAACGCTACGGCGCACCAATGGCCGTTATCATGCTTGACATAGATCACTTCAAAAAGGTGAACGACACTTATGGTCACAGTATCGGCGATGAAGTCCTGAAACGCTTAGTGGATTGTTGCCTGCAGGAACTCAGAACAACCGATATCTTTGGCCGCTTCGGGGGGGAAGAATTTGCCGCAGTACTCGTCGAAACGGATCAGAACGCGGCACTCCAGACCTGCCAGCGCCTGCTGGAGCGCGTCGAGGCATTGAAAATCCGCACAACAACCGAGAAGATCGGTATCACCATCAGTATCGGCCTGACCATGCATCAGGCTGATGACATCTCAATCGACTCCCTGCTGAAACGGGCGGACGACGCGCTTTATAAAGCCAAAAGTTCCGGGCGCAACCGGGTGGTCTGCTTCTGAGGTAGCATCTTCCTAGATATTTGGCATCCGGAAACTCTGCAAGCCAAATGGTGCGTTACTGATTTGGAAAGATGCCATTTTTTGCCCGATCAAGGAAATCAAGCATTTTTGCGGAGGCGTAGTACTTTACGCCGCACAAACGAATGTGCAGATTGACGCAGAGCTGGTGAAAAATGACACCTTCCAGACAGAAACTAGATATGTTCAGCAACAACCGGCTTAAGCTTCCAGATATCCCGGTTGTATTCCTGCATGGTACGGTCGGTCGAAAACTTGCCGCTGGCCGCAGTATTCAGAATACTCATGCGACTCCAGCGATCCTGATCCCGGTAACATTTGACAACCTCCCTCTGGGCGGCACAATAGCCGGCAAAATCAGCGGCCACCAACCAGGGGTCTTGTGGGCTGAGGATCGCCGCAATGATCGGGTCAAAAATGCCCGCCTCGAACTGATTGAAATGTCCGCTCTGAAGCAATTGCATCACCGCGGTAAAATCTTCGTCCGCAGCGATAATGGCAGCAGGGTCGTAGTTCCGGCGGCGCTCAACAACCTCTTCAGCGCTCAGACCGAAGAGGAAGAAGTTATCTTCACCGACCTCCTCGCAGATTTCTATATTGGCCCCATCCAGAGTACCGATCGTCAACGCTCCGTTCATCATGAACTTCATATTTCCGGTCCCCGAAGCCTCTTTTCCTGCCGTCGAAATCTGCTCTGAAAGATCAGCCGCCGGACAGATCACTTCCATCGCCGAAACCCGATAGTTCGGCATAAAAGCGACTTTCAACAGGTCACCGACATGAGAATCATGATTGATCAGGGTCGCGACATTATTGATCAGCTTGATAATCAGTTTCGCCATGGCGTAGCCGGGAGCCGCTTTACCACCGAACAGCACGCAGCGCGGCACCCAGTCGGCCGTGTCGCCTTTTTTGATTCTGTCGAAGAGATGGATGACATGAAGGACGTTGAGTAGCTGGCGCTTATATTCATGAATACGTTTCACCTGAATATCAAAAAGTGAAGCGGGGTTAAAATCTACGTTGCATTCCTCTTTTACATACTCTGCCAGGCGTTTTTTGTTGTGCAACTTAACCTGCCGCCAATGTTGCCTGAACTCCGCATCATCAGCAAATTTTTTCAATCCACTCAGTTGCTCAAGATCCGTCACCCAGCCATCTCCAATACGGCTGTTGATCAGTCCCCCGAGATCAGAATTGGCGTGGGCCAGCCAACGTCGTTGCGTTACCCCGTTGGTCTTGTTATTGAAGCGTTCCGGCCAGAGCTCATAGAAATCACGAAACAGCCCTTCCTGTAGCAGACGGGAATGGAGTTCGGCGACACCATTGACGGAAAAACTGCCGACGATGGCGAGATAGGCCATGCGCACCTGCGGTTCGGGACCTTCTTCAATCAGGGACATTCTGCGCTGACGGGCCATATCTCCCGGCCAGCGCTGGGCGACCTGTTTGAGAAAGCGGGCGTTGATTTCATAAATGATATCCATCAGGCGCGGCAACAGCTGTTGAAACATACGCACCGGCCATCTCTCAAGGGCTTCGGGAAGCAGGGTGTGATTGGTGTAAGCCATAGTGTTCTGGGTAATATCCCAGGCAGCGTCCCACTCCATACCGCGGACATCCATCAACAGCCGCATCAGTTCCGCGACAGCGCAACTGGGATGGGTGTCGTTCAACTGAAAACAGTTTTCCTGGGCAAACCGGCTGAAATCCGTTCCTCGAGTCATGACCCATTTATCCAGAACGTCCTGAAGACTGGCCGAGGCGAGAAAATACTGCTGGCGCAGGCGCAGATCCTTGCCGTTTTCACTGGCATCATTGGGATACAACACCATGGTAATTTTTTCGGCATCATTTTTTCCTGCAACCGAACCGGTATAATCTCCGGAGTTGAATTCATCGAGGTCAAATTCTTCCGTGGCCACCGCCTTCCACAGCCTCAAAGTGTTGACCGTACCGTTACGATACCCCGGAATCGGCAGGTCATAGGGGATGGCAAAGACGTTATGGGCATCAACCCAGCGGACCCGCAGCCGCCCGGAGGCATCGGTGTAGGTCTCGCTGCGGCCACCGAATTTGACCCGCTGACGGTATTCAGGACGTTTGATCTCCCAACAGTTATCGGTGGCCAACCAGTGATCCGGCTCCTCAACTTGATAGCCATCGACAATCCGCTGGCGGAACATGCCATATTCGTAACGAATGCCGTAACCCTGAACCGGCAACTGCAGAGTTGCACAACTGTCGAGAAAACAGGCCGCCAACCGACCGAGACCACCATTGCCGAGACCGGCATCCGGCTCAATCTCTTCCAGCTCTTCCATTTCCAGACAAACCGCAGACAAAGCCTTGACCAGTTCAGCTTCAACCCCCAGATTCAGAACCGCATTCCCCAGGGTACGACCCATCAGAAATTCCAGAGACAGATAATAGGTCCGCTTACAGTTACTGTCTTCGTATGCATAACGGGTATTCCGCCAGCGTTCCATGACGCGATCGCGCAACGCCAGGGCGACGGCCTCGTAAGCATAATGGGTGAGGCGGCAGTTGCGGTCACGCCCCAGGCTGTAGGTGTAATAGTGGCGAAAATCCTTTTCCAGGGAAGCGGCATCCAATCCTAGCGGAGCGACATCCGTCAGGGCTGGGCAGGTTTTTTCGTTATTAAATCGTTTAAAATTCATCGCGTTATGTGACCTCGTGAAAGAGACTGAATATAAAATTACGAACGTTGATACCCCTATAATTTATCATGTCCTGACGAAATGGAAGGAACCTGCAACAAAAGATTTTACCTCATCGGGAATCAATGGGCCTCGGCCCAGTTTTTTCCGGTGCCGATATCCACCTTGAGAGGCAGATCGAGCGACACAGCCTGTTCCATTTCGTTCCTGACAATCCCCTTCACCAGTTCAAGTTCATCTTCGGGCACTTCAAGCACCAGTTCATCGTGCACCTGCAGAAGCATACGGGCCTGCAGGTTCTCTTCACGCAGGCGCTTGTCAAGACGAACCATAGCAACCTTGATAATATCGGCGGCACTCCCCTGGATCGGATAATTAATCGCGTTCCGTTCAGCATAACTTCTGACCGCTCCATTCTTACTGTTGATTTCAGGAATTGCGCAGCGCCGGCCCAGAATGGTCGTGACATATTGATGCTCACGCGCTTCGGCTTTTTTCTCTTCAAGGTAGCTCAGCACCGCCGGATACCGCTGAAAATACTGATCGATAAACTGCTGCGCTTCAGACCGGCTGATACCGAGATCTTTAGCCAGGCTGAAAGCCCCCATACCGTAGAGTACACCGAAGTTGATGGTTTTTGCCTGGCGGCGCATTTCGTCCGTGACCAGTTCGGGAAAAACATTAAAAATTTCGCCGGCCGTCCTTTTGTGGATATCTTCACCGGCAAGAAAACTCTCTATAAGCGCCGCGACATCCGCCATGTGCGCCATCACCCGTAACTCGACTTGGGAATAATCGGCGGACAGCAGGGTCCAGCCCTGCTGGGGAACAAAGGCTTCACGGATCCGTCGCCCTTCCGGCGTTCTGATCGGGATATTCTGAAGGTTCGGATCACTTGACGACAGGCGTCCCGTTGCCGTAACCGCCTGGTTGAATGACGTATGCACTCGACCCGTCTGGGGGTTGATCATTTTCGGCAAGGCATCGGCATAGGTGTTCTTCAATTTACTGGTCGAGCGATAGCTGAGAATCAGCGCGGCAATCTCATGCTCAGCAGCGAGAGATGTCAGCACCTCGACATTGGTTGACCAACCGGTCTTGGTTTTTTTTCCTTTCGGCAGCTGTAATTTTTCAAACAGAACTTCACCCAATTGCTTGGGGGAGTTGATATTGAAGGAGCCTCCTGCCAGTGAGTGAATCTGCTGCTCAAGGCTGTCAAGCTGATGACTCATCTGGATCGACAGCGTTCCGAGAAAATCGGCATCGATGGTGATTCCAGCCCACTCCATCCGCGTCAGCACCTCGACCAGCGGCATTTCAACGTCGCGAAACAGGATCTGTTGCTGATCATTCACCAGTTCGGGCAGTAAGCGTTCTCCCAGCTGCCAGGTGATATCGGCATCTTCTGCCGCATAGCGGGTCGCTTTGTCAACCTCGACTTCGCTGAAACAGATCTGTTTTTTGCCGCTACCGGTTACTTCAGAATAAGGTGTCATCCGATGGTTGAGATGCTCGATCGCCAGAGCATCGAGCCCGTGAGACTTTGCCTCCGGGTGAGTGACATACGACAGAACCATGGTATCGACGGCGATCCCTTCCAGCCGGATTCCGGCCTGGAGCAGGACCAGGGCATCGTACTTGATGTTCTGGCCGACCTTTTCCAGCTCTGGATTTTCCAGCAAGGGGCGCAGGCGTTCCAGGACCAGTTCTCGGGATAACTGTTCGGGAGCACCCAGGTAACGATGCCCGACGGGAACATACCAGCCATGACCTCCGGCGATGGAAAAAGACAGTCCGACCAGCTCGGCCTGAACGGCAACCAGGCTGGTGGTCTCAGTGTCCAGGGCAAAACGTCCGGCGTTCTGCAGCTGCTCAATCATAGCGTCCAGCTCGGACTCGTTCAGGACACAGTGATAATCGCCCGCATCCGTCGTCTGTGCAGGTTGTCGCGAAAAATCCTGGTAAAGCTTGGTAAATTCAAGGGATTTAAAGAGGTTTTCAAGAGCTTCCCGATCAGGCTCTTCAAGAGCCAGGTCTTCCAGAGTAACAGCAATCTTCAGATCATAAACCAACTCGGCCAAACGCCTTGACAACCGCGCCTGCTCAGCGTAGGTGCGCAAATTTTCACGCCGCTTCTGCCCTTTGACCTGATCAATATTCTTCAGCAGGTTATCGATACTGCCGAATTCCTGAATCAACTGGCTGGCGGTTTTCTCGCCGATCCCCGGAACTCCCGGAATATTATCGGAGCTGTCACCGGCCAGACCGAGAACCTCGAGAACCTGTTCCGGTGGGACGCCAAAACGTTCGATCACTTCATCCCGACGACTGACCTTGCCTTTCATCGTGTCGAGCAGCCGAATCCGGTCACTGACGATCTGCATCAGGTCCTTGTCGCCGGTCACCACAGTGACATCCAACCCCTCTTCGGCATAGCGTCTGGCCAGGGAGGCGATGATGTCATCCGCTTCATAGCCGGGCATTTCCAATGCCGGCAGTTTGAACGCCCTGACCACATCTTTGATCCAGGGGATCTGTGGAACGAGATCTTCGGGCATAGCGGCACGATTCGCCTTGTAATCAGGATAGAGCTCTTTGCGAAAGGTCGGGGCTTTGCTGTCAAAAACCACAGCCAGCATATCGGGCTGCTCATCACGCAACAGCGTCAACAACATGTTGGTAAAGCCGTAAACGGCATTGGTTGCCTGGCCCTTTGAATTTGACAGATGGCGTATGGCGAAATAAGCCCGAAAGATATAGGAAGACCCGTCAACCAGGTAGACTCTCTGTGGATTGCTCACGCGTTGTTACCCTTTCTGATAAAAAGAATTGCGCGGATTATTTCATACTCCGGGCCCAAGGAAAAGGTTCGATACAATGCTTCTGAAGAGTTATTGTGCCTGTGAGCGAAATCTTGACAATCAAACTCTGATATTATTATCTTTCACAGCAATCATTGCGAGAAAACTTCAGAATTCCTGCAGAAAAATAAACTGACGGAGCTATTCCATGCACGATAATTTCGAAGATCATGACGAATCGATAGAATATGAGATAGAAGTCGAAACCGATGCTGATGTTCAGGCCATTCCCGACGATGGACTGGTCCTGGCAAGGGATATTCTTCCTTCACGCCTGCCAATCATCCCGCTGCGCCCGAGGCCGGCATTTCCCGGCGTCATCATCCCCCTGACCGTCAACGGCGAAGCTCGGGTGCGGACCATCAAGCACGCCATGGAAACGGAATCCCAGGCCATCGGGCTGGTTATGGTCAAGGAACTGGATGAGGAGGATTCAACCACCAACCTGCAGAAGGTCGGGGTTGCAGCCAAAATCCTCAAACTGATTCATACCGACAAGGAAAGCGCCCACGTTCTCGTCAACAGCCTTGAGCGTTTCAGCATCGAAGAGGTTCACGAGGTCAACGACGTCATTTATACCGATGTCACCTATTTTCTCAGCACCATTTACTCCGACAATCCCGAGCTGAAAGCCTATTCCATGGCGATCATCTCGACCCTCAAGGAGCTGGTTCAGATCAACCCTCTGTATTCAGAGGAAATCAAACTGTTTCTCGGCCGCACCAGCATGGACGACCCGGCCCGGCTTACCGATTTTGCCGCTAACCTGACCAACGCCGACGGTTTCGAGCTTCAGGATGTCCTGGAAACCTTCGATATTCATCGGCGCATCGACAAGGTGCTGGTATTGCTGAAAAAAGAACTCGAGGTTTCACGCCTGCAGACCAAGATTTCTCAACAGATCGAGGAAAAAATTTCCAAGCAGCAACGTGAATTTTTTCTCCGCGAGCAGTTCAAGGCGATCAAAAAAGAGCTCGGCCTTGAGAAAGAGGGAAAAGTTTCCGAGATTGAAAAATACCAGGAGCGCCTGAAAACTCTGACCCTCAACGAAGAAGCACAAAAGGCCGTAGATGAGGAAATTGAGAAGCTGCAGCTGATTGAGCCGTCCTCCCCCGAATACAATGTCAGCCGTAACTATCTGGACTGGCTGACGATTCTGCCCTGGGGCAAATTCAGTAAAGATTCGTACGACCTCAAACGCGCCCGCCGGGTCCTGGATCGTGATCATTACGGATTGGACGACGTCAAAGAGCGGATTCTTGAATTCATCGCCGTCGGCAAGATGAAGGGCGATATTTCCGGGTCAATTCTCTGCCTGGTCGGCCCGCCCGGAGTCGGAAAAACCTCGATCGGCAAAAGCATTGCCGACACTCTGAAGCGCAAATTCTACCGCTTTTCCGTCGGCGGCATGCGTGACGAAGCGGAGATCAAGGGCCATCGCCGTACCTACATCGGCGCCATGCCGGGCAAAGCCATTCAGGCAATGAAAAGTGCCGGAACCGCGAATCCGGTCCTGATGCTCGACGAAATCGACAAGATCGGGGCTTCCTTTCAGGGCGATCCCGCTTCAGCCCTGCTCGAAGTGCTTGATCCTGAGCAGAACGGCAGCTTCCGCGATCATTATCTGGACGTCCCTTTCGACCTGTCCAATGTACTGTTCATCGCCACGGCGAATCAGCTCGACACCATCCCGGCGCCGTTGCTCGATCGTATGGAAGTCATTCGCCTGTCTGGCTACATCCTTGAAGAAAAACTGGAGATCGCCCGCCGCTACCTGATCCCCAAGGCCCTGAAAAGCCACGGCATGACGCGTGCCCAGATCGGCATCAGCAAGTCGACCATCGCCGACATTGTTGACCGCTACGCGCGTGAAGCCGGGGTTCGGGGCCTGGAAAACAAAATCAAGAAAATCATGCGGAAAGCGGCTATGGAATTCGCCGAGGGACGCGAAGAAAAAATCCAGGTCATCAAACGTGATATTGAACATTACCTCGGCAAACCAATTTTCGCCGAAGAAGAGCTGATCAAAGATTCACCGGGAGTCGTCACCGGCCTGGCCTGGACCCGTCTGGGCGGGGCCACCCTGCAGATCGAGGCGACAGCCATGAAAAGCAAGGGCAAAGGCTTCAAACAAACCGGCCAGCTCGGCAAGGTTATGGTCGAAAGCTCGGAAATCGCTTATTCCTATGTCATGGGGCACTTGGATAAGTACAAGATTCCCGAAGACTACTTTGACAGCCACTTCATTCATCTTCACGTTCCGGCCGGAGCGACCCCTAAAGACGGTCCGTCCGCCGGGATCACCATGACCACGGCATTATTGTCGATGATTATGAACAAACCGGTTCGTAAAAAACTCGGCATGACCGGTGAGCTGTCGCTGACCGGGCGGGTTCTACCGATCGGCGGGGTCAAGGAAAAAACCATTGCTGCCCGCCGGGCCGGGCTGACCACCCTGATTTTCCCTGCGGACAACAAAAAAGATTATGATGAACTGCCGGATTATTTACGCGCCGGGATTGAAGTTCATTTTGTCAAAGACTATCGAGATGTTTTCAAGCTCGCTTTCAGCGTGAAATGAAGCCACACCAATCCAAGGAGTTGTCATGACCAGCGCAGAAATCAAAGCCGCCCTGATGGGGTTGTCGATTGAAGAGAAGAAAGCCTTTATTATAGAAGCCTTGCCTGAACTGGCCGGGGATGTCATCAAAGAACCGGGTTTTATGATGCAGCTGTTTCCGGTTCTCCTCGGCATCCTCAAACAAAGTGGTATGGACCTGCAACAGTTACTGCAGTTGGCAACCATGATGGCGGGACAGGAACAGCAATAATCTGCTCCCCCCACGAAATCTTCAATCGAAAACGGCTTCATTCAAAAATGAAGCCGTTTTTTTAGCTGGGGAGACAGGACTCAGCACTATCAAAGGGCAAAATGCCACCGTCAGCTCTTTTCCCAGAGCAGCAAAACCTGAGCATTGTGTGGCTCTGGTGCGGTTCCAACAGACGTTGAGCGTTCGACCCGCAAACTTGAAAATGGCGATAAATTCCCTTTCAGCTCCTCCATTGTCGGGAGATCCTGCCTGTCTGCGACAGGAAGCGAGATTAACCCGGCAGCCGAAAAAACCCGTTCGCAGGTCAAACTGCCAACCCAGAGCGGAAGATTCGCATCACGCAGTTCAAACCTGCTGGGCCACAAACGCAGCAGGAGGCGGTGGTCATCACGATAACGAACCATGATCAGTCGTTCCTGGCGACCTTCGGCAAGTTGAGGCAGGACCGGAAACTGTTGTAGCTCTACATGGGGAATAAAAAAATTCAGCAGCTGTTTAAATCTGAGTTGGCTGCTGACGGCCCAGCCCTGTTTTTGCAGCTGCTGCGAAAGCATCTGCGGATCTCCCGCCCATTGCAGGGTTAAAGGTTGTTCCTGTTCTCCTTCAAAATCTATCCGCCAGCCTGGGAGTTTCTGCCAGGCTTGAGTCTGCCAATCATTCAGGCTGAAACTTTGTATCTGCTCCTGAGGTTGGTAGCGGGCCAGATCGGTTGTGTGACGGCGCTGAATATGCCAACCACCGACCACCAGCAAAGCACAGAGGAAACCGGCAACAATCGGTGTGCGCGGTAACGGTGGTTCAGACCTGCGCAGGTAAAAAATTCCCAGAAAAATGGCCCAGGCCCAGCCGAGAGCGAGGCCGCCAAGCACATCCGAGAACCAGTGCGCTCCAAGGTAGAGACGGGAAAAAGCAATCAGCAGCGGCAGCCCGACAGCACCGGCAAAGGGCAACCAACGCCATTTCGCAGTGAAACTGCGGACCAGCAACACGGCCAGAAAACTGTAAATCACCACGCTCATGGTTGTATGTCCGCTGGGAAAGCTCCAGGCGGAAAGACCCTGATAGATATCGATCGGACGGGGCCGATGCAACAGCCACATAAACAGCTGAACCAATCCCCCGGCACCGCTAGCGGCGGCACACCAGTAGAGAGCTATGCGGTATCGACGTTTCAACAAAAAGTAGAGCAGTGCAGTGGCCAGAATCGCTGCGTTGGGAAGACTATCACCCAATTCAGTCATGGCAACCATAATCCGGTCTCCCCAGGGCGTTCGCAATGATTGCAGAAACCGGTAAATCGATTGATCCGCCTGAACCAGTGGGTCCATGTTAACCACGTCTTCAAGAACGCCGAGAAAAAGCCAGCCGGCCAGCACCAGAGAAAGGCACAGGAGGGGTAACAGCAAGCGCTCACCCCGTGGGCCGAGTTTGCCCAGCCAGGTGAAAACTTTTCTGCTTAGAGCAAAAACCGACCAGATCAAGAGCAACAACAGCAGGACGAAAAGACTCAAGCGCATGCTGACCGCACCGACAAGAGCCAGTGAACTTCCGAGGAGGACACCGGGCATGATGTAAGCGAACGCCCAGCCGACAGCGGACAGGATGTTCACCCACAGAAAGTTACTCAGGGGCATGTCAAGCATGCCTGCCACCACCGGGATAATCGGTCGCACCGGTCCGACAAAACGACCGAGGAAAACACTTTTGCCCCCATGACGGTGAAAAAAACTTTCACCGCTGACCAACAGTCCGGAATATTTATTGAACGGCCAGAAATGGGTGATATCCCGATGATAATGTTTTCCCAACCAGAAACTGATGCCGTCACCGGCAATGGCTCCGAGAATGGCGACAGACAAGGTCGTCGGCAAAGAAAGCGCGCCGTTTCCGACAAAAGCACCGATGCCGATCATCAGAGCCGTCCCCGGAACCAGCAGGCCGACCAGAGCCAGAGATTCAGAGAAAGCAATCAAAAATATTGCCGGATAAGCCACTGCCGGATGGTGCGCCACCCAGTTTAAAGTCGCATTCCAGATTTCCGCCCAATGCATCAGGATCCCATACGGCGATCAGATTTGATTTCTTTGCCGCGCCGAAGTTACCATAACTTCATAATTTCAATAGGTTAGCTGACAATACTAACTATGAAAGAAAAGATATTTTTCCGTTACTGCCGATTGCCAGATTGCACCACTCCTGCTCAACAGATCGTTCCCCGGACGGGCTCGCTCAATTGACTTCTGCTCATATGGTGATAAAAATGTTTACAGGTTTTCAAGTCAGTTGAAGTGATCATCTGGATCCAGTTTAACATTTCATTAAAGGAGAATTTAAATGAAAAAGCTTGGAACGCTCATCACCATTGCAGCCCTCTTTCCCCTGCTGTTTTCAGGCTGTGCGGCCAAACTCTCAAGTACAGATCAGGCAAAACTGGATGAGGCACTGGTAGCCGCTGAAAGTGCCAGTCAGTCGGCACTGAGGGCCGAAGCGGCAGCCAACCGTGCTGAAGCTGCGGCACAGAGAGCCGAAGCCGCCGGGCAGAAGTCTGTTTCTGCCGCCAACCGTGCGGAAGACGCGGCCCAGAGAGCTGAACGCGCAGCGGCTCAGGCAGAAATGAGCGCTCAAAAAGCCACGAAAGCTTTTGAGCTGAGCCAGCAGAAATGACCAATGTGCTGCTATTCCGGGGGTCGACTACGGCCTTCGGAATAGCGCATCCGCCTGAATCCACTCATCAGAAACGATCGATAAGCTGAGGGATTCCCCGTTTTTCAAGCAGATTTTTTTCCAGGTTGTCGACAGTCAAAGGCCTTGACCACCCAAGCTCTACGACCTGTTGCCGGATGTCCAACAGTGGGTCAGCCACCCGGCCCAGGTAGTCGGCATGGACTTCCACGAACAGGTTGTGCTCATCGCGCCCAACCTTGAACGGCCGATAAATAATCCTGACCGGGGTTGATTTTTCAACTCTGCCCACCAGGTCGACTATGTCCCGTGGATAAAGCCGAATACACCCGTGGCTGACGCGCCGACCGATACCGTAGGGGCGGTTGGTGCCGTGAATACCGTAGCCCGTAATCGACAGCCCGATCCAATGGGAACCGAGCGGATTGTCCGGGCCGGGTTGAATCTGTATCGGCCGATCCGGCTCCGCCAGACGCATCTGCCCAGGCATCGTCCAGACCGGATTCTCAATGATGGAGGTCACCCGAAAATCGCCCTCCGGGGTCATCCAGCCTTCACGCCCCAAACCGATAGGATAGATCCGCACCCGCATTTTCCCGGATTCTTCCCACAGTAGATAAAGCCGGTATTCAGCCAGGTTGATGGTGATTCCCGGTTCCAGATCAACCGGCAATACTGTCGCATAAGGCAGCAGCAATTCGGTCCCTGCTTTTGGCTGCCAGGGGTCAATCCCGGGATTGGCGGCAACCAGGGCCGAATATCCCAAATTCCCGCGGCGGGCAATCTCGATCAGCGTATCGCCGTACCCCACGGTAAAGGTTCTATTTTTACCGATAAGCTGCCCTTTTGAATCCGGATTGATCAGACTGGCTTCAAAGGAGCGCGGATACCAGGAAAAACCCGGTTGCGGAAGGATAAACAGGATACAGAGGCTGTAACATAAAATTTTTCGCATAGCTGCAAGTATAGCTGAATATCGCCGGTTTCAATAAGTCTTGATCACCGCAGCTTTATGAACCCCCGCCTTGACCTGATTCAAATCAATCTGTTAAATTCACCCGCGTTTAAAACTGACCGTCACCAGGGGACAGAATACCAGTTCTGTCCCCTCTTTATAGAACGAGTGGAGAACCGAACAATGCGCATCCTGTCTGGCATTCAACCTTCCGGATCCCTGCACCTGGGAAACTTCTTCGGCATGATGAAAAAGATGATCGACTATCAGGAACAGGAAGACCTGTTCTGTTTCATCGCCAATTATCATGCGATGACCAGCCTTTCAGACGGCAAAGCCCTTGCCCAGGGGACCCTGGAAGCAGCAGCCAACTTTCTGGCCCTGGGCCTGGATCCAGAAAAAAGCACCTTCTGGGTTCAGTCCGATGTTCCTGAAGTGCAGGAGCTGACGTGGATTTTATCCAACTTCACCCCCATGGGCCTGTTGGAACGGTGCCACAGTTACAAGGACAAGGTCGCCCAGGGGATTAAACCGAATCATGGCCTGTTTGCCTATCCCGTGCTCATGGCCGCTGATATCCTATTGTTCCAGAGTGACAGGGTGCCGGTCGGTAAGGACCAGAAGCAACATCTTGAGGTGGCACGAGATATAGCTATCAAGTACAACAACGAATACGGTGACGTTTTTACTGTCCCCGAACCGGAAATTGATGAGGATGTCGCGACTGTCCCGGGGCTGGATGGCCGCAAGATGAGCAAAAGCTACGGCAATACCATTGACCTCTTTCTTGGCGAAAAGGCTCTGCGCAAGCAGGTCATGCGCATCGTCACCGATCCAACCCCGGTAGAGGAGCCGAAAGATCCGGACAGCTGTAATATTTTCCAGATTTACCGCCTGTTCCTCGACCGGCAGGGAGTTGAGGACCTGCGTCAGCGTTACCTGACTCCGGGACTGCGTTATGGCGATGTCAAACAGGAACTGTTCGAAACCACGCGAGACTTCTTTGCCCCCTACACCGAAAAAAGAAACGAGCTGCTGGCCGATCCTCAGGGCTTGAGAAAGATTCTTGAACAAGGGGCAGAAAAAGCGCGGCACGCTGCTTCCAAGACCTTACGCAAAGTCAGAAAAAAAGGCGGTCTCAGCTACTGAGCCTTCAAGAACCCTGGTATAATTTGACCAGGATTTTCTCTTCGGGAGGTGAATGATGACCAGCTACAGGAAATGGTTCTGTCACTGCAAGGGACAGCCTCGGGAACTGGTCCCTGACCCCTATGTTGAAGAGGACTCACTGGAACCAAGCTGTCTGCTCTGTGGCGCAACACCCTCATCCGATCCGAGGCACACCATCAGCTATAAAGAGTACGAGGATTACTCAGACTGAAGGTCGTCACCCGAAGCATCGCGAGTGAAGGTCAAAAAAGCCATTCCCGGCCGGCGACTAGCATCGCGCATGGCGAAGTGAATCCCTTCAAACGACCAGCCTCGGGCTGTCCAGGTATTGAGGATTTGCTCCAGAGTGAGATCATCAACCTGGCTGGTTTCGACCACTTTATACGTCAACATGAGAAAACCATCCTTTCCTCATTTCAATGGCGGCTAGAAACTCTATGATCCGCGGACAGCAACGCCAATATTACTTTCGACTTAACATCCCGCAGGACCGGTTCCTGCGTTATTACCGGGGCTCCGCCAACAGCGTGCAGGTGATCTCCGAATGCGGTAAAAGTCTGCGTTTCCCCGCAACCCGCTTACGCCCTTTACTGACCCAGCACGGAGTTCGCGGACGCTTCTGCCTGACCGTTGACGCCAACAACCGTTTCATCAGCCTTCAAGCTGCGGACTAATTCCCGACAAAAAAAATCATTCCTGTATTGCACAATTCCTATCGTTTTAGTAGTATTAACTCAAGGCAACAAACATTTGGCGCATCGGCTCTCCCCCTCCTGGCTGATGCGCCTATTTTTTTTCGGTTTTATAACCAAAAAAAAGGGTTGTCGCCAAGACACGAAGAACGCCAAGAAGATCAAAATCAGTTTTTGAGTTTTCAACTCAAGGCGAAAGCCCTTCTTGGTATCCTTGGAGACTTCGTGGCTACGCAGCCTTTGTTTTGGTTATAGGTCCGATTGTTTTTTGCCTTCCCAGCCATATCACCCGCTCGACAATCGGCGGATGGGAATAATACAGTGCCACATAAAGCGGGTGAGGAAACAGGTTGCTCAGATTTTCCCGGGCCAGCTTTACCAACCCTGAAGCCAAATCGCGACCCCCCCCCATCATCCTGACAGCAAACTCATCAGCCTGACGCTCGTCCCGGCGTGACCACCAGCTGCTGATCGGTGTCCAGAAAAACCCGGCCAGCGATGCCAGCCAGCCCAGCAGCAGCAGCTGGCCGGAAAATGACAGCGACTCTCCCCCCAACACCCCGGGTAATCGGCCCGAATTCAGCAGGACAAATGCCAACCAGCAACTCGCCAGGGCCGTCAATTGGGTCTTGATCAGGCGTTTGCGGATGTGCCCGCAGCGCCAGTGTCCAAGCTCATGGGCCAGCACCGCCAGCAGTTCCTGATTCTCAAGTTGGGTCATCAGGGTGTCGAACAGCACCACCCGTTTGACCTTGCCGATCCCGGTAAAATAGGCATTGCTGTGGCCACTGCGCCGCGACGCGTCAACCTGGAGAACTTTTCCTGCCGACACACCGGCCCTGGCAAGCAGCTCGCGCACTTCATTTTCCAGACCTGCTTTTTTCAAGGGGGAAAATTTAAAAAACAGCGGTTCGATCAGATAGGGCGACAGATACATCAGAAACAGGCTCACTGCCGACCACAGAACCCAGACCCACAACCACCAGGTCCGGGGTGCAGCAGCCACCAGCCAGAAAGAACCTCCCCCCAGGAGCAGAAACAGGACAGCACCGATCAACAAGGACTTGAGGGTATCCATAACCCAGAGTTTCAGGCTCATCCGGTTAAAACCGAAGCGCTCCTCGAGGACAAAGTTGCGGTACAGGGAAAAGGGCAGCCCGATCAGCATCTGCACCAGCAGCAAGAGGCCGAAAAACATCAGGCCATTCAAAATAAAAACAGATGACAAACCAGCCACCCAGCGGTCATAAAGAGGAAAGACTCCACCGAAAAGAAACACCAGGGTGACAACCACGCCGACCCCATCCTCGACGAAACCAAGCTTGTCGCCGGCCAGGGCGTAGGCGTCACTGCGAGCCATCCGCTCATGGTCGATCTGTCCCTCAAAAACTTTCGGCAACGCCGGATGAACTTTTTGACGGTGGCGCAAATTGAGCCACTCAAGACCGAATCTGATCGCGGTAACCAGCAGGTAAAGGCTGAGAATTAAAAGTTTCATTCTCCCTCCGGCCGTTGACGACGGATCAGGTCTCCCGCCTCGGCCCATTGAGGCAGAGCCATTTTCAAGCGCGAGTTAGGTTGCCCGGCAGGAACTCTCTCACCTTCAAGGGTTTGGATCTCATCCACACGAAACGTCTGTTGCCGCATTCCCGGGCCGATCAGTTCGAGCTCGTCGCCGACAAAGAAACGGTTCCGCCCCGCGACCCAGAGGCCGTGATCGTCATCCTCATTGACAAAACCGACAAAGTCATGGGTACGGATGTAATGGGTATCCTGGGCATGAATCTTCGCGTCTTCATACCCGAGCAGAAAACCGCTGTCATAGGGTCGGTGACTCACTTTCTCAAGCTCTTCTCGCCATCGTGGGTCCTGATCCGATGGATCCTGCCAGAGGCGCTCGAGCGCGTCGCGATAAACCCGCGCAGTGGTCGCCACGTAGTAGAGACTTTTCATCCGTCCTTCAACCTTGAAACTGTCGACACCCGCCGCCATCAATTGTGGAAGGTACTCGACCAGGCAGAGATCGCGGCTGTTCATGAGATAAGTTCCGCGCTGGTCTTCTTCGATGGCAAAGCTCTCGTTCGGGCGGGTTTCCTCAACCAGGGCGTAGTTCCAGCGGCAGGGTTGGGCGCAATCCCCACGGTTGGCACGCCTGCCCAGCAGCGCCGTCGACAACAGGCAGCGCCCGGAATGGGCCACGCACATCGCCCCGTGAACAAAGCATTCCAGCTCAAGTTCGGTCGCCGCGGCAAAATCACGAATATCCTCAAGACTCAGCTCGCGGGCCAGATTGATTCTGCTCGCGCCATTGAGCCGCCAGAACTCAGCAGCCTGCGGATTACAGCTGTTGACCTGGGTCGAAATGTGAATCGCCCGTTCGGGGTCAATCTTGCGGATGGTTGCCAGAACCCCGGGATCGGCGATGATGTAGGCGTCCAGATCAATTGGCTTGAGATCCTCGAGCAACCTTTCCAACGCGGCAATTTCAAAGGGTCGCAACGAAGCATTCAAGGTCAGATAAAGCGCGACCCCATGCCGGCGGGTGAAAGCTCGCGCACTGTGCAATTGCTCAAGCGAGAAATTCCCGGCGTGGGCACGCAACCCGAAAAGGTCCGTGCCCAGATAAACGGCATCTGCTCCAAAGCGGACTGCCGTCATCAGTTTCTGCATGTCCCCGGCCGGCATCAACAGCTCGGGACGCTGGTTTTTTCCGATCATGGTATTCATGTTCTTCTCAACAGTACGCAGACAGAAGTCCGGCAGCATAACACAATTCAACTGTGTCGCCGCTGGGAGCAAACAAAAAAATCCCTATCTTCTGATCAATTTGCTACAATTCACTCGATTCATAACGGCAGGAGAGAGCTTTGATTCTCGACCCGACACATCAGTATATTCAGGCCATCTCAGCCCAGGTCGATCTCATAGGAGCGACAGTGCTTGAAATAGGCTGCGGGACCGGACGCATCACGCGTGACCTGGCTCAACTGGCCGGGAAAATTGTCGCCACCGATCTGGACAACAGCCTCATCCTCAAAGCGAAACAGCTGTCGGAACTGGACAATGTTGAATTTCTCCATACACCGGAAGGGCTTCCTCAGCTGCCACCGGGAAGCTTCGATCTGGTGATTTACACCCTTTCACTCCATCATATTCCCACAGATCGAATGCGCGAGCATCTCCTTCATTCCGGCACTCTGCTCAAGGAGTGGGGGAAAATCATCGTCGTGGAACCCGGAAACAGCGGAAGCTTCCTCAGGGTCAAGCAGCGTTTCGGTGCGGGCAGCGGTGACGAAGGACCGGAAAAAGCGGCTGCAATCGCCGCCATGCGCAGTCTTACCACCTGGACCCTGACGACAACATCCACTTTTAACGTTGATTTTCTTTTTACTGACAAAGAGGATTTTCTGTCAACCAAACTCCCTCACTACAAAAATCTTTCCGCAGAAATCCTGGCAGAACTTGATGCTGTGTTGGAGAACTGCCGAACCCCAGAGGGGATTGTCCTTTCGTCAGAACGACTTTTAAATGTTATCGAACCTGCCGTGAACAACAAAAAATAACCGCTTGAGGCCTTTTTTTGGAGCATTCTCATCTTTCAAACTTGACAACTTACTGAGAAGCCTATAATTTTTACAAATTAGTTTTTATTTTTGTTTGCCGGTTTGGCCGACACCGCTGAAGGAAAATTTATCCATGCCGCATGTCACTCTGTTCCGCAGTCTAACGGTTTGTGCTCTTCTGGGAATCGTCATGGTCATGGTGTCCTGTGCACCGGCGACAACGGGACTCGCTCCGACCGGAAGTCTCGTAGAGCAACTGAATGCAATCAGGGCCGAACAGCAGCAACAGGCGCTCCAATATCAACAACTTGTTCAAGAGTTGACGGCACTCAAGCAGCAGCTCAATGGCGAAGAGATGATCTCTGCGCGCATCGAAGGCGGTGTGACTCAGGAACCGACTCAGGAACCAAATGCTGTGACCACGCCGCTTCCCGAGCCTCCGGTGTCGTTCAATTTCCCTCAGGAAGTTACCACGGTCGCCGCTTCGGCGTCTTCGTACCTGGGTGCATTCTCAGCTCTGGCCGCGGGACAATGGTCAGCAGCCGAACAAGGTTTTGAAGCCTTTCTGCAAAATTATCCTGACCACCAATATTCCCCCAATGCCCGGTACTGGCTGGCCAATGCCCAGCTATCGCAGGGGAAGACCGACCTGGCCATTGCCAACCTGCGTCAGGTTTTCGCCGATCCCCGGGGACAGACAAAAGCGCCGGCCGCACTTGCTCAGCTGGCCCAGCTTTATCGCCGGCAGGGTTTGACTTCTCAAGCTGACGAAGTTGTTGAACAGTTGCATATTCGCTTTCCTGAAAGTCCGGAAGCACAACATTTTTACCGGAGTGAAGAGACCAATAATTAA
Organism: Desulfuromonadales bacterium; assembly: GCA_016931615.1. Lineage (GTDB taxonomy): Bacteria > Desulfobacterota > Desulfuromonadia > Desulfuromonadales > Geopsychrobacteraceae > JAFGEL01. Next base: position 86,815 of record JAFGEL010000056.1, read on the forward strand.
CGGTATGACTCCAATCGAGAGGGAACTGATGACACGGACACCTATGCGTTGGTTATCGCTGCTGATCCTGTTGCTGTTTTTATGCGGAACAGGTGCTGCAATTGCTGCGGAAGGTCAAATCTACACGATCAAAAAAGGGGACACCCTCTGGGATCTGTCAAAAAAATTCATTGACGACCCTTATTACTGGCCGAATATCTGGTCGAAGAATCCTGCTATCAGCAATCCCCACCTGATCTTCCCCGGTCAGAAGATTCGGATTCTGGATGGCCGCCTGGAAATCATTCCCGCCTATGCCGAAGCGGATAAGCAGCCGCCGGAACCGCAGGATACTGCACAAGAGCAGGGAGACCGGCAAACGGACGAGCTGATCACGATCAAATCCACCGGCAGCGGGGACGGGTTCATTCTGACCGATGAGCAACCGCTGGGTTTGGTCGTCGATTCGGTTGACAACCGAGTGCTGCTGACCCGCAATGATGTGGTTTTTGTCAAAATGAACGACATTTCGGCAGTCACTGTTGGTGATACCTACGGCCTGTTTGAACGGGGGGAAGAAATCAGGCATCCCCAAACCAAAAAGACCCTCGGCACGATGATGAACAACCTCGGCTATCTGCAGGTGACCGAGATCAACGGCGGAACAGTCGTGGCCAAGATCGGAGAAGTTTTCAGAGAAGTCACCCGGGGAGCGGAATTGTTTGAATACATCCCGCAGCGTAAAGAGATTACCCTGCAGCGGGGAACAACCGACCAGGAAGGGCTGGTCATCGCCGCACGTGACGAAAAGGGCACGTTTTCAACCAACGACATCATTTTTGTCAACCTGGGCAGTGCTTCCGGACTGCAGAGTGGTAACCTTTTCTACATTTCAAGGCCTCGCCAGGTCTCTGATGAGCTTATTGACCAGGCGGGTGAAATGGAACTTCCCGATGCCGTCCTGGGTGCTGCGATAACCATTGAAACCAAGGAAAACACCGCATCCGCAATCATCATCAAAAGTGTCGATGCGGCCTTTATCGGTGACAAAGTCTCCGTCGTCACCAACTGAGGTAAAAGGGCTCTATCGGCAGAATACGGGTTAAGTTCTCGGCCCGTATTCTGCCGGTCAATACAAATCCAATTCATGCTGTGGAGGGGCAGGATGAATCATTCTCAACGCGCGCTCCTCAGACTGCAGCTCACACCCAACCTGGGTCGCAGTTCCCTGTTTAAACTGCATCGCTGTTTTGGTGATTTCACCGCTGCCGTCAATGCTTCTGTAACAGCCTGGAAAGCTTCCGGAGTTGCGGTTCCACTTCAAGAACACATCCCCCGTGAGTCAGATTCTCAGGTCAAAAAAACCCTTGAACGCCTGATATCCCTTGACGTCAGGCTCATCAGCTTCTGGGATCCAGGGTACCCGCCCCTGTTGCGTGAAATCCATGATCCTCCGGCCTTGGTGTATGTGCGCGGAGAGCTGCCCCGGCAGGAATGTTTTGCGATTGTCGGTTCACGCCGCGCTACCGCCCAGGGATTAATCATCACGCAACAACTGGCGGCAACACTGGCGCAACAGGATATCTGTATCGTCAGTGGACTGGCCCGGGGAATTGACGCTGCTGCTCACCGGGGAGCTCTCGAAGCCCAGGGGACAACCATTGCGGTACTCGGCTGCGGTATCGACCGAATCTACCCCCCCGAGAACAGTCGTCTTTTTCATGACATCCTGAAAAGCGGGGCGATCCTCAGCGAATACCCGCCGGGAGCCCCCCCGCTGGCCGGGCATTTCCCCGGCCGCAATCGCATCATCAGCGGCCTCAGCAGAGGGGTGCTGATCGTTGAAGCCGCAGAAAAAAGCGGCTCGTTGATCACCGGGGACTTTGCCCTGGAACAGGGACGTGAGCTGTTTGCCGTCCCCGGTGGACTGAACTATGTCAACAGCAGGGGCACAAACAGATTGCTTAAAGATGGGGCGCAGCTGGTCACTGAGGCAGAGGATATTCTTCAGGCCCTGTGGCCGGATCGCCAGAGCAAAGTCGCCCGCCAGACCCAGGATGCTTTTGTCAGCTCACTCAGCCCGGCAGCTCGAGCTGTTTACCTGTGCCTGGGGTTTGAGCCCTTGCATATCGACAATATTGCCAGGACGTGCTGCTTGACTCCCATGGAGCTTTCGGCTATTTTACTCGACCTAGAACTCCAGGGTGGAGTTCAGGCCCTCCCCGGCAATCTGTATATTCGTTCACGATCCTGATCCAGACAAGAATCGTCGAACTGAATATCGAAAGTGGAGAATCCCTTGCGCGAGCGTGTTCTAGCAATAGTCAACCTGATTGCCCAATATGTTCTGGGATCGGAAGAAACTCATATCAGTGAGCAGGAGCTGATTACCGAGCTGATGGCCGTCGGCTTTGAAGCCGATGAGATCAACGATGCCTTCTCCTGGATGGAATCGATCGCTCTGCAGCCCAGCATCCAGCCGGCGGCTGAACCGCTGATGACATTTCCGACCTATCGGATTTTTAACGAACAGGAAAAACGCCAACTGAGCACTGAAGCCCAGGGGTTCCTGATCAAGGTCAGAGCAATGGGCCTGTTCACCGATGAAGTTCAGGAAGAAATCATCGACAGAGCCACCCGAACGGCTGATGATCCGGTCACTGAACAGGAGATCAAGCTGATCACCATCCTGACGCTGCTGTCACGCTCAAGCAGTCTCTGGTTGCGAGAAATAGACTGTTTTCTGGAAAACGACTGGGTTCGCATCTACCACTGAAAAGATCGGGTTGCGCACTTGTCGCAGCCCTTTTTTATATTCTGAAACAAAGCACAGCTTTGAGGCAATAAATGGCAAAATCACTGGTCATAGTCGAATCTCCCGCAAAAGCAAAGACGATCGAAAAATTTCTCGGTAAAGGCTACAAAGTCCTGGCCTCCTATGGACACGTCAGAGCCCTGCCGAGCAAACAGGGCTCTGTTGATACCGGAGAAAATTTCAAACCCAAATATCACATCCTTCCTGACAGTGTGAAACAGATTGATCTGCTCAAGAAGGAAGCGGCCAAAAGCGATGAACTGATCCTCGCAACCGACCTCGACCGTGAAGGGGAAGCGATCGCCTGGCACCTGCTCGAAGCTCTCGGAATTGATGAAAATGCCGAGCGGCCCAAAGTCAAAAGGGTCACTTTTCACGAAATCACCAAAAACGCTATCGATGAGGCCATGGCCCACCCGCGTAAAATCGCCCGCGACCTGGTTGATGCCCAACAGGCGCGCTCTATTCTCGACTATCTTGTCGGCTTTAACCTGTCACCTTTTTTATGGAAAAAGATCCGCTACGGACTCTCCGCAGGACGCGTTCAATCCGTGGCGTTACGCCTGATCTGCGAACGTGAAGATGAGATTGACGCTTTTAAACCCCGCGAGTACTGGAGCATCGAAGCACTGCTCAGGACCCTGGGTGACAGCAGTTTCAACGCCAGGCTTCATGCCCGTGATGGCAAAAATCTGGGCAAGTTCGCGATTGTCAATGCAGAGCAGGCTGAGGACATTGTCAGCGAATTACGCCAGGCCCAGTTTCAGGTCACTGAACTGGAGAAGAAGGCCCGTAAAAGAAATCCGGCGCCTCCCTTCACCACCAGCACTCTTCAGCAGGAAGCCAGCCGTAAACTCGGCTTTTCAGCCCGCAAAACCATGAGTGTCGCTCAAAAGCTCTACGAAGGTATTGAGGTTTCGGACGGTACCCACGGTCTGATCACTTACATGAGAACCGATTCCGTGGCCTTGTCGAACCTCGCCACGAGTGAAGCGCGGGATGTCATCTGTCAACTCTACGACGAAAACTATGCCCTTCCCAAACCTCGGGTTTTCCGCAACAAAAGTAAAAACGCCCAGGAAGCTCACGAAGCTATTCGCCCGACCTCGATCGCTCGCATACCAGCTTCACTGAAAGCGTTTCTGACTTCTGATCAGTTGAGACTTTACGAATTAATCTGGAAAAGAACCGTGGCGTCGCAGATGGCCCAGGCCATATTCGATGCAACCAGTGTCGATATCGCCGCCGGCGAGCGCTACAGTTTCAGGGCAACCGGCCAGGTCATCCGCTTCCCGGGCTTTATGGCCCTGTACATTGAAGGCACCGACAACGGTGACGACGAAAACAAGGAAGGGCTTCTACCTCCCCTGGCAGTGGGAGAAAAACTCCGCCAGGAGCAACTGACCCCCGAGCAGCACTTCACCCAGCCGCCTCCACGTTTCACCGAAGCGAGCCTGGTTAAAGCATTGGAAGAATACGGTATCGGTCGGCCATCCACCTATGCCAGCATCATGAACACCCTGGTGGCCAGAAAATATGTGCGCCTGGAAAAGCGCACCTTCTTCCCGGAAGACACCGGCCGGGTTGTCACCAAATTGCTCACGGAACATTTCAGTCAGTATGTCGACTACGACTTTACCGCTGAACTGGAAGAAGAACTGGATGCCATTTCACGTGGCGAGTTGGCTTGGATTCCGGCCTTGAAGCAGTTCTGGGACCCCTTTATTGCCCTGTTGCGACGCAAGGATCAGGAAGTCAGCAAAGCCGATGTCACCACGGAAAAGACCGACCAGACCTGTCCGGAATGCGGCAAAGACCTGGTCATCAAGCTCGGCCGTTCGGGACGTTTTCTGGCCTGTTCCGGTTTTCCCGACTGTCGCCATACCCAACCCCTTGGCGGCGCTGGAAAAGAGGTGGAAGAACCGGTTTGTTCTGAGGAAAAATGCGAAAAGTGTGGTTCGCAGATGCTGATCAAGACAGGTCGCTATGGAAAATTCCTGGCCTGCAGCGCTTACCCCAAGTGTAAAAACATTCAGCCGCTGGAAAAACCGAAAACCCTCGACATCACCTGTCCGGAATGTGGTGAAGGGGAAATGCAGGAGAAAAAAAGCCGCTATGGCAAAATTTTCTATTCCTGCAACCGTTACCCGAAATGCAAGTACGCGCTCTGGAACCCCCCGAAAGCGGAACCCTGTCCGAAATGCGGCTGGCCCCTGACGGAAATCAAAACAACAAAACGCTGGGGAACCGTTCAACGTTGCCCGCAGGAACATTGTGACTGGGAGAACGTCCTGATTCCCCCGGAGAAAAAAGCTGTCGCGGCAAAGAAGCCTTCACCGGCCAAGAAAAAAACGCGCAAAAAAACCTGAACCGAGACGATCAGTTCAACACTCTATGCCGGTCGATCCCGTTGGGTCGGCCGGCTTTGCATTTTATGGATCATGCTATGGATGTCACCGTGATCGGCGCCGGCCTGGCCGGCTGTGAAGCCGCCTGGCAGCTGACCAGAGAAGGCTTCAGTGTCAGGCTCTACGAAATGAAACCGCAGCGCTTCTCACCGGCACACCAAACTGAGCAGCTTGCCGAACTGGTCTGTTCCAACAGCTTGCGCGGTGCCGGAATGAATAACGCTGTCGGCTGCCTGAAAGAAGAATTGCGCCGGACCGGCTCGCTGTTCATCGAAGCTGCCGACGCTACCGCGGTTCCGGCAGGGGGAGCTCTGGCCGTTGACCGCAACGATTTTTCGGCCTACATCAGCGACAAAATAGCTGCCGAGC
>JAFGEL010000057.1 GCA_016931615.1 Desulfuromonadales bacterium
TGGCGGAGGAGGTAGGATTCGAACCCACGGAACTTTCGTTCAACGGTTTTCAAGACCGCCGCCTTAAACCACTCGGCCACTCCTCCGAAGCTCCCGATAAAGAACCAGCCTCACACAGGAAAACCTTGGCACTGTATCGAAAAGCCAAGCAAATTGCAACAGCTAAACGTAGAGCTTCAAGCTCAACGCTTATTTTCAATCTTTGTCAGGCCTCCCATATAAGGCTGCAACACCTCGGGGATCAGCACCGAACCATCCTGTTGTTGATAATTTTCCAGAACCGCCAGCAATGTTCGGCCGACGGCCAGCCCGGAACCATTGAGAGTATGGACCAGTTCCGGTTTTTTCGCGCCTTCGCGGCGAAAACGGATTGCCGCGCGCCGCGCCTGGAAATCGCGGAAATTCGAGCAGGATGAAATTTCACGATAAGTCTCCTGCCCTGGCAGCCAGACCTCGATATCGAATGTTCGAGCGGCTGAAAACCCGATGTCGCCGGTACAGAGATCAACCACACGGTATGGCAGATTGAGCAACTGAAGGACCTTTTCTGCGTGACTCAACAAGAGCTCAAGTTCCGTATCGGAATCTTCGGGCCGAACAAATTTAACCAGCTCGACCTTATTGAATTGATGCTGCCTGATCAGCCCCCGAGTATCCTTGCCATGCGATCCGGCTTCCTTGCGGAAACAGGGCGTGTACGCCGTATAGCACAGCGGCAGATCCTTTTCGCTGAGAATTTCATCACGATGAATATTGGTCACCGGGACTTCCGCGGTCGGGATCAGGAACAGATCGACCTCTTCCGTATGGAACAGATCACTTTCAAATTTCGGCAGCTGTCCGGTACCGGTCATGGTTGCCCGATTAACCAGAAAAGGCGGCAGGGTTTCCGTATAGCCATGTTCGCCGGTATGCAGGTCGAGCATAAAATTGATCAGGGCACGCTCAAGGCGTGCTCCGGCACCAAAGTAAATAGCAAAACGGGCTCCTGATAGTTTACTGGCCCGCTCAAAATCAAGAATGCCAAGATCTTCACCGATATCCCAGTGGGCCTTGGGAGCAAAATCAAAATCCGGTTTTTCACCCCAGCTGCGAATCTCGATATTATCTGCTTCGGACACTCCGACCGGGCTCTGTTCATGAGGGATATTGGGCACCCCCATGAGCAGATCATTCAGCTGGGCTTCAACATCGCGCAGTTGCTCGTCCAGCTCCTTGATCTGGGTAGAAACCTCTTTCATGCGCAGGATTTCATCCTGAACCTGACTTTTATCCTTGGTCCGTCCAATCAGCGCGGAAACAGAATTTTTTTCCGCTTTCAGGCTTTCAACCGTACCGAGAAGTTCACGGCGCTGCTGATCAAGAACTTTGAAACCGGAGAGATCGACTGACCCACTACGCGTTGCGAGGGCCTTTTCGACAGCCGCGAAATTCTCACGTAAATATCTGATATCGAGCATGATTTTTCTCCTTCATCAACCTCTATCGCTCAAGTCAAATGGTGATAGCATGTCTTTTTTTAGGGGTCAAGAAATGAGCGATACAAGGTGATTTTAAGTAGATAAAAAGTGAGCTGCATCTCCGCTAACTCCCAAGAAAAACAGCTCAGACAGCCAAGAGCTGCCCAATCGTCAAGAGTAAAGGATGGGCGTCAGATGCTAGGCGCGACAGATAATTTAACCGCAGGTGTAGCGTTACCTACATTGAGGATAAAATTTATCTGTCGCAACAAAGCAGATGGCGTGCAGACTTCACTCTTTGGAACCATTGACCCACCACTGGTGATCATCATCAAACCACCACTTGGACGAATCGGTCTCCCAGATCGTTTCCGCCAGTTCTTTGGCTACGGCGGTTTTCAGACGCAAGCGGGAAAAAGGATACCATTCATCGGCATAGCGGTTACCCAGATCCTTATGTTCCTTCAGTGACAACACCATCTCCAGCTGATCGGCGTCGTGAGCGAGCTGCGCCTCGTAGGTCTCTTTCTCCATGAACTCCTTCAGCGTTGCCTGATAATCGTCGCCAAACGGCAGGTTATCGGCAAGGTCGGCGACCGCCTTGGCTTCGTCAACCCTGACATATTTCTTGTTGACGTAATTCAGATCGCCGGTTCGCGCCTCGGGAATGTCATGAAAAAGACACAGCTGCAACACGCGACCGACATCAACCTGACCGTCGATTTGCGCCAGCGCATAGCCGATCATGGCGGTACGAAAGCTGTGTTCGGCCACCGATTGCGCCCCTGAACCGAGAAACTGAAAACCGGTTCGCGGAGTACGTTTAAGCATGCCGACTTCAAATAAAAAATTGGCGATATTTTTCACAGGAAACTCCCAGGAATAATAAATTAACCGTGCCAGACGAGAATCACCCCCGACAGAATCAGTCCTGCAGAGGTCAGACGGATGCGGCCGAAAGCTTCACCCAGAAAGAGAATTCCGATCAACACCCCGATCAACAGGCTGACCTGCCTGACCGGCACGGCATAACTGACGGGCGACAACTGCAGACCCAGGCGGAACGACAGGAAAGAAGCAAAAATCACCGGCCCCGACACCAGCACCAGTCTCGGATTGATGCGCCATTCCGCAAAAACCCGGCCCCGATATTTGGGACGCAGCAGGTTGAGGGACATGAAGACCACCATGAAAAACACCAGCAGGTAAGTGAACTGATAGGCGGAATAAGCATCAACCCCGGTTTTGTCGATAACCGCACCGACCGAATAGGTAAAACCGGCGAGCAGGGCCGCCTGGACCGAACGATTCCCCAGACGCCGAAACGGCCGAATCAATTCCCGGGTCGAAAGGCCGCGCAATTGAATGCAGTAGGCTCCCATGATGATCAGCAGAATCCCGATCACGCCAATCAGGGTCAACTGTTCGCCAAGAAAAATGACCCCCCAGACCGGCACGTAGAGCATCGCGGTCTGAGCCAGAGGATAAGTGACGGACAGATCCCCCTCACGATAGGCAAAGCCTCCCAGCCAATGGTAAAGGACAAAGCAACTTGCCGCTGACGCGGCCAGGAGCAGGATGCGCAGAGACAGAGGAGGAAAAAGTCCCAGAACCATGGTCGTCAGGGTCATCAGCGTCCAGGCGCAGAGAAACATCCACCAGATAAAAACGGTTTTGTCGCGGCTCTGCTTAACCAGTAGATTCCACAAAGCGTGCATGAAAGCTGAAACGATGATCAAAATCAGGGCCAGGGTTTCCATGGCGGGCATCATAGCCGATGACCAAAGGGAAAGAAAGCGCCTTTGACAGCTGTGGTTTAAAAGCTATGCTTATCTATTGAAAGCCGACCTATGCGCCTTCAAAAGGACCCATGGCCGCAGAGCTGAACAGTTTGAATGTGTCGGCCGGAGTACTTTACTCACCACAGCGACAGACAAAAAACATTTTTAACATCAGGAAAGGTGTTCTTTATGAATAAATATCGGATCGAAAAGGATTCATTGGGAGAAATGCAAGTCCCCGTCACGGCTCTTTATGGTGCTCAAACGGCGCGAGCGGTGGAGAATTTTCCGATTTCCGGAATTCAGCTTCCCCAACCACTGCTCAGGGCTCTGGGACTGATCAAGAAACATGCGGCTCTAACCAATCAGGAGCTCGGCCTGCTGTCTCACGAAGCGGCTGAAGCCATCAGCAAGGCAGCAGCTGAAATCATCGCCGATCAACTGGCTGACCAATTTCCGGTCGACATTTTTCAAACAGGATCGGGCACCAGCAGCAATATGAACATCAACGAAGTGATCGCCAACCGCGCAGCCGGCATTCTCGGTCAACCGATCGGCAGTAAAGTCATTCACCCTAACGACCAGGTGAATCTCGGTCAGTCGAGCAACGATGTCTTTCCCAGCGCTATTCATATCGCCTGTGCCGAACAGTTGCACAAAGGCCTGCTACCACGCCTGGAGCAGTTACTGCAACAGCTGGCGGAGCATTCGGAAAAATTTCATGATGTACTGAAAATCGGCCGCACTCACCTTCAGGACGCCACACCGGTCACTCTGGGGCAGGTCTTTTCAGGCTACGCCCGCCAGGTTGAACTGGCCCATGAGCGTCTGGCGGTCAGCTCAAGCGGACTTTATGAACTTGCCCTGGGGGGGACCGCTGTCGGCACGGGCATCAATACTCATCCGAAATTTGCCGCGAAAACGGTTGCTGCCATTGCCCGTGAAACCTGCTTGCCTTTTCGTGAAGCGACAAACCATTTTGAGGCGCAAGGGTCCAAAGATGCCCTGCTGACAACCAGCTCCAGCCTTAAAAACTGCGCGGTCAGCCTGTTCAAAATCGCCAACGACATCCGCTTTCTCGCCAGTGGTCCACGCTGCGGCATCGGTGAACTGATCCTTCCCGCCGTCCAGCCCGGTAGCTCGATCATGCCGGGAAAAATCAACCCGGTCATGGCGGAGGCACTAATCCAAGTGTGCGCCCAGGTCGTCGGCAACGACGCAACGGTTTCTCTCTGCGGATTATCGGGGAATTTTGAGCTGAATGTCATGATGCCGGTAATGGCCTACAACATTCTCCAGAGTATCGAACTTCTGGACAAAGGCATTGCGGCCTTCACCGAAAAGGGTCTGGCAGGGCTGGAAGCCGACGAACAGCGCTGTACTGAATTGCTTGAACGCAGCCTTGCTCTGGTCACGGCGCTGGTTCCCGAAATTGGCTACGATCGCTCCTCAGAACTGGCCAAACGGGCTCACCAGACCGGACGTACCCTTAGGGAGCTGGCTCTTGAAGAGGGGCTGTCGGCGGAACGCCTCGACCAGCTGCTTGATCCGGCGTCTATGACCCGACCGCTGGCTTAGGCAGCGTCCATCCGAAAACTTCGGAGGACAACGCTTGAGTTTTCAGATTGGAAACGCGCAATTTTTCGTTGGGAAAGGAAATCAAGGAGTAATGCGGAGGCGTAACACTTTACGCCGCACAAATAAGCTCGCAGATTGACGCCGCCACGGCGGAAAAGGGCCGTTTTCGGATAAAAACTAGTTAGTTTCCGTCCGGAAAGGCCGGATTTTCACATAGGGTTTACGTCATCGTTGTCAAAAAAATTCTGTTTCCAGACTTTTTGATCGGCGCTAACGTGAAGTTAACCGTTTTTTGCTGCTCTTTCTCAATTTTAGGCGCACTACCGCCCGAGCGAGTCGAATGTGACGTTTTCCTGCTTGCCAGTCTCAAGTCAGCTTGATGCGTGCCATGGCCAGCAGATTGTAGGAGACAATACTGCTGCGGACGTAACATTTGAAACCGTCCCAGCCGGACCAGGTGCAGCGGTCTAACCCAAAAGCTCTCTTGAGAACAGAGATCCCAGCCTCAATACCGGCTCGGAAGTTCCGGAGCTTCTTGTAGACCCAGTGGCTTTTGGCCATGTCCAGAACCGAGAGGCCGCGCCTTTTGGCAAAGACGACATCCTTGATCTGCTGTTCTTTGGCAAAGTTCAGGTTATCCTTGGAGGCAAACCCGCCATCAGCAGTCACCTGGCGTGGCATCCGTCCCAGGATTATCTGCTGACGCTCAAGCAGGGTCTGATAGCGCTCGCTGTCGGCAGGGTTGCCTTGTTCGATCAGACAGTCAAGAATCAGGGTCGAGGCGCCACCGGTAAAAAAGACCTTATGCCCATAGGTCGTGTCGCGCTGCCCTTTAACGATAATGTCGCTGTGGTCTTCAAAGAAAGAGACGACCTTCTCTGATGCGGGAACTTGCTCGCCGTTGATCACGCGTCTGTGGGTCTGATCGATCACTTTGTTCAACAGGGTGACGGCACGTTCAAGTTTTGCGGCAATCCCTAAGGCCTTGAGAAAATCAAGCCCCTGGTAGGATCGCAGTTCAGCTATCGCCGGCAGAGCATAGCCCACCACGCGCTGCGCGTAGTGAAGCAGATCCTGATAGGCGGTTTTGCGGACAGCGTCTTTTTTGCTGTTCAGAATCGTCATCACCCGTTTCTTGACCACACGGTTGTGGTCGCTGTAACAGTAGCCTGGAGCCGGAGACAACCCTTTGCCGGCAGCAAGCCAGCGGGTGATGATACGAATACCGTCCGCCAGCAAGGTTGAATCGGTTGGATGGTGAATGTCCGTTTCAATGGCCGTCGAGTCAATGCGGACCTTGCGCCCTTTTTCGATCTTGTTGTTGACGGCATAATTGATTAACAGCTGATGGATGGTTTCCCAGCTTGGCTCTGAAATGGCCGTGATGTTCTCTTGCAGAATCGACTTGCGGGGATACTGTCCCATCTGCAAACGAGCAAAGCGGCGAAACGCTGAGGAGTCATCCAGGTGAAAAGCCAGTTCCTCGTAACTGAGTTGGCGATATTGTTTGAGTACTGCACAACGCAAGACCTGTTCGGCAGTTAACCCCTGGCGACCGGCATCGGCTCTTTTTGACGTGGTCAGATCGTCAAAGACGACCTGCAGCAGTTCGGGCGTCTCATCAAGAATGCGAGACATCTGCTCCAGTTCCTTACCGATCTGAGTATTGGCGACAGTCATAAACAGGCTCAATTGTTGGTGATGTTTTTGGCGCATCAGCGGTCTCCTGAAAAGATGATTACTCAGCAATATCAAGAAGTTACGCTGGATATTATCGCAGATAGCGCCAATATTTAAATGCAAAAAACGTGTATTTTACATTTAAAATCAATATTTTACAGTTTCCGGATGAACACTAGTTAAGGACCTGCAACAGATCATCACCGAACTCGCGACGCTGCCAATTTTTCAGCAGCGGCAACTGCTCCAGTTCATCAGGCGAAGTCGGTTTTTTACGCGCCAGCTCTTCCAGAACCGCATTGTTGATCAACACCCCGGCATCAAGCTCAAGAGCTGTTGCGGTCCGTTCCCGCCAGACCTTGAGGCGTTTCATGCGTTGATCAACCTGAGGGTCCTTCTCCCGGCGCGCTCCACGCGGGTAGAGCGGCAGCTCCCCTTCCGGCACGACCAGACCCTCACCCACTGCCCCAAGCAGGGCTCCGGCATAACGTTCGACCAGCCGTGGCGGCATACCGCTGATTTTTGCTAACTGCTGACGCCCTGTCGGCATCAGTTGAGCGAGTTCCAGAAGAGCTTTATTGCCCAGAACCTTATACAGCGGACAATCCCGTCGCCGGGCCTCACCGTCACGCCAGCGCAGTAACGCGTCAAGCACAGCCAACTGACGGCGAGTCAGTGTTCCCGCACCTTTGAACCGCAGATACTCCGGGCCCTGATGCTCGGCAAAGCGCACCCGCTCAAGCAGGGAAAATTCTTCCTGGACCCATGACAAGCGACCTTTTTCGACCAGCATCCGTTCAAGCAAGGCCGCCAGGCGATGGAGATGGGCGGTATCTTCCGCCGCGTAACGGATCATACCTTCAGGCAACGGGCGCTGTGACCAGTCGGCACGCTGAAATTTTTTATCGAGCTCAACGGCGAAGTATTTGTTCAACACATCAGCCAGGCCAAAACGTTCTTCGCCGAGAAACTGGCAGGAGATCATGGTATCGAACAACCCGCTGATTTCCAGACCAAAATCACGTGCCAGACAGCGGATATCATAATCGGCCGCATGAAATATCTTACGGATAACAGGATCGGACAGGATCGGCTTGAGCGGCGTCAATTCAGCTCCGGCAAGAGGATCGATCAAAACCGTTGTTTCAGACGTCGAAAACTGCAGCAGACAGACTTTTTCCTGATAGTTGTGCATCGAATCCGCTTCAAGATCGACGGCAATCACTTTCTCATGGTGCAATTGCTCGGCAAATACAGCGATTTCTTCAGAGGTTTTCAAGATCGGGGGTAAGGACATTTCAACTTAACCTTCAGCAAGCGTGGCAAGAACTTTTTTGTGGGCGCCGTGGAGCGCGATAGTGGTCAGTTCTGACCGCTCAACCCAGTCAGATCCTTCAGCGACAGAACCGGCGCCCGCTTCAAGCAGGTAGGGGATGACCTTCAGGCGGAAATGACTGTAAACATGTTCCACCTCGGCAAGTTTTCTGGCCGGGCCGCTTAAACCCAGCTCCGCCTTCAACCAGGCCAGGCGCTGCTCAAGCCGTTCATCCTCGTTGACATAGCTCCCGGGAAATTCCCAGAGGCCTCCAAGAAACCCTGCCGCAGGCCGGCGCCTGACCAGGTAACGACCATTGCGGTTGACCAGAAGCACCACTTCGCGCCGTGTGGGAATTTTTTTGCTCGCCTGCTTCAACGGCAGAACAGCGACCAGATCAAGTTGTCTGGCACGACATAATTCACCCACCGGACACTGGTCACACAGAGGCTTGCGCGGCGTGCAGACTGTCGCCCCGAGGTCCATGATCGCCTGGGTGTAGTCGTGAATCCGTTCATGCGGGGTCAGCATCTCGGACCAGGCCCACAACTGTTTTTCAGCACGACTTGATCGCGGTGCTTCTTGAAGGGCAAACAGGCGGCACAAAACCCGGCGGACATTACCATCAAGAATGGCCGCGTGCTGTTCAAACGCCAGGGCGGAAATCGCCCCGGCCGTCGACCGACCGATGCCCGGAAGCTGCTGCAGCTCCGCAGCGCTGCGGGGAAATTCACCGGCAAACACAGTCGTAACTCTGACCGCCGTCGCATGGAGGTTCCTGGCACGTGAATAGTATCCCAGCCCGGCCCAGAGATCGATCACCTCTTCCAAAGACGCTTCAGCAAGGGCCTGCAGGGTTGGAAAACGTTCGATAAAGCGCTGAAAATAATCGCTGACTGCGGCGACTGTGGTCTGCTGCAGCATGATTTCAGCCAGCCAGATCGGGTAAGGATCGCGGGTATTGCGCCACGGCAGACTGCGCCCTTCACGCCCGTACCAGTCAAGCAGAAACCGGGCGAATTGTTCGGGGGGGAAATCCAGCTCAGCCAATTTCAGCCAGTGCTGCAAGCACCGTAGCCATCTCCTGCCGTGTTCCGATGGAAATCCTCAGCCCATGCGCAAGTAACGGGTCGGTAAAGTAGCGAACCAGGATTTTACGCTCAAAGAGTGTTTCATAAACCCGCCTGGCATCTTTATCCGCAGGGACGGCAAAAACAAAATTGGTCTGTGACGGCTCAACCCGATAGCCCTTCTGACGCAGCTCGCCAGCAAACCATTCGCGGGTTTCACGGACCCTGGCCACCGTCGTCTCTAGATAGCTCTGATCCTGAAGCGCAGCAACAGCGGCAACCAGAGCCAGACGATCAAGATGGTAGTGATCACGGATTTTATCCAGCGCAGCAACCACCTCGGGTCTGGCGATTGCCAGGCCGAGACGCATGCCGGCCAGCGAGTAGCTTTTGGAAAGAGTTCGGGTCACAACCAGGTTTTCGTATTTTTTGACCAGCTCCAGCGCAGAGACATCAGCAAAATCCACATAGGCCTCATCGACCACCAGCATGCCCATACAGCGCCGGGCCAGCTCCTCGATGTAAGCGTTATCAAAGGAAAACCCCAGCGGCGCATGAGGACTGGTCAGAAACAGAATCTTCCCTGTATAGCGATCAGGAAAATCGGCCAGGCGTAAATCCCCGTCCAATCCAAACGTTCGGATCTTGGCCCCCTGGATTTCCGCCAGCGTCGCATAGTAGGAGTAAGACGGGTGGACATAGGCGATCTCTTCTCCTTCACCGGCAAAGGCGCGGATCAGGTTATTGAGCAGTTCGTCGGAACCGTTGGCCATAATCACCCAGGCCGGATCGACAGCGTAAAGTTCTGCGGCAACCCGACGCGCTTCACGGCTTCCGGCATCCGGATATTTACGCAGGTTCTCTCCGCCGTTAGCCAGTTCGGCCTGGATCGCAGCAACCACCTGAGGCGATGGTGGATAAGGATTTTCATTGGTATTCAATTTGATCCAGCCGCCATCCTCGGGCTGATAGCCGGGGATATAACGAGCCATTTCAGCTATATTTTTACGTAACGCCTGCATCTCAATATTCCTTTAATATCTTATACTCTGTCGTTCGCCTGGCAGGTACGAAGCCGGCATCACGAATGAGAGCCACAAGCTCCTCCTGGGACATACGGAATGAACATCCGGCCGCAGCAACAACATTCTCTTCAAGCATGGTGCCGCCCAGATCATTGGCCCCGAAATGCAACGCCACCTGGGCCAGGCGATCCCCCTGAGTGACCCAGCTGCCCTGAATATTATCGATATTATCGAGGACAATACGCGACAGTGCCAGCACCTTGAGATACTCGATACCGCTGGCCGGTTCACCGCCCAGCTCGGTATTATCCGGCTGGAAGGTCCAGGGGATAAAGGCGGTAAATCCGCCGGTCCTGCCCTGAATTTCACGAATACGGAACAGATGTTCGACGATATCCTCCTGAGTTTCACGACTGCCGAACATCATCGTGGCGGTCGTCCGCATGCCGATTCTGTGGGCTTCTTCCATAACATCCGCCCAGCGCCGCCAGCCGATTTTATTGGGCGAAATCTCCTGGCGTACCGAGTCAACCAGAACCTCGGCCCCGCCACCGGGCACCGAAGCCAGTCCCGCGGCCTGCAGACGGGAAAGACACTCCTCCATGCTGATCCCGGACAATTTGGCAATGTGGATGACTTCAGCAGGCGACAACGAGTGGATCTGAACCTGAGGAAAACGCTCCCTGAGCCGGCGGAACAGCTCTTCAAACCAGTCAATTTGCAGAGTCGGATGCAAGCCACCCTGCATCAACAACTGGGTTCCATCATGATCGACCAACTCCTGAACCTTGGCAAAAATTTCATCGTAGCCGAGCAGATAGGCATCGGGGTCTTGCTGGTCGCGATAGAAAGCACAGAAGCGGCACTTTGATTCACAGATATTTGAATAATTGACATTGCGATCAACAACAAAAGTGACACGGTTGTGCGGATGTTTTTGGCGGCGGATGCCGTCGGCCAGCCGGCCGACCGCCAGCAGATCAGCCCGGGTCAGCAGCCAGAGCGCCTGCTTGCGGTCAAGCGGTTGCGCCTGGGAAAGGTTATCTTTTATTGCGTCCATCATGTTCAGTAAGCTTTCAGTTCATTGTAGAGAGTGTCGCGTTCAATCGGCTGTTTTCCCGCCTTGCGGATCAGGTTGACAATCCGCTCTTTGGCGACCACCTGGGGAGAGTCCGCACCGGCATCATGGCCGATCTGCTCTTCGATAACCGTGCCGTCAAGGTCATTGACCCCGAAGCAGAGCGAGGTCTGCGCAATCTTGAGACCAAGCATCACCCAATAGGCCTTGATATGTTGAAAGTTATCCAGGTAAATCCGGCTGATCGCCAGGGTCTTGAGGGCATCGACGCCACCGACACCCTTGGCTCCGGGAACCCGGGTATTATCCGGCTGAAAAGCGAGGGGAATAAAACTCTGGAAGCCTCCGGTACGATCCTGAAGTTCACGGATCAGGCGCATATGCTCGACGCGGTCGGCATAATTTTCCAGATGGCCGAAAAGCATGGTCGCATTGCTGCGCAAACCGGCATTGTGGACCTCTTCGATCACCTCAAGCCAACGCCGTCCGGAAATTTTTTCCGGACAGATTTTATCGCGCACTTCCTGCCCCAGGATTTCCGCCCCACCACCCGGCATTGACCCGAGTCCCGCTTCTTTCAGAGCGGCCACGACCTCCGTCACGCTCAAACGACTCAGACGCGAGAAGTAGTCGATCTCAACCGCAGTAAAAGCCTTGATGTGCAGCTCCGGTGAAACCTCTTTGATCGTACGCAGCATGGCAAGATAAAACTCAAAAGGCAGGCTGGGATGCAGACCTCCCACGGAATGAATTTCCGTTGCCCCTGCTGCCACAGCTTCCAGGGCCTTTTGGCGAATGTCTTCCAATGCCAGGGTATAACCGCCCTCTTCCCCTTCTTCCTTGGAAAAGGCACAGAAAATACACTGATTGACACAAAGATTAGTGTAGTTGATATGACGGTTGACATTGAAATAGACCCGGTCGGCATTTTTCTTTTCATTGGCTGAGGCGGCCAGTGCGCCGATCGCCAGCAGGTCATTTGATGCAAACAGTGCCAAGGCTTCACTATCAGTGATACGGCGGGAATGGGCAATTTTCTCTTTGACGGTTTCGAACAGCTGATTCATTCAGAGAGCGACCTTTAACGGATGAAGAAGATACCTTATATTCAGGAAAAAACGCGGCTGATCAAGAGCTATCGATCTCCCCAGCGCTGAAAGAGCTGATGATCGATGTCGAGGCTGTCAAGAGCCTTGCCGACGACAAAATCGATCAATTCTTCGACCGACTGCGGTTTGTGGTAGAAACCGGGCATGGCGGGAAGAATCTGCGCTCCCGCCTGAGACAGGCGTAACAGATTTTCGAGGTGGAGCTGATTAAACGGGGTTTCCCGGGGCACCAGTAACAACCTTTTGTGTTCTTTCAGGGCGACATCAGCCACCCGCTCAAGCAGATTATCCGACAGACCGGCCGCGATACGTCCCGCCGTCCCCATGGAACAGGGGCAGATCACCACCGCATCAGGAGCACTTGACCCGCTGGCTATGGGGGCGAAAAAATCGTCCAGGGCATACTGCTGCAGTTGCTCTTCGACCTGAAAATAGTCGCGCAGCCGGCGCACCGAATCGTGAATATCTGTTTCCAGTTGCAGACCGGTCTCATATCCAAGCACCTGGCGCCCGGCACTGGTCAGTACCACTGAAACCTGTTTTCCCGCGTGCAACAGCTCTTCAACCAGGCGCAGGCCGTATATTGAACCGGAAGCACCGGTTATGCCGACAACAATATTTTTCATTGCATCAGACTAACGCATCAACCAGGGTAAAAGCAAAAATGGTCAAACTGATATAACCGTTCATATTGAAAAAAGCGGCGTCCAACCTGGACAGGTCATCCGGCTTGACCAGCAGATGTTCGTAAACCAGTAATCCGGCCACCACGACAACACCGCTGAAATAAATCCAGCCAAGCCCACTCCCCGGCATGACCAGCAGCAGAAAAAACAGCATCAGCGCGTGAAAGATCCGCACCAGCAGAAATGATTTTTGCTTTCCCAGCCGCGAAGGGACCGAATGCAGTCCATGGGCGACATCATAATCGTAATCCTGCAGCGCATAAAAGATGTCAAACCCGGCAACCCAGAACAGCACTGCCAGCCCGAGCGACAAAACCGGCCAGCCAAGATCGCCACGCAGGGCGATCCAGGCACCGATCGGCGCCGCTGCCAGACAGAGGCCCAGAACCACATGGGCAAAATGGGTAAAACGCTTACAGTAGGCGTAGAGAACAAAAAAAGCGACCACAACTGGGGCCAGCTTGAAACAGAGTGGATTCAGCATCCAGGCGGCAAAGAGAAAGACCACCAGAGCCGCCAGCACAAACAGCACGGCTTCCGCCACCGAAACCTTACCGGCGGGGATATGACGATCCGCCGTGCGCGGGTTGCCGGCATCAATTTTAGCGTCAATCAGACGGTTGAGCCCCATCGCTGCGGTGCGGGCACCCACCATCGCAACACAGACCCAGAACACCTGAGTGATACCGGGAGCCTTCTGGCTGGCCAGCGACGCCAGGACCACCCCCATCAGGGCAAAAGGAAAGGCAAAAACCGTGTGGGAGAACTTGATCATCTCCAGCAGGGTGGTTATTTTTTCGACAAACGGTCCCTTGGTCATTTCACTGTTTACCTTGTCATGAAGTCAAAGTCGATAATTTACACCTTGAAACAAGCAGGAACAAGGGGTTTCAGTTTTTTGTCGCTACGCTCTTTCTACTCTGCGCTTAATCCACCACTGTTGTCCTCGCCTCTGTTATGATGCCGACTATGCCCGAGTTCTTACTGGACCACAGCCTGCCGGCGCTGTTTCTCCTCAGTTTTTGTGCCTCGACCCTGGTGCCCCTAGGATCGGAATGGCTGCTGGTCTTACTGTTGCTGGAAGGCAGCAACCCGGCATCTACAGTTGCCGTTGCAACCCTGGGTAACAGTTTGGGCTCCTGGACGACCTACCTGGTGGGATTCTGGGGGGGAGACTGGCTCACCCGTAAGGTGCTGCGCATCACCCGCCAGCAGCAGCAAAGAGCGGAAGTATGGTTCAGAAGCTTTGGCAGCTGGTCGCTCCTGCTTGCTTGGCTGCCGCTTGTTGGGGACCCGCTCTGCCTGGTCAGCGGTGCTCTTAAAACTCCCTTTCTGCGCTTTGTTCTTCTGGTCAGCTGTGGAAAGGGGTTACGTTACCTGACCCTTGCAGTACTCACTCTGCGGGGTGCCCAGGTTCTTTCATAATCGGGATTTTTATGCCCCTGTACACCCCGGCATTTGCCGCTTTATTTCTTGCCAACCTGTTCCTGGTCGCCAGTTTTGCGACTTTTTTCCTGTTCCCGTTGTTCGTCACTCAGCATGGTGGCAGTCATCAGGATATCGGCATTATTATGGGCTCCTTTGCCTTGGCTTCGGCTTTCTGTCGCCCCTGGGTCGCAGAAATGATCGACCGTATCGGCTGCAAGCGCAGCTATACCATCGGTTCCCTCATCATGGCTCTGTTGCCGCTCTGTTACCTGTTACTGGCTGGGAAGCTGTCTGATTTTTATCTGCCGTTGCTGGCGTTACGGCTTGTTCACGGTGTCGGTCTGGCAATCTGCTTTACCGCTATTTTTACCTTTATCATCGACCTGATTCCTGTCAAGCGTCTCAACGAGGGAATCGGAATTTTCGGCACATCCGGCCTGACCGGCCTGGCCTTGGGTCCCCTGATCACCGAACCGATCCTGGTTAATTTCGGATTTCCGGCTTTTTTCCTTGCTGCCTCTGCTATGGCTGCTACAGCTTTCTTATTGCACCTCCCGATCCGGGAAAAACGCCAACAAGAGCCACCTTCAAGCGTTGCAGCCACACCATCCTTCTTCAGCCTACTTAAAACCCGCAAACAACTCGTCAGTGGAGGCATGGCCTTACTGTTCGGGGTCGGGCTGGCTGCGTCGGGCAATTTCATTGCACCCTACGCCCATGACAAAGGTCTTGACTATATCTCGCTCTATTATCTGGCTTATTCCTGTGCGGCTGTCGGCATTCGTTTCATCTCCGGTCGCATGGCCGACCGGGTCGGAGAGAACCAGATCATCCCCTGGGGATTGGGGATCGCTGCCGCAGCATTGCTCCTGGTCCCCCTGATTCAAGGCAAACCTCTGCTGCTCATCACCGGGTTCATCTTCGGACTGGGTCACGGCCTGCTTTTTCCATCGTTGAATGCCATGGCCATTCGTGACGAACCTTATGCAATCCGTGGCAAGGTCACCGGCATTTTTACCGGCGGCATCGATTCAGGCTCTTTTCTCGGTGCTTTGATTCTCGGTGCGATAGGTCAGTATGCAGGCTTTACAGTCCTGTTTCTCTTTGCCGGTCTGGTGATGTTGTCAGGTCTTCTGTTGTTCCGGCTACGCCCGGTCTAGTGAGAACTCCGCCCAGATGGGACAATGATCTGAAGGCTTCTCCATGGCTCTCAGGTCATAATCAATCCCGGTAGCGATACAAAGGTCGTTCAGAGGCTTTGATGCCAGAATCAAATCGATCCGCAAGCCCCGCTTGGGTTCCTGATCAAACCCCCGTGAACGATAATCGAACCAACTGAATTTATCCCGGGCTTCCGGGTTTGCGGCACGAAAGGTGTCGACCAGACCCCAGCCCTTGATGCTGTTCAACCATTCACGCTCTTCCGGCAAAAAACTACATTTTCCGGTACGCAGCCAGCGCTTCATATTTTCCTCGCCGATTCCGATGTCGGCATCTTCGGGAGAGACATTCATATCACCCATAACAACAAGAAACTCATTCGGATCCGCCTGGCCAACAAGCCAGCGGTGTAGATTTGCGTAGAAATTGCGTTTATTGGGGAATTTTTCAGGATGATCGCGATTTTCCCCCTGGGGAAAGTAGCCATTAACAATCCGCAGTGACCGACCATTGTTCAACTGATATGTGGTCACCAGTAAACGCCGCTGATGATTCGGCTCTTCTTCCTGATAGCCTTTCTGAATGTTGACCGGCTCCAGCCGCGACAGGGTCGCCACGCCATAGTGCCCTTTCTGGCCATGATTGACGATTTTATAACCGAGCCCCCCTAGCTGGTCATGGGGAAATTCGCTGTCATGAACTTTGGTTTCCTGCAAGCCGATAATGTCGGGGTTGTGCTGCTTGACTAAAGCTTCAAGTTGGTGAAAGCGTGCCCTGAGTCCATTAACGTTGAATGATATGATTTTCACCTTGTCTCCTCGTTTTTTACAGGTACTGTTGTTGAACGAATTGATTTTGTGCCCTTGACCTCGTTAGTCAAGGTTATATTCTGTTCGTCGTGCTTGCAGTAATTCCTGTGTCAGTCGATCTTCTCCGACCAGCGACAGCGGATCAACCCCAGTCGCATCGATAGCGAACCTGCCGTTTTCTTGAATGACCGGTTCGTAACTCAAACGATTCACGACCCGCCACCAGCATTGTGATGGCATTCTGATATCAATGTCTTCATCGAGCAGAACCAGCAGCCGAGAGCGCCTCAAGGGGCTGCCACGCCAAAGCAGATGGATCAGTTCCCTGATCTGCCGTTTGCTTTGTGGTTTGACTGTCAGAATGGCTGCACCATGAAAAAAAGTCTCCTGCGGCATATAAATTTCACTGATTTGCGGGAAATCTTTTTTCAGCATTTCTCTGATCAGGATTTCATTGGCTTTTGCGAGAAAAATATTTTCACTGGGTGGCGGTCCCACCACGGTGACCGGAATAATCGGCCTGTCAACCTTTTGCACTGCAGTTACGTGCATCAAAGGACAGTCACTGCGACTGACATACTGTCCGGTATGATTTCCAAAGGGACCTTCAGGAACCGTTTCAAAGGGTCTGATTTCTCCCTCGATCACCATTTCTGCCGTTCGTGGCAACGCAAGTGGTTGGGATACGCCCCTGGCAAGCGAAAATTCAGGACTGAAAAGATCTCGGTATACCAGGTACTCATCACATCCTTCCGGTAATGGAGCAGCTGCCACCCACAGCAAGGCAGGATCAACCCCCAGAATCAAACTGACCGGGAGAGCCAGACCACACTTGCGGCTGATTTCAAGATGCGCAGCCGCATCTGAACCGGGAGCGAAATTGACCGCGACGGTATTGTTGGAAATAATCTGCACACGATACAGTCCCAGATTGTGTTTTCCAGATAAGGGATGACAAGTCGCGACCAAAGCCAAGGTCAAATGACGTCCTGATTCCCCTGGCCAGGTACGAATCCCCGGCAACCTGCTTAGATCGAATTGATCCGCCGGCATCAAACCTGCTGTTTCTCCGTGAGGCTGAATATCTGCAGTTTTAAAGTCCAGATTCCGTTCACTTGCGCTTTTTTCCAAATACTCCCTGATCCGCAGGCCGAATGTTTCAAGTGACGGCGTCCCGAGCAGAGCACATAAACGCTTTTCAGAGCCGAAAAGATTGGCCGCTACACACATGCTTGACTCTTTGAGCTGATGAAACAGCAGTGCCCGCCCCCCCCTCGACTTGGAAAATTCTTGGCGGCAGAGTGCCGCGAGTTCAAGATCAGTACTCACCGCCGCAGTCACGTTGGCGAGTTCATGGTGGTCTTTTAACCACATTATAAAACTCCGAATATCCATATTTACATCTTAAACTTTTCACTGAGTAAAAA
Organism: Desulfuromonadales bacterium; assembly: GCA_016931615.1. Classification (GTDB taxonomy): domain Bacteria; phylum Desulfobacterota; class Desulfuromonadia; order Desulfuromonadales; family Geopsychrobacteraceae; genus JAFGEL01. The sequence goes on from JAFGEL010000057.1 coordinate 17,608, forward strand.
CAAAATTTGGTTATCTACTTTACTCCAGTTAACCTGCAAAAAGGTTCGGTGAATTCCATGTGAAGGGTTTCTCACAGCTGGATGGCGTCAGTTAAGCCCTAAGGAAGGGTTCATGCGCCCCTGAATATGAGATTCCTTTACCCAACTTGAGTGAAGGATAACCTGAAAACAAAAAAGCCCTCCAGCAATCTGGAGGGCTTTATAAAACATGTTAGATAAATAATTCTAGAAACCGGCCATTTTTGCCAGATTCATCAGCGTCCCGGGGACAATGCCAAGATACAGAACACCGACGATTGAGATTGCAATTGAAATAGCCGTTGGCACATTGATGCTGACCCAGGCGAAGTCCTCTTCAGGATCCTTGAAGTACATCTGAACCATGACCCGCAGATAGTAAAACAGCGACACGGCTGAATTCAACATACCCAGAACGGCCAGCCAGATGTAACCGGATTTGATCGCACCGGCGAAGATATAAAACTTACCGGTAAACCCTGCTGTCGGCGGCAGCCCCATCAGAGAGAAGAGAAAAACACAGAGTGCAACACCCAGAATCGGTTTTTTGTAGCCAAGTCCGGCAACCCCATCGAGGGTCAGGTTATCCTCACCTTTTTTGCCGATCAGAACCAGCACGGCAAATGCGCCCATGTTCATGAAGGTATAGACAAGCATGTAATACATGATGGCCGAAAGTCCAACCTCATTCCAGGCAACCATACCCACAAGGGCATAACCGGCATGTGAAATTGACGAATAGGCAAGCATGCGCTTGAGGTCTTTTTGACTGAGAGCGATAAAGTTACCGACAGTCATCGTCAGCACTGCCAGAATCCAGAACAACGAAGTCAGTTCTGATTGTATCCCGTCCAAACCGATGATGGTCACGCGAATAAACGCGGCAAACGCAGCAGCCTTGGGACCAGCGCTCATAAAAGCAGTGATCGGGGTTGGTGCTCCCTGGTAGACATCGGGTGTCCACATGTGGAAGGGTGCTGCTGCAACCTTGAACAAAAACCCGACCAGCATCAGCAGTCCACCGGCAACAAACATGGTGTTGGTCACTGAATCCGGGTGAGCAAGAACATAATCGGCAATGCCCTGGACTTTCGTCGTCCCGGTCACACCATAAAGCAGTGCAACACCGTAAAGCAGGAAACCCGTCGAGAAGGCACCGAGGAAGAAGTACTTGAGTCCGGCTTCATTGGAACGGGTCTGATCACGGAAATACCCGGCAAGAACGTACAGGGAAACTGAAAGCACCTCAAGACCCAAGAAGATCGTCATCAGGTCTGTTCCTGAGGCCATCCACATGGCGCCTGCAGTGGTAAAGAGAATCAGCGGATAATATTCACCGACCGGGAATTCTTCGCGTTTCAGATAATCATCCGACATGAGTATTGTCAGGATTGCTGCGGCAATACAGATCAGACTGAAAAAGGTCGCAAAGTTATCGAGGATAACACTGCCGGCAAATCCGGCCTGCGGGTTATTCCAACCAGCCAGAGACACAAACCCCGTCACAACCAGGGCAGCAATACTCAGCCATGCGACATGAGTTGTTTTCCCGCGCTTGGAGAAAACCGTGATCATCAGCAGCACCATGCCAAAAGCACTGAGCACCAGTGAAGGCATGATTGCCTGCAAATTCACATTCTGGATGGCTTCTTGAACCAGATTTTCCATCGAACAGCTCCTCAGAACCAGGTTTACTTCACGTTAAACACAGAATTAATTATGGCCGTGATTTGTGGCAGGTGCAGCACCATGTCCGTGGGCACCCCCTTCAGCAGGTTTCTGCATTTCCACAACCGCTACTTTATGCCCCATTTGCTCGAGCGCCTGCTCCATTGCCGGATTCATCTTGTCAAAGAAGGTGTTGGGGTAAACACCGATCCAGAAGACGAACAGTAATAACGGCAGCATAATGACGATCTCACGCAACGACAGATCTTTCAGATTCTCATTGGCAGGGTTGGTCACCTTACCGAACATGACCCGTTGGTACATCCACAACATATACACGGCAGCCAGGATAACACCGGTAGTCGCAAACACCGCATACCAACGCAGTCCGCTTTCAAAAGCACCCATCAACGCCAGGAACTCGCCGACGAAACCGTTAGTTCCCGGCAGGCCGACCGAACTGAAAGTAATGATCATGAAGATCGTGGCGAAAATCGGCATTTTGGTTGCGAGCCCGCCAAACTCGGTGATCAGACGGGTATGACGCCGTTCGTAGATAAAACCGACAATAAGGAAGAGTGCGCCGGTCGATATACCATGGTTGATCATCTGAATCATGCCGCCGGCCAAACCCTGCAGGTTCATGGCGAACACACCAAGCATGACAAAGCCAAGGTGGGCAACAGAGGAATAGGCAACCAGTTTTTTGACATCCTCCTGCATCATGGCAACCAGCGATCCGTAAATAATGCCGATCACGCAGAGCAGTGCAAGGAACGGGATGAAAGTCGGAAGTGCCTCGGGGAACAGCGGCATGGCAAAACGCACATAGCCGTAGGTTCCCATTTTCAGGAGGACAGCAGCCAGAATAACCGAACCGGCTGTCGGTGCCTCGGTGTGAGCGTCAGGCAACCAGGTGTGCAGTGGAAACATCGGAACCTTGATTGCAAAACTGAAACCGAAAGCCAGGAACAACCAGAACTGCGCGTTGTAGGGCAGATCAAGTTTGTAGAACTCTTCGATGCCGAAGCCGTTCATCGGGGCACCGCTTTGAACAGCATAGTAATAGACAAAGATGATAGCCACCAGCATCAGCAGTGAGCCGACGGCAGTGTAGATAAAGAACTTAACCGCAGCATAGATACGATTTTTGCCACCCCAAATACCGATCAGGAAGTACATCGGAATGAGCATCAGTTCCCAGAAAATGTAGAAGAGGAACAGATCAAGAGAGACAAAGGCGCCAAGCATACCGGTCTCGAGCAGCAGCAGCATGGCCATGAAGCCCTTGGTATTCTTTTCAACCGCGTTCCAGGTTGAGAGAACTGTGATCGGCATAATGAAGGTCGTCAACATCACCAGCCAGAGACTGATGCCGTCAACACCCAGGTTATAGTTCATCTGGAAGAACTTACCGATATTGATCCACTCATAAAATTCGCGATAGTGCATTCCACCTGATGTTGTGAAAACATTATCAAACGCCAGTGGTAAGCTGATTGCAAATGTCACCAATGAAACAGCCAGGGTAAACCCTTTAAGCAGTCCATCATTGTCCCGTGGAATGACGAGGAGAACGAACATCCCCAACAGCGGGAAGAAAATCATTGTACTGAGAAGGTAATCAGCCATGTGGAAACACTCCTTGTAGCTTTATCGTATTCGCTGGCGAACTAATTAGTTAAAGATATAAAAGCCGACGATCACGACTACGCCGACCACCATGGCCATTGCGTAGTTATACAGATAACCTGATTGGGTGTAGCGCAACCCTGCACCTAACCCTTTAACAACCCATGCAAGCCCGTTGACGACACCGTCGACAATGCGAACATCAATGCCTCTCCAGAGGAAAGTACCGATCTTTTTACATGGATTGACAAATACAAAGTCATAAAGCTCATCAATGTACCATTTGTTGAACACTGCTTTATAAAGACCTGCGAAACGAGCCGTAAATTTAGCTGGCAGCTCTGGGTTCTTCACATACATCGTCCAAGCCATAAAGATGCCGAAGGTCGCAATACCCACCGAGATTGCCATCATCAGGTACTCAGTTGAGGCAGCTCCATGAGCGTGGATTTCGTAATGATGCTGGTTATGCTCAAAAACCGGTGCCAGGAAGTGTTCAAAACGATTGATACCACCAAGAATCTTCGGAACTCCGACATAACCACCGACGACAGCCAGGAAACCCAGAACCATTAACGGAATAGTGATTGTCAGTGGAGATTCGGGAATGTGGTCCTTGGCGCGTGGATCAGTCTTCTGCTCGCCGAAGAAGGTCATGAAGACCAGACGGAACATATAGAATGCCGTCATTCCGGCTGCAACCGCACCCATCAGCCAGAGAACCCAGTGTCCGCGTGTGGAACCGAATGACCACCAGAGAATCTCATCCTTAGAGAAGAAACCGGAGAACAGGGGCACACCGCAAATGGCCAGGGTTGAGACAAAGAAAGTAATGAAAGTAATCGGCTGCTTCTTACGGATACCACCCATATTGCGCATATCCTGTGGATCATCGTGCAGATGTGCATGATGATACGCATGATGCAGACCATGAATAACCGAACCAGAACCAAGGAACAGACAGGCCTTGAAGAAAGCGTGGGTCATCAGGTGAAAGATACCGGCTGAAAAAGCCCCGACGCCCATGGCCAGGAACATATAGCCGAGCTGAGATACTGTTGAGTAAGCCAGGACCCGCTTGATATCGTTCTGGGCAAACCCGATAGTCGCGGCAAAGAAGGCTGTACAGGCACCGATAATGGCAATTGTCATCATCGTTGCCGGAGCCATTGCGAACAATCCGTTCATCCGCCCGATCATATAGACACCTGCGGTGACCATGGTCGCAGCATGGATCAGTGCTGAAACCGGAGTCGGACCTTCCATAGCATCTGGCAGCCAGGTGTAGAGCGGGATCTGGGCGGACTTGCCGGTTGCACCAAGAAAGAAGCAAAGGGTGACAACGGTCACGACCAATCCACCGGCCTCAAGCACATGACCATGCTCGGCAATCTGGACAAAGTTGAGAGTCCAGACGCCTTTGCTGCCCAGAGTCCAGAACAGAGTCAGCAGGCCACAGAGAAAGCCGAAGTCACCGATCCGGTTGACGACAAAGGCTTTCTTTGCAGCATCGCTGGCACTTTTCTTCTCGTAGTAGTAACCGATCAGCAGGTAGGAGCAAAGGCCCACGCCCTCCCAACCGATGAACATGACCAGAGCGTTGCCACCCAGGACCAGCATCAGCATTGAGAAAGCGAAAAGATTCATGTAACAGAAAAAGCGGTAGTAACCCTCTTCACCGTGCATATAGCCAATCGAATACAGGTGAATCAGGGTACCTACACCCGTAACGACCATGATCATGACGGCTGACAAGGGATCCAGAAGGAATTCCCAGTTGACCTGAAGCTGACCGATCGACATCCATGAGGCGATTACGACCTCGTGAATCTTCTCGGTATCGCCAAGCAACCGGAAAAAATTCTGCGCTGCGACCAAAAATGAACAAAACATCAAACCGGTTGCGATAGCACCGATTACCGCTTCATTTTTGATCTTCTTGCCAAACAGGCCGTTAAAAATCGACCCTACCAGCGGGAAGAATGGGATGAGCCACAGATTACTGTACATCAAACTCTCCTATTAGCTGAAACA
>JAFGEL010000058.1 GCA_016931615.1 Desulfuromonadales bacterium
ATTCTAGGATTTTACTGCCATCGGAAAGTTCATATGAGCCTTGAGGTGGCCCCCAAGAAGACACTAAACTGTCCGCACTGCTACCCCCCCCAAGTATTCAAAACTTTTTCATAGTTTGCGGTAGTTGCGCAACCTGGCAAAATTGCAACTGCCACTAAAAGAATAAATAATCTGCTCATAATCCCTCCATATATTTTAGTAATCTAACGGTTCATGATAACCGGCAGCGACGAACTTACTGCCGACCACCGCAATTTTAGATTTTTCTTTTTTAAATTTGCACAGAAGTATTTTCCGTCCGGTTGATTAAGTTGTTATGTGTCTTTTTCAAGACCTTGCGACATAAGAAAACTGTAAATTTTATAGAACGCGGGATCTCTTAACTTTCTTAAGGCTTTATCTTCTAACTCTTCTATTTTTTCTTCGTCCATTTCGAAATATTTAGCAATTTCTTTTGTAGTGAATATTTTTTCTTCACCTAAGCCAAATTTCATTCTGATTATTTTTTCTTCTCTTGGAGTGAGCCGAATAAGAACTTTTGATGTTTCTTCGTAGAGATCACTTTGTCTTGAGATGTTTCTAACTGTGCCTAAAATTTCTTCCAACAACTCCCTGTCGCTCCGTTCTTGCGCAACGCTTGATCTAATAGACGATATATCGTTGATTGACTCTTCTAGCTTTGGCCACCAAACGATAAAAGATTCTTCCAATTGCGACTCAGAAAGGGCTTTGTCTCCAAGGCATTTGTTCATGTCTTGGAGCAATTTGTACATGTCTTCTTTCCGTAATTTTGTTGCTTGGAATTGTGAAAGAGGACCTACAAGTAGGGTTGACTCAAAATTGTAGAGGATAGGGCAAACACGTGAGCTGTCTATGGTTTTAGACAGTGCTCCCGCTTCAAATATGAGCCATGGTGCGTTGAGGTTTTCTTGTGTAAGGCAAAAAATGCCAAAGTTCGTTTTTTCAAGTCTTTCTGATATGTCTTTGAGCCACCGAGTACCTTTTTCTATGTCCGAAACTGAAATCCAAGGTTTTAAATTCTGGATAACTTTTGGTAGCCAGTTGCGTAACGATTCAGCAATTGCCTTACTCTGTTCACCAGACCAGCTAATAAATATTTCCATATTTCTTTCCTATTTTATTTTTGACACATAACGGTTCATGATAACCGGCGGCGACGAACTGTTCGAGCACCACCGAGATATTCAAAAATTTCGGCTCACATTTTCCGTCCGATTGATTAAGTTGTTAGAAGCTATTTTGTGCATGTTCCAAGCTTCAAACTATTTGAATTTTCACCGTAAATAATATTGCCACGGATCATTTTCATTTTGATTTTATCGATTACCAAGCCGAAAAGACCTACGGAATTTTGTTGTGATGAATTTATTCCTTCCGAAGAAAATGAATGGACAAGTACAACACCAAATTCATTGTTTTTCAGAACTTTATATTGTGTTTTAAATTGATCACTGATGTCCGTTGCAGTTTCACCATTGATTTCCAGTTTTATAATTACCGGTTCGCCGTCTGCGTAATTTGGGTAGGAACATATGTATGTTTCTGCATTTGCAAGAGCTGGGATCAGTAGCAGGGCGAAAATTATGAATTTCATGAATTTCCTTCTTTGCTTCTAACGGTAAATAGACAGATCCGTATATAACTGTAAACAAAGACGCGGATCACCTTCCTATATCACTGTTTAAAAAATAGAATATTACTTATAACTGATCAATAATAAAGATTATTTCTTTATTCTTGATGGATTTTTCGTGCAATTATAGGCTGATCTGCCTATATACGGCTTACAGGCCATCCAAGGGGCTACTGACACCCTTTCCACCTTTGTTCAACACATGGGTATAGATCATGGTGGTGTTGAGATCCTTATGCCCCATCAATTCCTGAATTGTTCGAATGTCGTAACCATTCATGAGCAAATGTGTCGCAAAAGCATAACGAAACGTGTGGCAGCCGACTCTCTTTACAATACCCGCCTTATAAACCGCCGCCTTTACAGCTTTTTGCAGAATGCTTTCATGAACATGATGACGCCCTTCATCTCCGGTTGTTTTGTTCTTCCAGCGGTTTTCCTGAGGGAAAACCCATTGCCAGCGCCATTCCGCCGATGCATTGGGATATTTGCGTTCCAAAGCCCCCGTAAGCTCAACCCTTCCCCAACCATCAGCCAGGTCTTTTTCATGGATATGTTTGATGCGAAGTGAATGATCCCGCAATACCGGTATCAGCGCCTGGGGCAGCATGGTTCGTCTATCTTTGCCACCTTTGCCGTCGCGAACAAGAATTTCCTTACTGGAAAAATCCAGATCCTGAACACGTAACCGCAAGCACTCCATCAAGCGCAACCCCGAACCATAGAGCAGGCTTGCCATCAGCCATTTTTCATCGCTGAGCTGATCGAGAACCAATTTGACTTCCTCGCGGGTCATGACAACAGGCAACCGTTTCGGCCTGCGAGCCCGGATCACGTTGCCCAAATCACCGACATCCCGGCCGATGACGTATCGATAAAGGTAAAGGATTGCGCTCAATGCCTGATTCTGTGTCGAAGCGCTGACTTTATCCTTTACAGCAAGATGCGTCAAAAAGGCGTTGATCTCCTCCTCTCCCATATCTTTTGGATGGCGTTTTTGAAACAGGATGTAACGCCGAACCCATTGACAATATGTTTCTTCCGTGCGTTTGCGGTAATGTCGCACCCGCATTGATTCACGCATCTGATCAAGCAGTTTGGGCGGCTTTTCAGCCCTCTCTGCTTGAGTTGTTTTCTCCCCTCCGTGTCTCATGTCCCCCTCGAATAGCCGTTTCTTAAACAAAAAAACGCCACTTTCCGGAGTGATACCGGTGCGGTGACGTTTGGATTTTACCTATATTCTTATTCACTGATCCCCCCCAAGCACAATGAAATGCTAATCTTAAGTTATTCAAGCTGTCTTATGGTGATTTGTCAAGGTATCAGTTTCAAGCGGAAATTATTGAAGGGGCTTTGCTAAAAATTGAGAAATTCCATCTCATAAGTATGGAGTTTCTGAATCTAATATTTGCAGAGAATAAAGCCTCTGATTACGTTTCTCATAAGTTGCTTCATAAAGGGTCTCACCAGTTCAAGGGGTTATGAGACCAGAAGCAAGCTGACGAAGTCTGTCAGATCAAAAACTGCTCAGAGCTCATCAGACCACCCTCACCGGTGCGAAACCACCACCCTCAGTGCGTAAATTCGTCACCTGACCTTGATAGAGCCGGGCCCCGACCCCGATCAGACGGTCACGATAAACGTAGAGACGCAGATCGGCTTTATATTCACTTCCGCCTGCATCCGTAACAACAGAGGGGGGAACAAGATCCTGAACTAACGTGTCATCGGGATCAAGCGAGGCGAAGCGTTTGCGGGTGATACTTTTACCCAGGAGCACACCACGACTTCCAAAACGGGTGACCGGTTTGAAAATAAGATTTTTTCTTTCAGCCCACAATTCTTCTTCGTTGCAGTCACCAAACAGGCGGCTGGAGGGAACCATGTCGGAAAGCAATTTCAAATCCTCGTGACGAAGTCCCAGCGGCTTTAAACGTTCGGGGTCTGACCAGAGTATCATGCGCCGTTTATCAGCCAACAAGCCATAAGCAAAGGGGTTTGGAGACAGACACAGGCTCTGGTTGAGGTAAGCCGAGCGCAAACCGCTCATCAGGTCGGATTCAAGAAAAAAATCACAATGACGATTGTAAACCAGATCGATTTTGATCTCGCGGTGGTAGACACCATCGTTGCGGACCTCGAGCTGTTGAGGAGCCACCACGCGGGCGTCAAACCCCTGCTCACAAAGCCAATCGCAGCAGGCCAGCATTTCAGGGAACAGCGGCTGAAGCTGTGGGTCTTCGTCGACGATGGCAATGGTTTTCAACGGCCGGGCGGTTGTGGAGAAATCATGCCACTCCTGCAGGTAGCTCCGAAGCAGTCGTGTCTCGAACCGCCGCGACAGGTGAATGGTCGATATTTTCCCCGTCTGCTGTTCACTGAGCCAAGCCAGATATGCGCCGCCGGCGTTGGTGTTGACTTCGATCAGCTTCGGTCCGTCGGCGGTCAGGTGAAAATCATAACCCATCATCAACGACGCATGGCCGGGATCAAAACGCGCGACTTCAGGCAGCTGAGGAAAAACGTAATCTCGATAGTTTTGCGATCGGCTCAGGCGAAAGAGCAGTCGCACCAGCCGCAGCATGGCCGTTAAGTCCTGTCGGGACAGGCTGACCATAATCGGGCTGATCGGCAAGACTTGACTGTTCGGATCGCGACTCAAAACGAGTTTATCCGGCGAATGAGGGCTTTCAAAAGGCCATAACTGCGCCGATTGAATTTGATCACCAGACGTGGCAGATGCTTGATGTCCGGCTGGTCATGCTCTTCCACCAGGGCGGAGCTCAAGCTCATTGTCCCGCCGGGGGCAAGAATCTCGCTGAATTCGTTGGTCAAAATTTTCAGGTGGTCCGAATCCAGAACTTTGTTCAGGCGGATCACCAGCTTTTCACGCACAAACCGCAACGAGTGGTAATTACGGTAGAAATCATCAATCACCTGGACTGCCTCAAGGGGATCGCGCGTTATTGTGAAGAGTCCGAAATCTTCACCGGAGATCAGTCCGCGCTTGAGCAGGCTATCGCGAACAAAGTCAAGCCAGTCATCCCAATAACCGCCCGCGTCATCAATCATCACCAGCGGAATCGGCGGATTCTTCCCGGTCTGGATCAGGGTCATGACTTCCATCGCCTCGTCCAGTGTGCCGAATCCCCCGGGGAACAGGGCTACGGCATGAGCTTCCTTGAGAAAAGCGAGTTTACGGTTGAAAAAGTACTGGTAAGTAATGACCTTTTCGTCCTGATTCATAACCGGGTTGGTATCCTGCTCAAAGGGCAGACGGATATTGACGGCGAAGGAATTCTCGACGCCGGCCCCTTCGTTGCCGGCCTGCATGATTCCCGGCCCGCCCCCGGTAATGACCATATACTGATGCTCCACAAGCTTGCGACAGAAATCCACACAGGTCTGGTAAATCGGCTCATCGCGAGTCGTTCGAGCACTGCCGAATACGGTCACCTTTTTACGTTGCCGGTAAGGAGCGAAAATTTTATTGGTGTAGCGCATCTCCTTCATCGTGGTGCGGATCAACTTCTGATCAGCCAGGTAATTATTCTCCTGCCCCGATTTCAATGCACCCAGGATCATTTCGCGAATCATGTCCGGGTGATACACCCCGGCTTTACGCATCAGCTGGTCGATCAGCTCGTCCATCTCTCCATTACGGCGTTCAAAACTTAATGGCATCACAGTTTTCTCCAGAAAATTCTTCAGCAGAAGGCTGCAGGTTAAAAAACGACTCTCCGGGGTGACGCTGCTCGCGAATCAACAGTCCAGTCAGCGCCGCACCACGATAGCGCAGCGAAAATTCCTGATAGCAGGCGCGTAATTCCTGATCCAGCTGATAAAAACGCTCTCTCTGTTGATCACTCAGATCGTCCTCTATCTTATCACAAATAAAGGTCACGCAATTATAGGGACGGCTCTCAACCGTCAATGTACAGCCCTGAACGCCAAGGAAGGGGCAGGTTTGTGAAAAGTCGGCCGGGGGCGGAATCTTTTTTTTCTGAATCAGGCTGAGCAGATTGACCAGAGTGACATGGTTGTGGCCATGAGCGCAGCAGGCCCCTTGACAGCTCGCACAGGTACCATCACCGTTTCCGGCTGAAAACAAGCGGTCCAACTGCTGCTGCAGAGCTTCAATCCGGGGCAGTCGAACGGCAATCCAGCGCCGTTCAGCTTCGGGCAACTGAGCGAAATCCTTCAGCACCCGGGACAGGATATCACGCCAGAGATGATCACGCCTGTTGTGCATTTATCTTCACCATGAAAAAAACGGCAGTATGATTGATTCATACTGCCGGGAAAAAACTGGTCAAAGAGGTCCGTAAGCCGGGTTCTGTTCCCCGCCGCAGTTACCCGCGACAGGGTGATGATCATTCATCTAGGACCGCCGTTGCCAACGGTCTCGAGCGACCTAACCCGGGAACTTCGGACGGACCGCCCTCAAATGTTCCCCTATTCGGTCTTGCTCCGGATGGGGTTTACCGAGCTTCCGACGTCACCGCCGGAACTGGTGAGCTCTTACCTCACCCTTTCACCCTTACCCACCTTAGCTCGAAAGCAAAGGCGGGCGGTTTCCTCTCTGTGGCACTTTCCCTGGGGTTGCCCCCGGTTCCCGTTAGGAACCATCCCGTCCTGCGGAGCCCGGACTTTCCTCCCCCTGACATTCCAGGAATGTCAGGCGGCGATCATCTGTCCCTCTTCAACCAGCCGCTATCCGTTTTCCTGCTCGACGTAAAGGATCCGGTTACAGTGGGGGCAGGTCTGCAACTCGTTGACCCGTAACAGCTTGTTGTACTGCTGCGGCGGGAGCTGCATATTGCACCCTAAACAGGCGCCATTGCGTGCCGGGGCGAGAGCCACACCCCCACGTCGCTTGAACAGGGTGTTGTACTTTTTCAGCAGACTGGCCGGCAATTCACCAGCGACACTTTCTCGGGTCTGCGTGCGCTTGAGCAGGGTCTCTTCCGACTCGCTCAGCAGCTCTTTCAACTCGGCGCCCCGCACATTTGAATTTTCCTGAATTTTCGCCAGCTCGGCTTCTTTTTCCTGACGATCCTCTTCAAGAACGGCAATTTCCTGCTGCTTGGCCTGCAGTTGCTCTTCGAGATCCCGGTTGGATTTCTTTGCCATGTCAATCTCTTTGAGAACGGCAACATACTCTTTCTGGGTTTGAATCTCGGGCAACCGTGCCTCGACACGCTTGACGTTATCCCGCTCTTTCAGCAGCTCCTGCTGCAACTGAGCTTCCTCCTGTTGCAGCAGCGCCACTTCATCGCCCAACTGGTCAAGCATCTCCTGAACCCTGGCGGCATCAGCTTCAAACGCCGCCAGTTCTTCCCGATAACCCTGGCGGGTCATTTCGATAGAACTGATTTCACGGTCGATCTCCTGAAGATCTCTCAGCAGATTTAATTTGTTTTGCACAATATAACCTCCGTTTTCAAGTGCAGGGGGGTCACATTCAGGTGAATGTGACGAAAGGATCCTGTTCGGTTTTCATTTCATAAATATCAATCGCGAACTGGCGTTCACGAAACAGTTTTTTTAGGCGTTGCGACAACTCCGAGACCATCAGTCGTTCGGTGGCGAAATGCCCGGCATCAATCAGGGCCACACCATCAGCACGCGCCCTTTGAGCTTCGTGATATTTAACGTCTCCGGTGACCAGGCAGTCAGCGCCACTGCGGAGTGCAGACGCATAGGTCGACATACCGGTTCCGCCACAGACTGCGATTTTTTTCACCTGGCGAACTAAGTCACCCACCACCCTCAGGGCCTGAACATCCAGGGCTGTTTTGACTTTCTCTGCAAAGCTTTCCAGCGAGCAGGTGGTCTCCAAGAAACCGACGCGACCCAGACCAACCCCCTTACGCGGGTTCGCCAGTGGGAGCAGGTCATAGGCAACTTCCTCGTAAGGATGAGCTTTCAGCATCCCGGCAACGACCTTGTCGAGCCTGGCTCGAGGAACGATCGTTTCCAGGCGCACCTCCTGAACCTCCTCAAAAGCGCCTGACTGCCCGATAAAGGGCCGGGATCCCTCTTGTCCGCGAAAGGATCCGGTTCCGGGAGTACGAAAAGAACAGCGGTCATAGGCTCCGACATGTCCCGCCCCGGCGGCAAAAACAGCATCCATCACTTCACTTTCGTGACCACTGGGGACATAGACAACCAGCTTATAGAAGTGGCCTGTCTCGGCCGCTTCCAGCGGTCGATTGTCCCTTAGCCCCAGACGCCCTGCCAGCCAGTCGTTCAAACCGTCTGCAGCTCGATCGAGGTTGGTATGAGCACTGACAACTGCGATCTGATTCTGAATGGCACGAAACACAACCCTGCCGGTCATGTCGCTCGGGGAAAGACGCTTTAAGGCGCGAAAAATAAGCGGATGATGGGAAATAATCAATTGAGCCCCGCAGCGCAGAGCTTCCTCCACAGCGGCTTCCTCCGCGTCCAGACAGACCAGAACTCCCGTGATTTCAGCCTGGGGATCCCCAACCTGCAAACCGACATTATCCCAGTCTTCGGCCAGATCAGCGGGGCAGAGTTGATTGAGCAGGGCGATCAGATCTGATAAACGCGCGGTTTTCAGCCGGGCCATCAGTGGTCTCCGCGCAAAAAGAAAGAGTGCACCGATTTTTCGGTGCACTCTTTATGAATCTGGTTCCCCCCCCTGGCGAACTGTGCCGCAACCTCTACGTCTCCCCGGCGTTCGATATCCGGAGGCGTTAACTTTATCAAGCGTGGAGTCTTATTCAATCTGATGCCTAAATTTATCGTGGAACAGCTACCAAGTATCTGGTGGGCCCACCAGGACTCGAACCTGGGACCAGCCGGTTATGAGCCGGCGGCTCTAACCAACTGAGCTATAGGCCCTTCACA
>JAFGEL010000059.1 GCA_016931615.1 Desulfuromonadales bacterium
AGCCCCTGGCGGATTGCAGTCTGGCCGCTCGCGGCTTTTGGTGAGGGAAAAGGCATAATTGTCCGCCAAAATTGGTAACGGTCAAGGCGGGTCGCTGCGGCGAGAAAACATAACGCAAAAGCGACGTAAGCCCAGAATGAAAGACCCAGCACAATCGTTGCCATGCTGGCAATTTTGATCAGGCTGGCCAGGACTCCTAAGATAAAAACTTCCGCCATGCTCCATGGGCCCAGGGTAAAAATAAACCGCGCCCAGGTACTGCAGTCGCTAACCGGCTGACGTTTAAGCAGAATCGGTACCAGCACCAAGAGTTGACTGAAGAGAATAAAGCCGGGGAAAAGAATAATAAAGGCCAGAACAAAAAAACTGAGAACCTCACTGCCGTTCTTAAATAATTCCTGTGCGCTCTGGAAGAGGGTCATGACCTGAGTGTGACCACTCGCTTCAAAGGAAATAAAAGGGTAAAGGTTTGCCAGGATGAGAAATATCAGCGCAGCCAAGGCAAAAGCAGCCGATCGTTCCAGTGCCCGATGAGCCCGGTGGGTCAGCAGGTGGTTACAGCGTGGACAGAATGCCCGCTGGCCATCGCGCAACACGGGCAGTTCCATGATCAGATCACAATCGGGGCACCCTATATAGTTCACGCCTTTTTCCGTTTTAGAATTTGTGTGAGCCGGTGTTCAATGGGGCTGTTGTCGGCAACAAAACCAAATCCTCAGAAGAGTTTGGAACCATAATCCGTAAAAACCCTTCAGAGCGATCTGAACCATCACATCTTCCAGTCGCCACCAAGAGCCAGATGAAGGTTGATGCGCTGGTCCAGCTGCAAGCGCTGAATGGCTAACAGATTGCTTCTCGTCTGATCCATCCGATCCTGTATCGATAACAACTCAAACAGGGCGATTTCCCCCTCCTGGTAACGCAGTTTGGCGATTTCGTACGCTTTTCCTGCCTGCTCAAGTGCGGTGTCCAGTTCTGCTGCCCGCGCGGCCAAGGTGACCCCTTGATCAAGGGCAGTCTCCACTTGGCCAAATGCCGCGAGGGCTACTGCGGTATAGTTCGCCAATGCCTGCTGTTGCTCTGCCGAGGCCACATCAACACGCGCCTGCCGCTCCCCACCATCGAAAATCGGAGCTAGCAGATTGGCTGCCAGGCGCCAGGCAACATTTGCCGGGTTGAGGAGAGAAGAGAGATCACTCGACGCGCCTCCAATATTCGAAGTCAGGCTGATTGTTGGCAGTTTGGCGGCTTTAGCCTGGTTCAGGCGGTTGAACGAAGCAGCGACTCGCCTCTCGGCGGCGAGCAGGTCCGGTCGTTGTTCCAGAATTTCAGATGGCACTCCTGCAGGTGGTAGCGGAGGGGCTGTCGGCAAGGAAGAACGCATGTTCAACATGCCGCTCGGATATCGGCCCAACAATAATTCCACTGACCGTGTCGCGTTCCGGCTGACATTGTCCAGGGTAATCATCCGCTCTTTGGCAGCGGACAGGTCTGATTGTGCCAGGGCCAGGTCCTGGCGTGAAACCATTCCGTTCTCATAACGGACAGAAACAATCCGCAGGGTTTCTTCCAGATTTTTTAACCTTGTCCGGTAAAGTTGCTCCTGTAGCTTCGCTTCAATGGAAACGAAATACGCTTTCGCGGTATTGGCCACTAAGGAAAACTCTGCAAACCGGTAATCACTCTCAGCGGCTACATACTCTTCTCCAGCGGCATCCCTTCCAGCTTGGAGCCGGCCCCAGAGATCTACTTCCCAGCCGATCTGGAGACCTGCTTCAAGCCGATTGCCGATAGCTCCTTGGTTGTCAGCCCGTGCCATGCCGGCGGTCAAACCAACGGTTGGTGTCAATGCCGCTCCGGCCTGTGCGGCCAGAGCGCGAGCCCGATCGACTTTGCTGGCAGAGGCCAATAGGTCTGGATTGTTGTCAACGGCTTCACGTACCAACTGGTTCAGATCTCTGTCCTCGAAGGATGCAATCCAACCATTTTGTATGCTATTTGAGTCACCGCTCTGATGCCAGTTCCGAGGGGTCTCGATCTGGGGGTGTTCTGGGATCTTCGTCGTTGCCGTACAAGCGGTCAGTAGCAGGAGCAGAATGCCCCCAAAAATCAGGTGACGCATTTCACTTCTCCTCCGGACGAATCTTGAAAAACACCAGGTACAGCACCGGAACGATGATCAGGGTCAGCAATGTCGCAAATCCCAGACCGAATACCAGGACCACCGACATAGACTGGAAAAAGGCATCGAAAAACAACGGAATCACCCCGAGGATCGTTGTCAGCGAGCCCATCATCACCGGTCTGACCCGACTGACTGAGGCCTCGATCACGGCACTGAAGCGGGGTCTGCCACGAGCAATGTCGAAGTCGATCTGGTCAACGAGAACAATCGCATTTTTGATCAATAAACCAGACAGCGACAAAAGTCCAAGAATACCCATGAATTCCAGGGGGGTCCGGGTAAGCACCAGCCCGAAAACCACGCCGATCAAGGCTAGCGGCACGACCAGCCAGATCACCAAAGGTTGTCGTACTTTACCGAAAAGCACAAAGACAACAATCACCATCGAGAGAAAACCGATCGGCAATGTGGAGGCCAGGGCTTCGTTGGACTCCTGGGCTGCACCATATTCCCCGTCCCACTCCAGAGTGTAGCCTGCCGGCAGATGGATGGCCTCGATCTGCGGCCGGATTCG
Source organism: Desulfuromonadales bacterium (assembly GCA_016931615.1). GTDB lineage: Bacteria > Desulfobacterota > Desulfuromonadia > Desulfuromonadales > Geopsychrobacteraceae > JAFGEL01. The sequence goes on from JAFGEL010000059.1 coordinate 2,700, forward strand.
GCTGAAAAGCTGCGAGGTCAATTCTCCTCCCAACGGGTCTGATTGAGCTTTTATTGTCCAGAGCCCCCCTTCCCGGCGCAGTAATCCGTCGCGCCAGATCGTCTTGAACCCATCAATCACCTGAGCGACGGGAACCATTTCTCCAGTTGTACTACTCATAACCAGAATGTTCCTGATGTTCTCCAGCCCGACCCGCTCCGGAGCTGGAGCCCGGGAAACAATCGGCAGCAGGTCATCTCCTTCGCGAAAGACTCCCACTTGCCGACCCGAGAAATTTGTGACCAGTGCGCGGGCAAAATCCTCGCGAGAGATCCCGGCACGGCGAGCCCTTGCTTCAGCGTACTGTGGCTCAATAACGCTGACGGGTTGGCGCCAGTTGTTTTTAATGGAGCGAGCCCCGCCATCTTCGACCATGATGGCTTCGGCCTGACTCGCCAGCTTACGCAGAACTACAGGGTCCGGGCCTTTGAAGGTTGCTTCAATCGTGGATCCGCCACCCGGGCCTAAAACAAACCGCCAGACCTTCGCCTGAGCGTTCGGAAAGTTATTGAAAATATGGTTTTCGATTTCTGGAATCAGGGCGTCGATCTGTTGATAATCGTCGGTCCTGACCAGCAGCTGGCCGTAGGAGGAGTTTGCCGATTCCGGACCGTAGATGAGCATGTAGCGCAAGCCACCGCCACCGACCATGGTAATAGCGGCATTGACACCGTCCAATTGGCGGACATGAGCTTCCAGCTTTTTCATATCTCGATTGGTCTGCGAGATATCGGTCCCCTGTGGCAGCCAATAGTCAACCACGATCTGTGGAATGGTTGAGGTTGGAAAGAAACCCGACTTGACAAACTGAAAGCCCCAGATGGAAACGACAAACAAGCCGAAAACAATACCGACTGTGAGCCAGCTTTTTTTGAGAGCAGAACTGAGCAGTGCATCATATGAACGATAAAAAAGGTTCTGTTGGCTTTTTGGTTTATCCTCTACTGGGGACGCTTTAAACAGCCAATAGCAGAACAGCGGAGTCAGGGTGACTGCAAAGAGCCAGCTGAACAGCAAGGCAATCAGGATGACCCAGAACAGGTGACCGGTATATTCTGCGGTGCTCCCGGGTGCGAAGCCGATTGGGCCGAAGGCGATACATCCCACCAGAGTGCCGGCCAGCAAAGGCCATTGAGTCTGGCTGATGATCTCCCGAGCGATGGTCAGTTTCTCTCGTCCGCGCTGGACACCGACGAGAATTCCCTCGGTGACAACAATGGCATTATCAACCATCATGCCCAGGGCAATGATCAGAGCACCCAGAGAAATGCGGTGCATAGGGATCGCAATCAGATCCATGGTTGCCAGCGTTGCAAAGATTGTCAGCAGAAGAATTGCGCCGATTACAAAAGCTGAACGTGCCCCCATGAAGAAAAACAGTGTCGCGATCACGATTGCCAGGGCCGCGACAACATTCCAGACAAAATTTTCAACCGATGCCTCAACCGCCTTGCCCTGATGATAGAATTCGTGGATTTCTATGCCGAGAGGGCGGCGACTCTCGGATTCGGCGAGGCGAGCATTGACGGCCTTGCCAATCTTGACGATATTACCCCCAAGGACTTGTGAGACTCCTATTGCGATAGCGGATTGCCCGTCGTAACGATAGAGCTTGTTCGGTGGTGTCCGATAGCCGCGCCATACATGGGCAACATCTTTCAAATAGACCATTCCACCGTCAGGCCTGGTTGTCACCAGCAGGTTGCGTATCGCTTCAACTGAATCTATTGCCCCGCTGGGGTCTATGATCAGACGCAGATCTCCAACTTTGACATCCCCGGCGGACAGGACACTGTTCTGCTTACTGAGAATGTTGAACAGGTGGTCCAGAGAAATCTTACTGCTGACGAGATCCCGACTAGAAAATTCGACATAAATAACTTCCTGCTGCGCACCGTCCAGAGCCACTTTGGCCACGCCTTCAACCTGAAAAAGTTCGTCCTTCAGCTGTTTGGCGTAGGTTCGCAGTTCAGACGGCGTGAAACCTGCTCCGGTAATAAAATAATACAACCCATAAACGTCACCGAACTCATCGACAACAGTTGGGGTCTGAACTCCAGGAGGCAGTTGTTTCTCAATATCCTTGATTTTGTTGCGCAACTTGGCCCAGATCACCTGAAGTGATGCTTTGTCTGGCGAGAACTCAAATTTGATGTCGACGGAGATTTCCGACACCCCGGCCGAGGAGACCGAAGTCACCACATCGACCTCCTGCATCTGCTGCAGGGCCTGCTCAATAACAGTCGTGACTTCTTCAGCGACTTCCCGGGGGCTGGCGCCGGGATACTGGGTAATCACCAGGGCAGTGCGGATGGTAAAATCAGGGTCTTCCAGTCGCGGCATTTCCTGATAGGCGGTCCAGCCACCGAGCAGGACCAGAAGAATGACGATAACGCTGAACACCTGGTTTCTAATGCTGAATTCGGCAAAATTCATGGGATGTCCTGTATTTACTTAAACGAGCATATCTTGGTCAAAGATAGAATGATGAGTACAGACTTTAAGGCATATCCCACGGGCGAACCTTCATCCCCTGCGAGAGATAGGAGCCTCCAGCGGCAACAATCGATTCGCCGATGCTAAGCCCTGTTTCTATCCGCATCATTTCGCCGATCCCTGGTTGCACTTCGACGATTCTTTTCGCCACTGTTCCTTGTGTGGAATCATAAACCCAGACATATTCTTGCTCGCCATCGCTCATGATCGCTGACAGGGGAACCATGACTTGATTTGCTGCGGTGCCATCGATACTTGACGCGGTTAGAATGGCCTCGGCGTTCATGCCTGGAAGAAGAATCCGGTTATCCGGTTTCCTGAAGGAGAGAGTCACAGTGTAGGTCTGAGACGCAGAGTCTGCATCCAGCGTTGCCTCTTCATAAACTGCTGGAATCAAAGATTCTGGATCCGTTGCAAGGCTAACGAAAATTCCCTGAGTTGTACGGGTCGGAGCAAGAGCCACAACTCGTGCCGGCAAGTTAAAGGTCGCTTGCCACTGAGCGGTCGAGATGAGTCTGGCAACTGTTGTACCAGGCTGGAGGGTCTGCAGCCGTTTAACAGGGATGCTGGCAATCAATCCCGGATATGGGGCCCGTAATTCCGTGTCCTGAAGAGCCTTGCTCGCGGTTTCTAGATTCGCTTTGGCGGAATCACGTTGCGCTTCACGCATCTCCAAATCACGCTGGGCAATGGCATCTGCTTCCATCAAGCGTAGTGCACGCTGATATTCCTGATCAGCAGATTCATATTGGGCTTTTGCAGCATTCAACCGGCTGACAAAATCTCGTTGATCGAGCTTTGCCAAAATATCCCCCTGGTTGACCTTGGCACCTTCTGTGACCAATAAGTCTTGGAGGGTTCCGCTAACACTAAAATTGAGTTCTGTTTCTTCAGCGGCTTTGATAATCGCTGGATAGCGATAGGTTTCGAGATCATTGGCCGTACTGACTTTCATTATTTTTGCTGGCCGTATCTGCTCGGATGATGGTGCATCGTTTTTCTGCTGACACGCGACAAGCAACACAAGGAAAACAAAGCCAAAAAAAATATGAGTCGTTCTATTAAGCAGATGAAGCAACATGGGCAACTCCTGAATTATTACCAATTTAGAAATATTTTTGATTATTACGCAACACCTCTGCGGCTTTTCATCGGTATTAAGACGTTAACTGAAGGTTAGAATTACACCCCTTCCCAAACCGGCTGATCCGGTGCGGTGGAGCGTTCATTGATAACTGAAAATTGTCGAAGTTAAGCCCTTTTGCTCCGATCTGAAGGTCGGTCCGGCTTATTGCCCTGTTTTTCAGGTGCGAATTTTCCCTGCCTCGGGTGCCAAGTGCTGCACCGCTGAACCCAGATTCTTTCGACCAGCTATGCACTGCCACAGTTGTTGGCCCAGGAGAACAGTGAGAAGTTGAAAGAACACGTCTCACTCGCTCCCTGGCGAGAGAAGCAGCCGATAGCAGCCGGCCGTGTTCCCTGAGGACTGCAAAGGATTTTTCGCCATGTCGATATCCGCAGCCAAGCGCACCCGAACCGATGATGAATTGCCGTCGGTTGATTCTGCCCGCCGATTCTGTTTTGTCTTCATTCATGTTTCAGGTCCTGGGTTTCTGTTCAGGGATTAGCAAATGCCGAATCTGCTCACTCGTCTCCAGCAGTTCAGCCATAATTTTTATATTGAAGTCCCCGGTAAATTGTTCGCTGACCGTTGCAGAAATGCGCACCTCGCCGCGCTCGTTTTTGACAACCCAACCTTTTTTCTGCAGCTTGTCGATTTTTCTGCGCACCGTCTCTCTGGGAATACCTGTTGCTTCGCTGATAGAATAGGCGTTGGTTGGTTCGAGATAATTCATCCGATCCGGATGCTTCACTGCCTGCTCGTCGACAGTGATGCTGCTGCCTTTGCGGGAATAAAAGCGATGAACATTCTGGTGGGCGATTTCACCCAGAACAATAGGCAGCACAAGATCTCCGGCAAACTCATGGTAGAGAAGCCCGAGATAACGGAGAAAAAAGTGGTTCATGAGGATCGCCACTGAAGACTTGTGCTGATCGTAACAGTCCAGATCAAAAAGGTGTTGGTGGCCCATTTCATTTGTCCTATCGGAGCAAGCAGATTATGGACGAAGCAATGAAATTATTCTTCTGTTTATAACAGCAAATAGTTGAGTTACAAATTAAATGCGTGTAAATCACTGCCCATTTTGGGCGACGAATTTGTCTCTTCCAAGTAGGGATCAAAGTAATTGCTGAATCGCCATGGATCCTCTTGGAAGCCTTTTTTCTCAAAACTCAGGAGTTATTAACTCCGCATAGCTTCAGCCAAAGTTACGCCATACGGTATTTCTAATGTTGTATAAAAAGTTTTCCACAAGTTCAAGGACTTATGAGATTGGATTTGATCTGACAGGGTCTGTCAGGTCGTGCCGGGCCTCATGAGGCTAAAGTTTATTTTTCGCTGAATTCTGCTATTGATTCCGGATTTTCGTTCTGTTAGATTGCGCGCCATGTTTCGCTTGGTGATTTTACTCATTAGTCTTGTCTGGGCCTCATTGCTGCTGATTTCCTGGGGGAATGCCGGCCCGGCACCCGATTCCTCGGCAGTCAAGGTCGTCACGAATTCGGTCCGTTCCTGACGGGATTCTTGGCCCTCCCTCATTCCTCTTCTGTTGAGAGGAGTACGGGTTTCCTTATTTAAAATCAAAATCTGTATTTTGCTCCCTGCCGGGTTCCTCTGCGTTCCAGTTCATCGTCGATCGCATTCAGCACTTCCCACTTGTTCATTGACCAGATCGGGGCCAGGAGGATATCGCGCGGGCCGTCACCGGTCAGGCGTTGAATCAGAGTCTCGGGGGGCAACCTTTCGATAAAATCGACTGCCAGTTCGACATATTCCTGCATCTCCAGCATTTTGATCTGCCCCTGTTTGTAACGTTCGCCGAGGGGGGTCCCTTTGAGAATGTGCAGCAGGTGAAGTTTGATGCCGTCGACCTTCAGCCGCGCCAGTTCATCCGCCGTGGCCAGGATATCTTCACGGCTTTCGCCGGGCAGGCCGAGGATGACGTGGGCGCAGATACGTAATCCACGCTGCTTGGCACGTTGGTAAGCGTCGAGAAAGCAGGCGTAGTCATGACCGCGGTTGATTTCCTGGAGCGTCCGGTCATGAATGCTCTGCAACCCCAGTTCAAGCCAGAAGTCTGTTGCACGATGATATTCCGCCAGCAGATCGAGCACCGGATCGGGAAGGCAGTCGGGGCGCGTTCCGACCGCCAGCCCGACGACATCGTCTACGGCCAGGGCCTGGTCATAGCAGTGGCGCAGGTGGGGGACCGGGGCAAAGGTGTTTGAAAACGGCTGGAAATAGGCGATAAACCATTTGGCTCGGTATTTTCGCCGCATCAGCTCCTTGGCCCGTTCAATTTGAACTGCAATCGGCTCGTTGCGTTCGATCCCCACAGCCCCGGAACCGTTCGGGTCACAGAACGTGCAGCCATGGGCATTGCGGCCACCCCGGCGGTTGGGGCAGCCGAATCCGGCATCGACCGAGATTTTATGCACGCGGCCACCGAAGTGCTGTTTCAGGTAGGTTGAGTACAGGTTGAAGGCTTTTTTGCGCATGGGCGGCACTATGCCAGTTCACCTGGGTCGAGGCAAGTTTTGTCTCAGCAGTGAAGAAAAAACTTTTCCGCTACGGCGCAGACAAATCTCTGCTATCATCACATCCCGGCGCCACTGTGTTATGATTTCGAAGGCCCCCGCTTATCGCCTTCGGGGTGTTGATTTTTTGTTTTCAAGGATTGTCAATGACTCAGGCTCAAAATGCCCAAACGAACCGATTGAAGGTCTGTATCCTCTGGCATATGCACCAGCCGGATTACCGTGATCCGATCAGCGGGCATACCCTGCTCCCCTGGACCTGGCTGCACGCCCTGAAAGACTACGGTGAAATGCTTGAAACCATCCGCGAGACGGATGCGCGCGTCACGGTGAACCTGGTTCCTTCCCTGCTTGAGCAGCTTGAGCGTTACGACAACGGTGAAGACCAGGATCACTGGCTGGAACTGCTGGCCCGTGAACCGGAACAGCTGGAGGAGAAAGAACGTCAATTTGTCGTCGAACAGTTTTTTTCAGTCAACGAGCAGACCCAGATTTTTTCCCAGCCACGTTACCACGAACTGTTCCTGATCCGGGCCGGACATGTCGACTCCGCCGCCCGATATTTCTCCGATCAGGATCTTCTCGATCTTCAGGTCTGGTTTCTGCTGGCCTGGACCGGTTCCCATCTGCGTCGCAAGTCGCCTCTGGTCTCCGGCCTGCTGAAGCAGGGCAGGCATTTTCGTCCTGAGCAGAAACAGGAATTGTTACAGTGCTGTCGCGAAGAGGTCGCAAGGGTTCTTGATCTACATCGGGAACTGGAAGAGGAGGGGTTAATTGAAATTTCCGTAACTCCTTATGCCCACCCGATCCTGCCCCTGCTCTGTGACCTGCATACCGCGCAGGAACCGAGTCCAGGACTGCCCCTTCCCGCCGCCGATTTTCGTTACCCCGAAGATGCGCGTTTGCAGGTGCGTGAGGGGTTGAAAACCGCCGAGCGGATTTTCGGACCGCGACCACGAGGCATGTGGCCCGCCGAAGGCGCCGTCAGTGAAGAGGCGGTCCGGCTGCTGGCCGAGGAAGGGGCCCTGTGGGCGGCAACCGATGAGGATATCCTGGCTCGCAGCCTCGGCCAGGGGCTGATCGAACGTCACCGGCTGTACCAAATCTATCAGTTTGCCCGGTTGCCCCTGTTGTTTCGTGATCGTGAGCTTTCCGATCGTATCGGTTTCCTCTACGCGACCTGGAACAGCAAGGATGCGGTTGCTGACCTGATGGGGCGCTTGAAACTGATTGCCAAACAGGCTCCCGGCGGCACGGTGGCGATTATTCTCGACGGTGAAAACTGCTGGGAGCGTTATCCTGATAATGGTTATCCGTTTCTGCGCGATTTTTACCTCGCCCTGCAGCAGTCTGCCGACATGGAGATGGCAACCATCAAGACAGCGCTGTCGCAGGTTGAGCCCGTTCCTCTCGAGCGGCTGTCCGCCGGATCCTGGATCCGTGCGGATTTTACCACCTGGATCGGTCATCCCGAAGAGAACCTTGCCTGGGAGCTTCTGCATCAGGCCCGGCACGATGTCTTCAAGGCTGAGATCACCCACGCCCTTGACCACCCCGATGAGCCGCTCAGCGATCTGGTACGGGAAATGTTAAGGGCTGAAGGGAGCGACTGGTTCTGGTGGTACGGGGATGAACATACCTCGGCCCAGGCGGATATCTTTGATCGGCTGTTCCGGTTCCACCTCGAAGGTCTCTACCAGTTCCGGGGGCTCCCCGTTCCCCAGCAATTGCATCAGGCCATCAAGCCGGTGAATATGAAAACTTCCGGTTATGAGCCGACGGCCTGCTTCACGCCCGAGATCAACGGACGGATTGGCGACTATTTTGAGTGGCTGGCCGCCGGTTGTCTTGAACTGGGAACTGCTGGAGCCATGTATGCCAGTCGCGAAAAACTGGAAAAAGTCTATTATGGTTACGATGCGAACTTTATCTATTTTCGCGTCGATCAGATTGATCTGCTGCGCCGCCTCGCCGGGAAAAAAGGTGTTTTTGAAATCCGCCTGCGGGCGAAAAAGATTTTTTCTCTGCAGTTCGATTTTGTTTCACGGCGTCTGTCGGTTGCCGGCGAAGAGTCCGCTGCCGCCCACGGAGTGGCTGCCCTGGAGCAGGTTCTCGAGCTGGCCGTTCCTCTCGCCCAAGTGCAGTTTCATCCCGGCGACATTATTTATCTGAGTTGCCATACCTACAAGGATGGACGGGAAAGTGGCCGTTGGCCCGCAGAGGGAAGCGCGAGCTTCTGCTATCGAGGAGCCGTTTTGCAGCAGGAAAACTGGCTGGTGTAGGATCAGTGTCACGGGGTTGAGGGCTGAGACCCTGGTGGCCCGGGAAAGGATATATCGTGTCGGAGTTGCGTTGGGATCCGTTGAAGAATAACTGGACGATTATGGCTATGGGGCAGGGGCGCCGGCCCCAGGATTTCTGGCAGCAGCATGATCTGCCGGCCACCGGTTTTTGCCCTTTCTGTCCCGGCTATGAAAGTAAAACACCCTCGGAAATTTACGCCCACCGCCCGGGGGGGAGCGCTCGCAACCAGCCCGGCTGGCAGGTCAGGGTTATTCCCAATAAAGTCCCCGCACTGGGGATCGAGGGTGAGCTGGACAATCGGGCCGAAGGGCTCTATGACCGGATGAACGGCATTGGTGCCCATGAGCTGATCATTGAAACTCCCGACCATCAGACCCAGCTGGCGGATTTGAGCATTGAACAGATCACTGAAGTTCTCAAAGCCTATCGCGTCCGCATGCTCGATCTGAGAAACGACAGCCGCTTCCGCTATATCTTTATTTTCAAAAACTGCCGCATCGGGACCGCGAGCAATATTCAGCATTCCCATTCACAATTGATTGCGGTGCCCCTGATTCCGCCGCTGGTCGCCACCGAACTCGACTGCTGTCGCGATCATTATCAGCGCAAGGAGCGCTGCCTGGTCTGCGACCTGATTCGCCAGGAACGCCAGGCCAAAGAGCGGATCGTCAAGGATGATGGCAATTTTCTCGTTTATGCTCCCTATGCTTCGCGCTTTCCTTTTGAGCTGATGATCACCCCGGTTGCTCATCAGCATGATTTTGCGACCCAAACGGACCAGCAGCTGCAGAGTCTGGCCGAAACCCTGCGCGATGCCCTGCAGCGGATTCGCAAGGTTCTCAGGGATCCCCCCTATTCATTGATTCTGCACAGTGCTCCGCCCATGCATTCCCGCTGGGGACGCCCCGACTACTGGGCGATGCTGCCGGCTAATTATCACTGGCATATCGAACTGGCGCCCAAGCTGACCCGAATGACCGGGTTTGAATGGGGTTCGGGGTTTCATATCAATCCGACCGCACCGGAAGAAGCCGCAGATTTTCTGCGCCGGGCCGACCTGATTCAGACCTGATATGATGAACTCGGATTTTTCTCAAACCTATTATCCGCTGGGCTTTCAATGTGGTCGTAACGCCTGGGAAACCACCAGGCTGACGCCCCAGTTTGCGGCAAATAATCATCCGCAGAGCAGCTATTTTCGCCACCTGCTGGCCGACCACCTGCGCATCAGTCGAGGGTCATCTCTCACTGCCGCCGAAATGGAGCTCTGGGCTGTCATGAACCAGACGCTGCGGCTGATTGCCGATGATTTCCTGTCGCGTCGGGATTTTCACGAACGGGGAGGGGTTTTTCAGCTCTCCGGTCAGCCAGTTGAGTTCGCCGAAAAGTCACAGTTGTTCAATCATTTCCTGGCTTACTTTCCCTCCCCGCCGATCGAATTGGGCACGACGACGGGAAACCGGCTGGTTGAGTTACTGGAAGAGCAGAATCAAAGCAAAGAACTGCTGCTCGAATTGATCCTGCTTTATGTGCAGAGTCTGAACCCGGCTCTCAGGGATGGACGTGAGTTGTTTGCCGCAGAGGAACAGCAACTGCAGGATCACTGTGCCTACCGCCGTCAGCTCGAGCTTTTCGACAGCTCGCTGCCCTTCAGCGAGGATATTCACAGCTCCCGTCCCCAGGCCCTGTTGTCCCGTCTTCTTGAACCGATTCGCAAAGGGAAAACCCTGCGTGAACAGCTCGATTTTCTGCTTGAAGCCTGGGGAGGCATGCTTCCGGATGACCTTCGTGAGCGGATTGCTACGGCCTATGTCCAGTTGGAGAGGGAAGGTTTCGGTGCCGGGCCCCCGGGGGAAGCGGAGCTGTCGGTCCTTGATCCCGCCACCCATAGCGATGAGGAATATGCTGATTTTTCTGTTGATCTCGACTGGATGCCGCGCACCGTTCTGCTGGCGAAATCAACCTATGTCTGGCTGCAGCAGCTGTCAGCCAGATACCAGTACCCGATCAGGACCCTCGACCGGATCCCCGATAGCGAGCTGGACAATCTGGCCCGCTGCGGTTTCACCAGCCTGTGGATGATCGGCATCTGGCAGCGCTCGAAAGCCTCTTTAAAAGTCAAGAATCTTTCCGGACAGGTGCAGGTGGCGGCGTCTGCCTATGCCATCGACGATTACCGGATTGCCGATGACCTGGGTGGTGAGCAGGCTCTGGAAAATCTGCGCCGGCGCTGCCGAGAGCGTAATATCGACCTGGCTTGTGACGTGGTCACCAATCATACCGGAATCGAATCGGCACTCATGCGTGAGCATCCCGACTGGTTTATTCAACTGGCCTATCCGCCCTATCCCGGTTACCGCTTCAGTGGCCCCGATCTGAGTGATGATCCTGAATACTCTATTCAGATCGAGGATGGTTATTTCGACCACAGCGAGGCCGCTGTTGTCTGCCGCTATCAGCATCGTCACAGCGGTGAAGTGCGTTACATCTATCATGGCAATGACGGCACCCACCTGCCCTGGAACGATACCGCTCAGCTGAATTATCTGCTGCCACAGGTGCGTGAGGCGATGATTCAACTGATCATTCGGGTCGCGCAGCGTTTCCGGATTATCCGTTTTGATGCCGCCATGACTCTGGCGAAACGCCATTTTCAAAGACTCTGGTACCCGTTGCCGGGCGGCGGCGCAGGTGTTCCGTCACGGGAAGATCACGCCCTCAGCCGGGAGGAATTCGAACGTCATTTTCCCCAGGAATTCTGGCGTGAACTGGTTGACCGGGTGCGGGTAGAAGCCCCCGAAACCCTGCTGGTGGCGGAAGCCTTCTGGCTGATGGAGGGCTATTTTGTCCGCACTCTGGGGATGCACCGGGTCTACAACAGCGCCTTTATGAACATGCTCAAGCGCGAAGAAAACGCTAAATATCGCCAGACGATCAAGAATATTCTGGCTTTTGACCCGGCGATTCTGCAGCGCTTTGTCAATTTTATGAGCAATCCGGATGAAAAGCCGGCTGTCGAGCAGTTTGGCGACGGTGATAAATATTTCTGTGTTGCGACCATGCTGGCGACCATGCCGGGCCTGCCGATGTTCGGCCACGGTCAGGTTGAAGGGCTGCATGAGAAATACGGCATGGAATACCTGGCTCCGCGCTGGGATGAACAGCCGAACCGAGAGCTGATAGCCCGTCATGAGCGACAGCTGTTTCCCCTGCTGCGCCGGCGGGCCCTGTTCAGCGGGGCTGAGCGTTTTCAGCTCTATGACTTCGAATCGGTCTACGGCAGTGAAGAGGACGTGTTTGTTTACAGTAATGGCCTGGGTGAGCGTACGACCCTGGTTATCTGTAACAATTCGTCCAAGTCGATCAGCGGGAGGATCGGTGCCCCGGCGAAGATGGCGGACAAGGAAGGGATCAGCGTCATTGCCGCCTGCGGAATCGATGTTTCCCAGGCTTTTGTTCTGCTGGTTGATCAGGGCAGCGGGCAGCAATCTCTGCAGCCGGCTGGAGCTTTGGCCAGCGGGGGGGAATTTTACCTTGATGCCTACGCGCATCATGCCTTTGGCGAATTTCACCCGTTAAGCGATCCGGATGGCCGCTGGCTGACGCTCTGGCAGCGCCATGGCGGGAGGGCCCGTAAAAATCTTTACCTCGATCATGCGGCCATGCTGTTCGAGCAGACCTGGGAACCGGCACAAGCGCTGCTGGCGGTTTCGCGTCCTGAGCGGGCCAAGCGCCGCGTGGAGGAACTGCTGGCGCAGCATCTGGCGGCCTACGCCGGCGATCATTTCGCGAGGATCCCGGTTGATGACCTCCTGGAAGTGCTGACCCATGTGATTTATCCCGATATCAGCCTGGAAAAACGGCATCTTACTGAACTTGCCGAAAGGCTGGCGGCTTGCGATCCGGCTGATCCGGAAAGTTTGTTCCGTCTCCTGGAGCGACTGTGCAATGACCAGGATTTCAGGGGGTTGCTGGGATGTCACTATTTCGATCATGTCGACTGGTTGAACAGGGAAAAACTTTCCGGGTTCTGCCTGCTGATTCTGCAGCTGGAGCTGTTGACCTGCCAACGTGATCCAGAAAAGGTCCCGGTGCAGATGCGGGACAGAATCATTGTGTGGCTGCGTCGGCTGCAAAAAATCCTGCGCCTGGCCGAAAAGCTTGGTTTCCGCGCCGATGAACTGCTTGAGACCCTCGATCCGACGGCAATTTCAGGGCGTGCTATTACCGTAAATAAACGCACAGCGAAAAAAATCCTGTTTGTCGCGTCCGAGGCGACCCCCTTTGCCAAAACCGGCGGGTTGGCGGATGTCGTCGGTTCATTGCCGCGGGCCTTACGCCAACTGGGGCATGATGTCCAGGTGGTTGTCCCCTGCTACAGAAGTGCGCAAAAGGCCCCGGTTGCCCCGGTGAAGAGCGGGTACAGTGTCGAAATCGTCATGCAGGACAGGACCTGCCGGGGCAGTTTGAAGCGGGCAGTGTACGACGGAGTCCCCTATTGGTTGGTTGATACGCCGGAGTTCTTTGACCGGGAAGAGCTCTACGGAACAGAGGCGGGGGATTATCCTGATAATGCCTTACGCTTCGGTTTCTTCTCCCGGGCGGTTCTGGAGATGGCCAAGGTTATTAATTTCAGGCCCGAGGTCATTCACGTGCATGACTGGCAGGTGGGACTGATCCCTGCACTGCTCAAAACCCGCTATGCAAGCCAGGAATTCTACTCTGCGACCCGGACCGTGCTGACCATCCACAACCTCGGTTACCAGGGGATGTTTCCTCTCTCGATTCTTTCAGATCTTGACCTTCCCGGGGAATTCGGATCTCCGGAAGCCCTGGAATATTATGGCCGAGTGTCTTTTTTGAAGGGGGGAATCAATTTTGCCGATCTGGTGACAACGGTATCGCAACGCTATTGCCTCGAAATTCAGGAACCGGAACAGGGACTGGGGTTTGACGGTCTGTTACGGGCTCGCCGTGACCACCTTTGCGGCATCATCAACGGTCTGGATCAGCGGATCTGGAATCCGCAAGCTGATCAACAGATTGCCGCCGGTTTTTCGGCGGCAAATCTGAGAGGGAAAAGTGTCTGCAAGAAACAGCTGCAAAGGGAGCTGGGCCTCGAACAGAATCCGACGAAACCGTTAATTGCCGTCATCAGTCGGCTTGATCAGCAAAAAGGGATCGATCTGATTCGGGATATCTGGTCGCAGCTTCTGGAACGGAATATTCAGTTTGTTCTGCTCGGTTCCGGGAACCGTGAACAGATGGCGTTCTGGCAGGCGCAGCAGGAAAAAAATGCCGGGCAGGTCTCGATCAACCTCCTCTTCAACGAGGGCTTATCCCATCGGCTTTACGCGGCCGCTGACCTGTTGCTGGTGCCGAGCCGCTATGAGCCCTGCGGGCTGACCCAGATGATCGCCCTGCAATACGGGGCCTTACCGCTGGTTCGGCGGACCGGCGGTCTGGCTGATAGCGTGGTGGATATCGATGAATTTCCGCACACGGGTTACGGCTTTGTGTTTGATCATGCCGAGCCCCGTGAGCTTCTGGCCGCGCTTGATCGAGCCCTGGCTCTGTACGCTCAGCGGCGTCGCTGGAAGACGGTTGTTAAACGCGGCATGACCAGGGATTTCAGCTGGAGCCAATCGGCGGAAAAATATCTGCAGCTCTACCGACAGCTCGACGTTTCACCCCCCGTGAGCTGATGTTGAGGACCTCATATCGGTATGAGGTCTGCTGAACTGTGACTTGTTTATTAACTGGCTGTCTGAATGAGATGATGAAAGGGAGAGACGATGAAGAGACTGATTTTCATTCTCTGTGTTGCCCTGCTGGTCAGTGGCTGTGCCGGTAAGCGCCATTATTCCAGCAGCTTGATGGATTATCTCTATCCGAACAGTCAAAGGGAAGTGATCCCGAGCATGCCGACCCTGGATGTGCCGCTCAAGGTTGGTATTGCTTTTGTTCCCAATCAATCGATCAGAGGGGACGGAAGCTTCTGGTCGTGGAGTGGCCAGCGTCCGCATGCGGTCCCGATCAGTGAAAAAGAACGCATGGAGTTGATGGCCGGAGTTGCCAGGGAATTCGAGCAGCAGGACTTTATCTCCAGTATTGAGCTGATCCCGAGTGGGTATCTGACCGCCTCCGGCGGCTTTGATAATCTTGAGCAGATCAGGACCATGTATGGTCTCGATGTTATTGCCCTGCTTTCCTATGATCAGGTTCAGAATACCGATGAAGGATTCATGTCGTTAAGCTACTGGACGATCATCGGCGCCTACATGGTCAGAGGGGAAAAGAATTCCACCAACACTCTGCTCGATGCGGCGGTTTTTCACATTCCCAGCAAGAGCTTGCTGTTTCGGGCTCCCGGCACCAGCTTTGTGAAGGGGAAGGCGACCCCGGTCAATCTTGACGAACAGCTACGCAAAGATGCTGCGGAAGGGTTGCAACTGGCCTCGGCGCAGATGATCGACAATCTCAAAATCCAGTTGGACCTGTTTAAACAGAAAGTCAAGGAACAGCCTGAAAAATACCAGGTGACCTACCGTCCCGGGTCCAGTTATGGGGGCAGTATCCAGACCTGGTTGTCGCTGGTGATGGTTGCGGTCGGGGTTTTCGCGGGAGTGTCCGGATGGCGCAGAAGAAAATGACGGCACTGCGCCTGCCCTGGATGACCCTGATCATCGCCGGGCTGGCAAGCCTGGTTTATTGCTTGCCGCAGCTTTCGTCCGCCCTCATTTATGATCGAGATCTGGTTTTTGACGGGCAGTGGTGGCGTGTCGCAACCTCCCTTCTGGTGCATTATTCGGTGAGTCATCTCGTCTGGAATCTTCTGGTTCTGGTTGTTTTCGGAACACTCATCGAAGCCAGCCGGCGTGCGGCATTTGTGTGGTTAATCCTCCTGTGTATGGCCGGCAACAGCCTGCTGGTGTTGAATTCAGGCATTGCCCTCTTTGCCGGAATCTCAGGACTGGTGGTCGCCCTTGCGGCGTACTGCTGCATGATGAACATTGCCCGGGCAGAAGCGGTCAAGCCTTGGAGCCTTTTGCTGATCACTCTGCTGGCCAAGGTTGGCTACGAGGCGATGTCGGGAACTCCCCTGTTTGCGGGTGGGGATTTTCGGGTTCTGCCGCAGGTTCACCTGGCTGGGCTGGTTGCTGCGCTGATTCTCCTGGTCTTTTTCGGGACCAGTCATCATCCTGTTGTTGGAGAGGAGCAGGGGTATGAGTGAAATGATGCAGGCGATGGTGCTGGAGAAACTCTGCGACTTGCGGGTTGAGCGCGAACCGCTGCGCCTGGTGGACTGGCCGGTGCCCCAGCCGGGTGCTGATGAGGTCAGGATCCGGGTGACGACCTGTGGTGTCTGTCATACCGAACTGGATGAAATCGAGGGGCGTACTCCGCCGCCTCAATTGCCGGTGATTCTCGGCCATCAGGCGGTGGGTTGCATTGACAAGGTCGGAGAGAATGTCGCGACCAGTCGCCTCGGTGAGCGGGTTGGCGTGGCCTGGATTTTTTCAGCCTGTGGTCAGTGTCGCTGGTGTCGGCAAGGGCTGGAAAATCTCTGTCCGCAGTTCAGGGCGACCGGCCGTGACGCCGATGGTGGCTATGCCGAGTATTTGGTCGTTCCGGCCGCTTTTGCCCATCCTTTACCCGAAATATTCACTGATGCGGAAGCCGCTCCGCTGCTCTGTGCCGGGGCGATCGGTTACCGTTCTCTGTCCCTGGCCAAACTCACTGGCGGGGGACCGCTCGGTTTGACCGGCTTCGGAGCCTCGGCCCACCTGGTTCTGAAGCTGGTGCGCCATCAGTATCCCGAAGTTCCGGTCTATGTCTTCGCCCGCAGTGAAAAAGAGCAGCAGTTTGCCCTGGAGTTGGGCGCTGGCTGGGCGGGCGGAACTGAAGACGAGCCGCCTGAATTGATGGAGTCGATCATTGACACCACACCGGCCTGGTTACCGATTGTTTCCGCCATGCGCTGCCTGATGCCCGGGGGACGTCTGGTGATTAATGCGATCCGTAAAGAGGATTTTGATCGTCAACTGCTGAGCGAAGTCGATTACTCTCGAGATCTGTGGATGGAAAAGGAAATCAAGAGCGTCGCGAACGTGACCCGGAGTGACGTGACGGAATTTCTTAAGATCGCGGCTGATATCCCCCTTCATCCGACCTATGAAGAATTCCCCCTCGCCGAGGCGAATCGGGCTCTGCTGGAACTCAAGGAGCGGAAAATCCGTGGTGCCAAGGTGTTGAGAATCGGCTGATTTCCCTGCCTTTGGAGACTTTTCAGCTCCTGCTTAGCGAGTTGCCAACCCGCTGATCGGTGTTATGCTGTTTGTATATGATGTTACTGCCAGCTGCTCACTAGGCCGGATTTTTTCCGGACGGGAACCACCGGAAATTCCGGTCCAGATTGGAGGTTTCCGCTATGGGTTGGCAACCGATCAGAAAAGATCCTTCACGCTGGCGAGTCGCGCCGAACCTTCCCGATTATCACCAGGCCCGGGCGGAATTTTCCTGGAATGCCGTGCGCCGCGAGCTTTCCGGACTGCCCGATGGTCGTGGGCTGAATATTGCTTACGAGGCGGTCGACCGTCATGTCGATCAGGGTCGGGGTGATCGGGTTGCGCTGCGCTGGCTGAGCAAAGAGGGCCAGGTCGAGGACTTCAGCTATACGGATTTACGCGACCGCAGCAACCGTTTCGCCAACCTGCTGAGAAATCTGGGCATCGGCAAGGGCGAACGAGTCTTCAGCCTCTCCAGCCGGATTCCGGAACTTTACTGCGCGGTGCTTGGAACCCTGAAGAATCTCAGTGTCTTCTGTCCGCTCTTTTCGGCCTTCGGACCGGAACCGATCGCCCAGCGGCTGGAGCGTGGCGACGCGCGGGTTCTGGTCACCAGCGAACGGCTCTACCGCAAAAAAGTCCAGGCCCTGCGGCATGCTCTTCCTCAGCTCGAGTATATTCTGCTCACCGACAGCACTGCGGATCAACCCGATAATGTTCTATCACTATCCCGTCTTCTGCAGGAATCAGAGACTCAATTTTCTATTCCACAAACCGACCCTGAAGACATGGCCTTGCTGCACTTCACCAGCGGAACAACCGGCAAACCGAAGGGGGCCGTGCACGTTCACAATGCTGTTATGACCCACTACCTGACCGGAAAATACGTGCTGGATCTTCACCCTGAAGACATTTTCTGGTGTACCGCTGATTGCGGCTGGGTGACCGGAACCTCCTACGGCATTATCGCGCCGTTGACCCACGGCGTCACCAACCTGGTTGACGAAGCCGATTTCGAGTCCGAACGCTGGTGTCGCAATCTGGAAGAACAGCGGGTCAATGTCTGGTATACGGCGCCCACGGCCATCCGCATGCTGATGCGCAGTGGCCTTAAGCCGCGTGAGAAATATGACCTGTCACACTTGCGGCTGGTTCACAGCGTCGGTGAACCGCTCAATCCCGAGGCGGTCGTCTGGGGCGTCGAGGCCCTGGGGTTGCCGATCCATGATAACTGGTGGCAGACCGAAACCGGGGGAATCATGATCGCCAATTATCCCGCCATGGAGATTCGCCCCGGGTCCATGGGGCGCCCGCTGCCGGGGATCGAGGCGGCCATCGTGCATCGTATCAGCGAGAGTGAAGTCGAAGTTGAAGATCATCCCGGTTGCGAAGGCGAACTGGCTTTGAGGCAAGGCTGGCCCTCGATGTTTCGTGCCTACCTGCATGATGAGCAACGTTACCGCAAATGCTTTGCCGGAGACTGGTACATCACCGGGGACCTTGCCGAGCGCGATGCCGACGGTTATTTCTGGTTTGTCGGCCGGGCTGATGACATCATCAAAACTTCAGGGCACATGGTCGGGCCGTTCGAGGTCGAGAGTGCGCTGATGGAGCATCCGGCCGTGGCTGAAGTAGGAGTGATCGGCAAACCGGAAGAGATGATCGGCGAACTGGTCAAAGCTTTTGTCGCTTTGAAAAGCGATGCCGTCGCCAGTGAGGAGCTGCGCCTGGAACTGCTCGGCTTCGCCCGCAAAAAGCTCGGCTCAGCAGTCGCGCCCAAGGAGATCGAATTTGTCGCTAATCTGCCGAAAACGCGTAGCGGGAAAATCATGCGCAGGTTGCTGAAGGCCAGGGAACTGGGGTTGCCCGAAGGCGACACATCGACCCTGGAAAATGGCTGATGTTAAGGAGGTGCACTGATGATGAGTCATGACCGGAGCACAAATGGCCAACCTCTGACCGATCGCGAACAGAGCCTTGAATTCCTGCGCCAGATGTTGCGCATTCGCCGTTTTGAGGAGAAATCTGCGGAACTTTACAGCGCGCAGAAAATCCGCGGTTTTCTCCACCTTTATATTGGTGAAGAAGCGGTGGCGGTAGGTGTTGCGGGGGGCTTGAACAAAGATGATGCTCTGGTGGCGACCTATCGTGAGCATGGTCACGCTATGGTCAAGGGGATGGCTATGAATACGATCATGGCGGAAATGTACGGTAAAGTAACCGGATGCTGTCGCGGTCGGGGTGGATCAATGCATCTGTTTGATGCCGAGCATCGTCTCTATGGCGGCAATGCCATTGTCGGCGGCGGTCTGCCCGTCGCGGTCGGGTTGGCGCTGGCCGATCAGCTGCAAAAAAACCACCGGGTGACCTGTTGCTGCTTCGGTGAGGGGGCGATGGCGGAAGGGGAATTTCACGAAGCGCTGAACCTGGCGGCGTTGTGGCATCTCCCGGTCCTGTTTGTGTGTGAAAATAATTATTATGCCATGGGCACAGCTCTGATCCGCTCAGAGGCGGTGGTTGATTTGCCGAGTAAAGCGGCTTCCTACGGGGTTGAAACGGCCACTGTTGATGGGATGGATGTTATTGCGGTTGCTGAGGCTGCCCAACAGGCTGCTTCACAGGTCAGACAAAATGGAGGGCCGTTTTTCCTCGAATGTCGCACCTATCGTTTTCGCCCGCATTCCATGTTTGACCCGGAACTCTACCGTTCCAAACAGGAAGTCGAGGGGTGGAAACAACGTTGCCCCATAGAATCTTTGATCCGCCGAATCAGGGAAAAGGGCTGGATTGATGATTCCCGGCTCGGCGAATTGGAAGGTGCTGTTGCCGCTGAAATTGCTGCAGCTGTTGACTATGCCGAACAGAGCCCCTGGGAATCGCTGGAGGAACTGACCCGGTTTGTCTATTCCGAATCGGAGGTGCGCTGATGGCTGAGCAGATGAGGACGATAACTTATCGGGATGCGGTGCGTGAGGGTTTGCGCGAGGCGTTGCAGAAAGATGAGCGGGTTTTTCTGATGGGTGAAGATGTCGGCCGCTATGGGGGTTGCTTTGCGGCCAGTAAGGGGTTGCTCGAGGAGTTCGGCCCGGAGCGGGTGCGCGATACACCCTTATCGGAATCAACTTTTACCGGAGCGGGAATCGGGGCCGCTTTAGGCGGGATGCGTCCGATTGTCGAGATCATGACGGTCAATTTCAGCCTGCTGGCGCTTGATCAGATCATGAATAACGCCGCGACCTACCTGCACATGTCGGGAGGACTGTTCAATGTCCCCCTGGTTATCCGCATGGCGACCGGTGGCGGCAAGCAGCTTGCCGCCCAGCATTCTCACAGTTTGGAAGGCTGGTATGCGCATATTCCGGGGATCAAGGTTCTCTGTGCGGCGACTCTGGAAGATGCGCGGGGAATGTTGTGGGGTGCCCTGCTCGATCCTGATCCGGTGCTGCTTTTTGAACCATCGGTCCTTTATGCCATGGAAGGGGAACTGGCCGTTGATGCCGGAGCCGTCGACATCGCCGGAGCCAGGCTTCACCACGAGGGCCGGGACCTGACCCTGATCACCTACGGCAGCTGCCTGTACAAATGTCTTGACGCTGCTGAGCAGCTGGAGGTGAGCGGGATCAGCTGTGACGTCATCGACCTGCGCAGTTTACGTCCCCTGGACGAAGAGAGTTTTTTCACCTCGGTTGCTAAAACCCACCGGGCCCTGATTGTTGACGAAGGTTGGCGTAGCGGCAGTCTTGCGGCCGAGATCAGTGCCCGCATCATGGAAAACGCTTTTTATGAGCTTGACGCCCCGGTGGAACGGATCTGCAGTGTCGAGGTGCCGATGCCATACGCCAAACATATGGAAGAGGCGGCTCTGCCCCAGGTCAAGACGATTGTGGAAACCGCCCGGAGAATGATCCATGGCTGATTTCATCATGCCCAGCCTGGGTGCCGATATGCAGGAGGGGATTCTGGTCGCCTGGCGGGTTCAGCCTGGAGACCGGGTGCATCATGGTGACATTATGGCCGAGATCGAAACCCAGAAAGGCCTGTTTGAAATCGAGGCCTTTGCCGACGGCGTGGTTGGCCCCTTACTGGTTCAGCCCGGTCCAGATAAAATCCCCGTCGGCAGTCTTTTGACAACGATCAATGCTCCAGGTGAAGCTGTTGTTGAAAAAACTGCACCTTCTGCAACAAGGATCAAAATTTCTCCGGCAGCACGCAAACTGGCACGTGAAAATCAAGTTGATATCACAAGTCTGAGAGGCAGTGGCCCTGATGGCAGTGTCTGTCTGGCCGATGTCGAACAAGCATTGACGGGGACACAGGTACAGAGAACGGTATCCTCCGGTAAAAGTAAAAAAGAAATGAAGGATTTCAAAACCGGAATGCGCCAGGCGATCGCTGCGGCGATGAGTTTGTCCAACCGCGAGATTCCCCATTATTACCTGTCGACAGATATCGATATGAGCCGAGCTTTGTCCTGGCTTGAAGAGCGGAATCGGCAACGCAGTATCCGTGAACGCCTGTTGCCGGTTGTCATGCCGTTAAAAGCCGTGGCATTGGCATTAAAAGATGTTCCGGAACTGAATGCCCATTGGGTGGATGGCCGGTTGGATTTGAAAAAAGAGGTGCATATCGGTTTCGCCGTTGCCTTGCGCGGCGGAGGGTTGATGACTCCGGCCCTGCACAATGTTGATTGCCTGGACCTGGACCAATTGATGGCGGCGGTGGGTGATTTGATCAGCCGGACGCGCAGTGGAAAGCTGCGTGGATCAGAAATGACCGATGCCGGGGTTACCGTGACAAGTCTGGGTGATCTCGGTGTACGCACGGTTTTCGGGGTAATTTATCCGCCACAGGTCGCCCTGATCGGTCTCGGAAAAATTTCAGAACAGCCTTGGGCTGAGAATGGGGAAATACTGGCTCGTCCGGTGTTGACGGCAACACTGGCAGCTGACCACCGGGCCGGCGATGGTCACCTTGGGGCGCAGTTTCTCGACCGCCTCAACCGGCTGCTTCAGGAACCGGAAAAATTATAGGGTTTGTGTCGCAGAAAGGAGGGGATATGTCTCAGGCTCTCTCGCTTGCGGGAGGTAAAGATTTTGATGAAGAGGTCAGACTATGGACGCAGCCGCTATCAGGGGAATTATCGAAAAAGGATTATTGCAGATCGCTCCGGAAGCCGAATTTGACGATCTCCAGCCAACGGAAAATATTCGCGAGGAACTGGATATCGATTCTTTTGATTTTCTCAATTTTTTGATTGGACTTAATGAGGAGCTGGGGGTCGATATCCCGGAGAGCGACTACGAAAAACTGATCACGATGAACGATCTCACTGCTTACCTTGAAGAAAAATTGCAATGAAAGAAGCGTTGCTTTATCAAAAACTTGATGATGAAACTGTTCGCTGCGATCTCTGCGCACATCGATGCAGGATCAGAAGCGGCGGCAAAGGCATCTGCCAAGTCCGTGAAAACCACGGTGGGGTTCTCTATACATTGGTTTACGGACAATCGATCAGCCAGAATGTCGATCCGATTGAAAAAAAACCGCTCTATCATTTTTATCCGGGCAGCCGATCTTTTTCGATTGCGACACCGGGTTGTAACTTCCGTTGCGACTGGTGTCAGAACTGGGAGATATCCCAGATGCCACGTGAGCAGCATTTTATCGCCGGACAGAAACTGAGCCCTGTTGAAGTTGTTTCTCTGGCCAAAAAGACCGGGTGCCGGTCTATCGCTTATACCTATACCGAGCCGACGATTTTTTTCGAATACTCTTACGATACGGCCCGTCTGGCCCGGGATGCTGGAGTTGCCAACGTCTATGTCAGTAACGGTTATATGTCTCCGGAAATGCTCGAATTGCTTCACCCCTGGCTGGACGCGGCCAATATCGATCTCAAGGCTTTTCGTGATAAGACTTACCGGACGCATGTCGGAGCACGCCTACAGCCGGTTCTTGACAGTTTGAAATTAATTCATGATTACGGTATCTGGCTGGAGGTGACGACACTCGTCATTCCGGGAATTAATGACGATCCGGGTGAATTGAAAAATATCGCTGAATTTATAGCTCAGGAACTGGGAGTTGATACTCCCTGGCACATCAGCCGCTTTTTCCCCCAGTATAAAATGAACGAGATTACGCCAACACCACCCTCAACGTTGAACAAGGCTGCAGAGATCGGCAGGGGGGCCGGTCTGCGTCATGTTTACTTGGGAAATTTGGCAGTTGAAACAAATACGGATTGTCCGGTGTGTGGACATCGGGTCATCAGGCGTGATGGCTTTGGTGTCAGAGAAAACAGGCTCAATTCTGAAAGTTGCTGCCCGGATTGCGGTACACCGATTGCCGGTGTGAGGATGAAATATGAGTAAATTTATTAGCCGTACAGCGGAAATGGCTGAACGCCAGGAACATGAATCTGAAACAACTTTGCATGGCTTGAATGGGGTTAAAAGGCTCATCGCAGTAGCCAGCGGTAAAGGCGGTGTGGGTAAATCAACGGTTGCCGTTAACCTTGCCGCCGCACTTGCAGCACAAGGGCAAAGAGCAGGGCTTCTCGACGCTGATGTCTATGGACCCAGTATCCCCTTGATGCTTGACCTTCATGAGCCGGTCGAATGGCATGAAAAACATATGCTGCCTCTGGAAAAATATGCTTTGAAAGTTATGTCCATCGGTCTTCTGGGCGAGAGCGATAAAGCCATCGCCTGGCGTGGTCCAATGGTCGGTAAAGCAATACAGCAATTGCTTTACCAGGTTGAATGGGGCGACCTGGATTATCTGATTATTGATCTGCCACCGGGAACCGGAGATCCGTCCATGACGGTAGCCCACTATCTGCCCGAGTGCCATGTTCTCATGGTTACAACACCACAATTAGTGGCCGTGGCTGATGTGCGACGCGCGATTGAGTTGTTTCAGGGGGCGGGGCTGAAGATTGCTGGATTGGTTGAAAATATGTCTTATTTCATGTGCGGGCACAAAACGGACCCGGTTGAAATATTCGGTATTTTCGGTGCGGGGGGCGGTCAGAAACTGAGCGAGGAAACCGGTCTGCCTTTGTTGGCAACAGTCCCTATCGAGATGGAGATCAGTCAGTCAGGAGACGTCGGAGCCCCCCTGGTGGTCAGTGCCCCGAACTCGGAAGCCTCTCTTATTTTTTTTGAACTTGCCCGGCAGATAATGGCGGGAGACGGTAAAGTGGAACTGGAGGCAAGTGCTGAATTGTGATGACTTTACGACTTTGGCTCGGAATGCAGGGGTAGATTAAAATCCGCGACGGGACGAGCCGGATTGCATCATCAAATCAAGGAGGTTTTACGGTTGTATATCAGCCACCGTCTTTTGCTGAAACGATAATTAAATTTGAACTTGTCTGGAAGGTACGGTCGTCTGAACCGCTGGTCATGACAGTCGCCAAACTGTCGCTGCGGGTGGAGGTGTGATGATCATTCTTGCTCATGACGGTTCGCTTTACGGGGAATGGGTATCGCGTTACGCGATCAACTTCGCCCTGAGCGAGGAGGATCGCAGACTGTTGGTTCTGCATGTCCCCGAAGGCAAAATCGCCCCGGTTGTGGTCGAGGCCCGACTGGAGCGCCTGATGAATGACTGTACTGAACATGAACTTTCCTGCCGCTGTGAATATCTTCCACCGGAACAGGATGTGTATCGCAGTCTGCGTCATGCCATTCCCCATGATCCAACTGCCCTGCTGGTTTGCGGAACCCGGGTCAAAGCGCGGAACCGGGCCTACCTGACTGATTCGATCGCGGAAAAATTACTGCGGACCCATCAATGTCCGGTCGTGGCGTTACGAGTGACACAGCCCGGGTTGCTTGGTACACCGGTCAATCTGCTGTTGCCCCTGGCCGGGCATGATGCCGGGACAGAGAGATTCTGGCCGGTACTCAGGCGCTTTGTGCCGCGTCTGCACAGTGTCCAGCTGTTTCGCAGTCTGAATATCCATTATCTGCGCTATCCTCATCTGAGTCGGAACCGGGAACAATCCCTGCGTGATATTGGAATAGCCTATCTTGAACAGATCCTCATGGATATAGATAAGAGACTGCCGGAAAGGAGCTTTCGAATAGATTGCCGGGTGGCATTGTCCAGCAACTGGTCGGATGAAATTCTGGTTCTGGCCAGTCGTCTGCGCATGCAGCTCATCCTCCTCGGAGTCAGTGAACGCACCCTTGCACACCGACTGTTTTACGGTGTCGGCTTGGAGCGGATTCTGCACAAAAGTCCCTGTGACGTTGGTATTTACCGCGGACCATGAATAACTGTGCGGGAATTCAAAAATTATCGGTAGACCAGGTTTACCGGGCACTGGACAGCAGCCCCCGGGGCTTGTCCTCCTCAGAGGCGCAGGAGCGGCTGCGCGAAATCGGCAGGAACAGTATTGAGATCCCCGACCGCTGGCGTCTGCTGCGAAGTTTACTGCGTCAACTGACAAACTTCTTCACCTTGTTGCTGCTGATATCGGCTTTGATCTGTCTGGTGGCGGAACGACTGCAACCCGGACAGAATATGCTGATCCTCGGCTGGGCTTTGGGCGGGGTCGCCCTGCTGAATGCAGTATTCAGTTTCATCCAGGAATATCGCGCGGAAAAGGCGATGGAAGCGCTGCGCCATTTTCTGCCACAGCAGACCAGCGTCTCGCGCGATGGCAAGGTGGTGCCAGTTCCTGTGGATGAACTCGTGCCGGGAGATCTTCTGCACCTTGCGGAAGGGGACCGGGTGCCAGCCGATGCGAGACTGGTTGAAGCCTCCGGAGTGATGGTCAATAACGCTCCTTTGACCGGGGAGTCCCTGCCTCTTGCTCTGAGTGCTGAGGCGGTGGAGGATCGAGAAGCAGAGGGTAACAGCGTTTTTGCCGGTTGTCTGGTTCTGCGCGGCAGCGGGCAAGCCGTTGTCTTCGCCACTGGATTGCGGACCGAGTTCGGAAAAATCGCCCATCTGTCCCAGGCCATCAGGAAAGAACCTTCACCACTGGAGCGGCAAACGGCCCATATGGTGCGCGTGTTGACCCTGATTGCCGTCGGGCTCGGGATTTCATTTTTTTCTTACGGAATGGTCAGTGGCCGTTCCTGGTGGATCAATCTGGTTTTCATGATGGGGATCATTGTCGCCAACGTACCCGAAGGCCTGCTACCGACCTTTACCCTGGCTCTGGCCCTGGGGAGTTTGCGTATGGCCCGCCAGAATGTTCTGGTCACCAGCCTCAATGCCGTGGAATCGCTCGGCTCGGTTCAAATCATCTGTGCCGACAAGACCGGAACCCTGACCCGCAATGAGTTGACTGTCTCACTGCTTTCCGGGCCAACGAGCGTGGAAAGGTTGGGGGCCGGTGAGCGGCGCAGATTACTCACTCTTGCTTTGGCGGCTTCGCCAGCGCAAACGGCCGAACAGGAGAAAAAAGGTGATCCGTTGGATCTTGCTATCGCTTCGGCTTTTGATCGCGAAGGCTATGGAATCAGCTGGCGCACGCTGTTTTTCCATCCCTTTGATGTCGAAAAAAAACGTTCGGCGGGAGTTATAGAGGAAAACGGTGAAAAACTGGTCGCGGTCAAGGGTGCCTGGGAAAACATTGCACCGCTGCTCAGCGAAGAAACGAATTCAGGCGTTATTGCTGCTGCCGAAAGCCGGATGCGTGAGCTTGCCGGTCAGGGGCTGCGGGTTATTGCTGTGGCCTGGCGCCCTCTGGAAGCGGATGAAGATGGGTCCGATCAGGACAGTCTGGAAAGAAAACTGATTCCGGCGGGGTTTATCGGTATCGAGGATGAGCTTCATGAAGAGGTTCCTGCAGCGATCAGGGACTGCCGGGAAGCCGGTATCGAGGTACTGATGATCACCGGAGACCACCCGGATACGGCCAGAACAATAGCCGTGCACTGCGGCATCCTGCCCGAAGGGGTGAAGAGTGAAACGGATATTCTTACCGGTGATATCTTGGAAGAACTCAGCGAAGAGGAGCTTAAGCAGCGACTCAAAGCCGGGGTGAAGATTTTCGCCCGCACCAGCCCGACCCAGAAAATGAAAATTGTCCTGGCCTTGAAGGCTTTGAACCGGGTTGTGGCAATGACCGGAGACGGGGTCAACGACGCCCCGGCACTCAAAGCCGCAGATATCGGGATTGCCATGGGTAAAAGCGGGACCGATGTCGCCCGCGCTTCGGCCCAGCTGATTCTGCTGGATGATAATTTCGCTTCGATTGTTGCCGGAATCAGGGAAGGGCGCACGATTTTCCTCAATATCCGTAAATTTACCAACTACGTGCTGGTCAGTAACGGTCCGGAGATTATTCCTTACCTGCTTTATATCCTGCTTCCGGTCCCTCTGGCCCTGACAGTGATCCAGATTCTTTCCATTGACCTCGGAACGGATATCATCCCCTCTATGGCGCTGGGTCGGGAACCCCCGGAACCTGATGTCATGCAGCATCCACCCCGGGGACACGAATTTCAGCTGCTGACTCCCGGTCTGGTGATTCACAGCTATCTATTTCTGGGCCTGCTAGAGGCTCTATGGTCACTGGGTTTGTTTTTCTACGTACTGCATTCGGGGGGCTGGATCTACGGGACGGAACTTGCGGGAGATCATCCCCTTTACCGCTCGGCTACCGGCATTGCACTGGCGACCATCCTGCTCATGCAGATCGGCAACCTGATTGGGAGACGTTTTCACCGTCGCTCAGGGATTGACCGGAGTTTGTTTGCGAATCCTCTGTTAATCGTTGGAATATTGATCCAAGTTCTGTTTTCATGGGCACTGCTTTATAGTGCTCCCGTGCAAAAAATTCTTGGAACAGGTCCAGTTGAGTGGACGGTTTATCTGGTCGCCTGGCTCGGCATCCCGCTGATTTTTGGAGCTGATTATCTGCGTAAACGAATCTGTTACGGACCCCCCCTGAGTTTAAACCATTTTCGAACGTAAACCTTCGGGTTCAATAGGCGGGACAAGACCAGTCGCTCAGGCCGACCACCCCTGCGGAGGAAAGCATCGGTACAAATTTGACTAAGTGAATGGTGGAGAAGCCTGAGCGGTTTATTTTGCGCCCAGATTTGCGAGGTATTCTTCCCACTCCAGCGGCAGAAGGTCCTTCTTTCTGTTGTTGCAGTCCTTGCAGGCGGGGACGCAGTTGCCCTTGGTGCTGCGTCCGCCGCGGGCCAGAGGGACGATGTGATCGAGGGTCAGCTCTTTGGGCGGAACCTGTCGGCCGCAATAGTGACACTGCCCTCTGGCGATGCGATTCTGCCACCACCCCTGTTTGCGCAAAACCCGGGCTTTTTCACGTTCCTGGCGGATCTGGCGCTCATCGATGTCAAGATTGATGTCCATCGCTTCAGCTTTTGTGAGAAGTTTCATCAAATTCCCGATTATTGCACATTTTATCGATTTATGCGATCTTGTCAGACTGTAAAATTGCTGAAGATTATCTTTTGAAAGAGATAACCTATGAGAATTCTTATTGTTGGCTCCGGGCAGGTTGGTTATTTTCTCTGCGACCGTTTATCCTGTGAAGGTCACGAAGTCACCCTGGTTGATCGTGATGAAGAGACTGTTGAACGCGCCCAGGACCGTCTTAATGTCATGGGTATTGTCGGTAATGGAGCCAGTGCTGAGATTCTCGAACAGGCCGGCATTAAAGATGCCGATATCTTCATTGCCGTCACCAATATGGATGAAGTCAACATCCTGGCCTGCCTGTTGGCACGGGAATACCAGGTAAAGGTTCTCGTCGCCCGGACCAAGAACATTGAGTACACCAGCCATAAAGCGGTGCTGTCCAAAGAAAAACTGGGCATTGATCTGCTCATCAACCCCGAAGATGCCGTTGCCGAGGAGCTGTCAAAACTGGCTTGTGATTCCAAGGCCTTTGACGTCGCCGAGTTTGCCGAGGGGCAGATTCTTTTTCAGGGCTACCGGATCGAGCATGACAGTCCTCTCTGTGACCTGACTCTTGCTGAGCTCGGAGAATTGCGCGGGATGTACCGTTTTGTTGTCGTTGCCATCAATCGCGGCAACGTCACGATTATCCCCCGTGGTGACGATGTTATCCAGGCCGGGGACCGGATTTATATCTTTGCTCCACAACAGGAACTGCCGGCGATCAACTACCTGTTAAAGTCGGAACAGAAAAATCCCAAAGCAAATCGCCGGGCCTTTATCCTCGGGGGCAGCCGTATCGGTCAGCAGGTGGCTCAGAATATCGAAAAACTCAATTTTCATACCAAGCTGATCGAGAAGAGTGAAGAGCGTTGTTATCGCCTGGCTGAGCAGTTGCATAAAACCGTGGTCATCAACGCTGAGGGGTTGGACGTGCCGACCCTGGTGGATGAGGGGCTGGCCGATGCGGACGTATTTATCGCGGTGACCGAAAACGATCAGACCAATATTCTGACCTGCCTGCTGGCCCGGCAGCATCGGGTGCGCAGAACCCTTGCCCTGGTCAGCCAACCCGAACTGGTCGGACTTGCCGCCGAGCTCGGCATTGATGCCTGTATTTCTCCGCGACTGGCTGCGGCCGGGGCGATCCTCAAATTTGTCCGGCGTGGAGAAATTATTTCCCTGACCGCAGTTGAAGGAAGCAATTCGGAAGTTCTGGAGCTCGAAATCGGCAAAGACAGCGGCCTGTTGAAAAAGCCCCTGAAGGATTTGCATTTTCCGCGGGGAGCGATCATCGGGGCCATCGTTCACGGGTCGAAATACGAAATACCGACCGGCGAGAGCCTGCTTGAGGAAGGTGACCGGGTCGTCATCTTTACTCTTCCCGAAGCTCTGCAGAAAGTCGAAAGGTTTTTTTCCTGAATGAATCTGCTTCTGACGCTGCGTATTCTCGGGGCATTACTGTTGTTTCTCGCCGGGACCCTGCTGACCCCGTTGCCATTCTCTTTCTATTACGCTGACGGTGTCTGGTCAGCTTTCATTCTTTCCGCCATCATCTGTCTGCTGGTCGGTAGCCTGCTGTTTTTTTTCTGCCACAGCCCCAAAGAACTTTCCTTGCGCGAAGGTTTTGCCGTCGTCACTTTCGGTTGGACGGTTTTTGCTGTCTTCGGAGCTCTGCCTTATCTGATTTCAGGGGCTATTCCGGCTCCTATCGACGCCATTTTTGAAACGATGAGCGGCTTTACCACCACCGGCTCGACGATTCTCATAGACATTGAAGGACTGCCTCAGAGTCTGCTCTTCTGGCGGTCGTTGACCCACTGGCTGGGGGGGATGGGGATTATTGTCCTGTCTCTGGCGATATTGCCGATGCTCGGTGTCGGTGGGATGCAGCTTTTTAAAGCTGAGGTGCCCGGACCGACCGCGGATCGGTTGAAACCGCGTATTCAGGATACCGCCAAAATGCTCTGGGGGGTCTACTTTCTGCTGACCGTGGTTGAAACTCTGATGCTGATGTTTGGCGGTATGAGTTTTTTTGATGCCCTGTGTCATTCCTTCGCGACCCTCGCGACCGGTGGCTTCTCAACCAAGAATACCTCCGTTGCCGCATTTGACAGCAGTTATATCGATTCTGTCATTACCCTGTTCATGATTCTTGCCGGTGTTAACTTCGCGCTGCATTTTCAGATTTTGCGCGGTCGGGCGAGGGATTTTTTCCGCAGTGAGGAACTGCGTGTCTATCTGGGGATCATCCTGGTATCGACCCTTGTTGTCATGATCTTCAACTGGTCGAGTTCCACCTATCTTCACTTCGGGGAGAACCTTCGTTTCTCGATTTTTCAGGTCTCTTCAATTATGACGACGACCGGTTTCGGAACAGCCGACTTTGAACTCTGGCCGGTGGTTGCCCAGTATGTCCTGGTCCTGCTGATGTTTATCGGGGGCTGTGCCGGTTCGACCGGCGGGGGCATGAAGGTGGCGCGAATTCTGCTGTTGTTCAAACATGCCCAGGTCCAGGTGTTTCGCCTGATCCATCCGCGGGCGATCCGTCTGGTCAAACTTGGCAACAGACCGGTCGACAAAGAAGTGCTCCAGGCGATCCTGGGTTTTTTTGCGTTGTTTATCGGCGTTTTTGTTGTCGGCTCACTGTTGGTTGCCGCAACCGGGATGGATCTGGTCTCAGCGGGATCGGCGGTGATTGCTTGCCTGGCCAATATCGGTCCGGGACTCGGCAGCGTCGGTCCGACCGATCATTTTGCTTATGTGCCGGTCTTCGGGAAGACTGTGCTGATTGTCTGCATGCTGATGGGGCGCCTGGAGCTGTTCACCGTTCTGGTGCTTTTCTTCCCTTCATTCTGGCGCAAGTAAACTCATTACAGCCAATGAAAAGCCCCCATCGCCTCAGGCGATGGGGGCTTCCCCCCTCCGGAACCTTGCTGCATCCAGCCAGGTAAATCAGTTAATGATGTCGTCAGTATAATCAGAACTTCTGACAAAATTCTGAATATTGCTGGTGACTATGAAAAAAAAGTACTTTTTTTCAATTCAGCTTGATGAAGCCGATTTGCCGGCCGGTCATGCCGTTGTCGCGACGGTAGGAAAAAAACAGTTCCGGATGGCAGCATGTGCACTGCTCGGCAACTTCGATCTGCTGAGGTTTCAGCCCGGCGGCTTCCAGTTGCAGACGGCAACTCAAAGGAATGTCCAATTTCCAGTGGCCCAGCCGGATCTCGCTGGAAATCTCATCCCAGAAACCGCTACCCTGCCTGAAGGCATCCCTGACCGGTCGATCAACTTCATATTTGTGTGCGCCGATACCCGGTCCGATGGCAGCCTGTAGTTCACTGGCTAGACAGCCGAAGTGTTGAACCATGGTCGCAATCACCTTGGCGATCAGACCGTTTGCGGCGCCGCGCCAACCGGCATGGATCACCGCCGCCAATGGCTGCTCGGGGTGCCAGAGTAACAGTGGAAAACAGTCGGCAGTAAGGACTCCCAGCATGATTCCCGTCTGGTTGGTGACGACAGCATCGACTTCGACTTTCAGAAAATGGGTCAGGTCGGGATTGCTCTCGTCGACCAGCAGGATATCGTTGCCGTGGACCTGTTTCACGGTTAATAACTGGTGGGGATCCAGCGCAAAGCTGCGCGTTAAGGTTGAGCGATTGCCCTCGACATTGGGGAGCGGGTCGTCTGTTTCCAGTCCCAGGTTGAGGGAGTGATACGGGGGTCTGCTGACCCCTCCATTGCGTGTCGTAAATCCGGCGATAAGGTGGTTGGGAAGCCGGGACGGCTGCAGGTAGGAAATTTTCCCCTGGCGTACTAGTTTCATGACATCCTCTGGTCGATACTGATAAGCCAAAAACGGCGAGTTGTTAGAGTTGATCCAGATAATCGATAATGGTTTTGAGAGTGTCCGGTATTTCGCTTGAAAATTCCAGATATTTTCCAGTTTTCGGATGAATAAATCCGAGCTGTTGGGCGTGCAGAGCTTGTCCGGGCAGTTGTTTGATCAGCTCTCTCAGGGTGGGATCTTTGAGTATCCTGAGTCTTGTGCTGTTGCCGTAAAGAGGATCGCCGACCAGAGGAAAATTCATTTCCGAAAAATGGACCCGGATCTGGTGAGTTCGGCCTGTTTCCAGTTTGAATTCTACCAGGCTGAGTTGTTCATTGCTGTAGGATCTCAGCACCCTCCAGTGAGTGACGGCGGTTTTTGATTGTTTGGCTTTGCTGCTCATTTTTTTGCGCTGAACCGGATGTCTTCCGATCGGCTGATTGATGACCCCTGATTGTTTGTCCGGGCAACCATGGACCAGCGCAAGATAGACTCTTTTGATTGAATGTTGCTTGAACTGGGCCGCCAGGTGCTGATGTGCCAGATCGTTTTTAGCCACAACGAGAAGCCCGGAGGTGTCTTTGTCGATGCGGTGGACAATGCCTGGCCGCAGCTCGCCACCGATTCCGGCTAAATCGTGACAGTGGTGAAGCAGGGCATTGACCAGGGTGCCGCCGTAATGTCCGGCTGCCGGATGGACAACCATCCCGGCAGGTTTGTCGATGACGATCAGGTCCGCATCTTCATGGACAATCGTCAAAGGAATATCTTCTGGGGTTGCTTCGCCGGCCTGCGGTTCAGGGAGAATCACCTGAATGGTTTCCCCTCCTTTAAGTCTGGAGCTGGCTTTCGCCACGGAACCGTTCAGGGTGATATTGCCTTGATCAATGAGTTTTTTGAGCTGAGAGCGGCTGATTTCAGGCAGTGCCTCAGAAACAAAGGCATCCAGCCGCATCGAGGGGCGCTCTTCAGGATAGAACAGCGTCCGGGATGATCCCATCTACCAGATCTGGCTTTCTATTTTTCCGGCCTGTTTGATCATCACATCGACGATCGCACGTTCGTACAGGTGGTCACGATTATGCATTTCCGGCGAAACGCGTGAGAAAAAATGCTCACGGCCTTCTTCCAGCTCTTCATCCATCAGGTCAAAGATACTGTCGCTCTTAATCCCCTCTGTCACCTTGTCCTGATTATAAAGGGCAATATCGGATACGATGGCGCGGGCCAAGCGGAATGCGAGGTCAGGATTCTCTACCAGTCTTGCCATGGGAACAGCCTCCAATTGAGCGAATAAACGGGTCAACCATGCGTGAATTACATTTTATTAATTTATTCTGAATAAATCAAGCTGAAATGACGATTTTGTTGACGGACAAATTATTGTTATGAACTAACAATAATTTATGTTAATATGTTTTTGCTTAGCTTGTGATAAGAACATGCCAACAGGCTGATTTAATTGGTGATATAAACAGCAGCTATTTTCAGGTGCTTTATCTGAACGTCGCGTATAAATGCAGAATGAAGGGTCATGAACGACGCGGTAAAAATTCTTCAGATCGGGGACGATCCTCAGGTTCGCCAATCTCTTGAGCGTCAGTTGAGAAATAAGGCTGATTTCTCAGTCGTGGTCGTTGAATCCGGCGCTGAGGCGTTGAAAGCTCTAGCAGTGGAAGATGATGTCAGAGTGATCATCCTGAGCCCCAGGCGAGCAGATCAGGCAGATGATGAATTTCTGCGCCAGGTCGAGGATGAGCGGCCGGATGTAATTTTAATTCGCTTCTCCGAGCAAGCTGACGGGCTGTCGATCGGGGAGATCGATAATTTAGCGCAGGTCTATGAACTGAGTTCCAAGGCATGGACCGATCAGGTGTTGTTTTCGACTATTTCCTCGGCGTTGAAATATCAGGACATACAGCGGGAGGTTCAGAAAATGGCTTCTGAACTGCAGAAGAAAAACACTGAATTGCTGGAGATTAACAACAACCTTGAAAAACTGATCAGCAAGCGGACTGAGACCCTGGAGATTCGCAACCAGGTCTTGCAGATCGCCCAGGGAATTTTGGATGTTGTGCCGGTTGTGATTTTCGGCATCGATCCGGAACAGGTGATTGTGCACTGTAACGAGGCAGCGAGAGACCTGTTTCCTTATGGAGGGATTGGACCTCTCGGTCATTTAAGGCAGGATGTGTTCCCTCCTGAAGTGAATGGCTTGATTGATCGGTTAAAGGGGGAATCACTGCCGAAAGGGGTGATGAAAATTTTTGGAAGAAAGTATCGGGGCGAAGTCAGAAGACTCCATGAGACCTTATCGCAGGGTATTGTTCTGACTTTGATTCCAGAAAGCTGATATGCCAAAGATGAACTCTCGGGAGGGTGGTTCTATGCCGGAAGAAATTGATCTGTTGCACAACAAGCGGGTTCTGTTTGTCGATGATGAGCAAAGCCTGGCGATGCTCGGAGCTGATATTCTCGAAGAATACGGTTGCCGGGTGAAATGTGCTTTCGATGGTGAAGAAGCTCTACGACTGTTTGAGCAGGACGAAGAGGGTTTTGATGTTGTCGTCACCGACGAATCGATGCCGCGGTTGAGCGGCATCGAGCTGGCCCAGAAACTCTACAAGATGTCCCCTGAAACCCCGGTGATACTCTGTTCGGGACATATTCTGTCGATGCATGACGAGGGGATTGCAGCTACGAATATTGTCGCTGTTATGGCAAAAATCGATGTCTGTATCAGGTTGCCTGCCCTGCTGGAAAGCCTGTTTGCGGGCAGCTGAGGCGTGGTTTGTATCGGTTTCTCAGCATTCAAAGCGCCTGAAGTTTTCAGATCATAAAGGTTGCGATCATCAGGATCAGCACAAACACGATTATGATGATCGACAGCATGGGGATGCCGCCGCTCTCTTTCTGGGGAGGCGCCGCCGGTGTCGCGATTTTTCCGACTACGGGGAAACGCTCAATGACTGAACGGACATGGGGCGCCTGTTTCAGTTCTTCGGTCAGATCCTGCCCTGCTTTGTGAGCATCGACATGATTGCCCCCTTGCCACAGGGGACTGGCGCTGACATCGTAAATCGTTCCGCTGACGGCTACATAGGCCGCGCGGCCATCCTGCCCGTCAAATTTGCCTAATTCTTCAATCGTCATTGTCCACCTTTGAGCGAATCAGTTGCACTGATGTTTTTGAAATATGTCTGGTTGTTCAGACAGTTTTTGAACCGGGATAACAGTTGCTGCCGGTCTGCAACCGTAATGACTCCTTTTTTGACAGCGCCTTCTATCCTGCCACGAAAGCTGTCGTAAAAGGAAGTCGGATTATATTCCAGCATGGTCAGAATTTCGGCAACCGTGTCGCCCGACTGTTCTCTGGTGATATCGAAGCTGCCATCTTCATTGATCCGCAGGCTGATGACATCGGTGTCACCGAAGAGATTATGCAGATCGCCCAGGGTTTCCTGATAGGCTCCCATCAGGAAGACCCCGAGAATATAGTCTTCCTGGGGCAAAAAAGTATGCAGCGGCAGAGTTCTGCTTTCGCCGTGGGAAAGGATAAAACGGTCAAGTTTACCATCGCAATCACATGTCAGGTCGGAGATGCTGGCCTGGCGTTCGGGGTATTGATCAAGCCGGTGAATCGGCATGATCGGAAACATCTGGCCGATGGCCCAGGAATCGGGAAGTGATTGAAAAACGCTGAAATTGCCGTAATATATATCCGCCAGGCTGGAATTCAATCCAGCCAGAGTGACCGGCACCTCCTGCTCAGGAGTCAGTCGCTGCCTGAGAGCCTGGGCGATGCCCAGAAACAGATTTTCCGCGACCGCGCGCTCCCGCACAGTAATGTCTCCCGCCCTGAACAATTCCCTGATCCGGTCCCGGGTCCGGACTGCGCTGACATAGCCGCTGCTCAGATCTGTGTTGTCGGCTGCGCGGTAAAGGTCATACTGTTTTTGAATCAGTGCATGACACCTGTCCGGACGCCGGTCGGGAAGGTCCAGAGGTTGGTAATGCATGACATCGAGAATGTTGAACAGCAGGATCGACGTATGGGCAACCGTGGCCCGTCCCGATTCGGTGATAATGGTCGGATGGGGAATGCTTTTCCGGTCAAGCGTTGTTTTGATGGTTTCGGCCACGCAGTGACAATAATCGAAGGTTTGGTAGTCGCAGGAATGACTGTGGTTTGACTGGTTGCCGATATAATCGACCGCGAGGCCGCCGCCGAGATCGAGATACTGCAGCGGCACCCCCTCTGCTGCCAAGTCGGCAAAGAAACGACTGGCTTCACGCACCCCGGCGCGGATGTCTTCAAGGACAGGGATCTGTGAACCGAGATGGCAGTGGAGCAGTTGCAGGGATGAGAGCATTCCTGCTTCCCGAAGGCTGTCGACCGTGGCTACCAGCTGGGCGGTGGTCAGTCCGAAACTGCTGCGGTCACCACTGGTTTCCGTCCATAAGCCGCCGACTTGCGCGGAGATTTTGATCCGTAGTCCGATCAATGGCTGGATTCCGAGTGAGCTGCTGCGCTCAAGTATCAGGGGGAGCTCGGTGGGGGATTCAATAACGAAAAAACACCGGTGGCCGAGCTTGTTGGCCCATAAGCCGAGATCGATAAATTCCTGATCCTTGTAGCCGTTGCAGATCAGCAGACCTCCTTCGTTAAGGCTCGCCAGGCAGAGCAGTAATTCAGCCTTGCTACCGGCTTCAAGTCCGTGACCGTAGGGCTTGCCGTAACGGCTTATCTCGCTGATCACGGCGCTCTGCTGATTGACCTTGACCGGGTAAACTCCTTCGTAATGGCCCGAATATCCGGTCTCCCTTATTGCCCGGGCAAAGCTTTCATTGAGTAGCTGGATACGGGCGTCAAGCAGGTTTTCAATGCGCAGGAGCAGCGGCAGTGAGTGTTCCCGATCTCGGGCGGCCTGAACAATGTCAGGTAAAGCGACGCTGACATCCATCTCGCCAAAGGGGATAACGATGTTGACTTCTCCCTTGTCCGAGACGGCGAAATTCCCCGCTCCCCACTGGTTGATTCCGTAGAGTGCGGCGGCATCGGCGGGACTCCATAAGTGGCGGTTCTGCAGGCTCATTCGGCGATATTTTCCACGGCAAAGGTGGGCAGCATGAAAGCCCCAAGGTGAAGATTTTCGTTGTAATAACGGGTATGGAAGTCACGTTTGGCGGCACGTTCGGCATCAAAGTCCCGGACCGGATGATACTTTTTGCTGGCGAAGGCGAAGCTCCAGAACCCGCTCGGATAAGTGGGAATGAAGGCCTGATACATTTCCACAATCGGGAAGACCGTGCGTAGATTGCGAAACATGTTTTTTTGAATCTCCGCGTGGTAGAAGGGTGACTCACTCTGGGCGACCATGATCCCGTCTTCTTTCAAGGCTGAGAATACCAACCGGTAGAAATCTTCCTCGAACAGGCCCACCGCCGGTCCGATCGGATCGGTTGAATCCACCAGGATGACGTCGAACTCCCCCTGATGCTGACGGATGTAGGCCAGCCCGTCATCGACATGTAACTTGACGCGTGGATGTTCGCCGTTTATGGCAGAGGACATGGAGGGGAGAAACTCCAGAGATTTTTCGATCACCAGGCCGTCGATTTCACAGAGAACAGCCAGCTCCACTTCAGGGTGTCTGACGATTTCACGGATGCTGCCACCATCTCCGCCACCGATAACCAGGACTTTTCTGGGAGCCGGGTGGGTGAACAGGGCCGGGTGGGTGATCATGTCGTGGTAGATAAATTCATCCCGTTCAGTCACCATGACCAGCCCGTCAAGAAGCATCATACGGCCATATTCAAGGGTGTCGAGAATTTCGAGTTGCTGAAAATCACTGCGTCCGGAAAACAGGGTTTGAGTAATTTTCAACGTGATGCCGACATTGTCGCTATGCTTTTCGGTATACCAGAGTTCCATTGACTGCCCCGTTGGCTGAGAGGTTCTAATCTGGGTTATGGTGAGTTATTTCTGAAAACCGTCTAGTACCTTCGCTGTCACTGTCTGTCAAGGTTTTATCCGCGCCGAAGGCCTTTTCTGCTGATGTATTTTTTGCGCTACTGTGCTAAACAATGTCATCTTTATAACCATGATGAAAGGATAAATTCATGACAAATGTCCGCAAAATCGGGTTCATTGGTGGGGGTAATATGGCCGAGGCCCTGATCAAAGGGCTGCTTGCGGGGTCTTTCCCGGCGGAAAAAATCATGGCCTCAGAGCCGAGTGATCAGCGCCGCCGGCATTTGATCGAAGCTTATGGCATAGCGCTCGCGGAGAATAACCTCGAGTTGATGGAGCATTCAGACATCATTGTCCTGGCTATCAAGCCACAGATTGTTGTCGAAGTTCTTGAGGAGGTTGCCGGTGCTTACCAGAATGACAAGCTGATCGTGTCGATTCTCGCCGGGGTTACCAGCGCAACGATTGAAAAATTCTTTCAGGGTGCGCCACGGGTTGTGCGTGTCATGCCGAATACTCCGGCTCTGGTGGGTGAAGCGGCCAGCGCCATCTGCCGGGGGCATCACGCCAGCCAGGACGACCTCGACGTGGTGCGCCAGCTGCTGGAAACGGTCGGCAAAGTTCAGTTGATCGATGAACGCCAGATGGACGCCGCAACCGGTCTTTCCGGCTCCGGCCCGGCATATATCTATACGGTTATCGAGGCCCTGGCCGATGGCGGTGTGCGTGAAGGACTGCGTCGCGATGTCGCTCACGCCCTGGCTGTTCAGACGGTTGTCGGGGCGGCCCTGATGGTGCGCGAAACCGGCGAGCATCCGGCTATCCTGCGCGACCAGGTATGCTCACCCGGGGGCACCGCTATTACCGGGGTCAGCACCCTGGAAAAAAATGGCCTGCGTACAACCCTGATGGAAGCCGTCTCTGCTTCGGCTGCCAGATCCCGCGAACTGGGCCGAAGTTGATATGGTTTGAGTGGCATGTCGTCATGATTGATCAGTTCTGGACGTTTCTTGTCGCGATCACGCTGCTGACCCTGTTTCCCGGAGTTGATTCTCTGCTCGTGGTTCGTAACGCTTCACGCGGCGGCTGGCGGGATGGTGTCGCGACCAGTACCGGGATCTGTTGTGGTCTGTTTGTCCACGCCCTGGTTTCGGCCCTGGGGATCTCGGCCCTGTTGTTACAGTCGGCCGTTGCCTTCAGTGCTTTGAAGTTTATCGGCGGTGGATACCTGGTCTGGCTGGGCGTCTGCAGTCTCTGGCAGGCCATGAAAACAGGGGGGACGTTCGGCCCGCAGTTGAACGCAGTGTCCGGTTCACGCCCCCTGCAGCTGAAACGCTCTTTACGCGAAGGCTTTATCAGCAACGTTTTTAATCCCAAAACCCTGCTTTTCTACATGGCTTTTCTGCCCCAGTTTATTGATCCTGTCCGCTCACCATTGGTGCAATCACTATTCATGGCCGCGATCCATTTTGCTGTCGCCATGATTTACCAGGGCCTTTTGAGTGTTCTGGTGATTCGTATCAAGGGGTGGTTTCAGGGGGGCTTTTTACGCCGACTGTCTTCCGGGTTAGTTGGCGTTCTGCTGATTTCTTTCGGTCTGCGGATCTTCCTCGAGAAGCGTATTTAGTCGCCAACAATCTCACCGCCCTTTGGATTTTTATTTGCGTATTTTTCCTTTTCATTATGCCTGGTGGATTGTTCTTTCCGGGATCCTGACGCTTTTTTCCTGCCTTGGTCTGGCGCGCTTCGCTTTCGGCATGCTGTTGCCGGGAATGGGAGAAGGATTGGGGCTGGGCTATGACCAGATGGGCTACCTGGGGACTGGAAACTTTGTCGGTTACCTGCTCTCCGTGGCCATGACTCCTGTACTGCTGAAGGTTTTGCGTCCACGCCTGACTATTGTCATCGGTTTGATGACCATTGCCCTGACCCTTGCCGGAGTGTCCCAGGCAACGAGTTTTATAGCGGTGCTGCTGCTTTATTGCCTGACGGGGATGGGCAGTGGTCTGACAAATATCTCAACGATGGTGCTGATCGCCCACTGGTTCCGTCGGGCACAGCGCGGACGTGCCGCCGGACTGATGGTTCTCGGCAACGGTGTAGGAATTATTTTTGCCGGGTTGGTGATCCCGGTCTTGAATCGCATTTATGCCGCGGACGGCTGGAGAGTCAGCTGGCTCCTTCTGGCCGCTATCACGGCCGTCGTTACCGTGGTGACGGCTATTATCGTCAGAAATGATCCTCAGGCTCTGGGGCTGGCGCCACTCGGTGCAGAACAACCATTCTCCGAGCAAGAGATCAGCGCGGCTCCTGTCCCTCATGCCGGTCGGGTTCTGGTGACCCTTGGAATGCTCTATGCGGCATTCGGGGCGACCTACATGGTGTACGGTACATTTATGGTGACCAGCATGGTCGAGGAATATGGTTTCAGTGAAACAACGGCCGGGCAGTTCTGGTCATGGGTCGGCTTTTTCGGCTTGTTTTCAGGAGTCCTGTTTGGCTCCCTATCCGATCGGATCGGTCGGAAGCGGGGGTTGATGTGCGTGTTTTTTGTCCAGACAACCGCTTACCTGCTGGTCGGTTCAGGGTGGGGTGGCTGGACGTTGTGGATGTCCGTCGGACTTTACGGCATCGCTGCTTTTGCGATTCCCGCAATCATGACCGCTGCCGTCAGTGATTATCTCGGCACCGCCAGGGCCGCTGCCGGGTTTTCCCTGATCACCTTCTTTTTTGCCGGCGGGCAGGCTGTCGGTCCCGCTGTCGCCGGAATTGTCGCAGAAATGGCTGGGAGTTTTGCTCCGGCCTTTCTGTGTTCGGCACTGATCACCGCAGCTGCCTGTGTTTTTGCCCTGACACTGCCTCAACCGGTTGAACCTGGCCACTGATGGTCAGATGTCTTGCGGATAATGAGCGCTAACCAGAGGCAGTAGTTCGCGATGGATTAACGGAGGGGCGCAGATCATCACTCGGTCACGGTAGGGCGAATAGCTTTCCCCGCGCTGGTTGGTGATTTTACAGCCGGTTGTTTCCATAAACAGCAGTGCTGCTGCGACATCGTAGGGTTCCAGATCGGTTTCCCAGAATCCTTGTAAATAGCCAGCGGCAACATAGCACAGGTCGAGCGCTGCTGAGCCACAGCGTCTGATGCCGCGACAGCGGTAGAGGATATCTTCGGCGCAGGTAAAAAAAGGTCGCGCCAGATCAGCTGAACGGAACGGAAATCCGGTGCCGATCAGCGCTTGGCGCAGAAATTGTCCCGAAACCTGGGTACAGATCCGCTCATTGTGACGGAATTCACAACCGCGCAGTGCCGTAAAGCTTTCCTCTGATGCTGGTCGATAAACGACACCCAGTTCAATCTGCCCGGACTTTTCCAGAGCTACAGAGATAGCGAACTGATCGAGTCCGCTGAGGAAGTTCGTCGTGCCGTCGAGCGGATCGACGATCCAGCGCAGTTGCTCATCACCCCGGCAGCCCGATTCTTCACCGTAAAACCCCGCCCCGGGAAGAATTTTCTGCAACCCTGATCTGAGCCTTTCTTCGGACTCAAGATCGATCTCGGAAACATATTCGCGAGGCTGTTTTTCGTCACCGTAAGTTGAGGGGAGGGTGCGAAAGTGACCCAGCTGATAGTTTCCGACCTGTCTGACCAGGGCGCAGACTGCCGACAAAGCTGAACTGTCAACCATCGTTTAAAGAAGTTTTCCCTGGCGGGTGAAGAAACGGTTATAGGGGTTGAAGGTTTTTCGGTAACGGTGAATTTCGATAACAATGATGTTGAGAATACTGGCGATCGGAACCCCGATGATCATGCCCAACACGCCGTAAAGTTTACCGCCCATGATGATGGCCAGAATCACCCACAGTGGGTGCAGATTGGACACCCGTGAAATCAGGATCGGAATCAGAATAAAGTTGTCGACGATTATCTGGGCAATCAGCAGGTAAACACAGAGGATCCACCAGAACTGGCCACCCACTCCCAGGTCGACCAGGGCAATGACGAGGCCCGGTATCATGCCGATAATGGGTCCGATATAGGGTACCAGGTTGGTGGCGCCGGCGACCACGGCCAGGATCGGCGTGTAACGGATGTCGGTCAGGGAGAGGCCCACCCAGACGACGATGCCGATGATCAGGGCCTCAAGGATGCGGCCACGGATGAAATGTGCGAGTTGCCGACTGACCCGGGAGTAGATATCGAGGACCATCTCGAAGTACCGGTTGGGGGTCAGCGAAATAAGGCCTCGCATGAGATGGCGGCTGTCGCGCAGAAAAAAGAATGAGAAAAGCGGGACCAGTAACATCAGGCTACCGATGCGCAGGGCTGAACGTGGTGTTTCAACCAGAATCAGGCCGAGAAAGGACTTTGATGCCGAACGCAGCTGGCCGGGGAGGTCGTAATTATTGATGAAAGGGAAATGCTCCTGGGCAATGGCGAGAATGCCGTTAAGATATTCGATCGCACGGCTCAGGTAACGGGGAAAATCGGCCTTGAGGGCCTGCATCATCCCTTTCCAGTTGGGTGGCCCGATGATCAACAGCAACAGCAATACCAGTGCGGTGAAAATAATGTAGACGGTAAAGATGCTCAGGGTCCGGTTGAGTCTGCGTTTTTCGAAATATTGGACTGCAGGATCGAGCAGAAAAGCGACAATCAGCGACAGCAGGATCGGCAGAAACAGGCCGGTGGTTGCGGTTTTGAGCAGGGCCGTGATGTTGGAGGCGGAAGAATAGATCGCGATTCCCGAAGCAATCGCCGTGGTCAACACCAGGTACAGA
Organism: Desulfuromonadales bacterium; assembly: GCA_016931615.1. Lineage (GTDB taxonomy): Bacteria > Desulfobacterota > Desulfuromonadia > Desulfuromonadales > Geopsychrobacteraceae > JAFGEL01. The sequence continues at coordinate 45,475 of JAFGEL010000059.1, forward strand.
ACCGCGACCTGGGCTCGGTTCAAGCCACCGCCCTGATCACTCATCAGCGGCTTCTTTCTGGTCACTGATGAGTTTTTTCTTCAATTCCTCCAGTTGCAGGCTGCATTGCAGCAGGCGATCACTGATGACGCGGTTGAGACCGAACATCAGGTTGGCTGAAAATGCAGGGTGGCGCCGAATCGCCTCTTCAATGTCGGAGCGGAACAGCCCGATCAGTACAGTCGGTGCAGTGGTGCGGGCTGAGGCACAGCGTGGACGTGAAGCTGTCAGGGCAACTTCACCAAAGAAATCTCCTTCATTCAGGATAGCCTGTTCCGTGGTCGTGTCCTGGTCGTCTTGGGTGAAAATCTGCACCTGCCCGGTGCGGATGATATACATTCCCGAACCGATATCCCCCTGGCTGAAGACGATTTCGCCGCTTTGATAGTTGCGGCTGTGAACAATGTTTTCCAGAAAGGCCAGATCCTTCTTGTCCAGTTTGCTGAAAGCCGGGACCGTGCTCAAAAAATAATGCAGCGTTTGCTGGTAGCCTCGTCCACGAAAAATGTTCTGCCAGAATGGGTTCACGCCCGCGTCCTTTTTTTGAATCCGGTTTTCGGGCCGATCAATCGTCAGCCTCGCAGGTTCACCTGCCGCGTACCGGCATCTTCAGAGAGTCCCTATTATAACAATAAGTTCAATGAGTGCCAGATAAAAAGCGGGCGAGGTAATGAGCTCTTTATCTTCAATCTGATCTTGATTATTCTGGGAGCATGATTTCCGTCGACCTGAAAAAATATCCGCTCTCCCCCGGTGTCTATCAGATGCTGGATGAGCACGGCCAGGTGCTGTATGTGGGCAAAGCCAAGTCGCTGCGACATCGGCTGCGCAGCTATTTTTCCGCAACCGGGGACGGACGTCTGCACATCCCCCTGCTGATGGAGAAGGTTCAGCGCATCGAGGTGATCGTCACCGATACCGAAAAAGAAGCACTGCTGCTTGAGAATACCCTGATCAAAAAATACCGCCCGCGCTATAACATCGAACTGCGTGATGACAAAACCTATGTGTCGGTGCGTATCGACCTTAACGACCCCTTTCCCATGATGCAGGTGGTCAGACAGGTCAAAAATGACGGGGCCCATTATTTCGGTCCTTACTCATCGGCGGCAGCAATCCGCGAGACGTTGAAGGAAATCTACCGGATTTTCCCTTTACGGCATGCTTCGATGGAGCGCTGTCGTAAGCGCGGGCGACCGTGCCTGTTTCACCAGATCGGCCAGTGCAGTGCCCCCTGTCATGGAAAAATAACCCAGAGTGATTACCGTCAGCTGGTGAATGGGGTTGTTCAACTCCTGGAAGGGCGTGAGTCAGAGGTTATTGCTCATCTTCAGCGGCAGATGAACGCCGCTTCCTCGGCAATGCGTTTCGAGGAGGCAGCACGTCTGCGCGATCAGATTCGTTCCATAGAGCGCAGTGTCGAAAAACAAAAAGTCACCGACTATGGGGGAGGAAACCAGGATGTGATCGGTATCCATCAGGACAGCGGTGAAGTTGAAATCGTCCTGCTGTTTATTCGCCAGGGAAAATTGATCGGGCGCCGCAGTTACCCGCTGACCTGGGCGCTCGATCTTCAGGAACTGGTCACCGGTTTTCTGCAGGAATATTACGCCCGTGAAGTGATCCTGCCCGATCAGATCCTGCTTCCTTTTGATCTCGATGATGCGGATCTCCTGGCTTCCTGGCTCAGTGAGAAGCGCGGTCGCAAAGTGCGGATTTTTGCTCCCCGACGAGGGGAGAAAAGGCGCCTGGCCCTGCTCGCCGGGCGCAATGCCCTCGAATCATTTCGCCAGCGTGGCAAGCGGCAGCAGGCCAGAGACGAACTGCTGCAGGAAATTCAGCACAAGTTTCATCTGCCCTGTTTCCCTTCACGGATCGAGTGTTTCGATATTTCCAATGTCCAGGGCAACCAGTCGGTGGGCAGCATGACAGTGTTGACCGGGGGTGAACCCGATTCTGCCGAATATCGGCGTTTCAGGATCAAAACAATCTCCGGTGCTGATGACTATGCTTCTTTGAGAGAAGTTCTTACCCGCCGCCTGCAGCGTGGGGTTGAAGAAGAAAAACTTCCTGACATGATTCTCATTGATGGCGGCAAGGGGCAGCTGGGGGTGCTGACGGCGGTGCTTGAAGATTTTGCCCTAAGTGAGCGGATCGGTGCGGTCGGGATTGCCAAAAGCAGGGTTGTTGCCAATGTACGTGGGCAGGCTGTTGAACGCAGTGAAGAGCGTTTTTTTCTGCCCGGTCGAAAAAACCCCGTCAGCTTCCGCCGGGGTGCAGCCAGCCTTTTTCTGCTTGAGCGCTTACGTGACGAGGCGCACCGTTTTGCCATTACCTACCACCGTAAATTGCGCAGTAAGGCCAACCTGAGGTCTTCGCTGGAGGACATTCCCGGAGTCGGTCCCGCGCGGCGCAAGGCGCTGTTGAAGCATTTCGGCAGCCTTAAAAAAATCCGTGCTGCTAAACTTGAGGAACTCAAGAGGATGCCGGGCCTGCCGGAGTCCCTGGCAGTAACGATTTATCAGGCTTTACAGAAAAAATAACCGGCAGCTAGGGTTGGATGAGAAAAGCCCCGGCAATCGAGTGATTGTCGGGGCTTTTGTTTGAGCTGATGCTGATCAGCGCTGTCAGAACTTTCCGAATTCATTGTCATCCAGAGCGATGACCGGTTGACCAGGCTTTTGCGGCGCATGTCCCCAGTTGGTTTTGGGTTGAGTCTGGGCAGGTCTTGCCGGTGTCGACTGATAAGCCATCTGCGGTTGGGCCGCCTGTCCTTTGAGTTGAAAGCGCTTGAGCATGTTGAGCAATTCGGCCGCCTGGCTCGACAACTCCTCTGCCGCTGCGGCGCTTTCTTCGGCTGTGGCGGTATTCTGCTGAATGACCTGGTCAATTTGTCCCAGCCCTTCGTTAATCTGGCTGATGCCTTCAGCCTGCTCGTTTGAAGCTGCAGCAATTTCTTCAGCCAAATCTGACACCTTGGACACGCCGGTAAAAATATTTTCCAGTGACGCTGCCGTCTGGCTGGCGATCTCTGCGCCATTCTCGGTTTTCTGAACTGATCCGGCGATCAGTTCCGCGGTCTCTGACGCCGCCTTGGCGCTGCGGGCCGCGAGGTTACGGACTTCTTCGGCTACCACGGCAAAACCTTTACCATGTTGTCCGGCGCGCGCCGCCTCGACCGCCGCGTTGAGAGCCAGCAGATTGGTCTGGAAGGCGATTTCGTCGATGACCTTGATGATCTTGTTGATATTCTGGCCGGCTTCACTGATGTCGGCCATGGCGGCAACCATGCGCTCCATCTTGGCTTTGCCTTCTTCCGTGGCCTGCTTGGCTTCCGACGACAGCAGGTTGACCTGATTGGCATTGTCGGCATTGAGCTTGGTTTGCCCGGACATTTCGTTCAGGGAACTGGAGATTTCTTCCAGAGATGCCGCCGATTCGGTGGCCCCCTGCGAGAGGGACTGTGAGAAGTCGCTGACATTGACGCTACCGGCGGAAATCTGCTCACCCGCCGTTTGAATAGAGGCCATGACGTTGTTCAGATCGGACTCAAGTTTGTTCAATGCACCGCGCACTTCATCCTGACTGTCGCGTGACATGACGTTAAGGTTCAGGTTACCGTTGGCCAGTTTTTGCAGGGCTTCGATCACTTCGTGCTGGAGACCGTCGGCAAAACGATCCATCGTCTGAGCCATGTGGCCGATCTCATCGCTCTGATTCAAATTGAGACGCTCACCCAAATGGCCTTTCTCAAGTTCTTCAATCATTCGTACAGACTGCGCCATGGGCTTGGTAATTGAGCGGGACAGAAAATAGACCAGAATGACTGAAATCAAAATGGCAATGATCAGAGAGCCTATTACCGAATAGAAAACCTTGTTGAGCTTTGGCTGTAAATCATCGATGTAGACGCCGCTACCGATAATCCATCCCCAACCTGGATGTTTTTTGACGTAGGACAGTTTGGGCTGAGGTTTTTCCTTGCCCGGTTTAGGCCACTGGTATTCGACGAAACCGGCACCGCTCTTGTCGGCGACTTTAACCATTTCAACGAAAAGATGGAGGCCGTCCGGATCTGTGCTTTGTGACAGATCCTGACCATCGAGTGCCGGTTTGATCGGATGCATGATCATCTTGGGTTGTGAATCATTAATCCAGAAGTAGGTGTCACCCTCGTAGCGCAGGTTCTTGATGGTTGACATGGCATACATTTGCGCTTCGCTCAGAGACATGTTTTCACCCACCTCTTTGCTGTAGTGATCGATGATGCCGTAAGCGGTATCCACTGCCGTAACCAACTGACGCCTGCTGTCACTCTGAATCTGGTTGCTGTAGTTGATGTACATCCAGATCAGAACGAACGAGAAAATGAGGATTAGTAACCCTGTGACTAGGAATATTTTTTTAGCGATGTTGAGATTTTTGAAACTCATGAAAAACCCCTGGCTGAAAACATCAAAAACGCGAACCTGAAGATATTGAATGGCTATCTCGAGATCGCGTTTCCGTGACGAACAATGCTTGATGTTACATATATAAATTAATAAACTATCATTGTCAATATATAATTCAAATTCTCATATAAAATAAAAAGCCCCTGGAAATCGTCCAGGGGCTTCAGTGTGCTGCTGCTGTTGATATGGAGCTTATTCGACGCTGACCATGGCATTTTCCATAATCAGGTTGTATTTGTAGCCGTAGCCGAAATCTTTATCGAGCGTCAGAGGCCCGCTGGCGACAATGGTGTCACCAACTTTGACCTGGGCGTTACTGGTCACTGTCAAGTCGTGGGTTCCTGAAGCCTGATCGCCGCTGCCATCCTGTATATGAATCCAGTTGGTGCCCATGATCTGAGGGCTGAATTTAACCACTTTGCCACGGAGTTTGACATCTTTGCCCGACAACTCGGTCTTGCCGGTGTAAATCTCACCGATAGTCAAACCGCCTTCCGGCTTGACTATAGAGGTGAAGTCAATTTCCTCGGCTGCTTTGGCACCGGTGATGGGCGGGTGGCCCTCGGGCATCTGCATCTGGCCCATGGCAGCAGAAGAGGCAGAGGCGACTGTCGGATTACTGGCATTGAGGACCGACTCGACGAAATAAACCACCGGGAAATCACGGTTCAGCGTCTGGCTGTGATAATTGTGCATCGCCATCCCTTCTGGAACCATGACCTGGTCACCAACGCTGACAGCAAATTCAGGAGCGGCGGCCCAGACTTTTTCCTGACCGTTATCCACACAGACATAGGTGTAGCCTGCAGCATTCATGGTTTCAATCACCTCACCGGATGTGCCGCTTGGGGCTGCCGGGGAGATAGGCGCACTGGTGGTTTGCGGTGCGGGTGACGGCGCTGAGGTTGTGGTGGTTTGCGGTTCATTTTTACTACAGGCCGCCAGCAACAAAGTTGTTGTAGCGATAAGCAGTAAAACCAGGGTTCTTTTCATCTCTGATCCTCCGGTGAATAGTTTCTGTACTGTGATGATCAAGTTTGTTTGGGTGAAAATACCATAGCCGTAAAAAAGGAAACAAGCACAGATAGGGTATGAATTACATTTCTGTGGTATTGCACAGATTGCGGCCGTAAAGATACGAAACGTCGCCCAGACGCTGACTGAGTGCCGGGTTGAGGACCTCATCACGCATGCGCCACTGCCAGTTCCCATCGGCGGTTCCCGGAATATTCATGCGGCTGGTTGCCGGCAGGGACAGAACATCCTGCATGGGCACAATGGCCATGCGCGAAACACTCGACAAAGCTGTTTCAATCAGGGGCCAGGGCATGTCGCGACAGGGGTTACGCAGGTAATCCCGGATGCGTTGCTTGCCCGCCGCGTCAAGTGACTGCCACCAGCCCAGGCTGGTGTTGTTGTCGTGTGTGCCGGTGTAAATGACCGAGTTACAACTCAGGTTGTGGGGAAGGTAAGGGTTGTCCGAACCGGAATCAAAGGCAAACTGCAGAATTTTCATCCCGGGAAAATCGAACCGATCGCGCAGTTCGATGACGTCGGGGGTGATAAAACCGAGATCCTCGGCAATGATCGGCAGCTGGGACAATTGCTTCTGCAGGGTCATGAATAAAGTTTGTCCGGGGGCGGGCATCCAGTTGCCATACTCGGCTGTCGGGTGATCGGCGGGAATGGCCCAGCAGGAGGCAAAACCGCGAAAATGATCAACCCGGACAAGATCAAAAAGTTGAAAATTCCACTCAAAGCGGGCCAGCCACCAGGAGTAGTTATCCTCCGCCATCCGCTCCCATTGATAAAGCGGGTTGCCCCAGCGCTGGCCCGTGGCGCTGAAATAATCGGGAGGAACTCCGGCCACCAGGGTCGGTTTGCCATGTTCATCAAGATGAAACAGCTCCTGATTAGCCCAGACATCGGCCGAATCTTCGGCAACAAAAATCGGCAGATCGCCGATGATACGAATTCCACGCTGATTGGCATATTGCTTGAGGGCGAACCATTGGTCAAAAAAGACAAACTGCAGGTACCTGTGCCAAAAAATATCCGCATCCAGTTTGTCGGCTGCAGCTGATAATGCTGCAGGTTGACGCAACTTGATCTCTTCAGGCCAGGCCTGCCAGCTGCCTTTGTCCTGGGCCTGGCGTAAAGCCTGGTAGAGTGCATAATCATCCAACCAGAAAGCCTGTGATTCGCAGAAGTTTTCAAACTGTTGCCGACGCTCAGAGTTCTGACGGGTGCGAAAGCTGTCCCCGGCAAGTTTGAGCAGGGGAAGCAACTTTGCCTGAGCCATGGTGAAGTCAACACGATCATTGGAGGCGCATGGGGGCGGCAGATCCGACCTTTTCAGATCACCGCTTTCAACCAGCAGGGTCAAGTTGATCAGGTACGGATTGCCGGCAAAAGCCGAAAAACAGCTGTAGGGGCAATCACCGTAACCGGTCGGACCCAGAGGTAGAATCTGCCAGATCGACTGCCTGGCAGCGACCAGAAAATCGACGAAGTCGTAGGCCTCTTTGCCGAGTGAACCTATCGGCTGAGGGCCCGGCAGGGATGTCGGGTGAAGCAGAATGCCGCTGCGGCGTTGGGTGAGCATTAATTCTCCAAAAAGTTATAGCCAGTGAGCATACAAAAGATCAAGATCAAGAGCATTGACCACAGAGAACACAG
>JAFGEL010000060.1 GCA_016931615.1 Desulfuromonadales bacterium
CCACAGTCAGGGGAAGCAGAACATTGCCGCCGCTTACATGAACGTATTCCGCAGTCTTGAGCTGATTCTGCAACGACTGCAGCAGGAGGGTTATCAGGTCAGGGACGCGGAGCAGCTCAGCGAGGCCAGACTGCAGGAACTGATTCTGGCCGGCGGGCGCAACGTCGGGTCCTGGGCACCGGGGGAACTCGATGCCCTGATTGCAAGCGGCCAGGTGGAGCAGGTGCCGCTCAGCGAATACCGGCAGTGGTTCGCCGAACTGCCCGCAGCCTTCAGAACGCCGGTGCTGCAACAGTGGGGCGATCCGGAACAGTGCGCCATCATGACCAAAGGGGGACAAATGGTCTTTCCGATGGTCAAGCTGGGCAATCTGGTGTTGCTGCCGGAACCGGCCCGCGGCTGGTCCGACGATCCCATGAAGCTGTACCACGACACCACCCTTTATCCCCACCATCAGTACATTGCCGCCTACCTGTGGCTGCAGAAGCGGTTTCATGCCGACGCCATGATCCACCTCGGAACCCACGCCACCTATGAGTGGCTGCCCGGCAAACAGGCCGGGTTATCACCGTCCGATCCGCCGGAGGTGATGATCGGCGACATCCCGAATCTCTATCCCTATATCGTCGATGATATCGGTGAGGGGATCGAGGCCAAACGGCGCGGCCGCGGGGTCGTCATCGACTATCTCACGCCGCCGATGCGCAAGGCGGATCTCTACAACGAGTATGCCCAGCTCCACGCCCTGTTTCATCAATACGAATACGCCCATGCCAACGGCAGTGAAACCGCCGGCGAGTATCTGGCGCAGATCGGCGAGCTGGCGACGACTCTGGGCATCGACAAAGATCTCGGCATTGCTGCGGTGGATGAAGCAGCGATGGAGCAGATCCACCTCTATCTGCATGAGATCGAGGACAACTCTCTGCCCTACGGGTTGCACACCTTCGGCAAGCACTATGACGCCGCAGCGGAAAAAGAGACCATTGCCCTGATCATGGAACAGAATCCGGATGCCGCCCCCAAGCAGATCGAGCAGGATCTGCATCGTTCTCCGCCGCTGGAGATGGACGCGCTGCTTGCCGGTCTGAACGGCGCATATATTGCCCCCGGCGAAGGGAACGACCCCTTGCGCAACCTGGCGGCGCTGCCGACCGGACGGGATTTTTACGGCTTTTCGCCGGCGAAAGTTCCTTCGAAAGCGGCCTGGGAGGTCGGCAAAAAAGCCGCTGAGGAGCTGATCGCCGCCAAGATCAAGGAGAAAGGCCGCTACCCAGAGAAGGTCGGCGTGGTGCTGTGGGCGACGGAAACGACCCGTAATGAAGGGGTGAACGAAGCCACTATTCTCTATCTGATGGGGATGGAGCCGGTGTGGGACCAGACCGAGCGGGTGCGCGGCAGCCGCGTGATCCCCGGCAAGGAGTTGGGACGGCCGCGCATCGATGTGCTGATCAATCCTTCGGGGCTGTATCGTGACATGTTTCCGGAGAAACTGCTGTTTCTAGATGAAGCGGTGCAGAGGGCGCTGCTGCAGACCGATGTCGAGAACCTGCTGGCCGCCAACAGCGACAAAATCAAAAGCGCGCTGCTGCAACAGGGGATGAGCGCAGAAGAGGCCGCGAAGCAGTCGCGTTTCCGCATCTTTACCGAGGAACCCGGTTCCTACGGCAACGGCGTTGCAGAGATGGCGGGCTCTTCCGGTTTCTGGGAAGACGATGAGGAGATCAGTAATGTCTACCTCAATCGGATCCAGTTCGCCATCGGCCAGGGAGAGTGGGCGCTGCCGGTCAAACAGGCCTTCAGCGAAAACCTGCGCCATGTCGATGTTGCCGTCCATTCGCGGTCGAGCAATGTCATCGGCATTATCGATACCGACGATTTCTTCATGTATCTCGGCGGCATGTCCCTGGCGGTCAAGAATATTAACGGCGAAGCGCCCTCGACCATGGTCACCATGCACCGGCGCAAGGACGAACTGATGGTCGAGGATGTCGCCAAAACCATCGGCCGCGAGATGCGCACCCGCTATCTCAATCCCAAGTGGATCGAAGGGATGAAGAAAGACAATTATGCCGGAGCCCGGCAGATGGCCGATTTTACCGAAAATCTCTGGGGCTGGCAGGTGACGGTGCCGCAAGCGGTGGGTGCGGATAAATGGCAGCAGATCTACGAGGTCTATGTCGAAGACAAATACGATCAGAATCTTAAGGAGTTTTTTGCCGAACACAGCCCCTGGGCCTATCAGTCGCTGACTGCCAGGGTGCTGGAGACGGTGCGCAAGGGTTATTGGCAACCTGCTGAGGAGATAACTCGGAAACTGGCGACGGAGTATATCAACAATGTTCTGACCCACGGGGTCGCCTGTTGTGACCACACCTGCAACAATCCGGCACTTAATCAGATGGTGGTCAATATCGCTTCCCTGCCCGGAGTGATGAGTCCGGAGCTGGTGGAACAGTTCAAGATCGCCATCGAAAAAATGGCGAAAAAATCGTTGCAACAGCAGGTGACGGAGCGCCGCCAACTGCAGCAACAGCTGACCGCAGGATTCGAGAGGAAACAGGCTGACGCGGAAAACCGGCAGGTCAGTGAGAGTAGCGAGGCGCAGGCCGATGCCCAAGAAGGGGCGCAGAATGAGGATGTCACCGGCTACAAGATGGAAGAAGTCACCAATGAGGATAAAACCACCGAACTGACCTCCTCTGGGGTGCAGTGGCTGGCCTCGCTCAGCGTCATTGTGTTGCTGGTCGTTGTCGGCGGTGGCATCTGGTGGCGGCGACGGCGGCATGATTGAGCGCCGGAATGCAGGTTTAACGAGACCCAGTAAAAACGGGACAGGCCCGAGTTTACTCGATTCTGTGAGTTTCTTTCCTTCCCCCTTGAGGGGGGAAGGTTAGGATGGGGGGTGAAAATGCCGGACGGGTTCCCCCCCCTCACCCTCAGGGAGAGGGGGAAAAGGGACTTTCGATCCCGTTCAGAATTTTTGATGCGAAACCTCGCAGCTTCGTGGTCCGTAGACCAGGGACAGCCCCCGGTGGGGCTGGGGACAGTCCCTGGTTTACTGCTGACAGAGGTGTAAGGAGATCCATATGGAATTAAAGAGTCTGATTCTCGGTCTGGTCTTCGGCCTGGGGGTGTTTGCCCTCAAGAGCGGTGTAGGACTCGGCTATCTGTTGACAGTCGTGTCGGGCAGGCGGCGCAAATGGTTGCTGGGTGGAGCCCATGTTGCTGCCTATCTGCTGCTGTTTCTGCTATGCGGGCTGTTGTTGTCGAAGATCGCGTTGTTTGACTATTTCCCGCAGCTGCAGCGCCTGTTTGCCGCTGGGATGACCCTGCATCTGATCAGCGCTGTGGCGTTGGGGGGCTGGGGACTGTGGTTGTTGCTGAAACAGACGGGCGGCGATAGCGCGGGCGCGAGCAAAGGGTGGTTGCTGCTCAGTTTGCCCTGCCCGGTCTGCTCTTCGGTGATTCTGCTCGAGTGCGCTTTTATGCTCAATCTCTACCCGCAGCACAGCATTACGGCGATTGGCTGCATGGCTGCCGGTTTTGTGCTGATACAACTGCTCAGTGCGGCGGTTCTGCTCCTGCGGGGAGTCCTCCACCCTTCAGGTCATGATCGGATGCTCGGCATGCTGATGTGCCTGCTGGCGGCGTATTTTCTGCTGACTTTGTGCATCGTTCCCCAGTTTGCCCAGATCGATCGCATTTACCGCCTGTCTGCTGCCGGGGCCGACACAGCCGTCAATGCTGGTTTCGTTAAAATACTGTTGCTGATGGCAGCTGTTGTCAGCGGCGGTTATCTTCTCCGGTGGCGTAACCTGAAAAGGAGTCTTGCATGATTTTCCCTTTAATAAAGACCTATATCTATCTGATCTCGGCGGCCCTGTTCTATCCGGTGGTGGTGCTGCTGGCCGGACTCTCCATCTGGGTGCTGTTGCTGGTCGGAATGTTTGTTGCCGATGGTTTTGAACGCTTGCGCCTTAAGCCCCTTAAGAGCGATCTGGGGCGGCTCAGCAGCGCGTCGTTTTTAAAAACGGCCTGCAGCCACACGGTACGCTCCTACCATCGCGACCTCAGACGCCTGCTTGCTACGGGGGACGGGAATGAGATCGCGATTGAGAATCTGTTGCAACATTACCGGTTGCAGCTGAATAAACGCCTGGATCGTTTGATGATACTGGTCCGCACCGGTCCCGGTCTCGGCCTGATCGGCACGTTGATCCCCATGGGGACAGGGTTGGCGGCTCTGGGGCAGGGAGATATGACCCGCTTGTCGGCGGATCTGGTGATTGCTTTTACCACCACCGTGGTTGGCATGGCTGTTGGTTTGATCGCTTTTGTTCTCTATACGGTGCAAAAACGTTGGCAGCAGGAGGATCTGCGTTACATGGAAATCATGACCGAACTTGATGCCGCAATTCTGCCTGAGGAGTGCGGTGATGCGGAGGGCAAGTTGGAAATGGAGTCGGAAGCGGCATGAAATATTTGCGCAGACAACGTTACTTTTCCGCCGATAACGGTGATGCCGCCGGTGCGGATGACGATCCGCTCTCCGGGGTCGCCAACTTGTTCGATATCGGGCTGGTATTTATCGTCGCGCTGATTGTTGCCGTGTTTTCCGCTTACCACATGGAGGATCTGTTTAATCAGGACAGTGAAATGACCATTGTCAAGAAAAGCTCCGATGGCAGGATGGAAATCATCAGCAAAAAAGGGCGCAAGATTGAGATTCTTCGCTCCACGCCGGAACAGGCCAAAGGTCAGGGAGAACGCCTGGGCACGGCCTATCGACTCAAGGACGGTTCCGTAGTTTATGTGCCGGAAGATTAATGTTGTTGCTGATGGGATATTGGAGATGATGATGAATTTTTTTGTGAATATTGTGCCTGTCCGCAGTCTGCTCAGCCTGGCGTTATTGCTGCTGACAGTCCCTTTGGCACAGGCCGTCGAGAACACGACGTCCGGTTACAATCTAGGGGAGATTACCGTGACCGCCGAACGGCTGGATGCCTATATCCGCAACTACCCGCAACAGGTGGAGACGGTCGGTAGCCGGGAGATTGCCGAACGGCACCTGGCAACGACCGAGGAGGTGCTGAAAACCATGCCGGGGGTGGAGGGTTACCAGAGCAGCGGAAGCGGTTCCCGTATCTCCATCCGCGGTTCGGGGCGCTCATCGGGCGTGTTGGTGCTGCTGAACGGTCGACCGCTTAACAGCAACCAGTACGGCAATGTTGATCTCAATTCAGTGCCGGTGGATCAGATCGAATCGGTAACCGTTTTCAAACCGCCGGTCCCGGTCTGGCTCGGTTCGGGTGGCAGTGACGGTGCCGTCAATATCGTTACCCGGGCAGCGGTGCTAATCGGCGAAGGGGAACAGGCAAACACCACTCTCAAGCTGAACGGCGGATCCTATGGTTTTGTTGACGGCAGTTTGATCCGGACGCTCGAACTGTTTTCCGGATCGGCCCATATTACGGCAGGCGCGGCCTATCAGGACGGCAAGCGGAACAACAGTGATCGGGACACTGGTTCTTTGGCCCTTAATTGGAACCGTGAAACGCAGAGCGGTGACCGTTATACTTTGAACAGCCGCTATTATGAGGCGGAATACGGCTCTGCCGGTCCGATTGACAACCCGACTCCGGATGCGCGGCAACGTTACCGCAAAGGGGCGCTCGATTTTGGCTATGCCGCCATATTGGGGGAGAGCGGCAGCCTGGAAGCCACCCTCTACGGCGATCTCACCACTCTGCGCGATCGTTCCCAGAGCGGCGCAATCGCCACCCTCGATGAGCAGAAAACCGGCTTCAAAGCCGATACCACCTGGACGCCGGAGGACGAATCCTGGGAGGGGCGGCTCGGGGTAATAAGCGAGTGGGATCGTATTGATCAAACCCTGGCTGGGGAGCATGAACGGGCAAGCTTCGGTTTAAGCGGTCAGTATGATCGCCGTTTCGGGGCATGGACGACAACGCTTGGTCTGCGCGGTGACAACAGCAGCGATTTCGGTTGGCATCCGGGTTTGACCAGCGGTATTGGCTGGGGTGTCAGAGACAATCTGCTGATCAGAGTTAAAGCTGGTTACCGGGTAGCGGTTCCGTCTTTCTCTCAGCTCTATCAGTCGGCACACGGATCTATAGACCAGACTCGCGGCAACCCGGATCTCAAGGAAGAACGGATATGGTCCTATGATCTGGGGATCGAATACCGGCCAGTCAAAGATGTCAGCTTGCAGGCGACACTTTTTCGTAATGATACCGACGACCTGATCAATTACCAGCGAGGCACCGACTTGATCTATCGTCCGGTGAATATTGCCGGTGCCTGGCGCGAAGGGATTGAACTGACCGGAAAATTGCCCCTGCTTGTGGGATTGACTTCTGAAACCAGCCTGATCCTGCAGCACTCCGAGAACAGTGCCACCGGTAAACAGCTTGCCTACACCCCGAAGCTGAAAATCCGGCAGACCGTGCAGTATCTTATTCCGGGCACCAAGGCTCGCCTGGAGGGGACGTTCAATTACGAAGGGGAGCGCTACAGCCAGATTGAAAATTTCGCAACTCAGAAGCTGGGGGGATATCTGCGGATCGACCTGAAAGCTTCTACGCCGTTGCCGGTTCCGGGGATAAAATGTGACGGCTATGTCAAAATCGACAACCTTTTCGACCGGCGCTACCAGGTACATGCCGGTTATCCGGATGACGGTATCCGTTTTGTCACTGGTTTGCAGGCACACTTTTAGTTTTGCTCTATGACACTTGACGATTTGCAATTTCTGGTTGTCCACTGCTCGACTAGCAGGCTCTGAAGGCTGTCAGAAGCGCCGCCGAGAATTACTCAGTTACTGATGCCGGTCGCCTTCTAGTTGAAGTGACAGCTGTTTTCGCTGCCTAGGCGAATCCCTTGTGGTCTGATGTTGAAGATATCCCCATCCTCTGCCCGAAAGGGTTGATGAAACGTCTGGCGTGGTACAAGTTGGTCAAAGGATTCACGTTTGAACAACTTGGGGAAGAAATGGGGCGTGATCCCGAGCAACATCAGACTGGTTGACGGGGCGACATAAGCCGTGTCGGAAAAACCAGGAACAGGTCAGGTTCTTTTTAGCAAAACTCATGCGATAATTACGCAAAAGAAGAGAGCATTTTATCCCTTGAATATTTTTATGAATACATGGAAATGAAAAACCACATTGAAAGATGAGAAGAGAGGGAATAAAGTGTTTGCGAATGAACTTAATCAAAGGGATAAGTCTGTGCCTGAAATTGAGAAAGCAGCTCGGGTATTCAAGGTCCTTTCGGTCGAAACGCGTGTGCGGATGATCGAGTTGCTCAAAGGTCGTTCGTTGTGCGTTAACGCCCTGGCCAAAATCCTGAATATCACACCCGCAGCTGTTTCCCAGCACTTGCGTGTGCTGAGGGACGCTGATTTGGTGATCGCCGACAAGCAGGGTTACTATGTCCATTATCGAGTAAACGAGGAAACGCTTGCCGATTGGAATCAAACGGCGAAGCGGATTCTGGAACAGGATAAATAACAGCTTGGAAACTCTCTTTTTTGCCTTATGAAAAAGCGTGTGCGCAGACACTTAACTTAAGGGAGGCAGCAAAGGTGTGACAAGAGATGCGAATGCCAAAAGCCGGAACAGCTCAAGGGGAAAGTGGAAGAATGCACGCCGGAGCGGAGCAGGAAATGTCATGGGAACGTAACAGAACACCCGTGCGGTGGGCGAAAAAATACCTGACAAAAAGGACTAAGCATGAGACACGAACATCAATACCCACTGTTTTCCGAGCCATGGATGATCGCATTGATCATTATCGGTCTGGTCCTTTTGGTGGCTGGCCTCATCTGGTTGCTCCATAGAAAAACCGTGGCTTCCAATGGATTGACACCGTTGGAGCGGAAAAATCTATCGTTCCAGGAGTGCGAGATTCATTCCATGGTACGTCAACACGGAGGTCCACTGCGTCAGGATCGGCTGATTGATGAGTTGCCCAGCGACAGTGTAGACCTGGCCGAAGTCATTCTGGAGGTTGAGAATAAGGGGTTGATTAAACGGGAATGGAAGTCGGATGTGGGTACGTACATGGTTTCCCCCCTTCTCAAGGTGTGGTGAGTGAATGAAAACTGAGAACAATATTGCCATCAAGGTTCAGGGACTTGCCAAACGCTTTGGTGACGTTCAAGCTGTCGCTGCGGTCGATTTTGAGGTGAGTTCCGGAGAGCTGTTCGGTTTTTTGGGCCCCAACGGTGCGGGCAAAACCACGACCATTAACATGCTCACCGGCCTGGCCCGCCCTGACGCCGGAACCATTCATCTCGGCGGTATCGATTGCACTAGGAAACCGCGAGGGGCTCAACATCTGATCGGCGTGGTCCCGGACGAAAGCAACCTGTATCCGGAGCTGTCCGGTTATGACAACCTGTGTTTCTGCGCCGCGCTTTACGGCCTGAGCAAGGCTGAGCGTCAGGCGCGGGCGAAGGAACTGTTGGAGGTCTTCGATCTGACCAAAGCGGCGAAACGCAAATTCGGCGGTTATTCAAAAGGGATGAAACGAAGGTTGACCATCGCCGCAGGGATCATCCACAGGCCGAAAATTCTGTTTCTCGATGAACCCACCACCGGCATCGATGTCGCCAGTGCCAGGCAACTGCGCCAACTGATCAAGGAACTGCACAAAAACGGGACAACCATCTTTTTGACGACCCACTATATTGACGAGGCCGAGCGTTTGTGCGACCGGGTCGCCTTCATCATGGATGGGCGGATTGTCAAGGTCGATAACGTCACAAACCTGGTCGAGCCGATTCGGGCACAGCATGTCCTGCAGATTTCCTGCGCGGACACTGCGAAAAATCTTACAGAAGAATTGGCAAAAGAATTTCCCGGTTTGACTTTTACCAGTCCGCAGCCGGGCCTCATCCGGGTTGAATCAGATGCCGCGATCTATATCGGCGCTTTGATTCGATCGCTGGAGAATCACCGGATCGACGTCACCGAGGCCCGAAAAGTGAAGCCCAGCCTAGAGGATGTCTTTGTTCAGATCACCGGGATCAATGCCGACATCATGCGCAAGGAAAGAGAAAAATCTGGAGTCAAGGCATGAAACGCTGGATCGCTTTCTGGAATATTCTGGTCAAGGATTTTCGTACCTACTATCTGAAGCCGCCGAACATCAGTTGGGGGCTTATTTTCCCGTTGGCCTGGACCGGCATGTTTTTTATCAGATCAGGCCGTGGTCTGGAGAGTCTTTCCTCGATTCTTCCAGGGGTGATTGCGCTGTCCATTCTGTTCGGTACCACCTCTTTGCTGGCGGTGACCGTGACTTTCGAGAAGAAAAACCGTTCCTTTGAACGGCTGCTGCTGGCTCCTATCCCTCTGGAACTGCTGATGCTGGCCAAGACTAGCGGCGCGATCCTGTTCGGGGTGGTCAATGCTTTTGTGCCGATCATCATGGCGGCGTTTCTGGTTGATTTGTCCCAGGTCAACTGGCTGCTGTTCATTCCGGCAGTCGTGCTGATTTCCATAGCCTCAACTTTTCTCGGACTGTTCATCGCTGTGGCCGTGAGCGAGGTCTTCGAGGCTCAGACCTTTTCCAACTTTTTCCGTTTCCCCATGATTTTTCTCTGTGGACTCTTCTTCCCCCTCAGCGCTCTGCCGTTTTTTCTGAAGCCCCTCGCTTATGTGCTTCCTCTGACCTATGGCGCGGACCTGCTTCATGGTGCCATCCACGGGGGCAACATCATGGCCTTTCCCCTCGACCTGATAATTCTGGCCCTGTTCTGCATCGGTCTGTTCATGGCAAGCCTGCGCAATATCAAAAGGCGCTGGATTGTCTGATAGCCCGAACGGCGACGAGTTTCTGCTGCAGGCCGTGGGTCGCGGCGACTTGGCGGCTTTTTCACGTATTGTGGAACGTCACCAACCCTGGGCCTGGCGGGTCGCCTATCGCTACACGGGGAACGAGGAAGACGCTGCGGATATCGTCCAGGAGGCCTTTCTGCGCCTGCTGGACGGTTCTGGACACAGCCAAGATACGTCTACGCCCCGAGCCATGACCACGGTGACGACCATGATAGGCTTTCTGCCCTTGGAGCTTAATCTGGAGGAAGGCGGTGATATGCTGCAACCGATGGCCGTGGCCGCTATCGGCGGCTTGGGGATGGAAATGCTCGTGGCCCTGTTCCTGATGCCTTGCCTCTATGTCATTGCTGCAAAAAGATTTTAGGAAAAAGTCACACAATTTTCCGATCCAGTCCTCGGTACTGAATTGCCTCGGCAAGATGAGGTTGTTGGATGTTCTCCTCCCCCGCTAAATCAGCAATAGTCCGTGCCACCTTGAGAATCCGGCTGTGACTTCGTGCCGATAGTCCCAGACGATCCGTCACCATCTCCAGCAATTTATGCCCCTGTTCATCAACCGGGCAGAACTTTCGAATGTGCCGGGCGGCCATAGCGGCGTTAGAGTGAAGTCCAAACGGAGCGAGGCGTTCACGTTGAATGTTTCGTGCTGCCTCAACCCGTACTCTGATGGTCGCAGAGGATTCCGGTTCCTTTGTGCCATAAAGCTCCTGATAGGTGATCCGGGGAACTTCAATCTGCAGATCGATTCGATCGAGCAAAGGGCCGGAAAGGCGGCTTCGATACCTTTGAATCATCATCGGAGTACAGGTGCAGGGATGCACTGGATCGCCACTGAAGGAACAAGAACAGGGATTCATGGCGGCTACCAGCATAAAGTCAGCCGGATAGGTCAGGCTTAATGCCGCACGGCTGATGCTGACCTGACCATCTTCCAGCGGTTGGCGTAGCATCTCCAGAACATTTTTTTTGAACTCGGGAAATTCATCCAGGAATAAAATTCCCCTATGGGCTAAAGAAACCTCCCCTGGGCGTGGATAGCTACCCCCACCTATCATGCCTGCGTCAGAAATGGTGTGATGTGGAGAGCGGAATGGGCGTTGTTGGAGTAGGGCATTTTTATGTGACAATAGTCCGGCAACAGAGTGGATTTTGGTACTTTCCAGCGCCTCCTCAAAGGAGAAGTCGGGAAGTATGGTCGGCAGTCTCCGAGCCAGCATAGTCTTACCGCTACCAGGTGGCCCTACCATCAGAATATTATGGGAGCCAGCTGCGGCAACTTCCAAAGCGCGCTTTACATGTTGTTGGCCACGTACTTCAGAAAAATCTTCACCGTTATCCGCAACCGAGGAGCCAAGCTGCTGATCAATTTTGGTCGGCTGTAGTTCTGCTTCTCCATTGATAAAAGCGACGACTTGCGCCAGATTGTCCACTGCGTAGATAGGCAGACCATTTACCGCTGCACCTTCCGCAGCATTGTCGCTGGGGAGAATGATGCCGTCTATATCCCATCCTTTGGCAGCTACGGCGACAGCCAGAGCTCCGCGCACAGCTTTTATGCGCCCATCAAGGGAGAGCTCGCCCATATACAGATAGCGTGAAGCTTGGGTGCTGGTGCTGCCGGTGGCGCTGAGGATGCCTATGGCGATGGGCAGGTCGAGTGAGGCGGCGTCTTTACGAATGTCGGCTGGGGCGAGATTTACGGTAATTCTGCGTACCGGAAAATCAAAACCGCTGTTTTTAATAGCTGATTTTACCCGATCCTTACTCTCTTTTACTGCACCCTCAGGCAGGCCGACGGTGGCAAACTGCGGCAGTCCTTGCGCTACGTCAATTTCAACTTCTACGGGGTAGGCATCAATCCCTATTATGGCCCCAGACAATATGTTAGCGAGCATGGTTGTATCCCATTCTATGAAAATAATAACATTAGATTGCATTATAATCACAAAAAAGCCGAAGCGGCAATAGTTGTCACTTCGGCAGGATATTTAGGCAGTTATGTTGCTATGGCTATTCGCTCTCTTCGAGGTATTGACCAACCCGCCATGATGCCGTAGCGCCATCACCAACTGCTGTGGTGATCTGTTTCAGCACCCCCTGGCGTACGTCGCCAGCGACAAAAATACCCGGCACTGAAGTGTGACATGCTGGAGCAGAAATGACGTAGCCATCTTTGTCCAGATCGACAATCCCTTCAAGGAATTGGGTTTTCGGTGTTACCCCGATAGCGACAAAAAGCCCCTGTGTCTCCAGCTTGGAGATCTCGCCTGTTTGGGTGTTCTCCAAGACCACATGGGTAAGGCCACTGTTGTCTCCCTGGCATGTTTTTATAGTGCTGTTCCAGATCACCTCGATCTTGTCGTTGGCGAACAGCCGCTCCTGTAATACGGAGATTGCCCGCAGTTCATCGCGCCGATGAACTAAATATACCTTGCTGGCAAAGCGGCTGAGAAACATGGCCTCTTCCACGGCAGTGTCACCGCCACCATTAATAGTTACTGGTACGTTGCGGAAAAAAGCGCCATCGCAGGTGGCACAGTAAGATACGCCGCGGCCGATGAGTTCCTGTTCTCCCTCGACTCCCAGCTTGCGTGGTTGGGCGCCGGTAGCGACGATAATGGCGCGGGTGAGAACCTCTTTGCCGTCGACAATTACCTTTTTGGTCTTACCGTCATCGATAATAGTTTCTACGTTGCCGGTAGTGACCTGCAAACCAAACTCCAGACAATGAGTTTGAAAGCGTTCCATCAGTTCTGGCCCAGTGATGCCGCCAGGGAAGCCGGGATAGTTTTCCACTTCCGTGGTTATCATAACCTGGCCACCGAGGATCATCTGCTCAACAAGCAAGGTGTCAAGGCGGGCACGGGAACAATAGAGACCTGCCGTAAGTCCGGCTGGGCCACCACCGATAATAACGACGTCGTGAATGGGTTGTGACATGATAGTGCTCCTGTTTTTGGCTGAAATATAATATGGCTGCTAATGTTAAGTTGTAACCAGCTGCTTATTTGTTATAGATTTTCTCTGTTCGGTTGGTTACTGTGAAAACTATTATGCTTGATATCGTTATTTTTACCAGCTTTGCGCTAAGGATGTTATGAAAAAAATCACTTTTGCTATTGTGTGGTTGGTCTGTTTTTTATTGCTGTTGCTGGTTTGTGATCAGTTTTTACTGCGCTACCCTGGTGCCGATACCCCGATGCTAAGCGAATTTCAGAGTTTTTATCAAGACCTGCGCCAGCGCGTACTGGCATTAGAGTACCATAGTCAACCGCATAGCGTCCAACAGGTGATTTCCGAGCACAGCACCAAAAAGATTGTTTCCAAAGGGCAAGAAGATGAAAACGGCGCCCAAGATGAAACTGACATTGGGCGTTATATCTATGTCGATGAGAACAATACCCTGAATTTCGCTGACAGCTTGGAGCAGGTGCCCGCCAATCTAAGAGCTAGTGCGAGAAAATTGGATAAATAAGAGTTGTAACTTAGGGTAATTGACTATAGACATCCGCGCGGCGATCTTTGAAGCAGGGGATCTGGCTGCGATATTTGATCATCTCCTCTTGGCAGAAAGTTGCCAC
>JAFGEL010000061.1 GCA_016931615.1 Desulfuromonadales bacterium
ATGGCAACCCAGGCCGGCCGCGATTCCGGCCAGGATGACGGGTCGAATCATATCGGAACTTATTTAATTGGCGAAAAAAGAAAGGATCTGGCTCGACTCATCGAGTGTCATGAGACTCTGCGTTTCCGCGCCTTGCAATGGGCTTATCGTCATCACACGGCTGTGTATTTCACCGGGATTGTTTTTTTCTCCGCAGTCTTTATTTTCCTGTGCCTTGGGCTTGGCCTGCGCACTCATATTTTCTGGATTCAGATTATCATTGCCGCTCTATTACTCATCCCCGCGAGTCAACTCGCAATAGAGAGTATGAATTATTTGGTGATGCGGCTCTTTCCACCACGCACCTTACCAAAGATGGATTTCCGTGCTTCAGGGATTCCCGACGCCTGTCGTACACTGGTCATCGTGCCGATGATGCTGGTGAATCAGAAGACGATCAAGGCCGAGGCTGAAAAGCTGGAGATCCGTTACCTCGCCAACAAAGAGAATAATCTGCTTTTTGGCCTGTTCTCGGATTACATGGACTCGGCGCAGGCACATTGTAAAGCGGACGCACCCCTGCTCGAGGCCGTGACGCGGCGCATTGAAGACCTTAATCGGCGCTATGGCGGCGAACGGTTTTTTCTGTTCCACCGGGAGCGGAAATGGAGTGAATCCGAGCAGAAGTTTATCGGTTGGGAGCGCAAACGGGGAAAGCTGGAAGAGCTTAATGGCCTGATTGAAGGCACGCGGCCCAATTCAGCCGATCACCTGGTTTACGTCGGTGATCCGAACCAACTTTCCAACATCAGGTTTGTCATCACCCTGGACAGCGACACGCAACTGCCTCATGACGCCGCCCGACGGATGATAGAGACGCTGGCGCACCCTTTGAATCGGGCGCGCTTCGATGGCGCAGGTCGGGTTCAGTCCGGCTACACCATCATCCAGCCGCGTGTGAGTCCTTCCCTGCCTAGCGCGAACGGTTCGCCATTCAGCAGACTCTTTTCGGATCCAATCGGCATCGATCCTTATACCAGCGCGGTTTCCGACGTTTACCAGGATCTGACCGGAGAAGGTTCCTATCACGGGAAAGGCATCTATGACGTGCGGGCTTTCAGCCGAACGCTTTCAGGCAGGTTCCCCGATGCGATGCTGCTGAGCCATGATTTAATTGAAGGCGCTCACGTTCGAGTGGGTCTGGCCAGCGATATTGAGCTTTTTGATGAATTTCCGCAGGATTACCTGAGTTATATCAAGCGGCAGCACCGCTGGATTCGCGGAGATTGGCAGATTGCGGATTGGGTTATGCAGCGAGTTCCAAAGCCCGGCGGCGGGCGAACCCACAACCCGCTTTCCCTTTTCGATCGCTGGAAGATATTGGACAATCTGCGGCGCAGCTTGCTGCCAACGGCCAGCCTGGCTTTGCTGCTGGTCTCCTGGTTAATCTCCGCTCGGGCTGGTTGGATTGCCACCGTGGTGGTCGTCACCCAACTGTTCTTTCACTCTTTGGTGCAGCCTTTCACGTGGGCGATAAATGGTCACAGTATCAGGGGGTTCTCCATCTCCCAAAAAGCCCATGATCTGCTGCGGGTACTACTTGAAGCGGCGCTGCTTCCTTACCAGGCGTGGGTGGGGCTGGACGCCGTGGCCCGGGTTCTCTATCGAAGACACATCTCGCATCGGGGTCTGTTGGAATGGACTTCGGCTCATGTAACCCATGCTGGGGCTCAGGTCAAAGTTCCCATGTTTCTGCTTTCAATGGGCATGGTGAGCCTGTTCAGTGTGATTTTTGGATGCACGGTGCTGCGCTTTCGACCGGTTAACTTTTGGGTAGCCGGCCCTTGGCTGATGCTCTGGTTCCTGTCCCCGCTGATCGGCTGGCTCCTCAACCGGCGGCCACAAGTCAAGCAACCGCAATTCCTGCTTTCGGCCGGGGATCGACAATTCCTGCGGAATGTCGCCCGACGAACCTGGCGCTATTTCTCGGACTTCGTGACGAAAGAAACCTCCTGGCTGCCTCCCGATAATTACCAGGTCGCCTATCGGGAACAACTTGCCCTGCGGACCAGCCCGACCAATATCGGTCTCTATCTGGTCAGTGTGCTCAGCGCTCATGAATTTGGATATGTAACCTTGGATGAGGTCACCCACAAACTGACGCTGACGATGGAAACTATTGATACACTGGAGCGCCATGAGGGCCATCTGCTCAATTGGTACGACATTCAGACCCTGGCGCCCTTGAAACCACGCTACGTTTCCACCGTGGACAGCGGCAATCTGCTGGGGGCATTGTGGGCGCTTGACCCGGGACTGGAGGCGCTGATACGGGCACCACTTTTGGACGGGAAAGCCTTTTTCGGGCTGCGCGACGCCGGTGAAGTGCTGCGGCAGGTTATCCGTAATGAGAAGGTCTTTGGTTTTGATGTTCGATCCCTGGATGAACTGCTGCGCTCGTGGGAATCCCCATCAGACCGGATTGTGGACATGCTCGGCAGGTTGAGGTCTGGGGAGAGTCAGATACGGGATTTGTCCGCTCAAGCCAATGCATCCGCGGCCGCTCCAAAGGGCATGGCCGATTGGGCAGGGCAGATGCAGAACCAACTCAAGGCTTGGCTTAGCCTCGTGGATCGTTATCTCGTCTGGATCAAAATTCTTGCAGAGAAGACAGCGGATGAAATCGTCGGACTGGATCCGGACGCTTTGCCGCCTTTTCGCCAAGCCCTTCAGCACGCACCTTCGCTATTCGATCTGGCTCATGGGCAAAATGCCTGTATCACGTCACTCAGGGCCATCCGGGAGAAAGCGCCGAAACGAGCTGTCGCCCTCCGAAACTGGATTGATCGCGTCCTTGTGTCATTCAATAAGGCGAAATGGTTGGCCGGAGAGACGGTGGCGCAGATAGAGCAGCTCCGCAAATCGGTGTGTGAGCTCTCGGCTTCGATTAATATGGGATTCCTTTATAACGCAGAACGCCGTCTGTTTTCGATCGGTTTTAATGTCTCGGAAGGACGGCTTGACCACGCCTTTTACGATCTTCTGGCGAGCGAAGCACGGCTGGGAAGTTTTGTTGCCATCGCCAGGGGAGACCTTCCTGTCGAGCACTGGTTTGCTATGAACAGACCCTACGGTTCCATCGGCCTGCGCCGAGTGCTACTCAGCTGGACAGGGACTATGTTCGAATATCTAATGCCGTTACTTTTCCAGCGCTCATATGGGAACACGCTGCTGGACAAATCCACCAGGGAAGCTGTAGCGATCCAGATCGCCTATGGCCGCAAGCATCGGGTACCCTGGGGGATTTCGGAATGTGCCTTCGCCGATCTGGACCATGAAAAGACCTATCAATACCAAGCTTTTGGAGTGCCGGAACTCGGACTCAAGCGTGGCCTGGCGGACAATATCGTGATCGCGCCCTATGCCACCCTGCTGGCGGTGAGCATCGCGCCGAGAGAATCTGTGCGAAATCTGAAACGGTTGGCCGAGCTGGGACTGCTGGACAATTATGGGTATTTTGAAGCGCTTGACTTCAGCCAGCAATCAAGCCGCGAGGGAGAGCGCGGGGTGATTGTGAGGGCCTATATGGCACATCACCAGGGTATGAGTTTTCTGGCGCTGACCAATTTCCTTCATGACAATTCCCTCCAGTGCCATTTCCGATCCGACCCGCGCATCCGCGCGGTTGAGCCTTTGCTTCATGAACGCATCCCAAGCCTTCCCCCGCTGCACCATGTCTCTACGCGGGAGAGAGTCTCATCGGTGGCGGGTCTTGGCGAAATCACACCTTCGGTCAGCCAGTTCGAAACACCCCATACCACTACACCAAAAACACAACTCTTGAGCAATGGACGTTATGGCCTGATGCTGACCAACGCCGGTGGCGGCTACAGTCGCTGGGGAGACTTCGATATCACTCGCTGGCGGTCAGATCGGACCCGGGATTCGTGGGGGACCTTCTTATACATCCACGAGGCCGAATCGGACCTGTTATGGTGCAACACCTATCAGCCGATCGGCGGTAAGGTTGAGGAATATTTAACCAACTTCACGCTTGATCGGGCAGTGTTCCGGCGCGTTGATTATGGCATTGAGAGTGAAACCGAAATAGTCGTTGCGCCGGAAGATGACGTCGAGATTCGGCGGATAACGCTGATCAATCGTTCTCCGCGCAGCCGCCGGCTCGATCTGACGAGTTACATTGAACTCGCGCTGGCGCCGCACAATGTGGATCGTCAGCATCCTGCATTTAACAAGCTGTTCATCCAGGCTGAGGCGCTGCCGGAACAGCGAGCACTCATGGCTCACCGCCGGTTGCGCAGCATCGACGATACGCCCATCTATGTTGCCCACCGCTTTACGCTGGCAAAGACCCCGATTGAAGACTTGCGCTTCGAGTCCGACCGGCGCCGCTTCATCGGTCGCGGTCGAACGCTCGCCCGACCGATGGGTGCTTTGCAGGAATCCGACAATAGCCAGGGATTCGTCCTCGATCCCATCCTGAGTCTGCGCCAGACTTTAACCCTTGAGCCCGGTGAACGGGTCCAGGTCTCTCTGATTCTGGGCGCCGGCGAAACCCGTGAACAGGTCATCGATTTGATGAACAAGTATGGCGACACCCTTGAAATCGATCGGGCCATGGATTACGCCTGGGCATCGGCCCAGTTAGGATTACGCCTGCTGCGGATCCAACCTGACGACGCGCGCCGCTTCCAACAACTAGCCAGCCATCTTTTGTATCCCAATCCGCTCCTGCGTTCGACTGTGGAACGCATTGCGGAAAATCGTAAGGGTCAGTCCGGCTTGTGGACGTATGCCATCTCAGGTGACTTACCCATTGCTTTGGTCGCCATTAACGAGGCGAGGGATTTGAGCTTGGTTCGCCAAATGCTCCAGGCGCATACCTATTTGCGGATGCACGGTCTGATGGTCGACCTGGTGATCTTGAATGAGGAGGCCAGTGGCTATGAGCAGCCCCTGCGTGAACAACTCGAACACTTGATCCAAGCCCATTCGGCCTATACCGGGGTGGAGCGTCCCGGGGGAATCTATTTGCGGAGCGCGTATCTTATCCCTATTGAAGACCTGACACTTTTACGGGCCGTGGCGAGTGTGGTGATGGTAGCAGCCCGCGGTGCCTTGCCCCAACAATTGGGTGTACCGCCGGAAGCTCCCGATTTGCCCGGATCAATGGCCGGGAAACGCGATCCTAAGGATCCTTCAGCCGCGCTCCCTTTCCTGGAACTCGCCTATTTCAACAGCTTGGGGGGATTTACTCCGGATGGCCGCGAATACGCCATCTATCTCGGGCCGGGCATACACACACCTGCACCTTGGACCAACGTTATAGCCAACCCCGCTTTCGGCACGCTCATCAGCGAAACCGGCGCCGGATTCACCTGGCAGGGCAACAGCCAGCGCAATCGCCTGACGTCATGGTCGAACGACCCGGTGATAGACCCTCCTTCGGAAGCCATCTACATCCGGGACGAGGAAACCGGGATCTATTGGACACCGACCGCATCGCCAATCCGCGAGGAAATCGCTTATCGGGCAAGGCATGGCGCGGGCTATACTGTCTTCGAACATAACAGCCATGGCATCGAGCAGGAGTTGACAGTTTTCGTTCCCGTGGATGATAACGGAGGCGAGCCAATTAAACTGCAAAGGCTGTTACTCCGGAACGACACCGCCCGGCCACGCAAGCTGTCGGTGACATATTATGTGGAATGGACACTGGGAGAGTC
>JAFGEL010000062.1 GCA_016931615.1 Desulfuromonadales bacterium
CCCTTGCCTGGTGGAGGAGTTCAATGGAAAAGCACTGGCACCTACTGACAGAATCTCCCCCTCGTAACACACACGCTGAAACGGCCTGCAGTTTTGGCGCACGCTATCCCGGATTGATCTTCGATGAACTGGACCTCAAACCGGGGGATTGTTTCCTTGATGCCGGCTGTGGCCCGGGTGAGTATGCTTTGCCGGCAGCGGAGCGGGTCGGTGTTTCGGGCGCGGTGATCGCCCTGGATCGCGATCCCTTTATGTTGAAACAGCTGCAAAAGGCGATCGAAAAGCGAGGGATTGTAAATGTTCTGCTGAAACAGGCTGAGCTGGGAACGCCGCTGGCGTTGGCGGATGCTTCGGTTGAGAGCTGTCTGATCTCGGCTGTGCTGCATATGCCCGGCCTTGATGATCGTTGGGATCTGCTGTTTGGTGAATTGCACCGGATTTTACGCCGGGCCGGCAGGTTGGGGATTGTCGAAAGCTATCGGGAAAATGTCGTTCCCGAACAGCCATTGCATTTACGCCTGACGCCGGAAACGATCATTGCCGGAATCGAACCCTACGGTTTTAAGAAACGTAATCTGATTGATCTGGACGGCTGCTTTTTGGTCTGTTTTGAGAATCTTTAACATCATCCTTTTTCCCGTTATTTTTCCTGATTCTTGGATTTTTCCAGCTGGTGTAGAAAGCTCTCCAGCAGCAGGGTCTTCTGTGCGCTGTTCCGAGTCAAAATGTAAAGCGTTCTCTCCAGATTGAGTGGAGCCTGAACCTCGACCAGCCAACCGTTATCCAGCTCCCTTTGCACTGCCATTCTCGACAGGCAACTGATTCCGAGTCCGGCCTGCTTATCAGATGGCTCATTCTTTCGGCGGCAATTATGGTGTCCGCTTACCTGTTTCCCGGCTCGAGATCAGTGGTTTTGGGACCGCGCTGGTTGCCGTCCTGGTTCTGGGAATTCTGAACGTCTTTTTCCGGCCGATCCTGATCATCCTGACCCTGCCGATCAACATCCTCACCCTCGGCCTGTTCACCTTCGTGATCAACGCCTTGCTGTTGATGATGACCTCCGGTGTGATCGACGGGCTTTATGTTTCCGGTTTCGGCTCGGCGCTGCTCGGTTCGCTGATTATCAGCCTGGTCAGTTGGGGGCTCAGCTCGTTCATCAGCGACCGCGGCCGGGTTGAGTCGATCGACATCGAACTGCGCCGCAAGCATGGCGATCACTGGGGGTGAGAGAGAGGTAAGGGGGGGGCGACTGTTTATTGCTCCAATAATTTCCTGGCCAGGCTATGTAGCTCTGAATTGGCGAGAGCAACCACTTTCTTCTTTACTGTTCGCGAGTAGTATTCCCGCTCGGTTTTGGTCAGTGGATCACCTTCCAGTTTCTTTTTGAACAGATCTTTCTGTTTCGGTGAGAAGACCTGTGACAGGGCATATTCCAGAGAAAACTCTTCGTAACGGTCCTTGCGTTTCCGGTCTTTCTCGACTTTCTGTTCGTAGTAAAGTTCGAACAGACCTCTGATCCGCTCGGGATCGAATTCATCTTCAGACCAATTTGGTGCATGGCCGTCGGCCAAGGCATTTCGCCAAGCCTTGACACGGTTTTTGTCGTCTTCGGAAAAAGTTTTTTTTACCTTGTTCAACCACGAAAATGACAAGTGGTAGTAGGCGTAGACGGCTGCTGATAGTAAAACGAGCCGGTGATACCGGCCTTTAAATTCCTCTGTAGGGAGTAGCTGCTCAACCTGATCTGAGGCAAACTGGTAACTCTCTCCAGCATTGGCGAGGAGGACGGGGAACCCCTCCCAAAGCCGAGTATCGTTACTTTTAACGACCTCAGCCAGTGTTTCGTTTGCTTGCAGTTCTTCGTTCGGTTCGAACATAGGGAACCCGAGTTTGGACAGGCTTTTGAGAAGCTTATCGTCAGTCATGCTGTACCCCCTCCCGTAGCTGTTCCAGGAAGTCGTCTATATTGGGCCGCAGTCTTTCTTCCGCGACGTCGTAGCTGACCATCTCATGGAAGTGAGCGGCAAGCCTTTCAAGGTCCAGTTCGTCTTTATGAGCTGTTGCCAGCATTATGCAGTCTTCGAAGTCGACTCTGGTTCCGCGCATCAGTTTGCTGGAGATCAAGTCGTAGTCATTCAGGATGCCAATATATAGATGCGAGAATTCCATCAGCAGTTTGTTCCGTCCTGCTTCCAGCGGCGATTCCAGGAGCCCGGTTGTATGGATGTTGTTCCCCCGGAATATGTCGAAATGAAATACTTCGCCTTTGCGTTGCCAGCCGGGACCCTTGGTCTGTGTGTATCCCATTGCGGATAATTGCTTTATCAGGTAGTTGTATTCCCTGATGTCGGGCACCATGAAATCGACATCTTTTGTCGAAGCCTTGACTCCCAGTAGGGTCATTGCAGTGCCGCCACAAGCAATAATATGGATTTTTCGCCGTAAGACTTGATTCCACGCTCTCAGGTTGTCGAGGAGTTCATCTTTATCGAGTCTGTGTTTAGTTTGTAACATTAAATACAATTCCTTGTACTTATAAATACAAATTATTGTATTTAAATATACAATAATCTCTTCTTTTGTCAAGAGGGGCGCTGATGCTTTTAACTGCAAAGCTTAAGAATCAGCGACAGGGATCAGCCTTTGAAACGGGACAGAGGAGAGGGTCTTGGGGCAGATCCTGGTCTTTACTGATTTTGGTACTTCGCCAGCTGCAGCAGAAAGCTCTTCAGCAGCAAGGTCTTCTGTGCGCTGTTCCGAGTCAAAATGTAGAGCGTTCTCTCCAGGTTGAGCGGGGCCTGAACCTCGACCAGCCAACCGTTATCCAGTTCCCTCTGCACCGCCATTCTCGACAGACAGCTGATTCCCAGCCCGGCCTCAACGGCTTTTTTGATCGCTTCAGTATGCCCCAGCTCCAGGGCGATATGAAAGTCGACCTGTTTTTTTTGCAGCGCGGCTTCAAAGATCTCTCTGGTACCTGAGCCGATTTCCCGCATGATCCAGGCGGCTTCTGACAGGGCCTTGAGCGCTATCTTGCTTTTCCTGGCCCAGGGATGGTTGCTGCCGACGATGATCACCAGTTCATCGCGCCGCCAGGGCTCGGCAGTGAGTGTTCTGAGGTGGGGGACACCTTCGGTCAGGCCGATATCCAGCTCCCCACTGTCCAGCCCGGTCTCGATCTGCCGGGCATTGCCGACACTGAGCAAAGCTTTGGCTTGCGGGTACTGCTCGGAAAATTCACCGATCACCGTGGGCAGGATGTAATTGCCGATGGTGGTGCTTGCTCCAACATTCAGGGTTCCGCACGGGATTCCCGCCGCCTGGCTGAGGTGGTCCTGGATCTGGTCAACTTTGGCTAACACCTCGAGCACTTGCGGCAGAATCGCGCGCCCCTGATCATTCAGCAGCAGGCGTTTGCCATGGCGTTCGAAGACTGTTGTCCCCACCAGCCGCTCTAGCTCGGCAATCGCCATGCTGATCGCCGCCTGGGTCAGGTAGAGCTGCTTGCTGGCTCGGGTAATGCTGCCGGACTGGGCAACCTGGGAGAATATTTCCAGCTGGCGCAGGGTGATGGCCATCTCGCCTCTTTATAAGTTGAATTGATTATAAAAATAAAAATTACAAAATTTTATTTACAACGAAGAAGCTGCATACTGCAACGCAAAAATTGTGTGGAGGTTCTTGTGCAAAAGACTCGAGTTATTAAAGCGGTATTTCTCTTATGCCTGCTGATTTGTTTTATTCCCTGGGTTGGTACCGCAACGGCTCTGCTGTTGGGTATCGGTTTCAGCTTTTTGTTGGGCAACCCCTGGTCAAAGGAATCGGCTGCATTCAGTAAGATCATTCTGCAGGTTTCGGTGGTCGGACTGGGGTTCGGGGTCAGTCTGGGGGAGGTCGTTCACACCGGGAAAAGCTCGCTAGTCTATACCCTGGTCGGCATTGCGCTGACGCTGTCGCTCGGGATATTTCTGGGCCGACTGCTGCGGATCAACCGCAATACCTCGCTGCTGATCTCTTTCGGGACGGCGATCTGCGGGGGGAGTGCGATCGCTGCGATGGCGCCGGTGATCAAGGCGGAAAACGAAGAAACGGCTGTCTCTCTCGCCACGGTGTTTACCCTCAACTCGGTGGCTTTGCTGCTCTTCCCACTGCTCGGTCACCTGCTGCAGCTGGATCAGTCGTTATTCGGAACCTGGGCCGGCCTGGCGATCCATGATACCAGCAGCGTGGTCGGTGCGGCCTCAGCCTACGGGGCCAAGGCCTTGGCGATCGGCACGACGGTTAAACTGACCCGCACCGTCTGGATTGCCCCGGTTGCCTTTGTCGTAGCGCTGCTGCTGAAATCGGATCAGCGGGCCAAGGTTCCGCTGTTTATTCTCGGCTTTGTTCTGGCTGCGAGCATAAAAACCCTGGTGCCGCAGTACGCAGCCCTCTGGAGTGGTCTGACGGCAATCGCCAGGCAAAGCCTGGTGGTGACCCTGTTTCTGGTCGGAGCGGGACTGAGCCGGGAGGTCTTAAAAAAAGTCGGTCTGCGCCCCATGCTTCAGGGGGTTGCCCTGTGGCTGGCGGTCAGCAGCTTAACCCTGGGTGCATTGCTGACCGTGGGGCTGGCGTAACAATCAGAGACCGTCATCACTGTTTTCTGAAGCCCCTCTTGAAAAAGAATAAAGCCTCTGACGAATCAGGGGCTTTATTCTTTACTTGGGAAGGCCGGAATCGAAGAATTAGTCCAGTAATTTGAGATTATTCTGTTTTTTAGGCTCCGGTTTTTGAATCTACCCCGAAATATACCCCTGAGAATTTTTTCTGAAGCAATATTCAACCTGGTTTTGAGGACGGATCTGTTCTGCATGATTTTTCTTGCGCTATTCGCGATTCGCGAATAGAATATGCCCATGAATTTAAAACCACAAGACATATTGGTTGTCCTCAAGTTTGTTGCTATGGATGATCGCGCCTGGAGCTACGTGCTGCTGGCAAATGAGTTGTCGATGAGTGCATCCGAAATCAATGCAGGGGTAAAGCGTTGTTTGGCGGCTAACCTTTTGGTGGCGGACTTTGTTGGAGGGAAAAATCCAAAACCCGCTTTGAAGGCCATTGAGGAATTCCTTGTCCATGGTCTGAAGTATGTGTTTATTCCCGAGAGAGGGGAGCTGACGCGTGGAGTGCCGACCGGTTATGCAGCTGAACCGCTGAAAGGAATGATTTTAGCAAGTGATGAGCCTCCTCCTGTCTGGCCGTATTCGGCGGGGGAGGTGCGTGGCTATTCATTTTCTCCCCTTTATCGTTCCGTGCCCCAGGCCGCCCTTGCGGATAAGCGACTCTACGAGTTGCTTGTCCTGGTTGATGCCATTCGTGGTGGCAAAGCTCGTGAAAGGGACATTGCTGTTTCTGAGCTGCATAAGCGTTTGGTTGCCCAATGGTAGCGGTTAAAGACATCAATCTCCAGATGCTCTGTCTGGTTGCCAGGCGGTTGGAGCCTTTGCTTGATCGGCTGATTTTCCTCGGTGGCTGCACGACGGCATTGTTCATCACCGATGAGGCAGCACCTGATGTACGGGTTACGCATGATGTCGATGTGATCGTCGAGGTGCTGTCGCGAAACGAATATTGGCAGTTGGAAGAGCGGTTACGGGAACTTGGTTGCACCCAGGAGATTGACGAAGAGGTGATCTGCCGCTGGAAACTCGATGGGATCACTCTCGATGTGATGCCGACTGACGAAAGCATTCTTGGATTCAGCAACCGCTGGTATGCTGATGCGATTAATAGCGCGGACACTTGTTCAATAGCTGAGAATCTAACGATTCGGCTGGTGACCCCTACTCATTTTATTGCGACGAAACTGGAGGCATTCTTCGGCCGCGGAAATAATGATTTTTGGGGCAGTCACGATTTGGAGGATATTGTAACCGTGATTGATGGTCGCTCTGGGATTGTAGATGAGATTTCAGCGGCTGAGACCGAGTTGAAAGAATATATTGCATCGGTACTTTCAAGTTTGATTGAAGCGAGACATTTCCGGGAGGCGCTCTCTGGCCATCTGCCGCCGGATCGTGCGAGCCAGGAGCGCTTGCCGTTGCTCTGGAAGCGACTGGTTGCTATTGCCGCATTGCTGTAGAGCTCCTGTTATTTAAGACCGCCCCAAAACAAAAAGCCCAACTAAATTCAGCTGGGCTTTTGCTTCAATGTGGTACCGAAGGCCGGAATCGAACCGGCACGCCCGGAGGGCATCGGTTTTTGAGACCGACGTGTCTACCAATTCCACCACTTCGGCATGAGAACGACGATTATAGTGGCCTATGGCCGTTTGTCAAGTCTCTATCCTCATCCACAAGGTTTTCAATAAAGATTTCCAGAGAGTTCCTCTTGCGATCAAAGACTGATCAATTCCGGCGACGGGAAGAATATCGATCAGTGAATTGGTGATGAAAACCTCTGCTGCGCTCCTCAGCTCTGAATAGTTCAGCGGTCTTTCACTCAAGGGGATGCCCAGTTCAGCTGCGGCTTTGATCACCTGCCGACGCATGACGCCGTCAAGCACCAGGTGATCCGCCGGTGGTGTGATCAGGCGCTCGTCAATAAGGGCAAAGATATTGGCTGTTGAGGTTTCAAGAACATGCTGATCCGCATCGACAAACAGGGCTTCATCCGCCCCGTTGCGCTGGGCGAAATTATAAGCGTACAGGCAGTCGGCATAATTGCCGTGCTTCATCTGCGGCAGATGGCTGAAGGGGTTGACGCGCCGGTTGGGAGCTGTCACACAGTGAATCCCTTTCTCCCGTTTGTGGTCACTGACTTCGACGTATTCTTTAGCGGTAAGCAGGAATGTCGGCTCTGAATCAGACCAGCGGAGTCCATCAACGGTGCCGCGGCTGATGGTCAAGCGGATGCGCGAAGTGTCGGCAGTGAGCCCGGAAGCCAGTTGTCTGAGAGCCTTTTCAATGGCCGACCGCTGAAAGGGAAAGTCGAGGCGCGCTGCTGATTTTTCAAGCCGCTCGAGGTGTTGCTGCTCCAGCAGAATTGTCTTTTTGTGAGCTTTAAAGGTTTCAAACAGACTGTCACCAAACAGAAAGCCCCCATCGTTGATAGCGATAGCGGCATCTTCACGGGGAATAAAGCGACCGTTCAGGGACACCAGTTGAAAATCATTTCGTGTCTTATCTTTCACTGCGGCAACTCAAGAAATTTGCTGCTATTGGCTTCGATGGCCTGGACGATGAAGTCGATCGTTGAACGGACCCGGGCCAGCTGCCGGGAATCCTGATTGACCTGCAGCCAGAAAGCCCGCCGGCAGAAATGTTCAGGCAGGACCGGAACCAGTGCACGGTTGCCGTGAGCCATAAAATAGGGGATGACGCCGATTCCGGCTCCCGCCACAACGGCATTCATCTGACCATAAACGGTTGAACTCCTGAAGTGGACTTTCAGGTTCGGGGCGTACTCGTCGAGAAAGCTCAATGTCTCGTCATAGAGCAGGTCATCAATATAGCTGACCAGACGCTGATGGTGCAGATCCTCTTTTGTTGCGATTGGCGGGTGGCTGTCCAGGTAGTTCTGTGTCGCGAACAGGCCGAGTTTGTAGTCGGTGATTTTGCGGGCGATGACATTCTGATTCTGGGGTTTTCTGACAGTGACCAGGATGTCGACCTCTCTTTTCGCCAGGCTGTAGTACATGGGGACTGCGATCAGCTCGATTTCGAGCTGGGGCTGCTGTTGCTGGAAGGTGCTGAGATACTGAGCGAGGAAGCAGTTTCCCAGCCCGTCCGGCGTGCCGATGCGTACGGTTCCCGAAAGTTTTTGGTTCTGACCGGAAACCTGTTCGGAGAGACCGAGCATGGTCGTTTCCAATGCTTCGGCGTAGGGAAGGAGTGTTTCTCCGGCGGTCGTCAGTTTGCAGCCCTTTTCGGTCCTCAGGAACAGCTGGGTTTTCAGGGTGGTTTCCAGGGTGGATATGCGCCGTGACACGGTACTGTGAGTCACATTGAGCAGATTGGCGGCCGCAACGAACGACTGTGCCCGGCTGAGGGCGAGGAGAAAACGGATATCATCCCAATTCTGAGGCATGGAACATCCTTTCGCCATTCATGGTTTTTACACGCTGTGCATAATTGCACATCCAGTGATCTTTTTTCAATATTTACTGAGAGAAATTATGTGAGCATAATTTTAACAACACAAAGATGGCTGATGAACTGACGGCCGGAAAATGGAGGTCTTATGTTGAACGAAAAGCAAACCTATGAAGGACAGGACGCTGGTGAGATGGACGATCTGGAAGTTCTGCTCCGGCGTGGAGAACAGCTGCATAATCAGGCGGTCTGCACATTTTTTTCAGCTCTGCTCCATAAGCTGAGCGGTCTGTGGAAAAAGCAGCCGATAGAGAGCCCTTCCGGCGCTCTGAAGCAGCGGATGTCTCACTGAAGATTCATGCCGCAAGCGCACGGACTCTGACTGCCCCGATGTCTGGCGCTACTGAAAGTTCTTGCTCCTGAAGTTCAGGGTTGCAGAACGGCTTTTAAAGCGGCTCCTTTTTGGAGACATTCCTGCCACTCCCGTTCGGGAATTGAATCGGCGACGATCCCGGCACCGGTCTGATAGGTGAGAGTGTCGCCAAGGCGTTGAAAACTGCGGATCAGGATGTTGAGATCCATTTCACCGCCGGCACTGATGTAACCGGCACTGCCGGTGTAGCTGCCGCGACCGACCGGCTCAAGCTCGTCAATGATTTCCATACAGCGTTTTTTCGGCACCCCGGTGATGGTGCCGCCGGGAAAAGTCGCCGCCAGCAGTTCAAAAGGGGTACACCCCGGGTTGAGCTGCCCCCGAACATTGGACACGATGTGGGTAACGTGTGAATAGCGCTCGAGAATCATGAATTCGTCGACTTCGACGCTCCCTGCTGAGCAGACTTTGCCCAGGTCGTTGCGTTCCAGGTCAAGCAGCATGACGTGCTCGGCCTGTTCTTTTGGATGAGCCAACAATTCAAGCCCCAGCTGTTGATCTTTGGTCGAAGAATCGCCCCGCGGGCGGGTTCCGGCGATGGGGCGGGTTTCAGCGATACCGGCTCTGAGAGAGATCAGCCGTTCCGGTGAACTGGAAATGATATCGACCCCGGGAAAATGCAACAGGCAGGCAAAGGGTGAAGGGTTGGCGTTGCGCAGGCGGCGATAGAGTTCGCTCGATTTTCCTTTCATGCGGCCATCAAAACGGCACGACAGGTTGACCTGGTAAATATCCCCCGCAGCAATATATTCCTTGCCCCGTTCGACCTTGGCTATGAATTCTTCGCGACTCATCAGGGCTTTCGGTTCCGAGATGATCTGCAGTTTTTCCGGCGTGATCGGATGCTGTACCTGCCTGATCCGGTGTTCCAGACCCTGCAGGTCAACGGTCGGGTCAAGGGAGGCCAGCACCACCCGCTTTTTTTCGTGATCGTAAGTGGCCGTAACATCTACCCAGTCAAGTTCCAGCTCGGGAATCTCGATATCACGCCGGGCGCGGGATGGAAGGTCTTCAATGAGCCCGGCCAGGTCATAGGCAAAATAGCCGAAAAAGCCCCCGGGAAAGGGTGTCTCAGGCGCAGGAACTACGGATCTTGCGGCGAGAATGGCGGCCAGGGATGAAAATGGGTTCCCGGCAATTTCTTCTTTTTGACCAGCGTGCTGACGATAAAGCCGACCGGCATTGAGACGATAGGATTCCTGCCACCGCAACGGAATGAAACTGAAGCGACCCGTCACCGGCAGTGGGTTGAGAGATTCGAGAAAGCCCGGACCGGCGGGACAGAGGTGCAGATAAACAGCCAGGGGATCGAAGTGTTCCAGGGGAAAGCTGTGAGTCGCTACAGTCATGGTTCGCTGTGGATAAAAAAAGGGTCAGCATGTCGCTGACCCTTTGATTTTCTGGTGGAGCTACGCGGGATCGAACCGCGGACCTTTTGACTGCCAGTCAAACGCTCTCCCAACTGAGCTACAGCCCCTTGATGAAGTGCGCGATTTATAGCAAAACTGCGATTCGGGTGTCAACAGGAAAAAATGAACCGCCCTGTTTATCATATTGAAAGCATAGCCATTTATCAGTTGACGTGCTATATTCCCCTGCGAAAAATCTCAGAATTTTCCAGATGACTAGACGGGGACGACTATGACTGAACGACAGGATCTGCTGAGAAACCTTCCTGCCGTGGACCGCGTTTTGCGGGAGACGCCTCTGGCCGATTTGAGCGAATACCTGCCGCAGGAAGCGCTTTCGAGTGCCGTACAAGCCGTCATTACCAACCTGCGCCGCCAGATACTGGAGAAAGGTGAAGTCGCTCCCGCGGAACGGCTTGAACCTTTGCAGGTGGCCCGGGCTGCTGCCGCACAGTGCCGCCTGTTGCTGGAACCTTCCCTGCGCAAGGTGATCAATGCTACGGGGACTCTGCTGCATACCAACCTCGGCCGGGCTCCGCTGTCACATTCGGCTCTGTGCGCCATCCAGTCGGTTTCCGAGGGCTATTCCAATCTTGAGTTCGACCTTGACTCGGGGTGCCGGGGTTACCGCTACAGTCACGTTGAAAAGCTGATTACCCAACTGACCGGGGCTGAGGCGGCTCTGGTGGTCAATAATAATTCCGGGGCGGTGCTGCTGGCTCTTACGGCACTGGGACGGGGCAGAGAGGCGATCGTCTCGCGCGGGGAACTGGTGGAAATCGGCGGGGCGTTCCGGATTCCCGATGTGATGGAGGCTGGAGGTCTGCAGCTGCGCGAAGTCGGAACCTCCAATCGTACCCATCTGCGCGATTATCAGCAGGCCATCAGTGATAATACGGCGATTCTGCTCAAGGTCCACACCAGTAACTACCGAATTGTCGGCTTCACCAAGGAAGTTCCGGCGCGTGAGCTGTTACCCCTGGCCCGGGAGCACGGCCTGGTGTTGATGGAAGACCTCGGCAGCGGCCTGCTGCTCGACCTCAGCCGTTACGGCCTGGAACGGGAGCCGACAGTCCAGGAGGTGGTCCAGGCCGGGGTTGACGTGATTACCTTCAGTGGTGACAAGCTGCTCGGCGGTCCCCAGGCGGGGATCATTGTCGGGCGCGAGGGCTTGGTCCAGAAAATGCGTCAGCATCCCCTGGCCCGGGCATTACGCATTGATAAACTTACCCTGGCCGCACTTGAAGCAACCCTGAGGCTCTATCTTAAGCCGGAGCGGGCTTTTGACGAGCTGCCGGTACTCAACATGTTTTCCGCTGATCCGGCGTTTCAGAAACAGCGCTGTGAGAGGTTGTTACAGCGGCTTGAAGAGGAAAAACTGCCGGTCGAGCTGAAACTGCTAGAAGACATCTCCCGCGTCGGTGGCGGAGCCATGCCGCTCACCGAGCTTCCGGACTGGGCGGTTGAAGTGACTCCTCTGAAAGCTCGCACTCAGGATCTGGCTGCCCGGTTGCGCACCTATACTCCCGCCGTAGTGACCCGAGTTCAGAACGACCGGCTGCTGATCAATCTGCGGGCAGTTTTTGCCGAGGAGGAAGAGTTGCTGACCCAGATTCTGATTGCTGCTTTGCAGGCGAAAGGCTGAAAAGTGGCCGGGCAGGGACATTATATCATCGGTACGGCCGGCCATGTCGATCATGGTAAATCAGCGCTGATCAAGGCTCTGACCGGGACTGAGACGGATCGTCTTGGAGAAGAAAAGGCTCGGGGCATTTCGATCGAGCTCGGTTTTGCCCGACTTGACCTGGGGGATGGTCAGGTGGCCGGGGTTGTCGATGTGCCCGGGCATGAAAAATTTATTCCTCAGATGCTCAGCGGCATCGCCGGTATCGATCTGGTGCTGCTGGTAGTTGATGCCAACGAAGGGGTGATGCCACAGACCCGCGAGCACCTGCAGATCATGCAGCTGCTGCAGGTCAAAAACGGTATTCTGGTGCTGTCCAAATGCGATCTGGTCGAGCCTGACTGGCTCGATATCGTTGAAGAGGAAATCCGCGAACAGGTGATCGGGACATTTCTGGAAAAAGCCCCCACCTGCCGGGTTTCATCACTGACCGGGGAAGGCCTTCCGGAGTTGCTGGAGACGATTCGCGGTCAGCTGAGCAAAGCGACCCCACGGGATGCGAGCGGAGCTGTGCGGCTGCCCGTGGATCGCTGTTTCAGTCTAAGCGGCTTCGGGACAGTCATCACCGGGACTCTCAACAGCGGACGCATTCTGGTGGGTGATACGGTGGAGATTCTGCCTTCAGCCGTCAGGGCTCGGGTGCGCGAGCTGCAGGTTCATGATCATCAGGTTGCCGAGGCTCTGGCCGGGCAACGGGTGGCGATCAACCTCTCCGGGGTGACCCGCGATCAGGTTCCACGCGGTTCGGTGATCGGCACGCCGGGATTGTTTCGAGCCAGTCAGAGGATCGATGTGCGTCTCAGCCTGTTGGCGGACGCTCCGCGTCAACTGAAGTTCAGGGATCCCGTTCATTTTCACCTCGGCACGGGGCGCACCGTCGCCCGGGTGGTTCTGCTTGATCGCGAAGAATTGAATCCCGGTGAAGAAGCGTTTGTTCAGCTGGCTCTTGATCAGCCGCTGCTGGCTCATCGTGGCGACCGCTTCATCGTTCGCTCCTATTCTCCCATGGTGACCATCGGCGGCGGCATGATTATCGATGCCGAACCGCAGAAGCACAAGCGTTTCCGTGCCGACGTTATTCAACGTCTCAGCGAGCTGGCCTCGGGGGATCTCGGTTTCTGGCTGCAGAAACTGGAGGAACTGCAGGTTGCCCGGCTCAAGGAACTGGAAAAACAGACCGGCACCGGCCGTGAGCAGCTGCTTCAGGGATTGGACAAGCTGCGGGAGTCCGGACAGGTTGAATTGCTGGCTGAACAGTGGGTTGTGGCCGACAGGCTGCGCAGCTGGAAACAACAGCTGCCGGAAATCGTGGCCGAGTATCACCGGAAACACCATCTGCGTCATGGTATTCCCCGCGCCACGCTGCAGTCACGGCTTACTGAAAAACTTGCTCCCAAAGGTTTCGAGCTGTTGCTTCAGTGGGCTGTGGAAAATCAGCTGGTTGTGCTCAATCGCGACCTGGTCGCGCTGCCGGAGTGGCAGCCCCGACCCGGTGAGGCTGAAAGGGCGGTTCTGGAGCAATTGGAGACATTCTTCCGTAGCGCCGGATTTGAAATTAAAAATAACAAGGATGTCTTTAATCAGCTCGGGCTGGATGCTCTGGATATGGACACCTACCTGGCCTATCTTGCTCTGGAAGGGGTTCTGGTGCGCCTCAATCAGGAGAGTTCCCTGCACCGGGATCATTACACCCGCGCTGAGCAACTGCTGGTCGACATCTGTCACCGGCAGGCGGACTTCAGTCTGGCTGAATTCCGGGATCAACTCGGCAGTGGACGTAAACTGACCCAGGCGCTGCTCGAGTATTTTGACGCACAGAAATATACTCGGCGGGCGGGGGACAGACGGGTTGCCTGGCAGTTACCGCAGAGCGACTGATATTATTGGAAAACCAAGTTGTTAATCAGATCAGTATACTGGAGAGATAGATGAATCCTCGTCTGACATCGTTGTCACGCAGCTCTGGTTGAGCGGCCAAAATCGGTCCCGAGACCCTGACTCAGGTTCTGAGTCAGTTGCCGCAAACCAAACATCCCGACCTGCTGTCACAAGAGATACCTTTTGCCGACGCGGCGATTTATCGGCTCAGCGATACGCAGGCACTGGTCCAGTCGGTGGAT
The DNA here is from genome assembly GCA_016931615.1 of Desulfuromonadales bacterium. Lineage (GTDB taxonomy): Bacteria > Desulfobacterota > Desulfuromonadia > Desulfuromonadales > Geopsychrobacteraceae > JAFGEL01. The sequence goes on from JAFGEL010000062.1 coordinate 13,719, forward strand.
TTTTTCACGCCGGTTGTGGATGACCCCTACGTGTACGGTCAGATTGCTGCGGCCAATGCCCTGTCCGACCTGTTCGCCGTCGGCGCAAAGCCGTTGATGGCATTGAATCTGGTCTCTTTCCCGATCAATTGCCTTGAGCCCGAAATTCTGGTGCAGATTCTTCGCGGGGGAACGGAACGCGTCATTGCCGCCGGAGCGGTGATGGCCGGGGGACATTCGATCGAAGATGACGAACCGAAATACGGTCTCAGCGTGACCGGTCTGGTCGATCCCCGGCACATGTTTACCACCTGCGGCTGTCGGCCGGGCGATCTGCTCTATCTGACCAAGCCGTTGGGTACCGGTCTGCTGACCACGGCACTGAAAGGTGAAGTGGTCGTCGCGGACGAGATGGCGGCGGCGATTGCGGGAATGGTCAGCCTGAACAAGGAAGCCGCCGAAGCCATGCGCGTGGCGGGAGCATCGGCCTGCACCGATATAACCGGCTTCGGGCTGGTCGGACATGCTTCCGAAATGGCCGACGCCAGTCATGTGGGCATGCGTCTCATGCTCGACGCTTTGCCGGTTTATCCCGGGGCGCTCGAGATGGCCGAGATGGGATTGGTACCGATCGGCTCTCATCGCAACAAGGATTTCTATTTTTCCCGCCTTCAGAATGCGGATTGTACCGATCCGCTCAAACTAGATCTGCTCAGCGATCCCCAGACTTCCGGGGGGCTGCTGATCGCAATTGCTGCCGCCAGGGCGGAACGGCTGGAGCAGGAGCTCAGTAATCGCACAGTCCCGGTTTTTCGGATCGGCGAAGTCATCGATGGCCCGGCGGGCAGAATAGAGCTGGTTGCCGAATGATCCTGGGACTGGGCCCCTGGGAACTGGTCCTTATTGCAGGCTTGATTGCCGCTATCTTCGGGTTCAGAGGAGTTGCCAAAGGCTCACGTGACTTGGGGCGGACGTATGGTTTGTTGCGCCGGGTCAGGCAAAAATACCCCTGGATCAGTCGGGTTCCCTGGCTGTCGCGGTTTTTTCGGTAAACGCAGGGGGAATGATTTTCAGTACGCCACCCTGGCGAAGGGGGACTGGGACGAAGCCGCCAGGGCGTCAGCCAGGGTATAGATTTCGTGGGCTTCGAGAAGTGGAATCAGCTTGATCAGGACCTCTCCGGTGACGATGGCGTCACCGAGGGCTGTGTGGCGACCGACAATGGTAACATTCAGGCGCTCGGCGAGGCCTTCGAGAGAATGTGAATCCTGGTTGGGGTGAATAATCGATGACAGCAGCAGGGTATCAAGAACCGGGTTGGTGAACACCAATCCGGTTTTTTCTTCCTGAAGTTCCAGAAAACGCATGTCAAAAGCGGCATTATGGGCCACCAGGGTGGAGTTTTCGGCGAACCTGTGGAAGTGGGGCAGAACCTTGTCGATGGTCGGCTGGCCCTTGAGCAGAGCCGGGTCGATGCCATGAATTGCCACCGATTCCGGGGGGACAAAACGTTTCGGGTCGACCAGCTGGTCGATCACTTCATTGTACAGCAGCTGCCCGTTGACGATGCGGATCGCCCCCAGCTGGATGATTTCATCCCCCTGGGAAGGATTGAGGCCGGTGGTTTCCGTGTCAAAGACCACATAAGTGAGTTTGCTCAGGGGGACCTGGCTGAGTTCCTGCCAGCCATCCCGGTTGAACAGGTCGAATTCGTATGAGACCGGACGATGTTCTACCGCATTCTGCATGGCCAGGCGCCGATCCTGATCAATCGGCGGGAAAATGATCAGCACTCCGGTGCATTTCTGCTCTTCATCAAGCAGGTGGGAAATCCGTCCGGAGAGGTTTTCGATGGTGTCCTTGAAATTAAGTAAATTCCCCTTGGTGTCGGTGATCAGCGGGGTCGACTGCCAGGTTTCGATCAGGTCGATGCCGGCGCTTGCTTCCGGCCAGGAGATGACGAACTCCGCTTCGTTCTGATCGTTGCTGGTCAGGGTCATCAGCAATTCCTTGGTGTCGGTCTGGGAATTCAGCAGCCCCGCCAGGTGCGAGATGGCCTGAACCATCGAATAGCTGTCGAGCTGCATCCAGATGCCATGTGGAGCCAGGGCGGAGACTTTCAGATTGAAACGCTCCTGAATGTTTTTGCTGATCACGTCGAGAAGGTTGTCGGCCATGACGTTTTCGGTTTTGCTCAGGGCGTGCAGATGGAGAGCGTAGTTCGCGCGGGCGTCGTTGACTTTGTCCTGCAGCGAATGACACGCCTGATCGATCCTGGTTCGGTAGGCGTGCAGCTCGTCGGCATTCAGTTTCGGCCGCTCAAGAATATTGCTGATTGAATCGCGGATATCCTCAAGATCCTTCTGCTGATCGTCGATCAAAGACTGGATCAGGGCATCACGACGGCTGTCAGCTTCGATCTGCTGGGTCATGTCTTCCAGGGTCAACACGACCCCGGAAATGATTTTCTTCTCTTCCTGCTCGACGAAAAACGGGGCCATATTGACCCGCAGGCAGAGTCCTGTATGCAGGGTCATCATCGAATGATTGACCAGCTTGCTGCGCCCGGATTGGTGGCATTTATGCAACATTTCCAGGCCATGAACGATCGGATCGCGCTCCAGAATACTGAAGATCGAACGCCCCAGTCCGAGCAGCCCCTGTTCATGATCTTTGTGATCCATGCTTTGGTTCGGATCCTGGGTAAAAATTTCCTGGGCCTGCTGGTTGTAGAGCAGCACCTGGCCATCGGTATTGCAGACGATGACGCCATGAGGCAGCTCGGACATCAGCGCCGCCAGGCGGGTCCGTTCTTCGTTGAGGGTCGCCTGAGCGGTGGCGATTTTACCGGCAACGTCCTGCTGCAACTCGGTAAAGGCATCAGCGGACTGGTTGATGATCTCGGCGAGGTACTGAATTTCTTTCGAAGCATTCTTCAGCGTCGCCCGGTGTTTCGGGTTGACTGAGGTGATGATCCGGGCGCTTTCTGCCAGTTTGAGGATCGGGATGATGTAATCGTTGAAAAGCAGGTTGACCAGCGCGCCGATGATAAACAGGATGGTGATGGTGCCGAGCAACGGGAAGGGGACCAGTTTGCTGAACATTTCACCGAGAGCCGCCTGTTGCGAGTCGTTGAGACTGGCCCAGGAACCGATCAGGCAGGCGACCATGATACTGACCACGGCAAAGTAGATGGCGCCGAGGAAGATCCAGTATTTGAAACTCGGTTTCACGTTGCTAAAACCCTGTATTAAAAGTCAACGATGCGACATTTTCACTCGGCGCGGAACAGCCGTCAGCCTCAGAGCACCCTCTGATCCTTGATTATCCCTGGCGTCCGAAATCAGATGACTTGCAGTCTCTCATGAGGAATAAAGGAAATATATGACAAAATAGTACATATGGCAAACGTTGTTGTATTTTAGCAGATTAAACTGTGAAAATTAAAAAAGGCGTTGCATGGATCATGCAACGCCTTAGAGGAATGGGAGGCTTTTTCAGCTCAGGCTGTGAGCAGCTTGAGGGCCTCAAGATATTTTTCACTTGTTCTGGCAACAATGTCCTGCGGCAACTTGGGTGGCGGAGCCTGCTTGCCCCAGTCGAGGGTTTCCAGATAATCACGCAGGAACTGTTTATCGAAGCTGGGTTGAGCACTCCCGGGACGGTACTGGTTTTTGGGCCAGAAACGTGATGAATCGGGGGTCAGGGCTTCATCTATCCAGATCAGCTGATCATCCAGCAGGCCGAATTCGAATTTGGTGTCGGCGATGATGATACCTTTACCGTCGGCGAGGTTTCGGGCCCTTTCATAGATGGCAATACTGATATCGCGCACCTGCTCGGCCAACGTTTGACCGCAGAGTTCAACGGCCCGGGCGAAGGAGATGTTTTCATCATGGGCACCGAGCTCGGCTTTGGTTGAGGGGGTGAACAGCGTTTCCGGGAGCTTGTCGCTTTGGACCAGCCCCTGGGGAAGAGGGATGCTGCAGAGTGATCCCTGCTGCTGGTATTCCTTCCAGCCGCTGCCTGACAGGTAGCCGCGGACAATACATTCCAGGGGCAGGGGCTGAGCCTTTTTGGTCAGCATACTGCGTCCTTCGAGTTGGTCGCGATACTGGTGGGTGATCGCCGGAAAATCATCAATCTCGGTAGCGATCAGGTGATGCGGCACCAGGTCGGCCATGCGTTCAAACCAGAATTTGGAAATCTGGGTGAGGACGTAGCCCTTTTGGGGGATTCCTTCATCCATGATGACGTCAAAGGCCGAAATGCGGTCACTGGCTACAATCAGCAGGTGTTCCCCCAGATCGTAGATGTCTCTGACTTTTCCCCGGTTGACAAGTTTCAGTTCCGGGCAGTTGGTAGAGGTAATGATTGTGTTCATTTATTGCTCCCTGCGCTAAACGCGGTAACCAGTTCCGGGATGAAAATTTCGATCTCTGCCTGTTTGGTCAGCTGTTGAATGCGCTCACTGACCAGGCCGGCTTTTTTATCGAGTAAAAGCTGCTCTTTCAGCTGGTCCTTTTCAGCCGCGTCCAGAGTTTCAAAATCGGCAACTTTGGCTTCCTTGAGGGCGGCAACCAGAAAGCGGCCGTTAATTTCATAGACTTTGCTTGCAATCGGGGCGTCTGCTGAGAGCTGGAAAGCCTCTTCCGCCAGTTCCTGGGAAGACCCGATGCGGGGGATAAAGAAACCGAAACTGCGACTGAAGTCACCGGTTTCCTCCAGGTTGAGTTTCAGATCGGTTGCCGCTTTAACGAGATCCTTGGCTTTTGCAGCTCGGGCATGGAGATCGTTGGCGAGTTCGTGAGCCAGGCTTTGTGCCTGTTCCGCGCGGTATGATTGTTCGACCGCGGGCTTGACTTCGTCCAGTTCGGGAAGCCTGCTGGGTTGCCGTTCTTTCAGAGTAAACAGGAAGATTCCCTGAGTAGTCTGAACCGGCCGGGCCAGTTCGCCGCTTTTAAGGGTGAAGGCGGCCTGGATGATTTCCGGGACTTTGCCGATACCGTCGATGGCATCCTGCTGTCCGAACAGGCCGGTTTCCTTGATTCCCAGGTCATTGGCTTTGGCGGCAGCCTCAAGGTCCCCGGTCTTGCGGTTGATGTTGTAGGCATCAACGGCTTTTTCGTAAGCAAGCTGGCGGGATTTTTCGATGGTCAGCCCGGCTTTCACCTGGTCAATCGCATCGACCAGCGGCAGCACTCCGGGTTCTGTGTATTCCTCTACCTTGATAATATGGAAACCGAATGGCGTGGTCACCACACCGCTCAGTTGGCCCGGACGCAGACCAAAGACCGCCTGTTCAAACTCTTTGACCATCACCCCGCGGCCGAAAGTTCCCAGGTCGCCACCCTGATCCGCGTTGCTCTTGTCATCCGAATAGGTTTTGGCCAGCTGAGCAAAATCGGCGCCTTCTTTGAGTTGCTTGAGGAGTTCAGCGGCCAGCTCCCGTCGTTTGGTGATGGTGGCTTCATCGGCATCTTCGGGGACGCGCAGCAGGATATGAGCGGCCTTGACCTGCTCCTTGATTTCAAAGAGGTCGAGGCTGCGGCGATAGTAACGTTCCAGCTCATCATCGGTAAACGCACCGATCTGGTTTTCGTAGCGGACCGGATCGAACTGCAGATAGCGCAGGGACACCTTTTCCGGCACTCTGAACTGCTCAATGTTTTTTGTAAAGAATTCGGCCAGCCCTGCAGCGCTGACCTGGACTTTACTTTCGACCAGGGCCGGGGTCAGCCAGACGTAGTTGAGGTTGACCTGGTCCTTCTGCTGGTGAAAAGCTTCAGTGACCTCTGCGGCCGTGACCGCGGCTCCCTGCTCCAGGTTTTCGCGGACTTTGCCGGTCAGCAGTTGACGGCGTTGGGCCGCTTCGAACTGTTCGGGGGTCATGCGTTGATAGCTCAGCACCTGCAGGTAGCGATCGCGGTTGAACTCACCGTTTAACTGAAAGGCATCGTACTGGGCGATGCTGTCAATGAGCTCTTTCTGGGAGACTTTAATTCCCATGTTGTCCGCCTGTTGAACCAGCAGCACTTCCTCGACCAGTTGTTGCATGGCCTGCTTGGGAAGGTTCAACTGCTTTTCCAGGTTGGCGTCGAAATTCCCCTGATAGATGTTCTGATATAGATTGTACAGGTTGCTGTAGGCGTTCTGGAACGAGGTGTAACTGATCTCATCTCCATTGACCCGGGCAGCGATATCACCAGCTTGATTGCCACCCTTGTCTGAAGGGGCTGTGAGCATGGTGTAACCGATAATGAAACTTAAAATAATTAAACCGAAAGCAATTTTAATCAGGATCGATTTTTGCTTGGTTCTGACAAAGTCCAGCATGTGGTGAAACTCCTCGACAATAATTAGTGATTCCGGATAAAAACAGCCCCGCATGTTAGACAGCAATGCGCAGGAATGCAATCATTTTTTGCCAGCTTAAAGCTTGCTTAATAATGCTTCGTTTGCTAGAGTGGCAGGACTTTTGCGGTCTTTTTGAAGATCATATTTTAAGCTGTTTTTCAGCGTTGAAGGATCAAGTATGTTCAATATTTTTAATGCGATCTGGGGGATGTTCTCCAATGATCTGGCGATTGATCTTGGGACGGCCAATACCCTGGTCTATATGAAAGGCAAGGGGATCGTCGTCAGTGAACCCTCGGTTGTTGCGGTCAAGACCGGTGCTGCCGGACAGCGGAAAGTCCTGGCGGTCGGTAAGGATGCCAAGGAGATGCTTGGTCGGACGCCTGGAAGCATCGTTGCCATTCGACCGATGAAAGATGGCGTGATCGCCGATTTTGACTACACCGAGGAGATGCTGCGCTATTTTATCCGCAAGGTGCATAACCGCAAAAACCTGGTACGTCCGCGGATCGTCATCTGTGTTCCTTCCGGTATAACCCAGGTGGAAAAGCGCGCCGTGCGCGAATCGGCGGAATCAGCCGGGGCCCGTGAGGTTTATCTGATCGAAGAGCCGATGGCGGCGGCGATCGGTGCCGGGCTGCCGATCACTGAAGCGTCGGGGAATATGATCGTCGACATCGGTGGCGGTACGACAGAGGTTGCGGTGATTTCCCTGGCCGGAATCGTCTATGCCCAGAGTGTCCGCGTCGGTGGTGACAAACTGGATGAGGCGATTGTTCAGTACATGAAGCGTAAATATAATCTGCTGATCGGAGAACGGACGGCGGAATCGGTTAAGATTGGGATCGGCAATGTCTACGCCGTCGGTGATGAGCCGGTGTCGATGGAGATCAAAGGACGGGACCTGGTCAGTGGCATTCCGAAGACCATGGAAATCGGTTCCGACGAGATTCGCGAAGCCATGTCCGAGCCGGTCAATACGATTATCGAAGCCGTGCGCATCGCGCTGGAAAGAACCCCTCCCGAACTGGCCGCAGATATCGTCGATAAAGGCATTGTTCTGGCCGGAGGCGGGGCTTATCTGAAAAATCTCGATGTGCTGCTACGCGAAGAGACCGGTCTGCCGGTGGTCGTCGCCGAAGACCCCCTGTCCTGCGTTGTTCTCGGTTCGGGGTCAGTGCTTGACCAGCTGGACCTGCTGAAACAGGTGGCCGTGTCCTCCTGATGTCGTCGCTTCACGGCACATGTTCGTATGGGGAGGATCTCAGGGTCCTCCCTTTTTATATGGCCCCATTCATGGCTGCAGAACCCGGTTGGAGCAGGGGATGCGTGATCTGATCAGACGCTATCGGTTTTTCTTGCTGGCTATCATCCTGCTACTGGCGAGCGTCATTCTTTATTCCTACAACCTTCGTCACAGAACGGCGACGACATTTTTCGAACGCGCCGTACTGACTTTTGCGGCGCCTTTTCAAACCGGCCTAGACGGTCTGGTCAACCGGGTCAGGGATGTCTGGGGGAATTATCTGTGGCTGGTTGACACTCGCAAGTGCAATATCACCCTGGAGCAGGAAAATCAGGAATTACGCTCTCAGCTCAGGCAGGTTGAAGAGATTTCTCTGCAGAATGTCCGTTTACGTCGCCTGCTGGCTTTTGTCGATGACCTGGACAAGCCGGCTCTGCCGGCCCAGGTCATCGGTGAGGACGCCAGCAACTGGTCGCGGACCATTATCATCAACAAAGGTTCACGCTCGGGACTGCAGAGCGGTTTTCCGGTGGTGGCCGCCGATGGTGTGGTCGGGCGGATCATTAAAACCGCCCCGAACACGTCCCGGGTGCTGCTGATAACCGATGCCTCCTCAGCGGTTGCGGCCCTGGTTCAGCGTACGCGAACGCGTGGGGTGGTCCGCGGCCGGGGTGATGACCTGTCTCTTGAGTACGCGCTGCGTGATAGTGACCTGCGCGTCGGTGACCTGCTGGTTACCTCGGGCATGGGGGGAATCTTTCCCAAAGGTTTGCCTCTGGCCCTGGTGACTCAGGTGGAAAAAGACCCTTTCAGTCTTTTTCAGCAGGTGCGGGCGGAAACGACGGCTGACTTTTCGCTTCTGGAAGAAGTTCTTGTCATCGTCGGAGAAGACGAATGAAGTCCCTGGTTATATATTTTTGTGTCGGAATTTTACTTGTCTTTCTGCAGAGCAGCGTCTTCCCGCTGTTTCTGCCCCCGAACCTGCGTCCCAGTCTGATGCTGATCCTGGTACTTTATGCCGGTCTCAGCGAGAACGGCTCCCGGGCTCTGCTGATCGGCCTGTTGCTGGGGGCGGTGCAGGACAGCTTTTCAGGTCACAGCCTGGGGCTTTATGTCAGCGTCAACCTGGTGATCGTTTTGAGTGTCAGGGTGCTGTCCGAGCAGTTGAATGTCGAAAGTACGCCGCTGCTGATGCTGCTTGTGGCCGGGGGTACCTTGTTGCAGAATTTTCTCGTTGGGCTGCTGCTGGCAATCCTGGCGAATGTCGAGCCGGTTCTGCATATTCTGTTACCGGCGATTCCGCAACAGTTATTGGCCAACCTGGTGTTTGCCGGCGTGGTTCTGCTGATCAGCCTGAAACTTCAGGCCTTATTCGGTCACCGGCGGGGGCTCGCCGGTCTCATCTACCAGAGCAGGCATCATGGGTCTTGACGTCAAGTGGATTGAACTGCCGGCCGTGCAGAGACGCTTCCTGTTTTACTCGGCTGCGGCAACTCTGGTTTTTCTGCTGCTGCTGCTGCGCCTCTGGTATCTGCAGGTGATTCATTATGAGGAACTCCAGGAACGCTCGGTCAAGAATCGCACCCGGGTGCTGTCGCTTGAAGCTCCGCGTGGACCTATTTATGATCGCAACGGCGTTCTGCTGGTCGATAACCGCCCTTCATTTCAGATTTCCGTCATGCGCCAGGACGTCGAGAACCGTGAGCTTTTGTTTGACGCTTTGTCCGGGCTTCTCGGAATCGAAAAAGCTGAGCTGGAAAAACGTTGGGATGCCGGACGCGGTTTTCCGATTTACCGTCCGGTACCTCTGGCGACAGATGTCAGCCGCGAGGTGATGGAAAAGATTCAGGAGCACAGTGTTGATCTGCCCGGTATTTTGACCGAGGTCAGGCCGATCAGGGATTATCTTGACCAGGGTTCGACGGCCCACCTGGTCGGTTACCTGGGTGAAATCACCGAAGAAGAACTGGCCAGAAAAGATTTTGCTGAATATCGTGCCGGTGATTTTGTCGGCAAAACCGCCCTGGAAAAAAGTTACGAGGATTATCTGCGCGGTCACAAGGGAAAACGCCTGGTTGAGGTGGATGTCCAGGGCAAGCTCCTGAGGCAGTTGCAGATGGAGACATCAAGCCCCGGCAACAAGATCTTTCTGACTATCGACAGGGAATTGCAGCGGGCCACGGATGAGGCTTTCGGCGATCAGTCCGGGGCGGCGGTGGCTATCGATGTTCATAGTGGCGAAATTCTTGCCATGGCGAGCCGGCCGACGTTTGACCCGGCGCTGTTTGCCAAGGGGATCGGCAGTGACGAGTGGCGTGAGATGATCCATGATAAGCGCCATCCGCTGCAGAACAAGGTGATTGCCGGGCAATATCCACCGGGTTCGACATTCAAGATGATTGTTGCCCTCGCGGCGCTGAGAGAAGGGGTTGCCGGCGAAAAACGGATTGTTGATTGCCAAGGAGATTTTGAGGTTGGCGGATCGCGTTATCGCTGCTGGAAAAAAGACGGGCACGGCCCGACAGATCTGAGGAAGGCCCTGCGTGAAAGCTGTGATGTGTGGTTTTATCAGGTGGGTCTGGAACTGGGAATTGATAAATTGTCTCAGGCGGCGAGGGAATTCGGCCTGGGAGGACTTGTCGGTTATCCGCTCCCCGGCGAACGGGCCGGGGTGATCCCCTCACAGGAATGGAAACGCAAAAACTTCAACAAGCCCTGGTACGCGGGAGAAACAGTCATCGCATCGATCGGTCAGGGCTTTGTTCTGGCGACACCGCTGCAACTTGCAGTGATGACCGCCGCGCTGGCCAATAACGGCACAGTGTTGAAGCCTCAGGTGATCCAGAAGATCGAGGACTGGCAGGGTAATGTTCTGTTCGACTCGCAGCCGGAAATTGTTCGCCGGATTGATTATGATCCCCAGGCCTGGAAAGCTGTTCGTGACGGTCTGATTGCCGTGGTCAACGCACCACGGGGGACCGGACATGCCGCTCGCCTGGATGATATTACGGTTGCCGGAAAAACCGGAACCTCACAGGTTGTGCGGAGAAAGTCGGATGAAGAGGAAGAGGAAGAAGTGAATGGTGATATTCCCTATCGTTTTCGACCTCATGCTTTATTCGTTGCCTATGCTCCGGCGGAAAAACCGGATATTGCCGTCGCCGTGGTGGTCGAGCATGGACAGTCGGGTGGCCGGGCTGCGGGCCGGTCGCCAAAAAGATTATTCAGCGTTACATGGAACTGAAAACTCCGCAGACAGCGCAGGCGGAATAGCTTTATGTTTGATCGACGACTGGTGGTTAATTTTGATTGGGTGCTGTTACTCACCGTGCTCTTTCTGGCCGGTGCGGGAATCGTCAACCTCTATAGTGCGACGGCATCCTGGCATGCATCGACACCCATCTATCTGAAGCAGTGTTTGTGGCTGTTCGGAGGGGTGATGGTCGCCCTGATCATCTGCCTGTTCGACTATCGGCATCTCGAACATTTCGCTGTGCATACCTACATTGTTAGTGTGGGCCTGCTGATTTTTGTCCTGACTCTGGGCAAAACGACCATGGGAGCAACCCGGTGGATTGACCTCGGTTTCTTTAATCTGCAACCGAGTGAAGTGATTAAAATCGCCATTATTTTACTCTTTTCCAGAATCTTTTCACAAACAGCCAGTTTTGTCGGCTACAGTTTTCTTGAGCTCTGGAAACCGTTTTTGTGGCTGCTGATTCCGGTCGGCCTGATTCTCAAACAGCCCGATCTGGGAACGGCGACCATGGTGGTTTTTATCGCTGCGACCATGCTGCTGTTTGCCGGGGTCAAGCGCGGAACCATGGTTGTATTGAGCATCCTCGGGATATTGACTGCGGTTGCCGGCTGGTTCGGTCTGCATGACTATCAGCGTGCGCGGATCAGAACATTTCTTAATCCTGAAGCTGATCCCCTGGGAAGCGGTTACCACATCATTCAGTCCAAGATTGCCGTCGGCAGCGGCGGTTTCCGCGGGAAGGGCTTCCTGCAGGGCACCCAGTCGCAACTCTCTTTTCTGCCTGAGCGCCATACCGATTTCGCCTTTTCGGTTTTTGCTGAAGAATGGGGATTTTCAGGGAGCCTTGTGCTGCTGCTGGTCTATCTATTTCTGATTGTCTGGGGTCTTTATATCGCCCGCCGGGCGGCCGACCGTTTCGGAATGTTTCTGGCTCTCGGGGTCACAGCGATGATTTTCTGGCACATTGTCGTGAACCTGGGCATGGTGATCGGTCTGCTCCCGGTTGTCGGGGTTCCGTTGCCGCTGTTTTCTTACGGGGGTACCAGCATGGTCACGACCATGATCGGCGTGGGGCTGTTGATGAACGTCAGTATGCGACGTTTCATGTTTTAACTTTCGCAACTTCCCATGATTGTGGTGCAGGATGGATAATCGCAAAGACTTCGGGGCCTGGCTGCAGCAAAGCGCGCAAAGCCTGGGTGCCCGCTCAGTAGCCTGTCTGAGGATGGACAATCCGGAGTTGCGCCGGAGTATCGCCGTACATGCCCGGCAGGTCGAGGACTGGATAGCTTCCGGGCGCCATGGGGAAATGGATTATCTTCACAGAACGCACGCTGAGCGCTCTGATCCATGGCGGTTATTTCCCTTTGCCCGCTCGGTGATTGTTCTCACTTTTGCCAACCATTGGCATGCGGACCAGGTTGCGAACCCTTTTCCCGAACCGGGGGCAGATGCTCCTCTCGGCTTTCTGTCGGCCTATGCCCGTGGACCGGATTATCATTCCACCGGGCAGGAACTTTTAACCCGACTGAAGAGGCTGCTTGGTGCCGATCTGCTGGCCGAGGGAAGTGTCGACAGCGGGGCGGTTTATGAGCGCCTGTTTGCACTCGCTGCCGGTCTGGGGGGCAGCGGTGGGAACAACCTGCTGCGCGATCCTGTGCTTGGGACACGGGTGTTTATTGCCTGCCTTTTTGTTGATGCACTGCTTCCCGAAATCCTTGGGGATCCTCGAATGCCCTTTCCATGTGAGGGCTGTCGGGCCTGTAGTGCTCATTGTCCCACCGGAGCTATTGAGTTTCAACAAGCAATCGATGCCCGGCGTTGTATCAGCTATCTGACCATTGAAAAAAAAGGCCTGTTGTCGCGCGCTGAAGGAGGGATGATCGGTGACTGGCTGTTCGGTTGTGACGGCTGCACCAGGGTCTGTCCGCCGGTTGCCCGCAAGGATCTGCGGATTCCGGTTGATCTGGAATGGCTGCTCAAAGCTTCATCCTCGACCGTCGCGGGGGTGCTCAAAGGCACCGCATGCCATTACGCCGGGGTGACCAGATTACGCAGGAACGCTGTGGTCGTGCTGAAAAATATGGCGACACCGAAAGCCGGGGATCTTCTCGCCTGGGTTCATCAACGGACCGGGAGTGCCCTCATCCGGGCACAGATTGAGGCCTGGTAGCTCATTCAGCGAATTTTCTGCAGCCAGAAGGTGTTGTTTTCGAGGGGGTCATGGAAGCGGATATAGCCATGCTTGACGACCGGGGTTTGCCGCTCGATGAGATCCCCCTCGTGGTACAGGCGGTCAACAAAGATCAGACTGCCGAGCGCGAATCCGTAGCGTCTGATCGCTTGCAGGGCGTACGCGGAACAGGTCGGGTCCATACTGCAGCGGGGGCCGTCGATCGCGCTCAGATACTTCTGGAAGAAGCGGATTGAGGCGATTGAAAATGACGCTCCCGCGTCTTCCGGCGGGTTTCCCCGGAATGTAACTTCCCATGGTTCCCAGCTGCTGTCGGCACGACAATCCGGCGCGGCGAAGACCAGAGACATGACCACCAGTGCCGTGTACAGCGGGGTGTTTTTTTTCATGGCTTACTTATTACTGTTCTGCCGCCCGTGAATGGCGGCCATGCGTTCACTGATGGTTTTCTCATAGCCGCGCTCCACCGGGCGGTAGAAAATTTTTTCCTCCAGTTCTGCCGGGAGGTAGGTTTGTTCAGCAAAACCGCCCTCATGATCGTGGGCGTAGCGGTAGCCCTTACCATAGTCAAGGTTTTGCATCAACCTGGTCGGTGCGTTACGGATGTGTTTCGGGACGGCCAGGGCCCCACTTTTGCGGACTTCCTTCAGCGCTTCATTGATACCGACATAACTGGCGTTACTCTTGGGAGCCGTGGCCAGATAGGTCACGCCCTGAGCAAGGTTGATACGTGCTTCCGGTAAGCCGACGAAATGCACGGCCTGCTGAACGGCCAGGGCGATCTGCAGGGCACGCGGGTCGGCGTTGCCGATGTCTTCGGAAGCCAGAATCACCATGCGGCGCGCAATAAACAACGGATCTTCCCCGGCTTCGAGCATGCGGGCCAGCCAATAGAGTGCGGCATCAGGGTCGGAACCGCGCATGCTTTTGATGAATGCCGAGATGACATTGTAATGCTCTTCGCCCCCCTTGTCATAAAGCAGGATCTTTTTCTGCAGAGCCTCCTGTGCCTCACTCAGCGAAATATCTCTGGATTGTGAAGCGGAGACGATCATATCCAGGGTTCCCAGGGCGATGCGGGCATCGCCTTCGGCCTGTTCGGCGATCAGGTCAAGCGCCTCCGGAGACACTTTCAGGTCGGGAATGTTGATCCCCTGCGGAGCGGTCAGGGCCCGCTGAAGAAGAATTTTCAGGTCTGCACCGGTAAGCTTTTCAAGCACAAATACCCGCGAGCGGGAGAGCAGAGCCGAGTTGACTTCGAAGCTCGGATTTTCCGTCGTCGCGCCGATGAGAATAATGTCGCCTTTTTCGACCGACGGCAAAAAGGCATCCTGCTGAGCTTTATTGAAGCGATGAATTTCATCAACGAAGAGCAGGGTTTTCTGATGATGATAAGCGCGCTGGGTTTTGGCTTCAGCGACAATTTCGCGAACCTCTTTGATGCTGCCCAGTACAGCTGAAAAGAACACGAAACGGCTTTGCGTGCAACGTGCGATCACCTGCCCAAGGGTCGTTTTCCCTGTGCCCGGAGGGCCCCACAGGATGAGAGAGGACAACTGGTCTTTTTCTATCAGCTTTCTCAGCAGTTTGTCCCGCCCCAGGAGATGCTGCTGGCCGACAACTTCATCCAGGTTTTGTGGCCGCATGCGTTCGGCAAGGGGGGTGTCCGGGCTGTTAGACAGCGAGTTTTCAAACAGGTCCATACTCTCTCCCGCGTTGATACAGCGGTCAATCTAGCATGTGAACGCACTGATAACAACTCTCTAAGCCTTTGAATGAGATAGACTTTTAAATAGTCCTATGATAGAAATCGGGCGTTTATGGGGTTGTCTTCGGAACTGGCCCTCTGATGATTTAACGTATTGTTATTTAAATTGATTATGAGGACCAAATGGTGAAGAAAATCGGTATATACGCCAAGAAAAATCATCCTGACGTTGAGCAGATTGCCATTGAAATCTGTGAGCGATTTCGTCGCGAGGGGATCGAGGTCCTGCTTGAAGACCGTCTGGCTGAATTGATCGGACAGATCAACGGCCATGCTGGTGAGGATATTCCTGAACAGGTTGATCTGATCATCGTTCTGGGCGGTGACGGGACCCTGATTTCGGTGGCCAGACAGGTTGGTGGGCTCAATGTTCCGATTGTCGGTGTCAACCTGGGTCGCCTGGGTTTTTTGACCGAAGTGACCCGTGACGAGTTACCACAGATGCTTGAAGTGCTGATATCCGGCGAATATCAGGTCTCCGATCGCATGATGCTGGACGCCGCGATCCTGCGTGATGGTCAGGTCGTCGGCCAATATACCGTCTTGAACGATGTGGTTATCAACAAAGGGGCCTTGGCCCGGATTATCGACCTGGACACCTATGTCGACGGCCGGCTTTTAAGCAGCTACAAGGCCGACGGCCTCATCGTTGCCACCCCGACCGGGTCTACCGGCTATAACCTGGCGGCTGGTGGGCCGATTATTTATCCCGAAATCAACAGTTTGATGATTTCTCCGATCTGTCCCCACATGCTGACCAATCGGCCTATTGTGCTCTGGAGCCGCTCAGTCATTGAAATCGATGTCAAGTTTGAAGATGATGTCGTCTTCTTTACCGCTGATGGTCAGGTCGGCCGCAAGTTGCTGCCCGGCGACCGCGTCCAGGTGCGTCGTTCCGAAGCGCGTACGCGTCTGGTGAACAGCCCGAGCAAAGATTATTTTGAAATTCTCAGGACCAAGCTGAGCTGGGGCGAAAGATAAGCGCTGGTTTTACAGGGTGAGGGAATGGTTCAGAGTCTATGTTGAGCGATTTGATAGTCAAAAACTTTGCCATTATCGAAAATCTGCACGCCCGGTTTTCTTCAGGCTTTAACGTGCTGACCGGGGAAACCGGGGCGGGGAAGTCGATTATTATTGACGCTGTCAACCTGTTGCTGGGGGGCAGGGTCCGGGGTGAAGTGATCCGTACCGGAGAACAGGAGGCCTCCGTTGAAGCCATTTTTGATCTGGGTTCAGACAGTCCGTTTCTGGACACCCTGGTCGCCGCCGGTCTGGATGATGGCAGTGAGTTCGTGGTCAGGCGGATTCTCGCGCGCAATGGTAAAAACCGGGTTTTTGTCAATGGCTCTCCCGTGTCCCTCACGCAACTGCGTGAATTGACCGCCGGTCTGGTCAATATTTATGGCCAGCACGAGCATCAATCCCTGCAGCGCATTGAAACCCATCTCAGTCTTCTGGATCATTTTGCCGGGCTGCAGCCTGAGTTGCAGGCTTACCAGCTTGTTTATAAAAATTATCTGCGCCTGCAGAAAAAACTGGAGCATCTTGACCTCGCCGAACGCGATCGCCGCCAGCGCTTAGACATGCTTGCCTATCAGCAGAAGGAACTTCAGGGCGCCAGGTTGCAAGAGGGAGAAGACAACGACCTTGAGCATGAACGCTCTCTGCTGCTCCACGCGGAAAAACTCGCCGCAGGAACCTCGGGGGGGTATGCCGAGCTTTATTCCGGTGATGCTGCGGCCTGTGAGGCCATTGCTGCCGTCGCCGGCCGACTTGAGGCGCTACAGCAGGTTGATCCGAACTTAGGGCCGCTGGCCGAGCGCTTGAGGGAATATCAGTATGGCCTTGAGGATGTTGCTGAAGAGCTTCGCACCTATTCCGAAGCCCTTGATTTTGAAGCTGATCGCCAGCAGCAGGTTGAGGAACGCCTGGCGCTGTTAGCCAGTCTCAAACGTAAGTATGCGCCGAGTGTCTCCGGGCTTCTCGAATATCTGGCCGGAATTACTCAGGAACTGGAAGAATTGAAGGATATTGATGGCCTCAGGGCTGAGCTCAGCAGGGAATTGACGGCACAGCAGCAGGCATTGACGGAAACCGGCCGCAGCTTGAGCCGCAGGCGCGAAAAAGCCGCCGCCGAGCTGTCGGCGACAGTAGAGCGTGAACTTGCTGAGCTGGCCATGCCCCAGGCACGCTTCAGTATGAAATTCGTGTCTCTGGAAGAACCGGCTGAGCAGGGGCTTGAGACTGGCGAGTTTTATCTTGCCGCCAATCCCGGTGAAGCTGCACAGCCTCTGGCAAAGATTGCTTCGGGAGGCGAGCTGTCACGAATTATGCTCGCCCTGAAAAGGAGTGTGCCCGAAGGAGATGGAGTGAGAACCCTGATTTTTGATGAAGTGGATGCGGGTATCGGCGGTGAGGCCGCGACTGCAGTCGGCGAAAAAATCAGTCGTCTGGGGACCACTCACCAGGTTCTCTGTGTCACACATCTGCCTCAGGTAGCCGCTTTTTCGAATCATCATTACCGGGTTGCAAAACAGGAGCAAGCGGGGCGGACATCGACAACTCTGACCCGTCTGGGTGCAGAAGATAAGGTTTTTGAGATTGCCCGAATGCTGGGTGGCTCTCATGCCGGCAGGCAGGCACAGGTTCATGCCCGCGAGCTGATTGCAATGTCCTGTCCGGATCATTAGGGCTTGATCGGCTACGGAGCCACTTTCCGGCCGATAGATTGATTATGCCATTCGGGATGATCAAGTTTGTTATACGGAAGGCGATTTGCCTGCTGTCAGGTTCCGGTGATAAATCTTCTGGACTCAATATGAGAGACATGTTATTAGTGGATATCAATAATTGATATGGGCGCCTCATGAAAGCTGTTGATATCTTTAAAACCTGTAAAATCTGCAGGAGTCTCTGGTCCTCGCGTGATCAGTTTATCGCTGATCCCGAGGTGACCCTGGTTGGCTACCAGGCTAACTTTGTAGTGCTTGAAAAGGGCTTGTTTTTGTTCAACCATTCATGTCAAGGTACAATGGCGATAGACGTTCAGGCTTTTGCCGACCTCTACCAGGGCCCGGTTTTTGAGCGTCGGCTGCAGGGGTCTGAGGATTGCGCCGGGCATTGTCTGCATCACAACGATCTACAGCCCTGTCCGGCCCAGTGCGAATGTGCGTATGTCAGGGAGATTATCTCTCTTCTGCAGACGGCCAGCCCGCAGGTTTGTCAGGTCGTATAAGAGGGTACAGGGGACTATTTTTGGCAAAGCGTTTCTCTCTCATCATCATTCCCGATTCAGACCGCCAGGTCCGCCGCGTTCAGGTGCGTTCAGGTTGGCTAACGGCAGGGTTCTGCTGTGCTGTCGTCCTGTTTGGGCTGTCGGCGTTTTTCACCTACAGTTATTTCACTCAGCAATTGGATCAGGCTGAACTTCTGCGCTTAAGAGCTGAAAACAGCCGACAGAGGCAGGATCTGCAGCGGCTGGTTCTCGATCTTGAAAATGTCCAGTTTGAATTGAACTCTCTCGCGGAAACGGATGCCCGGGTCAGGCAACTGGCAAGTCTGGACTCCGAGCCTCAGGGCCTTCCTGTTGCGATTGGTGGTTTGCCGGAAGAAGCTGAGGGCTCGATTGACGAGATTCAACGCCAGATCAATCAACTGCAGGTTGAGATTGAGTTGCGCCGCCAGAGCCAGGAAGACGTCAGAAATCTTCTTAATGATCAGGTTTCGATCAGTCGGGCAACGCCTGAGGGCTGGCCCACCAAAGGCTGGATCACGTCTTATTTCGGTATGCGCAAATCGCCCTTTACGGGACGCAGGGTGATGCACGAGGGGCTGGATATCGCCGCCAATACCGGCACGCCTGTTTATGCCACCGCAGACGGGATTGTCGCCCGGGTCGAGTATTCAAAAAGCTACGGCAAAACGGTTGTTGTTGATCATGGTTACGGCTATCGAACCATCTTCGGCCATAACTCCAAAATTCTGGTCAAATCCGGTCAGCGTGTCAAACGCGGGGACAGACTTGCTCTTGTCGGTAATACGGGACAATCGACCGGTCCCCACCTGCATTATGAACTGCGCATGAATGGTGTGCCGATCGATCCGCGTAAAACGCTTTAGCAACCGGTGTCAACGGTGTGACCGGTTCCTCCATTCGCCCGCTCCAATTCCTCTTTTCTTTTTCTGTTTCTGCACTGAAAATCCAGATAATTCAAGTGTTTTAGCCTTTCATTAATGCTTGTGGGCGGTTCTTTCACTGTGTTACTATGCCGACCGTTATTTAATATAGTTTTGTCATTAAATTCTTCTTTTTAACCTATTGATTTTGACCTGCCCTTGTCCACAAGTAAGGGTCTTTGGAGTGATATAGCGCCATGATTCGCAGTCTGGTCCAGAAAGTTGTCGGAAGCAAAAACGAGCGTGATCTGAAAAAGCTTCAACCCCAAGTTGCACAGATCAATGCGCTTGAACCTGAATTTGAACAGTTGAGTGATGCCCAGCTGCGGGAAAAAACCCCTGAATTCCGTCGGCGTCTGGCCCAGGGAGAAAGCCTTGACCAGTTACTTCCGGAAGCCTTTGCGGTGGTCAGGGAAACCAGTAAGCGCGTGCTGGGAATGCGTCATTTTGATGTTCAGATGATCGGTGGCATGGTTCTCAATAGCGGCAAAATAGCCGAGATGAAAACCGGTGAAGGTAAAACCCTGATGGCAACCCTGCCGATCTATCTGAACGCCCTGACCGGGAAAGGAGTTCACGTCGTTACCGTCAACGATTATCTGGCCAGCCGTGACGCTGACTGGATGGGGCATATCTATAGATTTCTCGGCCTGACGGTTGATTGTATCGTTCACGGGCTGTCCGATCAGCAGCGTAAAACGGCCTATGCTGCTGACATCACCTACGGGACCAACAACGAGTTCGGGTTTGACTACCTGCGCGATAATATGAAGTTTGATCTGGGTGACTATGTACAACGTGATCTGCACTATGCCATTGTCGACGAAGTTGACTCGATCCTGATTGATGAAGCCAGAACGCCGTTGATTATTTCCGGACCGAGTGAAGCCTCCAGTGAACTGTATTACCGGGTTGACAGGATCATCCCGCGGCTGAAAAAAGGTGAAGTTATTGAGGAGCGGGACGGTAAAATCGGCCAGGCGACCAAGACGCACACCGGTGATTTTACCGTCGATGAAAAAGCGAAATCGGCTGCACTGACCGAAGAAGGCGTCGCTAAAGTCGAGAAATTGCTCGATGTCGAAAATCTCTATGAACCGCAGAATATCGAGTTGCTGCACCATGTCAATCAGGCACTCAAGGCTCATGCCCTGTTTAAAAAAGATGTCGATTATGTCGTTAAGGACAACGAGGTTCAGATTGTCGATGAATTTACCGGCAGGCTGATGCCGGGACGCCGCTGGAGCGATGGTTTACACCAGGCGGTCGAAGCCAAGGAGGGGGTTAAAATCGCCAGTGAGAATCAAACTCTGGCAACCATCACCTTTCAGAATTACTTCCGCATGTATGACAAACTGGCCGGGATGACCGGGACCGCTGAAACGGAAGCTGCCGAATTCAGAGAAATCTACAACCTGGATGTCACCGTGATCCCGACCAACCGACCGATGGTTCGTCAGGATATGGCGGATGTCATTTATAAAACGGAAAAAGAGAAATTTCTTGCGGCGATCGAAGATATCGTTGAATGCCATAAAAGTGGTCAGCCGGTTCTGGTCGGGACGATCACTATCGATAAGTCCGAAGTGTTGTCGACATTGTTGAAAAAGCGGGGAGTTCCGCACAATGTTCTCAATGCGAAACAGCATGAACGTGAGGCTTTTATAGTCGCCCAGGCCGGGCGCAAGGGCGCTGTGACGATTGCCACCAATATGGCCGGGCGTGGAACCGATATCGTCCTTGGCGGTAATCCGGAGATGATGGCTCGGGCCGAAGCGTCCGGCGCAGAAAATCCCGAAGAAAAATTCAACCAGTTGCTGCCGGGTTTCAAGGAACGCTGTGAACAGGAGAAACAGGAGGTTCTTGAAGCTGGCGGACTGTACATTCTGGGCACCGAGCGCCACGAGTCGCGACGTATTGACAATCAGTTACGTGGTCGTTCAGGCCGTCAGGGAGACCCCGGGAAGAGCCGTTTTTACCTGAGCCTTGAAGATGATCTGCTGAGAATTTTCGGTTCACAACGGGTAGCTTTTGTAATGGATAAGCTGAGAATTCCCGAAGGTGAACCGATTGAGCACGGCATCATCAGCAAGGCGATTGAGAACGCCCAGAAAAAAGTCGAGGCTCACAACTTCGATATCCGCAAGCATCTGCTGGAATATGACGATGTCATGAATCGTCAGCGTGAAGTCATCTATACGCAGCGGCGCGAAGTTCTCGGCGGAGAACAGCTCAAAGAGACCTACCAGGGAATCGTCCTTGAAACCATTGAGGATATGATCGCCTCATTCTGTCCGGAAAAAACCACTGCCGGCGACTGGGATTGGGAAAGACTGACGGAGGATTTTTTCAATCAGTTCTACTTTGTTCCCGATTTCACGGCGCTGGATCAGAAGGCGGTCAAGCGTGAAGAGCTGGAAGCCTGGCTCAAACAGCAGGCTGAGGCGCGCCTGAATGAAAAAGAAGCTGATTTTACCCCTCCCATCATGGAACAGTTGATGCGAATTCTGCTGCTGCAGGCGATCGATACGCAATGGAAAGACCATCTTCTCTCGATTGATCATCTTAAGGAGGGGATCGGTCTGCGCGGTTATGGCCAGAAAAATCCCAAAGAAGAATACAAGCGCGAAGCATACAGCCTGTTTATGGAGATGATGGGACGGGTTCGGGGTGAGGTGCTGCAGAAAATCTTCCGCATCCAACTGGCGCGGGAAGAAGATGTCGAGCAGATGGAAGCCCAGCAGCGCAAGCAACAACTGTCGCTGAACAAGGTTGGTGGCGAAGATCAGGGAAAAACTCCGACGACGCGTGATCAGGATAAAGTCGGGCGCAATGATCCCTGCCCCTGCGGGAGCGGCAAAAAATATAAGAAATGCTGTGGAAAGTAGGCTCTGTCTTAACTGGACTGGTTCACAATGGCTGACCAACAACCAAAACCGGCAATTTTACTGATTGATGATGTGCCGCTGATCCTGGATCTGCTGGAAGATATCCTGGAGAGCCTTGAGTACCCGGTTCTGCGCTTGGAGTCAGGGCTGGGGGTGACGCAGATTCTGGATCGTGAGACTGTCGCCCTGGTGTTCTGCGATGTGGCCCTGCCGGATATCAACGGCGTGAGTGTTTTGCGCATGATCAAGCAGCACAGCCCCGAGACCCAGGTTATCATGATATCGGGGCAGCAGGATTTTGATGTCGCGCGCCAGGTGCTGCGGGAACGGGCTTTCGACTATCTGGTGAAACCTTTTTCCCAGGAGGAGGTCCTCCGGGTTTCGCGTCAGGGGATCAGTTCTTACTACCATGCGGTGCATCAGAACCAGGCCCGGCTTGAAGCCCAGAGAAGAATGGCCGATCTGATTCTGTTGAGAAAAGTCGGGGAAACAGCCAGCTCAAGAAGTGATCTGCAGGAGCTCTTTGATCAGATTCTTGACTCGATCGTTCATTCAGCGGGAGTCGAGGTGGCTTCTCTAATGTTGGTCAAGGACGATGGCTTACTGCATATCGCCTCGGCACATGGTCTGGCGGAGGCGATCGCCAGTTCTGTCCGCGTGGCGTCGGGAGAGGGTATCTCCGGTCATGTCCTGGCAACGGGAGAACCGATCCTGGTTCCGAATATCGATCAGGATAGCCGCTTCGAAAGTCTTTACGGGGGACAGCGCTATAAAACCCAATCCCTGCTCTCGGTTCCGATCTTCGTGCGTGACGAGCTGGTCGGGGTCATCAATGTCAACAACAAGATATCCGGTGAATCCTTTGATCTTGAGGACCAGAATCTGTTGATCGCGATTGCCAACCAGGTTGCTCTGGCGATGGAAAACTTCGAACTGATCAACAGCCTGCGTCAGCAGGCCCTGGTGCTGGAACGCACCAATGAAGATCTGGTCCGGGTCAACCGGGCCAGGACGCGATTGGTGTGCAACCTGTCCCACGAGTTGAAAACGCCTTTGACATCGATCATGGGATATATCGACCTGTCGCTGTCATTTTTCAATAAATTGTCTGAAGAAGAACTCAAAGACAATCTGGTTCAGGTGGGAGAAGAAGGCAAGCGCCTGGAACGCCTGATCACCGGCATGCTGAGGTTGTTTTCCATTGAATCCGAACGGGAAGTCTGGCGCTGGAAAGCTTTCGGGGTGCCTTGGCCGATCGCTGATGCCCTGCAGTATTACAATGCCAAGATGAATGAACGCAAACTGGTGACCGAACTTGATCTGGCCGAGGATCTGCCGGAAATCTACGGGGATCAGGAAAAGTTCGGAATGGCCTTCAATGCCCTGATAGATAATGCCATCAAGTTCAATCGCGAGGGCGGGCTGGTCCGTGTTAAGGCTGAAGAAAGAATCTACGAGGGTTTGCCCTATGTTTACCTGCAGGTCTTTAACCAGGGTCAGACCGTTCCTTTGGAAGCGCACGAAACGATTTTCAATTCCTACACTCAATTGGGCGATATCGACACGGAGAAGCCGCATGGAGTCGGGATTGGTCTGGCTCTGACCAAGGTCGTCGTCGATCGCATGGGGGGTGATATCTTCCTTGAAGAAATCGCCGGTGAAGGCACCTGCTTCGGCTTGTTGTTGCCCACCGAATCAACCTACAATGAGCTCAAAGGCTGACTTATGAGTAACTCGATACCATCCGGATTCCGTTTCTCGGCACTGGCAAGCGGCATAAAAAAAACCGGAAAAATGGATCTGGGGCTGATTGTTTCAGATGTTCCGGCAGCTTGTGCAGGGGTTTTTACCCGGAACAAAGTTGCCGCGGCACCGCTGCAGCTGACGCGTCGAAATATCGTTGCCGGGCGCTGTCAGGCCATCCTCGTCAACAGCGGCAATGCCAACGCCTGTACCGGTGAGGAAGGTTTGCAGGTCGCAGAGAAGACCCTCCGGCTCGCGGCGCGGTCATTGGACCTGAGCGAGGAGCTGGTAGCGGTTTCGTCGACGGGGGTGATCGGTGTCCAGCTGCCCATCGAGCCCTTTGAAAGAGCGCTTCCCGAGCTCGTTTCCGCTCTGGGTCCTGATCAGGCGGAGCAGGTCGCCGAGGCAATGAGAACGACCGACGCTTTTGTCAAGACAGCTTCAGCTCTGGAGCCCGGGCCCGATGGTTACAAAATTCTCGGCCTGGCCAAGGGGGCAGGGATGATTCATCCCAATATGGCCACGATGCTTGCATTCGTTCTGAGTGATGCCAGCATAGAGCGCACTCTGCTTGATGAAGCTCTGCATAAAGCTGTTGAGAAAAGCTTCAACTCGATTACCGTTGATGGTGATACCTCGACCAATGATATGGTTCTGTTGCTGGCAAACGGTTGCGCGCACGGGCCGATGATCAACCCCGGGACTTTAGAGGCTGAGAAATTTTATCGTCACCTGGATCGCGTGCTTCTTGACCTGGCGAAAATGATTGTGCGAGACGGCGAAGGCGCGACCAAGCTGGTCGAAATCAAGGTCACTGGAGCGCTTGACCCTCAGGCGGCGAGAACGGCGGCCTGCTCGGTTGCTACATCATCACTGGTCAAGACCGCCTTTTTCGGTGAAGATGCCAACTGGGGACGTATCATCGCGGCTGTTGGATACTCAGGCATTGACGTCGATCCTGAGAGGATAGATATCAGTTTTGATCAGGTCCCGGTGGCTCGCAACGGACTTTCCACCGGTCCGGAAAAAGAGGCTGAGGCGACGCTGGTTCTCAAAAAACCTGAATTCGTTGTGACGATTGATTTAAATCAGGGTAACGCCGAACACAGTTACTACACCTCCGACCTGAGTTACGAATACGTCAAAATCAACGCCGCTTATCGTACCTGATGACAGCCTCTTCAAAGACAAGCCCTGCCGGTCTGATCGATCATACGTTACTGCTCCCGACTACGACTGCAGCAGCTATAGAAAGCCTTTGTGAAGAGGCGGTCGAACATGCTTTTGCCAGCGTCTGTATTCCTCCCGTTTTTGTTCCCCATGCCGCCAGAGCCCTTTATGGTTCCGGGGTAAAAGTCTGTTCCGTAGTCGGTTTTCCCTGTGGATTTTCGACCCCCAGAAGTAAAGTCCAGGAAGCTGTCGAGCTGATTTCGTCTGGCGCCGAGGAAATCGACATGGTTATGCAGATCGGGTCTTTTCTTTCCGGGGACATCAATTTTGTGGAAGATGAAATTGCCCAGGTTGTTATTGCTGCTGAAAAATCACCCGTCAAGGTGATTGTCGAGTGCTGCTACCTGTCCAGGGCGCAGAAAATCGAAGCGACTGAAATGGTTTGTCGTGCGGGTGCTGATTTTATCAAAACCTCAAGCGGTTTCGGCCCTTCCGGAGCCGTTGTCGCCGATGTCGCACTGCTGGTGGAAAACTCGGCTGGCAGGATAGGGGTCAAGGCGGCTGGCGGTATTCGTTCGTTTGCTGACTATTGTCAATTCGTTGCCGCCGGAGCAACCCGTATCGGCAGTAGCTCCGGACTGGCCATCATTGAACAGTGGCAGCAAAATGAATTCGCATCGTCATGTTCCAAAGGGTGATTCTTATTGTTCTGGATGGGGTTGGTATCGGGGCCCTACCGGACGCTTCAATCTACGGCGACCAGAACGCTGCAACCCTGCAGCATGTCGCTGAAAGGGTTGGTGGGCTGCAACTCCCCTGTCTGGAAAAACTGGGACTGGGGTGCATTGCTCCGGTTGCCGGCCTGAAATGTCATCCGGCCCCCCTTGCCGGTTGGGGAAAGATGAGTGAACTGAGTCCCGGCAAAGATTCGGTGACCGGACATTGGGAAATTGCCGGGGTGATTCTTGATCAGCCTTTTGCGACTTTTCCTGAGGGTTTCCCGCAAGAGATCATCACGGCGTTCAAAGCGGAAACCGGCCTTGTGCCGTTGGGTAATCTGGCGGTCAGCGGTACGGAAATCCTGCGGCTGCTGGGAGAGGAACATCTCAGAACCGGTCGTCCGATCGTTTATACGAGCAGTGATTCAGTGTTTCAGATTGCTGCCCACGAAAAGATTATCTCACGTAAGGAGTTGTATCGGATCTGTCGGCAGGCAGAGAAGATATTGCAGCCCTATAATGTTTGTCGGGTTATTGCCCGTCCTTTTGAAGGGGCCTGCAGAGATGACTTTTATCGTACCGACGGCAGACATGATTTCCCTGTTAAGCCGCCTGAAACAACTCTGCTGGAAGAGCTGAGCAATGCCGATGTGACAACCTGTGGAGTGGGTAAGATCTACGATCTGTTTGCCGGTGTCGGAATCAAGCTGAGTTATCCGACCAGGAATAATTTTGAAGGTATGGCCATGACCCTGAGTTCTCTGAAAAAAATTAAACAGGGACTGGTTATGACCAACCTGGTAGATTTTGATATGCTGTATGGGCATCGTCGAGATGCAGAAGGTTTCGCTGAGGCGCTGATGGAATTTGACCGCTGGTTGCCGGATCTGCTCGAAACCATGGCTGCCGATGACCTGTTAATCATGACGGCGGATCATGGTTGTGATCCGACCACACCAGGAACCGACCACACGCGCGAATATGTTCCTTTGCTGGTTTATTCAGCCAGTCTGGGAGCACCAGTGTCGCTGGGAATGCGTCGGACCTTTGCCGATGTCGGCGCGACTGTGGCGCAGAATTTTGCTGTACAATCAGCTCATGGTCAAAGCTTTCTCCCGGATTTGCAGGCATGCGTCGGGACGCGGGATTAAATCTAGATACAAGGGGATCGAATATGTGGAAAAAAACTTTTTTGCTGGTCTTGGTGTTATGTGTGAGCTTTTCATGGCAGGTGATCGCCGCTGTGACTGTGGCTGACGGTGCCATTACCTCGGCGATAGAAAATCAGATGCCGGTTGACCGAATCGAATCCTATGCCGCCGATTTTGGCAAATTATACTGTTTTACCCGCATTGTCGGGGCTCAGGGAGAAACACAGGTCACCCATGTCTGGTTTTATCAGGATGATGAAATGGCGCGGGTGACCCTGCCGGTTCGTTCTGCAGACTGGAGGACCTATTCATCGAAACGTTTTCTACCGCAGTGGGCCGGGGAATGGCGAGTTGTTGTTCTCGATGCCGAGCAGAATGTGATTTCGACACTGCCGTTTCGATTGGAGTGATGCCGGAGTTAAAAAGGCGACCTGAAGCAGGTCGCCTTTTTATTTGAGCGATGAAGCGATTATTTCTTTTTTCGGGCCGCCCTCGCTTTAGCCAGATTGTCAGCCAAGCCCCGATCGACAGCCATCTGTCGGCGACTTTCGGAATAGTTCTTTGCCGCAAGTGATTGACTGCGGGGAATATCGAACTGCTTGCGATATTCGTTGGCGGTCATTTCATGGGCTGTTTTGAGGTGGCGAGAGAGGGTAGTGAAACCTTTACCGCAAATCATGCAGTAGATTTTGTCTTTGCCAAACGCTTTTTTTCTGCTTACGGCCGGGGTGTCTTCATCTTTTTCCGCCGGTAATTCGGTAGCTTCACCTTTTTCTAATGCGCTCAGTGCCGAATAGAGTTCGTTCAGTTCCGCGAGAAGTTCCTCTTTTGTCATCGGTGTGGTTGAAGCATGGGCTGCAATAATATCTGCAGCCATTTCCATGATTGTTGACATTGAATATCCTCCTGTCAGGTTGGATGGTTAGAATTAAATCAACACTATCCCCCCTCCTGATTCGATAAAATGATCATCTTTGTTTATGTTTACATGTAAATTCAGGAAAAAACAAATTTTTTTATTATTATTTAAGTTATTAAACGTTTATATTCGAATGGAACAATGTGAAAGATTCCATAGCATTTGATTTCAATAGGAGCACTTTGTGAGTATAAGAACGTCACAGGAAGAATTGGAACTTTCGACTCTGGCTCAGGACGCCTGCTTCAGTTCTCGAAGCAGGGGGCGTCAATATCAATCCAAAGCCTGCTCAATAAGAACAGTATTTCAGCATGATAGGGACCGTATCCTACACAGTAAAACATTCAGACGTTTGAAGTACAAAACTCAGGTTTTTCTGTCACCCGAGGGAGATCATTATCGAACCCGATTGACTCATACGCTGGAAGTTTCTCAGGTGGCCCGGACAATTTCCCGGGCGTTACGGTTGAATGAAGATCTCACGGAAGCTATTGCTTTGGGCCATGATCTTGGGCACACACCTTTTGGACATGCCGGTGAAAGAGTCCTCAATGAGCTGGTTCCGGGTGGATTTCATCATGTCCGTCAGAGCTTGCGGGTTGTCGAGGTGCTGGAAAAGAACGGCAAAGGGCTGAACCTGACCTACGAGGTTCGTGATGGCATCCTCAAACATTCCAAGGGGCAGGGTGGTCTTCTGACCCCGGGTCCCGAATCCCGCGCCAGTACATTAGAAGGTCAGGTTGTGCGACTGGCTGATATTATTGCCTATGTCAGCCACGATCTGGATGATGCCATTCGTGGCCAGGTGATCAATGCTTCACAGATACCAAAAGCCATATCAGACGTCGTTGGCCTGAGGCATTCGTGTCGAATCGACAGAATGGTCAGGGATCTGATCGCCGCATCTGCTGACAGGGGTGGTCGGCAAATTTGTCTTTCCGCTCAAATGGATGAGGCGATCCGCAACCTCAGAAGTTGGCTGTTTGAAAATGTTTATCAGGCTGAATGTGTTCAGGCTGAATTTGATAAAGCCTCTTATCTGTTGCGGGAACTTTTTGTCTATTTTCTCGCTAATGAAGAAACCTTTCTGCGCTATGGCGGTAAGCGTCTGGGGGACGACAGTCTGGAAATTTCCGTTGCTGATTTTATCGCCGGAATGACTGATCGTTTCGCTCTGGCTCTCTACCAGGAGCTTTTTCTTCCGCGACCCTGGAAGATTCTTTGATGTGCTATCACTTATTGGAATTTATTGATAAAAGCTTGACACTTTTTAATCTGTGTGCTAGCTTTTGACGCAGTTTCCTTGGAAAATCAGGGGGTTCGAAGATATTCGTAGGGGCGATCGGGGTGGATCACAACAAAAAGCTGATTTTTCAATTAGGTCGGATTGGCTTTCTGCTTGATCTTACCCATGTTGTTGAGGTGGTGGATCCGGTTCAGGGGCTGTTTGATCCTGGTCGCAGTGATATCGCTCAGGGGATTGTTGCCGCACTGCGTTTCCGTCAGACCTGGATCCCTGCTGTCGACCCGGCTTTGAAGCTCGGCTTGAGTGCGCAGAAAAAAATCGTCGCCAGGGCAGCGATTGTGCTGCATGGTCATGAGGGCAACTGGGCTGTTCTGGCCGATAGCGTTACCGAATTGTCGTTCGCGGATCAATTGATTCCTTGTGATATTCCTTTTTTGTTGAAGGTCTCAGCCATGGGTTATTATTCTCAGGTATTCCTGCTGAACAATGAGCCCTGGGTTGTCTTTGATCCTGAGGATTATTATGGGGCTTCGGCACAATCAGCATGAAACGCTACGGGATCTTTCATCTGAATCAGTTGGAGTATGCGATTTCACTGACGCAGATCAGAAAAATCGTTCAGAATGCCCGAACATTTCTGTTGCCGAGATTGCCGCGGGCCGTATCTGCGGTACTGGTCGATGAAGGGCAGCTGGTCCCGGTTCTGGATCTCGGCCTGTTGAGTGGGCAGCCATCAGTCACGGATGAGGAGCTTTGTGCCTATCAGGTCCTGGTTGAATCCGAATATGGGACCATCGCTTTGCCGGCAGCCTTGAATGGAGCAATTGTTGCTGAAACAAAAGGGACATTATCCGATTCTACAGAATCCAAAATGTCATGGATAATGAATGAATTTATCTATCAGAACGTCCGATATAAAATTCTCGATATTAACTTTCTGGCCATTGAAATGACACAGAACTTTTGGCGGAATCAACTGGATACCAGTGGTGCGAGGAGACATTAATGATGAAGAAACTGCTGTTGGCCGATGACAGTATCACGATTCAAAAAGTTGTCGGTATCATCTTCGCGACAGAAGATTTTGAACTGACCATGACGGATGACGGTAACAGCGCTCTTGCCAAGGCGAAGGAGTTGTTGCCTGATCTGGTCATAGCAGATATCTCGATGCCTGGTATGGATGGTTTTGAGCTGTGCCGCGCCATCAAGAGTGATTCCAGCCTTGCACACACCTCGGTGCTGTTGTTGCCCGGAGCTTTTGATCACTTTGATGAAGCCCGCGCGCAGGAGGTTTGTGCTGACGGCTGGCTGACCAAACCTTTCGAGTCGCAGGCGCTTCTGGACAAGGTTGCCCAGTTGGTCGAAGCTGAGCCGGTACGGCTGGCCGACAGCGATGAAGCCCCGGCTCAGGATGCGTCCGCCGAAACGCAGGATGAGGCTGAAATGCCGGCTGACGACGGATTGGACGAAACTGTTCTCGGCCTGAACGAGCTTGACGCCCTTGAAGCTGCTGCGGAAACCGAAGAGGAGTCCCCCGATGATATCTGGGACGCTGTTTCTTTTGAAGAGGATGATCTTCAGTCTGATGAAGAAGTAGCAGAAGAAGAGGACTCTCCTTTTGAAGCGGCATTTGTTGAGCCGGACGAAATCACCGCCGACGGTGATAGCCGCTTGGAAGAAACAGCTGTTTCAGAAGCTTCTGCGCTTTCCAATCAACCGGATATCGCCTCTGAAGACGTTCAGGAAGACGTTCAGGAACCTCAGCCGGTTGAACTTTCTGAAACAGACATCGCCCCAGAAGCATCTCTGGCCGAAGAACATGATTTCGAGTCGTCCTCTCTTGATGAAGCTGACACAGTCGATTTTTCGACCTTTGAAGAGAATGAACCGAAGAGTGAAGAATCCGGAGCTGTTGAACCCTCGCAGGAAGAGGATGTTTCTATTGCGATGGTTTCCGAAGAAGAGCCTCTCGAATTAACTGAAGATTTCGCCATTGAAGACTTTCCGGAAGTTGAGAGCGATGCCGCGGATGATTCCGGGGCTGATATCGCTCTTTCTGAAGATGAAGTCGTTGTCAACGACACTGCTGAGGCCGAGAGTGACATGGTCCAGAAGGACGATGTGGTGTCTGGCGGGGAACCGGGATTCTCCCACGAACCGGCTGAAGACCAGACTGACTTCGAAGCAGATGTAACGGAAAGCGAAAGTTTGTCTGGCGAAATTTCAGTGGATCAGGAAGGTCCGGACATTCTGGATCTTGCTGAAGAGGAGATCATCGACGACGATAATGAAGCAGTCCCAGTTGATTCAGTCTCCGAGGATTTCAGTAGCGCTTCAGGGTATGAGCCGGAAGACGAAGATCTTGAACCGGTCGAACTGCTGCTCCAGGATGACGAGGCTAGCCAGACTGAAAGCGATTTTTCCTCCCCCGAAGATGAAACTTTTGACGACGAACCCGAGATGACGGAAGCTTTTTCCGTAACCGGGCAGTTTAGCTCCGACGAAGCTGCGGCTGAAGCTGATCAGATCGAAGTGGAGCCCGAAGAGGCGGAGGACGACGGGTTCTATTTCGACGCTGCCGAAGAGGACGAAATGTCCATTGCGGGTGTTGCTGCGGCAGCTGTCCCGGACACGGGCGAAAGCTTTGCCGCTGGGACTGGGACTGCCATGCACGAACCGGCCGTTGCAATGGTCGAAACACAGTTGCGCGAGCTGTCGGAAGAAGACCTGAAGCTTGTGGTAGCAAAAGTGGCTGGTCCAATTATTGAGAAAATGGCCGGAGAAATGCTGGAGCAGATTGCCTGGGAGGTTGTTCCTGATCTGGCCGAGGCCCTGATCAAGGAAGAAATTCGCAAGATTAAAGCAGCCGTTTCAAACTAGACTGACAAGCCGCAAAAACTTCTCTCTTCGGGGGGAGACAGGGAAATCTTGACTTCCTTGACTCCCCCCTTTATTGTCCCCTGCACATATCCCTTTTTGAATACCTCAGCAATAGAACATGATGAAGGACTGACCTGAAATGAGCAAAGATTTACCGAAAGGTTATGAACCGACTCAGGTTGAGCAGAAATGGTTTCGCACCTGGGAGCAGCAAGGTGCTTTCCATGCCGATGAGCTTTCTTCAAAGCCTCACTATTCCATAGTCATCCCGCCACCGAACGTGACCGGCGTGTTGCATATGGGGCACGCCCTGAATAACACCCTGCAGGATATTCTCTGCCGCTGGAAGCGCATGTGCGGCTACGAAGTTCTGTGGATGCCCGGAACGGATCATGCGGGAATCGCGACTCAGAACGTCGTGGAAAAACAGTTGGCGGCCGAAGGTCAGGATCGTCACGATGTCGGCCGCGATGCTTTCATCGAACGCGTCTGGCAGTGGCGCGAAGAGTCTGGCGGGCAGATTATCAATCAGCTCAAGCGCCTGGGTGCCTCCTGTGATTGGGAGCGGGAGCGCTTTACCATGGATGAAGGTCTCTCCCGGGCCGTGCGTCAGGTGTTTGTGAAACTCTACGAAGACGGTCTGATTTACCGCGATAACCGTCTGATCAACTGGTGCCCCCGATGTCACACGGCCCTGTCGGACCTTGAGGTTGAACACGATGACAAACAGGGGCACCTCTGGCATCTCCGTTACCCGGTTGTCGGCTGTGATCGCTCCCTGGTTGTTGCCACGACCCGTCCGGAAACGATGCTCGGCGACACGGCTGTAGCTGTTCATCCCGATGATGAGCGGTATCAGAATCTGATCGGTCAAAAAGTGCTGCTGCCGCTGGTGAATCGCGAAATTCCGATTATCGCCGACGATTATGTCGATAAGGATTTCGGCAGCGGCGCGGTTAAGATCACTCCGGCTCACGATTTCAACGATTTTGAAATCGGTAAGCGGCATGACCTGGAATTTATCAATGTTCTCGATGAGTCGGGTTTTGTCAATGAAAACGGCGGTCCCTATGCCGGGATGGAAAGAGGTAAAGCTCGCGCCAGGGTTGTGGCTGATCTTGAGATTCAGGGTTTGCTGGAAAAAATCGAGGACTATGCCAATGCTGTCGGTGAATGTTATCGCTGCAAAACCATCATCGAACCCTACATGAGCAAGCAGTGGTATGTCGCCGTCAAGCCCCTGGCCGCTGAAGCGATCAAGGCGGTCGAAACGGGACGCACCAAGATACTGCCGCAACAGTGGGAAAAAACCTACTTTGAATGGATGTACAATATTCAGGACTGGTGCATCAGTCGGCAGATCTGGTGGGGGCACCGGATTCCGGCCTGGTTCTGCGATGAATGCGGAGAAATATCGGTTGCTCTTGAAGATATCTCTTCCTGCGCACATTGCGGTAGTGCGAAAATTCATCAGGAAACGGATGTTCTTGATACCTGGTTTTCTTCGGCCCTGTGGCCGTTTTCCACCATGGGCTGGCCGGAAAAGACCGAAACTCTCAGCAAGTTTTACCCAACCAGCTGCCTTGTGACCGGTTTTGATATTCTGTTTTTCTGGGTGGCCAGAATGATGATGATGGGCATCAAGTTTATGGCTGATGTTCCCTTCAGCGAAGTTTATATCCATGCCCTGGTTCGTGATGCTCAGGGTCAGAAAATGAGCAAAAGCAAGGGGAATGTTATTGACCCCCTGACCATCATTGATGAATACGGTGCCGATGCTTTTCGTTTCACCCTCTGTGCCTTTGCCGCCATGGGACGGGATATTAAATTATCGACGGAGAGGATTGGCGGCTATCGGAACTTTGTCAACAAGCTTTGGAACGCCAGTCGTTTTGCCCTGATGAATCTCGAGGATTTTGATCCGACTCAATACCCACTGGAAAGTGCCGACCTGTCACTGGCCGACCAGTGGATCCTGGAGCGTTATGCTTTTGCCGCACGAGAAACCAACCGGGCGCTCAAGGATTATAAGTTTAATGACGCTGCGGGGGTCCTCTACTCTTTCACCTGGCATGAGTTCTGTGACTGGTACGTGGAGCTGAGCAAAGGTAACCTTTACGGAGATGATCCGGCGGCACGCCAACAGACGCAAGCCGTACTGTATATCGTTCTGGAAGGTCTGCTGCGGATGCTTCACCCGATTTTACCCTTCGTCACAGAAGAAATCTGGCAGGCTTTACCCGGTCGGCGCCAGGTTGAATCGATCATGCAGGCGGACTATCCTGCGGGGGCCATTCTAGACACTAATGCGGAGGATGTTGCTGCAATGGTTTGCGTGATGGATGTTATTCGCGCAATCCGTAATGTACGCGGCGAACTGGATCTGCCCCCAGGCAAGAAAATTAACGTCGTTCTCGACTGCAAATCAGCCGTCTCAGAGAACGCAGTACAGATGGGTAAAGACTATATCCTCTCACTGGCACGGGTCGACTCATTGACCTACGGTATCGGAATAGAGAGGCCGAAACAGTCTTCAACCCAGGTGGCCGGAGATGTCGAGGTGCTGATCCCTCTGGCTGGTCTGATTGATGTGGCCGAGGAGGAGAGCCGCCTGCTCAAGGAGGTTGCCAAGGTTCAGAAGGATGTTGACTTTTTCACCAAGAAGCTTGGCAATAAAAAATTCGTTGACAACGCCCCACCACAGGTTCTTGAAAAAGACCGCGGCAAGCTCTCTGCGGCCCAGGAGAAAAAGAGTATTCTGGAACAGAGTCTGAAGAAAATTCAATCACTCAAATGAGTTGATGATGACCGGAAGGGGATGACTTTTCCGGTCATTTTTGTTCCTGCAAACCTTTATCGTTTCTGGCTTCTCCGGATGATTAGAATTTGCCTATCTGGAGTTTTTTTTGTTTAATTTTATAACAATGTTTAGTATACAGTATACGATTTGTAATTTTTCCGTGGCCTGAATATCTCGGGTTCGGTTCAGTTTTAAATGACACCGAAAGGATGTCGATTATGACCAGGAGGATAAAATACTGGCGTGGGCCACCAGGATACGCTGACAAGGCCCAATTTCAGGAAGAGAGAAGGGCGGGACCGGGGTGAGCCGGTTGATCTGGTGATTGAATTTGGGCAAAGTGCCCTGATTGACAATCAATTCACATTTTCGAGGGATATTTAACTATGAATCTGTTTACAAGCACTGTAGGAAGAAAGATTCTGATGGCGGTGACCGGTTTGTTGCTGATCGGCTTCATTACCGTCCATCTCCTGGGAAATCTGTCGATTTTCTGGGGAGCCGATGCAATCAACGCTTATGCCAAGCATCTCCATGACCTTGGTCTGCTGGTCTGGGTCTTCAGGCTGGTGATGCTCTGCCTGTTCGCTATTCACATTACGTTTGGCGTTCAGCTTTATCTGGAAAACCGGGCTGCCAACTCCGAGGATTACGCAATCCAAAAGACCCTTGTCACGACCTTTTCGGCAAAAACAATGGTTTTCACCGGTCTGATCATTCTGGCCTTTCTGCTTTACCACCTGCTGCATTTTACTGTTCAGGTGACCAATCCGGCTATCTCCGCAACGAATCTGCCTCTCGTTGACGGGCATCTGGATGTCTTCTCCATGGTTGTCCTGAGTTTCCAGAAGGTCTTCATTGCGGTCATTTACATCGTGGCCCTGATTGCCCTGTTCCTGCATCTGAGTCACGGGCTCCAGAGCTGGGTTCAGACCCTTGGCTGGAGTACAGGTCCGAGCCAGGATAAAGTTACTGCAGTTGGCAAGATTCTGGCTATCGTTTATGGCTTGGCTTATATCGCCATTCCATTGTTCATTCTCGCTCGCATTGTGAAATAGGGGGCTTATTGTGATTCTAGACGGAAAAGCACCTACAGGACCTATTGAGACTTCATGGGATCGCCATCGCTTCGACATGAAGCTGGTCAATCCATCCAATAAACGTAAATACAAAATTCTCGTCGTTGGTACCGGTCTGGCCGGGGGTGCCGCTGCTGCATCGCTAGGCGAACTCGGATACAATGTCGAGGCTTTCTGCTACCAGGACAGCCCACGCCGTGCTCACAGTATCGGTGCCCAGGGTGGTATCAACGCTGCAAAAAATTATCCCAGCGACGGTGACAGTATTTACCGGTTGTTCTATGACACGGTCAAGGGGGGCGATTTCCGTTCCCGTGAAGCAGACGTCTGGCGTCTGGCTCAGGTGTCGAACAATATCATCGATCAGTGTGTGGCCCAGGGAGTTCCTTTCGCGCGTGATTATGCCGGTTATCTCGACAACCGTTCCTTCGGCGGTGCTCAGGTTTCGCGGACGTTTTATGCGCGTGGCCAGACCGGTCAGCAGTTGCTGCTCGGCGCCTATTCGGCCCTCTCACGTCAGATCAAAAACGGTTCGGTCAAGATGTTTGCCCGCCGCGAAATGCTTGATCTGGTCGTGGTTGACGGCGTGGCAAAAGGGATCACCTGCCGTAACCTGTTGACCGGTGAGATCGAATCTTACTGGGGCGATGCGGTCATTCTTGCTTCCGGCGGCTATGTCAACGTTTTCTACCTGTCGACTAATGCCATGGGCAGCTCGGTTACCGCGATCTGGAAAGCAACCAAAAAGGGCGCCTACATGGCCAACCCCTGCTACACCCAGATTCACCCGACCTGTATTCCGGTTCACGGTACTCATCAGTCCAAACTGACCCTGATGTCCGAGTCATTGCGTAACGATGGTCGGATCTGGGTTCCCAAGGATGCGGCGAATTGCGAAAAACATCCGAATGATATTCCGGACGAAGATCGTGATTACTATCTCGAGCGTAAATATCCTTCGTTCGGTAACCTTGCTCCGCGTGATATCTCTTCACGTTCGGCTAAGGAAGCTTGTGACGATGGCCGCGGTGTCGGTGACGGCAAGCGTGGCGTCTACCTTGACTTTGCCGCCGCTATCAAACGTGTCGGTCAGAAAACCATTGAAGAGCGTTACGGTAACCTGTTTGAAATGTATGAGAAAATTACCGACGAGAATGGTTATGAGCGTCCGATGCGGATTTACCCGGCACCTCACTACAACATGGGCGGCCTCTGGGTTGACTATGAGTGCCAAAGTAATATTCCTGGACTGTTCGTTCTTGGTGAAGCCAACTTCTCGGTTCACGGTGCGAACCGCCTCGGTGCTTCGGCCCTGATGCAGGGTCTGGCTGATGGTTATTTCGTAATTCCTTACACCATCGCTCCCTATCTGGCCTCTCTCAAGAATCCGGGAGCTGTTAAAGAGGATCATCCCGAGTTCAAGAAGTCTGCCGAAGAGGTCGAGGCCCAGATGGACAGACTGCTGTCGATCAAGGGCAAGAAGACCGTCATGGACATCCACAGAGAACTCGGACATGTCATGTGGGAAAATGTCGGTATGGCCAGAAGCAAAGAGAGTCTGGAAGAAGCTCTTAAACGCATTCCGGAAATTCGCGATGAGTTCTGGAACAACGTCAATGTCCCCGGCGAGTCCAAGAGCATTAACCAGCAGCTGGAGAATGCCTGGCGTTTGGCTGACTTCCTCGAGTTCGCTGAAATGATGACCTATGATGCGCTGAACCGTGAAGAGTCCTGTGGTGGTCACTTCCGGGTTGAGCACCAGACCGATGAAGGCGAAGCAATGCGCGACGATGAAAACTTTACCTACGTCGCCGCCTGGGAATTCAAGGGTGTTGGCAATAAGCCTGAGCTGCATAAAGAGCCTTTGAAGTTTGAAAACATCAAACTTGCCGTGAGGAGTTATAAATAATGAACCTTACATTGCATGTATGGCGCCAGAAGGGGCCACAGGATAAAGGAAAGCTGGTGACCTATCCGGCACCGAACGTCGACTCGGATATGTCATTTCTGGAAATGCTCGACGAAATCAATGACGAACTGATCAGAAAAGGTGAAGATCCGATCGCCTTTGATCATGACTGCCGCGAAGGTATCTGCGGCATGTGTTCACAGGTCGTCAATGGCCGTCCTCACGGGCATCAGGAAAGAACCACGGTTTGTCAGCTGCATATGCGTCAATTCAATGATGGCGACGAGATCTTTGTTGAACCCTGGAGAGCGAAAGCTTTCCCGATTCAAAAAGACCTGATTGTTGACCGTTCATCCATGGACGTGATTATGCAGGCCGGTGGTTATGTCTCCTGCCACACCGGTGGTGTTCCGGACGGCAACACCTTCCCGATTCCGAAGAAGGTTGCCGATTACGCTATGGACGCCGCCGAATGTATCGGTTGCGGCGCCTGTATTGCAGCCTGTCCGAACAGTTCGGCGATGCTCTTCACCAGTGCCAAGGTTGCCCAACTCGCGGCATTGCCCCAGGGTAAACCTGAAGCCCGCAAGCGGGTTCAGGCTATGACCAAGGCTCTGCTGGATGAAGGTTTCGGTAACTGTACCAACCACTATGAATGCGAAGCGGCCTGTCCGAAAGGCATCAGCGTCAAATTCATTGCTAAGCTGAACCGTGAATATCTGAAGTCGATGATTCCCAGTTCAACGGCTGAGCCGGTTTAGTCTCCGTATAATTATCAGTGTCGTATTATGGGCGGATCTTTTGATCCGCCCTTTTTTTTGATTCCTGATCATAAGCGGATTAGACTACTATATACGTCATATAGGCTTTATTCATTCAAAGGTTGCCGCAGCCGAAATCCATTGCAATGATATCTTTGTCAAGTAAATCAACTCTCCATGCTTCTCCTGCTGATCAGACGGCAATTGATTTTCTTCCCTTTGCTTTTGAACATCGTCAGGGCTTGTGCCTGGATCAACAGTATGATCATATTCAGCAGTTCAAGCGGGGGATAATCAATCAGCTGGATATTTTGCGCCTCGTGCTTGAGGCTGCATCGGTAATTCTGCTCTGGGAAAATCTCCTTGAAGAACATTTTGTCTGCTATGCCTGTTCTTCAGAAATTGAGGTCCTGAGTGGGCCCTTTCCTAAGGGGGCCGGCATATTGGGGGGATTGAAAAATCGAGATGAGTTGGTACTGCCCCTCTATAAGCTCAATAGTCCTTCCATACCCTATTATCGTGACAGTGCCCGGGTCAGAAGTTTTTATGCCTCAAAAATCAAGTCATTTGATTATCAGTCAAATCCCTTGCCTGCACTTCTCTGCATCGATTTTGCTCAGGAAACACAATTCAACAGTTCACGGCGCGAGCTTCTGGCACGCTGTTGTGCGCAGATATATGCGGCTTATGATCAGACCTCAAATTATCTGTATGTCAATTACGAACGTCAAACGCTGCAGCAGGTTTTCAACAGCCTGCAAACGTTGAATGGTTCGCTTGATTCTGAATCCGTTTTCGCCGCTGTTGAGAAGGCCATCAGCTTTATCGTCAAAGCGGATCTGGTCATGATCGGATCTATTGTCGGCGGTAGGCTACGGCTGGATTATGTTTCGCTCGAAGAGCTTGGGGATCATGTCAAGCAACACTTCCCTCTCGAGGATTCAGTGACCGGCCAGGTCGTGAAATACAAAAGACCAATGCCTGATTCAGCTCGCCTGCCGCAAGGAGCCCAACTGATCAATGGACTTTACAGTTTGCCGGAATGTGGTTCTCAGGCAGTTTTTCCCCTTTTCCAGGACGAAGGACCGGTAACCGGGGTGCTTATCATAGCCACGTTCGAACCAAATCCCTTGCTCCGCAGTCGTCGTGAACTGTTGGAGATGGTTTGCACTCAGCTGGTGATAAAGCTTGACTTGGCCGCAGCTCATGACAAGATCAACCGGATATCCATGCAGGACAGCCTGACCGGCGTTGCAAATCGTCGGGCCTTTGAGCGCGGACTTCAGGCAATGCATGAACGAATGTTGCGCTCGGGAACATCATATAGCTTGATTCTCTGTGATATCGATCACTTTAAGCAGGTGAACGACAGTTATGGCCATCCTTTTGGCGATCAGGTGATCATCCAGGTGGCGCAGCAGTTGAATAATGTGGTCAGGGCCGTTGATCTGGCTGCCCGTGTCGGTGGAGAAGAATTCGCGATTTTACTCGAAGGGACGGGCCGAAAAGGGGCCTATGAAGTTGCCGAGCGTTTGCGGGAAAATGTCGAGAAATTGCGATTACTGTTCGAACAGAAGCCTGTCAAGGTGACGATCTCGATAGGAATTGCGACCTTTTCTGAAGATACGCAAGATCGTAATCGCCTGTTCGGCCGCGCAGATCAAGCATTGTATCAGGCGAAGAATCAGGGGCGTAATTGCTCCGTGGCCTGGACTCCGGAGCTTGAAACCAGCTGAACCCTCAGTTTTTCCTGAACAGGAGGGTCGCAAATTCGTCAAGAAGACGGCTTTTAATCAATTCACAGCCCAGGCTGATATATTTTTTTTTAATATCGAAGTTGTATTCCCACAAAATCCCCGATAACAGGATGTAAGCACCGGATTGAGCTTTCTCAACCAGCGGCACAGCAACATCAAGCAGAATATCACCGTAAATGTTAGCCAGAATCAGGTCAAAATCCTCCTCATCCAGAGTCTCCAGCGTTGTGCACAGGTGATGAACCCGCTGATCAAGTCCGTTGAGGGCACAGTTACGCCGGCAACTGTTGACGGCTGTTTGATCGATATCGACACACCAGGCTGAAGCAGGGCTCCCCAGAAGGCGTGCCGCTATGGTCAGAATGCCTGTGCCGCTACCGAGATCGAGGATTTTGCGGCAGTTTTTCAGAGAAAGGGTTTCCAGCAGTTCCAGGCAGCTTCTGGTGGTTTCATGTTCGCCGGACCCGAATGCTCCCCGTTCCATGACCAGGTTTAGACGGCCTGTCGTTTCCGTGGAGATGTCTGAAGGCTGAATCAGGAAACGTTCTCCGACTTCAAATGGTTTATAGTCTTCGCGCACGCTAAATGACCTATAAAAGGCTGGTGGTCTTCAATAAAATCAGCAGAACGGTGTAGGTCAGCGCTGAGAACAGCGTTGAAATCATGACGATTGATCCTGCTAATTCGGCATCTCCCTTCATTTGATGAGCCATAATATAGGTTGCTGTAGCTGCAGGAGTTCCGGCCATGAGAATGCCGATTCCCAAGTCGCTGCCTCTGACTCCCATGGGATAGAGAAATATCACCGCCAACAGGGGTAACAGCAGCAGCTTGAGCGCGCTGGCGAGCCCTGCGAGTTTCAGGTCGCCTTTGATGCGTTTTAAAGAGAAGGATCCACCGATCGCCAGCAGGGCCAATGGCAGGGCCAGTCCCGCGGTGATATTGAGAGACCGGTCGATAATAATCGGAATCGGCAGTTTGAAGAAGCTCCAGACAATCCCCATAAACGAGGCGATGATCAGTGGATTCAAAGCCAGTTGACCCAGCCAGCCGGGAATGTCCCCATCGTGATTGTTCCGGTGTGGAAGAATCAGTGCCAGGATCGCAAACAGGTTCAATACCGGGACCAGAAAACCCATCAGAATGCCGGCACTGGTTAAGCCCTCTTCGCCGTAGGCATTCAGGCAGATGGCAAGACCGATGTAGGCCAGGTTGCCGCGAAAAGATCCCTGGGAAAAGCTTCCCCGAATCGGTGCGGAAAACCCTTTTAACGCTCCATACGAGTAGGATAAGAAGAACCCTGCGACAATGACCAGGGATGAACCGATGACCAGAGGACCGTTAAAAAAACTGCTGAAATCGGCCGTACCGATTTTATAAAATAAGAGGATCGGTAGAAAAACGATATAAACCAATTTGTTGGTCTGATGAAGAAACGTTTCGTCAAACAGCCTGAGCCTGTTGAGCCCGGCTCCCAGGGCGATGACCAGAAAAACCGGAAGAACTATAACGATCGTATCTAAAAATAGGCGCATGGCATACTCCGAAGTTCGGGAAGAATAGCTCAGTTGTCACAGTCTGTCCATTTTTGTGATCACGACACGAAAAGTATTCTGACTCCGTTCGTCTGACTGAATCGCGACGCTACGGAAGTATTCCCCTGAGGTGATATAGACAGCTTAAAAGCGCTTCTGTAGAATATTCACCAATGATCAACGTAGATTTTCAGTCTTTCGGGCCGTAATGAATAACCTCAGCCTGCCTTTTTCCAAAGAAGTGTTCTGCCGGGATAGCAGATGAAACCGGTGGGTGACTCAGGGGTAAATGGAGAGGGCCATGACGCGGACGATTCTTGTCGTTGATAATGACTCCTCGCTGTGCAGAATCATGGAGTTCAACCTTCATCAGGCCGGTTATCAGGTTACTGTTGCCGGTGATGGCGCGGAAGGATTTATTCGTTTAAACGCCATCGCCCGCAAATGCAGTAATAATGTCCGAAATGGGTGGATATGATTCGCTGAAAAAGGTTCTTGCCTTGAGCTGTAGATTGGTGCCTAAGGAACCTTCTCCGGCTTTTCCGCGTGAGTTGTCACCTGTCTCCAGAAATATGACAGGCCCGGGATTGTTCCTGAACTTGAAAATGTGGTTGGACAGATGCTAATTTTGAGGAGTTCCGATCGGTTGGACCTTGCCGATTTTCCCG
The DNA here is from genome assembly GCA_016931615.1 of Desulfuromonadales bacterium. GTDB lineage: Bacteria > Desulfobacterota > Desulfuromonadia > Desulfuromonadales > Geopsychrobacteraceae > JAFGEL01. Next base: position 55,926 of record JAFGEL010000062.1, read on the forward strand.
AACGGATAGGACTTTCGGCGACAACAACTGGTGGTGTGTTAACTCTCCCTGAATAGAGTGTTCTCTTGAAAACCTGAAGAAGGAGGCGGTTAGAGAAGCATACAGACGCTGTCATAGGAATAAAAGCAAGGCTGCGGGTTTTCTTAAAATACCGCGTCACAGCTTGCTCTACCGTCTTGAGAACTATGATATTCAACTGCAATAGAGAGATCTTCATACTGATGAAACGTTTTTTGCCAGGGTTGTTTTTGATCCTTATCGTCACTCTTCCGGTTTCTGCTGCCGAACGTCGAACGCCGATCGTTGATGCAGTTGCCAAGGCCAGGGACGCTGTAGTCAATATCCGCACCGAACAGATCATTCAGCGGCGCAGCAGCCCATTCTTCGGTTTCGGCGATTCGATATTTGACCAGTTTTTCCAGGATATGCTGCCCCCCAGGAGCTACAAGACTCAGTCCCTCGGTTCTGGAGTGATTATCGATGCCCAGGGACATATTTTGACAAATGCCCATGTGGTCGATAAAGCCTCGAAAATTTTTGTCGCTTTGACCGGTCAGCAAGGTGAGCTCGAAGCCCGTCTGATCGGTGCCGACGAGCGTATTGATCTGGCCGTTCTGGAGATTGTCGATAAGGGGCCTCATCCGTTTCTCACGCCTGCCCGTTCCGATGACCTGATGCTGGGAGAAACGGTCATCGCGATCGGCAACCCCCTTGGTCTGGGGCACTCGATAACGACCGGGATCGTCAGTTCCCTGCAACGCCGGGTTCAGATCAATGATCAGCTTTCGTCGGTTTTTATTCAGACGGATGCTCTGATAAACCCGGGTAACTCGGGAGGGCCACTGATTAACGTCAACGGTGAGCTGATCGGGATCAATACGGCCATTGCAAGACAAGCTCAGGGCATAGGATTTTCTATTCCGATTGATACGGCGAAAAGGGTGGTCAATGATCTGATCAGGCACGGTCGGGTCCGGCATGGATTTATCGGGATCATGGTCGGGGCTGTCAGCTCGACCTTTATCCGTTCATTTGGCGAAGCCGGTGTGCTGATCGATGAAATCCTGCCCCGTTCCCCCGCACAGCAGGCCGGACTCAAGGTTGCGGATGTGATTCTCTCCATTGACGGTGTCGCGGTCACCTCACCGGTTCAATATCATTCACTGATGCAGACTTACACTCCGGGGGACAGTATCGAGGTAGATCTGCTCAGGGGAAAGCAGAAAGTGCAAAAACGTATCGTCCTGTCAACCTTGCCTGAGGGTTATGAAATGACCTATACTCAGCGCGTTTTTGGTTTTGTGCTGAAAGAGGCGCGCAGCGGTCTGGTTGTCCACAGTGTCGACAAGGACTCTCCTGCCGACCGGGTTGGCATTCGCCCCGGTGATCTGATTGCAAAAATTGATAATCTTGAAGTCGATAAATTAGCGGACTACCGGCTGGCGATCGAAGGTCGAATCGGGCGGGTCCCCTTAACTTTTACCGTCATCAGGGATAACCTCGGTTACCTCGTCGAACTGCCCTGAACAGGTCACTATATAAAAGGATCAACGAATGAAAAGACTTAAAAAACTCTCATCGCTGGTTGTAATTGCTTTCAGCTTTTTCGTATTGAGCGCCTGTAATAATTCGGAACAGCCGGCACAGCCACTTTCTCAGGGTGGGCTGATCGGTCAGCCGGCCCCCGATTTCAGCCTGACCGACATACACGGGAAGCAGGTGAGTTTGTCGCAATACAAGGGGCAGGTTGTCGTGCTGAATTTCTGGGCGACCTGGTGCCCACCGTGCCGCGAAGAGATGCCGTCCATGGAAAAGCTCCATCGTGATTACCAGGATAAGGGGCTGGTTATGCTGGCGGTGAATGTTGATAAAAATCCTCAACAGGCCGTGGCCGATTTCTTGCGCGAGCGACCCTACAGCTTTAGCATTTTACTCGACAGCCAAAATGTGGCGCAAAACACCTACGGGGTTTTTCGTTTTCCGGAAAGTTTTATCATCGACCGTAACGGTATCGTCGTGGAAAAGATCATTGGCGCCCGCGACTGGCTGACCGGACCGACCTTCAAGCTGATCGACTTTTTGATCAACGGTTAAGCTTTCGATCTCGATCCTGGAGAGTCGGCGCAGGCGGTTTCATGTTCTGTCGGCAGCTCTATTTGTTCAAATCAGCCGCCTCTTCGGGTCTTTTTGTTGGCTTTATCCGGTTTGAAAGAGATTAATTTTCCGCAGCTTGGATTTATATAACTCATTCTCAAGAGTTCTAGTCGTTTATCTGCGTATAATTTACCGTTTTTACTTGACCTTTACTCTCCCGTCCTTTAGTTTTCTGAAAGTCATTTTCAATTTCACTTTGGGGTGTTTTCTCCATGGATCGTATCGCTCTTTTCAATGATTATCTGCATCGGCAGGGACTTAAGAATACCAGTCAGAGGATGGCTATCCTTGAACGTTTTCTGCGCTCGAAATCCCATTATTCGACGGAAGACCTCTATCTGAAATTACGTAAGGACCATCCTAAAATCGGGTATGCGACGGTCCATCGCACGCTGAAGTTGCTGGCCGAGTGCGGTATTGCCGTCGAATTGAATTTTGGTGACGGTCAAACCCGTTATGAACCCGTCAAGGCTGACCAGCATCACGATCATCTGATCTGCACCAGTTGTGGGAAAATCATCGAGTTCTCCGAACCACGGATTGAAAATCTTCAGGAACAGGTTGCCAGACAGCACGATTTTATCATCCACAGCCACCGGCATGAACTGTACGGCCAGTGTGCCAAATGTGCTGCTGAAAACCGCTAGTTAATCTTTGCAGTTACGCACCAGGAAAGTCTCTCTTTTATGTCAGAACAGCAGTCATCGTCACCAAAAGTTGTCCTGGTCGGCAATCCCAATGTCGGGAAAAGTGTCCTCTTCAATGTGTTAACCGGGGCCTACACGACGGTCTCCAATTATCCCGGGACTTCGGTTGAAGTTTCGCGTGGGCATTGCACCATTGATGACCAGCGCTATGAAATTCTCGATACGCCCGGCATGTATTCGATGATGCCGATCACTGATGAAGAACGGGTTGCGCGCCAGATTTTGTTGAAAGAGGATCCTCACGCAGTCATCCATATCATCGATGCCCGCAATATCGACCGCATGCTGCCGATCACCCTGCAGCTCATTGAAGCTGGTCTTCCGGTCGTACTGGTCGTCAATATTCTTGACGAAGCGAAACGCCTGGGGATGGAGCTTGACCTGGAGTTATTGCAGGACCACCTGGGGATTCCGGTTATCGGGGCCGTCATGAAGCGGCGTATCGGTTTGCACGAGCTGCGTCGGGCCATTGCTGATTACGCCATGGTCCCTCATAAGCCGTTTGCCTATGCTGCTGATCTGGAAGCGGACATCAACAAGCTGGTCCGCCTGATTCATGGAGATTATCGCCTCAGCCGCAGGGCTACCTGTCTGCTGCTGATGCAGAAGGATGATGACATTGAGGCGCTGGTCGAGAAAAATGAGTCCGAGAGCAATTTTCTGCAGCTTAAAGACGGCCTGCGTGAAATTATTTTCAAGCGCCGCGCTGATCTCAATCTGCAGATCAGCCTTGAACGTAAAAAAGTCTGTAAACGGATGCTCGACGGCGTTGTCACCCAGATTATCAAGGACGTCGAACCACTAGGGGAAAAGCTCTCTAAACTGATGATGAATCCATGGACCGGAACGCCAATACTGCTGCTGGTGGTGTATTTCGGTTTATATAAGTTTGTTGGTGGCTTCGGTGCCGGAACCCTGGTCGACTTTCTTGAAGGTAACCTGTTTGAAAACTATGTGAATCCTCCGGTAATCAACTTTGCCGAAAAATACCTGACGCAAAGGTGGCTTTACGAATTGACCGTCGGAGAGTACGGGCTCTGGACACTCGGTATCCGTTATGCGGTTGCTCTTGTGTTACCGATTGTCGGAGCTTTTTTCCTGATTTTTTCACTGCTGGAAGATACCGGATATTTTCCCCGCCTGGCCTTGCTGGTTGATCGTTTGTTCAAGCGCATCGGTCTTTCGGGCAGGGCTGTGATTCCCATCGTGCTCGGGTTCGGCTGCGACACTATGGCAACCCTGGTGACGCGGACGCTTGAAACCCGACGTGAACGGATCATTGCCACTATGTTGCTGGCTCTGGCTATCCCTTGCAGCGCCCAACTCGGGGTCATTCTTGGACTGCTTTCAGCCGCGCCCAACGCCCTTGCGGTCTGGAGTATTTTTCTCCTGCTGGTCTTTCTGTTGATCGGTTTTTTGGCTGCGCGCTTGCTTCCGGGAGAAAGTCCGGTATTTTATATGGAAATACCGCCTCTCAGGTTGCCGCAGCTCAGGAACGTCGTGGTGAAAACCTTAACCCGCATGCAAAGTTATTTTGTTGAAATATTGCCGCTTTTCCTGTTTGCGTCGGTGATCCTATGGGCCGGAAAAATGACCGGCACTCTGAGCACGGTTGTCGGTGCCCTGTCGCCGGTGGTGAAGGCACTCGGTTTGCCTGTCGAGGTGACTACGGCGTTTGTTTTCGGTTTTTTCCGCCGCGATTTTGGTGCCGCGGGGCTTTACGACCTGCAATCTTCAGGGTTGTTGAATATCACCCAATTGACAGTGGCAGCGGTCACCTTGACCCTGTTTGTCCCCTGTGTCGCCCAATTTCTGGTGATGTTAAAAGAGCGAGGGGTCAAAACGGCGCTGGGGATATTTGTCTTTGTCACCCTCATGGCGTTTTCGTCCGGATGGTTTTTGAATAAATTTTTGCTGGCGACGGGACTCCTGGCGTGAACTGTGGGTTTTGTCACAAGGAAATACCGGATACCGTTGGTATGCCGGATGGTGAAAAAGCCTGTGGAGCCTGTTTGGGGGGGTGTCGCAAAATTCATTGCCCCTTTTGTGGTTACGCCAATCCGGCTCCGGGGAAATATTTAAGCCGCTTCCTGAAAAAAGAAAAGGTTAAACACCATGGATAAGCTTTCGGAAAAAGCCGAGGAGATTCTTGAATCCCTCTGGGTGATGACGGTTGAAGGGGATAATGTCGGGTGTCTCCTCAGTTCTCTCAAGGTGGAACTGGATTCTGAAGAATTGCTTGAGTTGATTCAGCGTGCTTACGTTGAAGTTCGCGATGGCCGTGTCCACCTGCGCAAAGAAGGGCGTGCGGAGGCCCAGATGACCGTGCGTCGGCACCGCCTGGCGGAACGCTTGACCATGGATATCCTGGGGATTGAAGGCGAAGAGGGGAATGAGCAGGCCTGTGCCTTTGAACACCTTCTCAAACAGGGGGTTGATACCAAGCTCTGTACCTTGCTGAACCATCCGACAACCTGTCCGCATGGTAACCCGATTCCTCCGGGAGAGTGCTGTGACGCTGCACGCCAGCAGGGTGAGCCGGGGATTGTTCCGTTAACGGAGTTAAAACCGGCAGAAACCGGTGAAATTGCCTACCTGGCTGCAAGTGATGATAAAAAAATGCAGAAATTGATGAGCATGGGGGTTCTTCCCGGGAGTCAGCTGTCCTTGGTTCAGAAGTTTCCCAGTTATATCTTCAAGGTCGGACATTCCCAGTTTGCCGTAGACGATACCCTGGCTCGGGAGATTTATATCCGTCGTCCACATTAACAGTCGTATGCCTGTATTTTGACCTGAAGGCCGGTTGAAAATAACCGGCCTTTTTATTTGCTTGTCATTGCCAATTGTTTTTCAGTTCAGATATACTGCTGCACTGTTTACTCAGTTACCCTATGTCAGGAGATGTCCCATGTTTCGTGAGCCAAAGGAAAGTGTTAAGGAACTGCAGGAAAAGCTTCAGGAATTATGGAGGTATCTTTGACGTTCCGGGCAAGCAGGAGAGGGTTTCGGAACTTGAAGCCGAGATTGCCCGGCCCGATTTCTGGAATCAGGGGGAACAGGCCCAGGAAGCGCTGAAAGAGCGCACCCGGCTGCAAAAAGTTGTTGAAGACTGTAACTCGGCGCGCCGGCAGCTTGAAGATCTTCACGTCCTGATTGAACTGGGCGAAGAGGGTGAAGATGACGAGACCCTCGCCGAGGTCAATGCCATGCTTCCGGATCTGGAGAAGCAGATTGCCCGGATGGAATTTTCACGCATGCTCTCCGGCGAACACGATGCCAGTAATGCGACAATCAGTATCAATGCCGGTGCCGGTGGAACAGAAGCCCAGGACTGGGCCGACATGATCCTGCGTATGTACACGCGTTACTGTGAGCGGAAAGGTTTCAAGCTCGAATTTACCGACTATCAGCCGGCCGAGGAAGCGGGGATCAAAAGTGCGACCTTCAGCGTCGAAGGTGACTACGCCTATGGTTATCTGCGTTCAGAAAGCGGGATCCATCGACTGGTGCGGATCTCCCCTTTTGACGCCAATGCGAAACGGCACACGTCATTCTGTTCGGTGTTTGTTTTTCCCGAGTTGGACGATTCGATTGAGATTGAGATTGAAGATAAGGATATCAAGGTCGATACTTATCGGGCCAGCGGGGCCGGTGGCCAGCATGTTAACAAGACCGATTCAGCCATTCGCATCACTCATCTTCCCACCGGAATTGTCGTCGCCTGTCAGAATCAGCGTTCCCAGCACAGCAATCGGGCCACCGCGCTGAAACAACTCAAAGCTCGGCTTTACGAGATGGAGATCCGTAAAAAGGAAGAAGAAGCAGCCGCTCTGTCTGAAGAAAAAAAGGACATCGGTTGGGGCAGCCAGATCCGCTCCTATGTGCTTCATCCTTACCGCATGGTCAAGGATCACCGCACGGCATTTGAGACCGGCAATACCGATGCTGTTCTGGACGGCGATCTCGACGGATTTATTGAAGCCTACCTTCTTCAGGGCAAATAATCGTCCCCAATGAACGGCGCCGTCCTCATGATGACGGCGCCGTTAGTCATTGACTTGCCGAAGACTTTTGAATAAATTCAGCGGTTATATATTTCCCCCTCGGTAAAGGAGTCACCATGCAAGAAAAAGACATTCCCTTTGGTTTAACCTTTGACGATGTTCTGCTTGTTCCCGCCCATTCCCAAGTCCTGCCCAAAGAAGTTGAACTGACAACCCAGCTGACAAAATCGATCAGGTTGAACATCCCGCTGCTCTCTGCAGCGATGGATACGGTGACGGAATCACGTGCTGCAATCTGCATGGCCCGCGAGGGGGGCCTGGGGATCATCCATAAGAATATGAGTCCTGAAGCGCAGGCGACGGAAGTTGATCAGGTGAAAAAATCAGAAAGCGGCATGATTGTGGATCCGATTACCATGGCTCCTGACCAGAAAATCGCCGAGGCTCTGGCGGTGATGAAAAAATACCGGATTTCCGGGGTTCCGATCACCCAGAATGGCAAGCTGGTCGGTATCATGACCAACCGCGATCTGCGTTTTGAAACCAATCTCGACCAGCCGATCGCGAATGTCATGACCAAGGACAAGCTGGTTACGGTTCCCCCTGGAACAACACTGGAAGAAGCCAAATATCATCTGCACAAGCACCGCATCGAAAAATTACTGGTGGTCGACGATGACTATGTGCTTAAAGGCCTGATCACCATCAAGGATATTGAAAAAGTCAGGAAATACCCGAACGCCTGTAAGGACAAGCTCGGGAGGCTGCGGGTTGGGGCTGCGGTGGGGGTTGGTGATGATCTGGATGAGCGAGCAGCGGCTCTTGTGGCTGCCGGGGTTGATCTGCTCGTTGTTGATACGGCCCATGGCCACAGCCAGGGCGTGCTTGATACCATCGCCCGAGTGCGGCGGATTTATCCTGATATTCAGTTGATGGCCGGGAATATCGCCACAGCAGCAGCAGCCCAGGCTTTGATCGATGCCGGTGTGGATGCCGTAAAAGTGGGGATCGGACCGGGGTCAATCTGTACAACCCGGGTTGTGGCCGGAGTCGGTATGCCGCAGATTTCTGCGATTCAACAAGTCTCAAAAGTCACCCGGTCAGCAAACATTCCGTTGATTGCCGATGGAGGGATTAAATTTTCCGGTGATCTGCCGAAAGCCATTGCTGCCGGAGCGGATGTCATCATGATCGGTTCCCTGTTTGCCGGGACGGAGGAATCACCCGGCGACACGATTCTTTATCAGGGCCGGACGTACAAATCCTACCGGGGGATGGGCAGCCTCGGGGCGATGAAACAGGGCAGCAAAGATCGTTATTTCCAGGGTGATGAGCAGGATGTTAAGTTGGTTCCCGAGGGTATCGAGGGGCGCGTCCCTTATCGTGGACCCCTCTCCGATAATATTCATCAGCTGATCGGCGGGCTGCGTTCGGGTATGGGTTATACCGGCTGCCGGACCATCCGCGAACTTCAGGATAGAGGCGAGTTCGTCAGAATTACCAACGCCGGATTGCGTGAATCGCACGTTCATGATGTCACCATTACTCAGGAAGCTCCCAACTATCGTATGGAACGGAATAATTGATCAATGACGGATATTCATCGTGACAAGATTCTCATTCTTGACTTCGGTTCGCAATACACCCAACTGATAGCCCGGAGAGTGCGGGAAAACCATGTCTACTGTGAACTGCATCCCTTTGATATGGCCTGGGATGAGATCAAAGCATTTCAGCCTTCCGGGATTATTCTCTCCGGGGGACCCAAGTCGGTCTACGACGAGGGGGCTCCGGCCGTTGCAGAAGAGCTGTTCGAGCTTGGTGTGCCGGTGCTGGGGATCTGTTACGGCATGCAGTTGATGAGCCGGCATTTCGGTGGCACTGTTGTTCCGGCCGGCAAACGGGAATACGGGCATGCCGTGCTGTCGCGTCTGAATGTTCCCGGGCCTTTGTTTGATGGCTTTTTCACCGATGGACATGCCGACGTCTGGATGAGCCATGGTGATCATGTCGAACAACTGCCGAAGGGCTTTTCCGTTGTTGCCAGAACCGACAATGCCCCGGTTTGCGCGATTCAGAATGTTGAAAAACGTTTATATGCCGTGCAGTTTCATCCTGAAGTCAATCACACCCCTCAGGGTAACATCCTGATCAACAATTTTGTCCGCCAGATCTGTGGATGTCAGGGGCTGTGGACGCCGGGCCAGATCATAGAAGATGCGATCATCAGGATTCGCGAACAGGTTGGTGACGACCAGGTCATTCTGGGATTGTCGGGTGGGGTTGATTCCTCGGTTGCTGCGGCACTGATTCATCAAGCCATCGGAGAGCAACTGCACTGTGTTTTTGTCGACAACGGGCTTTTGCGGCTGAATGAGGGTGACCAGGTCATGGCAACCTTTGCCGGCAATATGGGGGTTAAGGTGACCCGTGTTGATGCCCAGAAACGTTTTTATGCTGCCCTGGCGGGGGTTACCGATCCGGAAAAAAAACGTAAAATCATCGGCAACCTTTTCGTTGATATTTTTGAAGAGGAAGCAAACAAAGTTGAAGATGCCAAGTGGTTGGCCCAGGGTACGATTTATCCCGATGTGATTGAGTCAGCCGGGGCGAAGACCGGCAAGGCGCATAATATCAAAAGTCACCACAATGTCGGTGGACTGCCCGACTATATGAAGCTTCAGTTGCTTGAACCGCTCAGGGAGCTCTTTAAAGATGAAGTTCGCGCCATCGGCGAGGAGTTGGGGTTGCCCCATCAGATGGTCTGGCGTCATCCTTTTCCGGGCCCGGGTCTGGGAGTCAGAATCCTGGGTGAAGTGAAGGAAGAATACTGCGAGATTCTCCGGCGAGCCGATGCGATTTATATCGACGAACTTTATGAAAGTGGCCATTACGATAAAATCAGCCAGGCCTTCACGGTTTTTCTGCCTGTCAAGTCGGTGGGTGTGATGGGCGACGGTCGGACCTACGAGTATGTTGTTGCCCTACGTGCCGTAGAAACGAAAGATTTTATGACCGCAGGCTGGTACCCGATGCCTTACGCTGATTTGGCCCGCATCAGTAACCGCATCATCAATGAGGTGAAAGGGGTCAACCGGGTGACCTACGATATCTCGAGCAAACCCCCGGCGACGATTGAGTGGGAATAACTAAATTCATCCTGTCTGAGGCCGTCCCTGATCTTGGACGGCCTGTCCGGTTCAACCAAGTAAAACTTGTGGGTTGAACCCCAGCCGAACCGCACCCCAGTGCCGCCCCTCAACATGAATCGGCAGGGATAGATCACTGAGGATCTCCCCGGTGTCGCGCATATAGGTCTGAAGAAGAAAGTTGTCTGTATTGCGGGCGCTGCGAATGCCGGTCGGATCATTAAAGATGCGTTTGTCACGGCTGTTGAGGGTGTCCCGATCCGGATTTCCGGTTAGCGGCTGGGAGAAGACGCTGTTGTGGGTGGGGCCGTAACCATTGGTGTCAACGCATATGGCAAATATACCCGATGGAATTTTGCTGAGCACCTGGTCATAAAGCGGCTGGAGTTGTTGCGCGAAGATCTGGTCATATCCGGTTGAATATTTCTGGGGTTGGGTCCCGGGAATCCCCTGATAGTTTGTATCGAATACGTTGTGTCCTTCACGTGCCAACCGTTTTATGGATTCGCCGGCCTGATCACGAAAGCTTCGGCCAAGAGCCAGTATCTGCTCAAAGACTCCTTCACCGGTGATGAATTTTGCCACCAGTTGCTGCATCGATTCGCTGATCGCCTGAAGGTCGACGGTGACCTTCTCTGATGAGTTTGTTTGCGCAACGACGACATTGCTTAAATCGCAGATATTGGAGACTTTTTCATGGGTCTGCATATTGGCTGCTGAAATTTCTTCCACGGACGCTGTGATCTGGGTCAGCAGCCCGTAGTTGTCATCGAACTCTTTGATCAGCCCTTCGTAGTTGTCGCAGGCCATGCGTGAAACTTTCATGGTGTTTTCAGCGGCGGTATTGATGGCATCCGCTTCAGCAAGAGCATTGTCAACGCTGTTGAGCATGTCAGTAATCTGGACAGCAATCTGTTCACTGGCGTTATTGGCCTCTTCGGCAAGCTTTTTGACTTCGGTTGCTACAACCGAAAAGCCTTTTCCCGCCTGACCGGCCCGCGCAGCTTCCACCGCTGCATTGAGCGACAAAAGTCCTGTCTGGAAAGAGATCCCCTGGATGATAGAGATGATCTTGCGGATGTCTCGAGACTTGTCTCCCATATTTTTAATGGTATCGTCATGCTGATTGATCTGTTTCAGCATGGTCTCCATGTTCTGATTGACGGATTGCAGTTCGCTCAGGGCATCGCGCGCACTGTTGAGACTTTCTGACGTGGACGAAGCGATATGCTGGGCATTATCTGATATGTTCCCCAAGGTTTGGGTCGCCACCTGGCTGTTGCCGAAAACCACTGTTGACAGTTCCCCCTGGCTATGGGCTTTAGCTGAGACATCTTTGACCTGATTGACGACTGTGGCAGAGCCGACAGCGACATTGATCCCCATCTGCCGTAAAGTGTGAACGGTTTCTCTGAGCTGATCGAGGAATCGATTGTAGTTCTGGGCGAGGTCTCTGAACTCGTCGTGAGTTTCGGTTTGCAGGTGGTTTGAAAGGTTGATTTCTCCTGCCGACATGGCTTCGAGCTGATGATTCAAGTTACGAATCGGTCTGACGATCAGATAACGAAGAAAGAGCAGGGAGCACACTGTTGCAGCAATAGCAATAACCAGAAGAGCAGTTGCCTGCCAGGTCATCCGTGAGGTGATGGCGGTCAGGGACGCCGTATCTGCGGATATGGTTGATATGGCGTCCTGCAAGCTTCCTACGTTGAGATAGATACTTAGAAAAAGCAGCAATTGCAGGATGAACAGGGCGAGGATGTTGCCGGTCAGTTTTCGAGTAAGAGTGTTGAAAAAAGCCTTCTCAAGACCGCTGTAAAGATTTCTGAACATGTCCATGGGTACTTTCCGACTGGGTGAAAGTGTCATTTAAAACATGGTTATATAATTAGGTTTTATAATAAATAGATTCTAAGGAAGTCAAGGTTTTTAATTTTTTCTGAGGCGTTTGTTGCGTGGGTCCGCACATGTTAAACTTCAAGCAGTTCGTTGATACCATTGGTGATGACAGATAAGGAGATTCCATGAAAAGAGCGTGTCTGCTGACAGGTCTGATATGTATATTTGTTCTGCCGGTCTTTGCCGGCCAATATCAGGACCAACTGGACCATCAGTCCTGCAGTTATTGCGGCATGGATCGAACCATGTTCGGTTACAGCCGCATGCTGGTGCAATATGAGGATGGCGGCGAGGTTGGAACCTGCAGCATCCACTGTATGGCTCTGGAATTTGCCAATGCCATTGATCGTATGCCCACCAAGATCTTTGTCGCTGATTTTAATACCGGAGAGCTGATTGGGGCTGAAGAGGCCATCTGGGTTCTCGGGGGTGATAAGCCGGGCGTTATGACCTCGCGGGCCAAATGGGCTTTCGCTCAGAAATCTGCTGCTGCTGCTTTTGTCGCTACGTATGGTGGAACTATCATTGATTTTGACCAGGCGATGAAAGCCGCTTATGAAGATATGTATCAGGATACGCAGCGGATGCGTAAAATGCGAGCGATGAAAAAGAAAAAGATGGGGGCAATGCCCATGCCTCATGGCAGTAAAACCCAATGAAATTTCTGTTCCTCTTTTTGGGTAAAGCCTGTGTGGTTTTAGTGCTTTTTCTTATTCCCTTGCAGGTCGGCGCTTTTGAGCCGCAGCTACCCGGAAAGAGGGATCGTTGCCCGGTCTGCGGAATGTTTGTCGCTCCGTACCCGGACTGGATTGCTACGCTGGTGCTGAAAGATGGGCAGCAGATTTATTTCGATGGCTGTAAGGATCTGTTCCGTTACTATTTCAGATTGAAGGCTGAACAGGTTGAGGAGATCGAGACAATTTATGTCACCGAGTATTATCGCGCTGAGCTGGTCCCGGTAACGGAGGTACTTTTTGTCTTAGGCAGCGATGTCTATGGACCGATGGGCAAAGAGTTGATACCTGTCAGCGGAGAAGATCTTGCCCGAACATTTATGGCTGATCATGGCGGTAGCGGGTTTTTCTCTTTTGATGCAATCACTCCGGAATTGCTTCCGGTGGACTGATGTTTAAGAGCTGGTTATTTTTCATTTTCTGCAGCATCCTGGCGCTGTTCCTTGCCGCCCTCCTGGTCCAGGGGGCCGTTACCTCGGGACCGGTGGTCGCATCGCTCCCAGATGGAAAAGCCAAACAACAACTTGTTAGCCGGTTGCGGCTGACTGATTTGTCTTTATGCAGCGAAGCGCGCTATACCAGGCACCCTTCCCAGGCCGATCTGTTTTCAGCTTTTCAGGATTATCCCGGTTCATTTGAGCACTTTCCCACGGGGTCGATTATTCTGCCGCAACTGGAGGGTTTCAATAATCAGTTGCGGATTGTACGGCAGGGGGAAAATTAGCATGCGACGCCTGCTGAAAATTCTCGATTTTACCCTGTCCAGCCTGTTGAAAAGAAAATACAAGAATTTTGCCCTGATTGCGGTGTACGCCTTTACCATCGCGGTTCTCGGGTCGGTACTGTTTTTAACCCAGGCGTTGAAATACGAAGCCACCGGAAGTCTCGAAACAGCGCCGGACATTGTCGTTCAGCGGATCTTTGCCGGTCGCCATGACCTGATCCCGGTCAACTACGCGGAAACGATTCGTCGGTTGCCGGGAGTCAAGTCGGTATCTTCGCGGGTCTGGGGTTATTATTATGATTCCCTGATCAAGGCGAACCTGACGTTTCTCGCAAGCGGATCTGATCGGCAGACCCTTGACCTGCTTGAAGGGCGTCTGCCTCTTGCGGATGACGAATGTTCTATCGGCATGGGGATTCAGTCTGCCTTCGGCCCCGCGATCGGCGACAGTCTGGCTCTTGAGGATAGTGCAGGAGCCACGAAGACCTTTCAGGTTGTCGGCCTGTTTCGGGCTGAGTCGAATCTTTTAACTAATGACCTGGTGATTTTTCAGGAACAGACGCTGAGGGCCTTTTTCAATATTGATTCCTCTCTGGCCACGGACCTGATCGTCGAAGTTTACAACCCGCGGGAAACCAAGACCCTGGCCAAGAAAATCAAATATCACCTGGCTGACACCCGGCCGATTACCCGTGATGAAATCCTTCACACTTATGAAACTCTGTTCAACTGGCGCAGCGGAATGATGCTCGCCGTGGCGACCGGAGCACTGATCGCTTTCTGTATTCTGGCCTGGGATAAAGCCACCGGACTGAGTGCTGAGGAAAAAAGGGAGATCGGGATCCTTAAGGCCCTGGGGTGGGAGACTGCGGATGTCTTGACGGTCAAGTTGTGGGAGGGTTTGGTGATTTCTTTGACCTCCTTGTTGATTGGCCTGATTGGCGCCTGGGTTCATGTTTTCGTTTTCGGCGCTCCAGCTCTGACGCCGCTGCTCAAGGGCTGGTCGGTTCTTTACCCCGATTTTGCCTATACGGCGCTGATCGATATCTACCAGGTCTTTGTCCTCGCGATGTTGACGGTTGGACCGTACATAGCCTGTACACTGATCCCTGCATGGAAGACCGCCGTGACCGATCCTGATCTGGTGATGAGGGGGTGATCACAATGGCCGGATTACTTAAAATCGATCAACTGACGAAAATTTTCAACCGGCATCGACCGGATGAAACGACGGCATTAAGTGATCTTTCATTGACTATCCTGCAGGAAGAATGCATTGCCCTCACCGGACCGAGCGGCTCCGGGAAAACCACCCTGTTGAGCCTTCTGGGCTGCATGTCGCGGCCGACCTCCGGCAATATCCTTTTTCAAGGACGTAATATTTCAAGGCTTCCGGAACGTTTTCTGGCTCAGATCCGCAGAGACTCTTTTGGGTTCATTTTTCAGCAGTACAATTTATTGCGCAGTCATACGGTTCTGGAAAACCTCATGCTGCCGCTCTACCCGACCGACCGGCAATGGAAAGAGATCAGGCGCCGGGCTTTGGAGCTGCTGGAGCGTTTTCAACTGGGCAACATGCACAGCAAGAAAATCACCCAGCTTTCCGGCGGCGAGCAACAGCGGGTTGCGATCGCCCGCGCTCTGATGGCCGATCCTGAAGTGATTATCGCCGATGAGCCGACGGCTCACCTTGATGAACAATTATCCGCTGAACTGCTTGATATCCTGGCGACTTTGAACGGGGAAGGAAAAACCATTATTATTGCGACCCATGATCCTTTCATCTACGCGGCCGACATCATCCAGCGCAGAATCTCTTTGCAGCATGGGCACATCACCGCGGACACAATGCCGTGATTCTGCACCCTGGAATTCTGGCCCTGCTGAGTCTTTCAGCTGTAATCTTCATCATCATGCTGGTTGCCGGCTGGCATAGCCTCAAACTGATTGTTTATTGGGACGCGAACAGCAGTTCGGAACGACAGCTTTTGCTTGAGCGTAAGACCTGGCTGATTTCGACACTGTTGAACTATACCCTTACGGTTCAGATTTTCTCACTCTTGCTGTTTGTCTTTACCGCTGATGATATTCATCGCCTGTTTATCGGGGCGATGTGCGCCACCGGCTCATTGAATGCCAACCTGGTCGGTTGGCTGGTGCTGCTGGTCAAAGGGGTACTGCTTTTTATGGCCTCTTTCTGGGTGGTGTTCAATCAACTCGATCAGCGCACGGAAGACGCACCGCTCACACGACTGAAATATATCGGCCTGTTGCTGATGACCCCACTGTTTGCCCTGGATCTTTACCTGCAGTGGCGCTATTTCAGTGGCTTGCAGCCGGAAGTGATCACCTCCTGCTGCGGGTCTCTTTTCAGTGCCGAGGGGGAAGGTGTGGCCGGTGATCTGGCGGGGATGCCTATCGGCCAGGCTATGACGCTGTTTTTCAGCGTTGCTGGGTTTTATCTTCTGGTGCTTCTGGCCTGCCTGCGGACCCGCAGGGTGATCTTCAGACCCTTGCTCTTTGTTGCGTCCGTGCTGATGTTTTTTATCTCTCTTGGTGCCGTCGTTGCCTTTATCTCTCTTTATATCTACCAGATGCCGAGCCATCATTGTCCTTTTGACATGCTTCAGGCCAATTATGGGTATATCGGCTACCCGATGTATATCGGACTCTATTGCGCGGCGCTTTTCGGCATGCTGCCCGGATTGGCCCAGCCACTACGAAAATACATCGGTTTGCGGCGAGAAATTGATCTGGTGGAACGTCAGTGGCTGCTCAAGGCTTTGGGGGGCATGGTGGTGTTTCTGCTGATCGCTTGCTGGCAGATGATCTTCGGTTCGTTCAAATTACTGGGTTACTGATTCTCGGGTTTTTTGCCGAATCTATCGGCCAGTGCTGCAAAAGGGGAATGGGAGAGCAACTCTTCTTCGGGGCTTGAATGCGAGACATCGGCCCGGTCTTCCTGAATGCTGCGGGTATGCTCGTGATCATGACAATAAAGACAGAGCAATTCCCAGTTGCTGCCGTCTGCGGGGTTGTTGTCATGGTTATGATCGATATGATGGACGGTCAGTTCCCGTACGTTTTTACCCTCAAACTCACGCATGCAGCGCGCACAAACCCAGGGGAAAAGCTTTAACGCCTGTTCCCGGTACCCACCCTGACGCTCTTTCTGCTCCTTGAGCATCTTTGCAACGATGCGGTTTTGCTCGTCTTCACTCAATTTTCTGTGGGATTTAGCCATCTGACAGCTCACATGCCCTTTACAGGTGCAACTGAATTGGTAAGCTTTATCATAGCGGAAAAATTGAATAATAAAAACCTTTGGGAGAAAAGTTATGA
Organism: Desulfuromonadales bacterium; assembly: GCA_016931615.1. Lineage (GTDB taxonomy): Bacteria > Desulfobacterota > Desulfuromonadia > Desulfuromonadales > Geopsychrobacteraceae > JAFGEL01. Next base: position 72,639 of record JAFGEL010000062.1, read on the forward strand.
ATGTCTTTGATTACGCGATGAAGATGGAATTGGAAGGCCAAGCGTTTTATCAGAAGCTGGCTGCGGAAACCGCTTCTGAGGGGTTACGTAAAATCTTTACCGAACTGGCGGATGACGAACAGAAACATTATGCGATCTTCAGCAAGCTCAAGGCGGCCGAGGGGGTTGATGCCATGGCCGATAGCCGCGCCCTGGAAACCGCCAGAAACCTGTTTTCCGAGTTGCAGGCTGATCAGGATAGCAATCAGCTGCTCAAGACCAACCTGGATGGCTATCAATACGCCATGCAGGCCGAGAAGGAGAGCGCTGACCTCTATCGGGATGCGGCTGAAAAAGAGCCAGACCCTGCAATCAAAGAGCTGCTGCTGAAAATTGCTCAAGAAGAGGACAAACATCTGAATATCCTCGAAAATATTTTCGACTTTGTGAACGCGCCGACCCAGTCCCTGGTCTGGTCGGAGTTCAGCAACCTGAAAGAGTACTAACCGTCGGTGTAGCACTCGAACCAGGTTTTTGCTTCGGCGTAGTCTTCCAGGTAGGTGGTGGCGTTACCCAGTCGATAGCCGCTGACCAGTGCGGTGATCTCCTGTGTCAGGTTGGTCAGGGCGTTTTCAATCAGCTTCACCTGAAATCCCGAAGCAGCGAGCTTGAGAACCAGGTCCATGGCCACAACCCGACTGATAATCGTGCCGAGTTCGGTCAGTTTGCGCTGCGACAAGGGTTGATTTAGAGTGAAATCGAGCAGATTCTTCAAGCGCGGGGCGGCTTCGCCGGTCAACTCATGTGCGTGGAGATAATTGAACAGGTTCGGCTGTTTTTCGCGCTGCATCTGCTTCTGGATGGCTTCGGCTATCTGGATATAAAGGATGTCGTTTGACCCTTCGAAAATCTGAAAGGGTCGGCTGTCGACCAGGGCTCGCCCGGCGATATGATTCAGGCGATAACCTTTCGCCCCCACCAGCTGCAGTAAAGACTGAGCCGCTGACTGCATCAGGTCTGTCACATAGGTTTTGACGGCATTGGCTTCAAGCCCGGAACCCGAAAGATCGTTTTTCACCGAAGCTTTTTTGCTGCTGTTGAGACACATTGCCGAGCAGATGGTAAAAGCTGACTGGAGGCTGGCGATGCGCTGCTGAGCCTGATCGTAGCTGAACAGACTTTTTCCCCCGATCTGGCGTTCTCGGCAGTGTTTCACTGCTTCATCCAGCATGCGCTGCAGAAAACCCATGCCCATGCCGGGAAACTGCATGCGGCTGCGATGCAGCAGATCGAGCATCATTTTGATCCCGGTGCTCCTGGGCTGGAGTCTTTGCATCAGGGGGATTTTGACATCGATGCGGTTACGGCCGTAGGGCAGCAGGTAGATGCCGAGGTTCTCGTAATATTCTTCAACCTGGATGTTCTGTTCGGGAGCGCTGACATCGCAGATGAAAAAATCGATGTCACGCAGCAGTTTCCCCTGCTCGGTCTTTTGTCTGGCGGTGAGCAGCCAGTAGTCGGCCCATCCGGTCAATCCCGCCCAGTGCTTGAGGCCTTCAATGTGATAGTGATCACCTCGCTGTTGATATGAACTCTGCATGTGCAGGGCGTCGCTGCCATAACCCGGCTCGGTGATCATCAGCCCGCCCATTTTACGCTCTCGCAGAAAGCCGTTAAATATTTGCGGCTTGACGGCATCAACACCATATTTACCCACAGGTTGCAGAAACAGTGCCCAGTTGATGCCGAAACCGAGTGAGAGGGGCAGAGACTCGTAACTGGCGGCGGCGGCCAGGGCCAGTCCTTCATGAATATGGCCGCCACGACCACCATGCTCCTGTGGGATATAGGTTGCCAGGGGATTACTTGACATAATCTCCCGCAACATGAAGGGAGGCAGACCGCGCTGAACACTGAGTTGGTCAATGTCACCACGAACGTGGAATAACTGGTGAAGATTGGCTTTAAAGGCTTCTATGAATTGCGGGAAAGGGGAGAATCCAGTTTTTTCGAGGTTGTCGGCAACAGTGCTCATCGAAGTCTCCGAAATCTATAGGGATTGAATACGGCTTTTCAGGCCACTAACAAAAAACCCCGGTCGTCACCGGGGTTTTTTATTGTTTATGAATGAGGTTGTGAATGTTGAAGACTGAATTTGTTTCTAACCTCTAGTAAGTATCGATCTGCTGTGGTGGTTCAGAAAAGATCATCTTTACCTCCCTGTCAAAGTTGACTGTTAATGTAAAAATAACACTTTCCTTTCCCCCGTGCAACACACTGACAAAAGTTTTACAAAATCGCTTTCATCCCCTGCATGACGGAACGCAGTTCCTCACCGACTTCTTCGACCAGGGTGTTACGGATTTCGGCGTTGACGGCTACCAGGGTCTGGTTGTCAACTCCGTTGTCCTTGACATTGAGACCTTTGCCAATGACATCGGTATCGATATCAGCCATGAAATCTTTCAGCAGCGGAACAGCCGTATGCGCGAACAGGTAGCAACCGTACTCGGCGGTGTCGGAGATCACCTTGTTCATCTCATAGAGTTTTTTGCGGGCAATCAGGTTGGCGATCAGCGGCGTTTCGTGCAGCGATTCATAGTAGGCGGACTCAGGCTGCATGCCGGATTCGACCATGATGTCGAAGGCCAGCTCAACACCGGCTTTAACCATGGCAACCATCAGGATGCCGTTATCGAAATATTCCTGTTCGGGGATGTCGGCTGCCTGGGCGACAGCCTGCTCGAACGGTTCGTTGTTGGTGGCCTCACGCCAGCGCAGCAGGTCGGCATCGTCGTTGGCCCAGTCTTTCATCATGGTTTCGGAGAATTTACCGGACAGAATGTCGTCCATGTGGCGATGAAAGAGGGGTGTCATGATTTCTTTCAGTTCCTCGGCCAGATCGTAAGCGGCCAGTTTCGCCGGGTTGGAAAGGCGATCCATCATGTTGGTGATGCCACCATGTTTGAGCGCTTCGGTAACGGTTTCCCAGCCGTATTGAACCAGTTTGCAGGCGTAACCGGAGTCGATACCGGCTTCGACCATCTTGTTGTAGAACAGAATCGAACCGGTCTGGAGTACGCCGCAGAGGATGGTCTGCTCACCCATGAGGTCCGATTTGACTTCGGCGGTGAAGGATGAAAAGAGCACTCCCGCACGATCTCCGCCGGTGCCGCAGCAGTAGGCCTTAGCGATGTCGAGACCGTCGCCGTTCGGATCGTTTTCCCCGTGAACGGCAATCAGGGTCGGCACACCGAAACCACGCAGGTATTCGGCGCGAACCTCTGATCCCGGTGATTTCGGAGCCACCATGATGACGGTCAGGTCATCACGGATCTGCATCCCTTCCTCAACGATGTTGAACCCGTGCGAGTAAGAGAGGCAGGCGCCTTTCTTCATCAGCGGCATCACGTGGTTGACGATCGGTGTGTGGTACTTATCCGGCGTCAGGTTCAGAACCAGGTCGCCTTTAGGGACCATGTTCTCAATGGTGTCGAATTCAAAATTATTTTCCGTCGCGTTTTCCCAGGAAATATGCTTCTCGTCGATTTCGATCTTGCGCAAAGCATAAGAGACATCCAGACCGCTGTCGCGCAGGTTCAGCCCCTGGTTCAAGCCCTGTGCTCCGCAACCGACAATGACGATCTTTTTGCCCTTAAGGTACTCGACACCATTGAATTCGCTGCTGTCCATGAAGCGGCAGTTGCCGAGTTCCTCGACCTGGCGACGAAAGGGTAGTGAGCTGAAATAATTTTGACCCATGATGCTTCTCCTTTTATGTGGATGTTATTGAAAAAACGGACTTTTATTGTCGGGCGCAACCATAGCGGAAAACACTTGTTGCGTAAATTGATTAATTGTATATACAGTGTTGCCAAAATCGCAACATGAGAAAGGTTTCTTATGGATATCAGGGAGCTCAAAATATTTTTAACCCTGGCCGAGCTGCTCCATTTTGGTCGCGCGAGTCGTGCCTGCCATCTCAGTTCTTCTGCGTTGACCCGCACCATTCAACGGCTTGAAGACGAGTTGGGACAGCCCCTGTTTGATCGGGATAACCGGAGCGTGCAGTTGACTGCAGCCGGTGTTCACTTTGTTAGTTATGCCCGCAGTGCCGTTCAAGAATTCGATAAATTCCGGACCAGTCTTTCCGCTGAGACTAAACTTTCCGGAAATTTGTCGATCTATGCCTCGATCACCGCTGTCTACAGTTTGCTGCCCGACCTTTTGGAAGCTTATCGTCATGCCCATGCCGGGGTCCAGCTGGAACTGCGAACCGGGGCGGCGGAAACAGCCGTGGCCCAGGTTGAAGAGGGGGTGATCGATATTGCCGTTGCAGCTCTGCCCGACAGAAAGAGTGCAAACATCAATTTTTTACCGATCATGCAGACGCCGTTGGTTTTTATCGCCGGGAAAAAAGTAAATCTGCATGCGCTGTGCGGTGCTGCCGCGTCGATCGATTGGGCCCGGGTGCCGCTGGTTTTACCGCAAAGTGGACTGTCGCGTCGGCGTTTGGATCAATGGCTGAAGAAAAAGCGAATTGTCCCGAATATCAGTTCCGAGGTCTCAGGGAATGAAGCGATTATTCCCATGGTTCACCTGGGTGGAGGAGTTGGGGTTGTGCCGCGGCTAGTTCTGGAGCGCAGTCCCTTTAAAGAGGATGTGAACGTGATTGCTGATGCGCCGCAACTTGAACCTTATGTTGTCGGACTCTGCTCCAGTCGGAAAACTTTGCATAAGCCCGCAGTTCACGCGTTCTGGGAGTTGGCCAAAGAACAAACGGGAGCCTAGAATGCAGATAGTTGCTCCAGAATCGACCATTCCGATGGGAACTGGCCGGTTGCTTTTTTCGAGTAGATCAGTTGCCCATCAACGACAATTTCAAAAACCCCTCCGGATGAGGGGATCAGTTCGGCATCGATTGAGAGCTGTTTTTTTATCTTGTCCGCCAGACTGGCGGCCCGTGGCCGGTAGCCTCAACTGTTGCAGTATTCGATAGTGATTTTCACTGGTATATCCATAATTTGAAGGTTCTGTAAGCGAAAAGCAGGTTTGCCACCAAGACACAAAGAACGCCAAGAAAAACACAGGCAAAAGCATTTTAAAGGAGAGTCGCTGAGGTGGAGAGAAATTCTCTTATATTGGTTTAAAACCAACAAAGCTTTAGATGTTGTTTGATTTTTCTCAGTGATCTCTGTGCACTCCGTGGTAAATGTTGTTGACCTAGAATTTCTTGGAGGGTCTTGGTAGCTACGTAGCCTATGTTCTGGTTATAGGTCCGGAATTTTACGGTTTAGCCGAACAGGTTGCCGGTTGTGTCGATCTGGTTCGACTTTGTCGCCACTGCTTCCTGGCGGATCATGGCATGGGCATTTTCACGATTCAACTTGCCGATTTTTTTCATCAGCTCAAATGTGACATGCTCGAACCCGAATTGTGATTTGAGGTCTTCCACCATCTTATTCCATAACGCCGCAGCTAATTCAGCATCCGCCATTGCCCGGTGAAATTGGTCGTCAACCGGAATCCCCTTGTAACGCACCAGCGTCTCAAGTTTGTAGTTGATCACATCTGGATACAGGCGTTTGGCAACCTGCAGGGTGCAGGCAAAGTTCAGTGGCCGCTTTTTGCTGAAATTCCACAGTTCGGCTTCAAGAAATTTCTGGTCAAATGAAGCATTGTGCGCGACCAGAGGATGAGTGTCGAGAAACTTGACAAATTTCTCCATAACTTCGGGTGCCGAAGGGGCTTCATTGAGCATCACGTTGGTAATACCGGTGATATTTTCGATCTCCCGGGAAATCCAGGAGCCGGGATTGATCAGGCTTGAAAAACGTTCGACAATCTCGTTGCCACGTAGCAGGACCGCTCCGATTTCAATCACCCGATCCCCTTCATCTGGGTAAAGGCCGGTGGTTTCGAAGTCAAGGACGATGATGGATTCTGAAAAAATGTTTTCTCTCATAGTGTTTTCTCTAGATATTTTTAAATTCTGCAGGTTTAACTCCCTGTCTCCTTCTGGGGGAGTAGCTGGACTCTGGCTAGCTAAAGAAACGCGTAGTTAATTCCCCGCTGTTTGCGGTTAGATGCTTTATTAGCTTTTATATATCTTCTTCCACAAGAGAGCTCGTGTCAATCAGATCGATGAAAATAACTATTGTGACTTCTCATAAGTGTCTGTCGAAATTCTTTACATAGATTCTATATGAAAAAACATATGCAATGGTTCGTTATGTAAAATCAGGCAGTTATATTTTGGAATGATGATTGCAAAGAGTTAGAATATAAGCTGTATTTGGGAGATAAATTTCAAATCTGTAACCCCTTAAAGGGAGAGAGGGAGGTAAAAAATGAAAAAAATGTTGTTGGGCCTGTTAATGGCCTCGGTATTGAGCTTTGGTACAAATGCCATGGCAGCTTCATATGCGGACATCGCGTTTGTCATTGATCAATCAGGAAGTATGGGCGGAGAATTCGCTTGGCTCGGTAACAGTATCGCTGGCATCGATAATACCATTACGAGTGATTCAGCTATCACAGATGTGAACTACGGTGTGGCAGGTTATGAAACTTATGCCGGTTTTGCGGATTCCCGTAATGCTTGGGCGGATATTACATCAGATATCAATGTCATTACTACTGAAGTCAATTCTGTTAGTACCTATGGGGGGACTGAGAGGGGTTATCATGCAGCTGATTGGGCTGCTGATAATTTCTCATGGACCGGTGGTGCCTATGCCAAGGTCATGGTTCTTATTACTGATGAGGATGCTGATTCTGCCAGCTCGTATAGTTACGGTAGTTTGTACGGCGAAGCAGCACTGGCTCAGAAAATGGCTGATAGTAATATACTTTTGAATGTTATTACCTCAACAGGCCTTTATTATGTGTGGGATGATGCAGTTTTCGTTAACCCTTCCAACAATTTTGAAGGCCTTTTTGATTTGAATTATCTGAGAACTGATGCAGCTGGATTTACTGCGGCTTTTACAGCAGCAAAACTTGCTGAGATCATTATTGTTGACCCCAATCAACCAGTTCCTGAGCCGAGTACTTTCCTTCTTCTTGGTGGAGGTTTGGTAGGTTTGGCTTTTGCCCGCAGGAAAATGAAAAAATAAAATTTCAACACTGAACTATAAAATGTAATATAAGAAGGGTGCTTTTGGGCACCCTTTTTTGTTTTTACTGACCAATTTGTCGGTATTTTTTACACATAACCGAGTGTGCTGAGATTTTGATGAAGATAAAACGTAAACCCGGCCGTGCACCCAAAAAATACAGTCAGGCTTCACGTCTCCATGACCTGATCCGTATTCTGGAATCGCGTTACGGGGCGACGGTTGACGAGCTGGTGGAAGAATGTGGGGTGACGCGGCGGACGATTTATCGAGACCTGGAGGCGATCATAGATGCCGGTTATCCTTTGGTGAGCGAGCGGCAGGATGACGGGCACGTACTTTACAGCTTCATTTCCGGCTTCAGTAAAATGCCGCCGATCACGTTTTCTCTTGAAGAGCTGATGACCCTGTACCTCTGCCGTGGGCAGCTGGAATTTCTTCACGGAACACCTTTTCACGATGATCTGCAGGCGATTTTTTCACGTATCCGTTCCAACTTGCCGCCCCGCAGTGTGGCCCACCTGGAGCGGCTGGCTGAGGCCTCATCTCCCCGGTTTCTCGGCTTCAAGGATTATTCCCACCAGAGCGAGTTATTGAAACAGCTGCGCCAGGCTTTGTTGAAGCAGCATCGTTGCCGGATGAATTATCGCCCCGCCAACCGTGAACCGGCAGAATACCTGGTTGATCCTTACACGCTGCTGTTTTTCAAAAACGGACTTTATATCGGCGGTTACGCGCACAACCGTGAATCGCTCCGGCTTTTTGCTGTTGAACGTATTGAGCGCCTGGAGTTGCAGGACGAACGTTTTGAAGTGCCGGAAGATTATCGTGTCGACATGCTGACCGGCACGGCCTTCGGGTTGATCGAAGAAGGGGAAAGTCATCATCTTGAAATTTATTTCAGTTCAGAGGTTGCGCATTACATCCGAGAAAGAATCTGGCACCCGGAACAGCAGATTGAAGAACAGGAAGATGGTGCGCTGATTCTGCGTTTCAGCGCCAGCGGTGACAAGGAGATCATGGCCTGGGTCTTCTCGTTTATTCCGCATGTCCGGGTGCTGAATCCCCAACCGATTCGTCAGCAATTCACGACTGCTTTGAAAGAAGCCCTGCGGTTTCAAGCCGAAGAATGACATAATCTGTCACACGCCTGGTCATAATGAAGGATAACCACAGTTTCTCAAAGGAGGAGACGATGATCTGGTTATCCTGCATCAGCGAAAAAGATTTGTATATTGACGTGCAGAATGTCAGCTGGAACTTTCAGGATTACGAGCTGTCAGCCAAGGTTCAAGGTGTGATCGGTGACGGTGCCCGGGAAAACTGGTGTGAAATGACTCTTGGGGCTGAAGAAGCGATACAGATTTTCCCAGTCTGGAATGAAGACGGCAGTGTCGAGTCTCTGGTAGAGAGTGTTGATGAGTCTGTGCTGGGTCAACAACTGCTTGCTGAAGTCGGAAAATATCTCTACGATAAGAACCTGTTCAAACCCGTCCTTGTGGCAGAGGACATTGAACGGCAACCAAGAGAAATGAACGCACAGCTTGCGGCTTAACCTGTTGAATCTCAGTCAGTAGGGGGCCGAGTGAGAATGTTAGATGAGACAGATCGTTTTGGCTTCGACGAGCCCCTACCGGCAAAAGTTGCTGCGCCAACTGGGTTTGCCGTTTACTACCGCTGCCCCCGACTATGCTGAAGAAATCGATCCGAATGTCGCCCCGGCGTTGCTGGTGCGGCATCTGGCTCAGGGTAAAGCCCAGAGCCTGGTAGAACGCTATCCTGACGCCCTGATCATCGGTTCTGACCAGGTGTTCGTTGATCAGCGTGATCGACCCGTTGGAAAACCCGGCACCATGCACAGGGCATTTCTGCAGCTCAAGCAGATGTCGGGGCGCAGTCATTGTTTTTTTACCGGTCTGGCAGTCGTTGACAGTCGCACTGGGGTTGCGCACTCCGATTTTGCTACTTTTACCGTCACGTTCAGAACCCTGAGCGATGATCAGATCAACAATTATCTGCACAGAGAACACCCTCTTGACTGTGCTGGGGCTTTTAAAATCGAAGGTCTGGGTATTGCCCTGATGGAAAAAATGGAGGGCGATGACTATAACAGCCTGATCGGCTTGCCCTTGATCAAACTGGTGACCCTTCTGGATCAATTCGGCGTCAGTGTTTTGTCTGGTCTATGAGCGAAATGAGAAGCCTCTTATTTTGCTTGATTTATTCTTGAAAGCTGGTTAAAATCCCGCCAAGATATAAAAAAGCGATCTACCGAAAGGGCAAAGCCGGGGTGACCCGGTGACGCAAAGCCACGGGTCCAGTCCAGGGACAGCCGGGTTGCCGAAGAAGATGCAGCGCATTTCTTCAAGCCTTTCATAAAAATATGACTTGAGAAGCGCTCACTTCGGCAACGGGGTGAGCGTTTTTTTGTTTTTGCTATAATTGAGATGTTGATCATCTTTTTTGAAGGTTGTGTAAAGTTATCAGGTAAGTCGTAGTATCAGATTATATCTCCGAAAGGGCAAAGCCGGGGTGACCCGGTGACGCAAAGCCACGGGTCCCATTCAGGGACAGCCGGGTTGCCGAAGAGAATGCAGCGCATTCAGTTTCCAGCATCCCGGATTTTCAATGCGCTCATCTTCGGCAACGTTGGTGAGCGCATTTTTTGCCTTGGCAGTCAAGAAAGGAAATCGGGGGTCAAAATGAAAAGACACATTTGTTGGCAGCAGTTTTTATTGGCGATGGTTGTCGTGTTCTTTCCCTTGAACGTTTGTGCAAAGACAGTGACACTCTCCTGGGACCCGAGTCCAAGCACGATCACCGGGTACAAAATCTACTATGCTGTGAATTCGTCCACTGTCCCCCTTGAAGGGACCGGGGCAACGGAAGGGGACTCGCCGATTGATGTTGGGAATGTCCTCACCTTTACCATCAACGGGCTGTCTGACGCGGATGACCACTACTTTGCGGTCACGGCCACCGATGGAACCAACGAAAGTGTCTACTCCAACACAGTTCACAGCCCGCCGGTGACGAGCAGCAATAGCGCCCCGGAACTTTCTTCTATCGGGAACAAGTCTGTTCTGGAAAATGCCCTCCTTAATTTTACTGTAATAGCCAACGATGCTGATGGTGACGCTTTGACCTACGGTGTCGAAAATCTTCCGGATGGCGCCGGGTTCAATTCAACAACCGGACAATTCAGCTGGACCCCGAATTTTACCCAATCGGGTCTTTATAATTTAGTTTTCAGTGTGACTGACGGCACCGCCAGCGATTCCGAGGCGATTCAGATTACCGTGACGGATGTTGTGAACAATCAGCCACCGGTATTGAATCCGATCGGGACTCAGACGATCGGTGAAGGGTCCCAGTTAATCTTTACCATTTCCGGCAGTGACCCCGACGGTGATGCCTTGACCTACAGTGTGTCTGAACTCCCCGCGGGTTCATTCTTTAATCCGACGACCCGTCTGTTTAACTGGATTCCTGATTTTGACGACTCAGTTAATACCAGGGTGTATCCCGTGACCTTTACGGTCAGTGATGGGCTTGCTCAGGATTCGGAAACCGTCACGATCAATGTGACTCATGTCAATCGTGCTCCGACGCTTGAGGCGATCGGGTCACAATCAATGACTGAATGGGACAGTTTCAACCTTGTTGTCAGCGGGTCGGATCCGGATAACGATGCCTTGACGTACAGTGCGACCGGGCTACCCGAAGGGGCTGTTTTTACTCCCTCAACCCGGTCATTCAGCTGGATTCCGGACATCAATCAGGCCGGAATCTATCAGGTTGTCTTCAGTGTCACTGACGGGCTACTGAGTGCTACGGAGACAGTCACCATGACTGTTCTCAATGCCAACGAAGCACCGGTTCTTGCCCCTGTCGGCAGTCAGTCCGTCAGCGAGGGGGAACTGCTGTCATTTGCTCTTTCGGCAACTGATGTCAACGGTGATCCTCTCAGTTACAATGCCACCGAACTGCCGTCTGGGGCAGCTTTCGACAATGCCACTCAACGCTTCAGCTGGACGCCTGACTATGATCAAGCCGGAAATTTTACTGTCGAATTCAATGTGAGTGACGGCACTCTAAGTGATTCCGAAAGTGTTTCAATAACCGTCAGCAATACAAACAGGCCGCCCACGATCAGCGGTTCTGCGGTCAGCTCGGTGATGGCCACAACTGCTTACCAGTTTGTTCCCACGGCCGGGGATCCTGATGGCGACAGCCTGACATTCAGCATCGAAAATAAGCCGTCATGGGCAGTGTTTGATGCTGACAGCGGGGCTTTGTCCGGTACTCCGGATATGGGCCAGACGGGGACTTATCCCGGAATTACCATCACCGTATCCGACGCTGCTGCAGCGACATCATTGCCGGCCTTTGCCATCGAAGTGACCGCCTATGTTGCTCAGGATTCAGATGGGGACGGAGTTCTTGATCATCTTGATGCTTTCCCGGACGATCCCGCGGAATGGGAGGATACCGACGGAGATCAACTCGGGAACAATGCGGACCCTGATGATGACAATGACGGGGTCGCCGATATTCGCGACGGGTTTCCTCTTGATAACAGCAGGGCTGGTTGGGTCATCACGGCCACGGCAGGGACCGGTGGGTACATCAACCCCGACGGAGAAACAACTGTTCTCTACGGTGGTTCACAGGCCTATGAACTGACGCCTCTGGCCGGTTACTACATGAATGATCTGCTGGTTGACGGGGTATCGGTCGGTCTGATGGAACAGTATGAATTTATCAACATTGATGATCATCATCAGATCGAAGGCGTTTTTGCACCAATCCCGACCGGGCTCAGTTATGACCCGCTGTCTATCGGATTGATCGGGGTTGATCGGGTTGACGGTGGTGATGACGCTAACAATCTGGTTGACAATAAACCGAAGCAGGACCTCGATTATCGCTTCACTATCGTCCTGCGTGATTCAGCACCCGCTGATCAACGGCGTGTCTACCTGGTTCTGAACAGCTATAAATATCAGCTGCAGTTGGAAAACGGCGCTTTGAGTACTGGTGCTGAATATGCGCTTTCCACCCGTTTAGGTCCGGCTCACTCCCACCAGTTCCATTTTGTTGCCGAAGATCTTTCCGGAACGCAACTCTGGCGTTATCCGGCAAGCGGAGATCTGCCCGGGCCGATTGTCGAACTTTTAGACGGCAGAAACGTCATCGGTATGGTTGCCGATATCAATGCCTACGGCCTGGATGCTCTGGAAGCCTTTGAAGACAAGATCGTTTACCGCTGGATTGCCGATTCGGGCCCGAACGGCTCATTCAAACTGGCTGATACCGGTGCGCCTATCGCTTCGGGAGAAGGTTATGTCTTGAAGAAGGCAGTCGGAGGAACACTGCCGGACAGAGCGCTCTATGGAGAAATTACAGAGGCTGAGCACGAGATACAGCTGAACACCGGTTGGAACCTGATCAGTAACCCTTACGGCGGCAGAGTTGACCTCAGAGATGTCGGTGTGCGCGTCGGAGCTGCTGCTCCGCAGGGTTGGCTCGATGCCGTGGCAAGGAATCTTGTGGTTGATGCTGTCTACTCATACCTGGGGGAGGATTGGGGTGATACCAACGAATTTGCCAGCGCCGGTGGAAGCGCTTCGGCCTACCTGATCCCGTGGATCGGTTATTGGATATATGTCAATCCCAATGAAGAGCCGGTTTCACTGGTGATTCCGAAGCCTTTGCAGTGACAGGAGCGACGCGTCATGAAAACTTCATATAAGTTTCTAAAATTATCGGTGTGTTTCTTCCTATTGATCCTGGCCGCCTGTAGTGGCGGAGGAGGTGGCGATTCCGACAGTACAAGTCGCACCGCTGACACTGAACTTTCGTCATCAGGCACAGAAACAACCTTGACCGGGGTCGTCGCCGATGGTTACCTGAAAAGTGCTCGAGTGTTTCTTGACCGGAATGAGAATCGTGCTTATGACAACGGCGAACCGACCGCCTTGTCGGGGCCGGGTGGGTACTATTCTTTGACCGTTAATCCTGGTGAAGGAGAACTATACCCGGTTGTGGTTGAAGTGATTGCCGGTGAGACTGTAGATGAGGATACCGGAGCCCCGGTCACTCAAGGGTACCTGCTGGAGTCGCCACCCGGTCGTTGGGCATTTATTTCACCTTTGACGACCCTGGTTAAGATTGAACAGGATAAAAATCCCTCGCTGTCAGAACAACAGTCCGTATTGAATGTCCGTTCTCAGCTTGGTGTGTCCGATGATGTTCCGCTTTTCTCTGATTATCTTGATACGGGGGGGATTGCTGAATCTCTTGTTGAAGAATACTCAAGAACTCATAAGGCGGCACAGGTTGTTGCCGGCCTGATGGGGATGTTACAGAATGAGATTTTGATTAATCTTGGCGGCCAGGCTGCTGTCAATGAGCAGGCTCTGATCGCCTATATGATCAGCGATCAGATCATGGGGCAGGCGCACATGATCGAGCAGGCATTCAATGCTGAAAGAAATCTCGGGGTTACTGTGGACCCGATTATTCTCGCTTCAGCAGTCAGCGCAGAGATCGATACCGCAAGCCTTGATGCTGAATTGCTGGTTGTTTATCAACAGCGGATCGATCTGGGTCTTGATTATTGGGATATGCAACCTCCTTGCCTGGTGAACCAGTATCCTCTTCCGGGAGATAACGCCCCGGTGACTACAGTTGTTTCTGTTGCCTTTGACGAAGCTTTGGACGAAACCCTGTTGAATGGCGGAAGTCTTACCTTGTCAGGGTCTGAGGGCAATATTTCAGGCCAGCTGAGTTTTGACGCCGAGCAAAAAAAACTGACTTTTGTCCCGGACCAGGTACTTCTGCCTTTCAGCGATTATCGAGTGACTTTGAGTGGTCAGTTGGCTGATTCACTGGGGAATCCTCTGGGAGAAGATGTCAGCTGGAATTTTGTGACAATTTTCGACCAGACCCCTCCACCTCTACCCGAGTTCTGATTACGAAAGTGAGCCGGAGGAGGCCCGTTTTTTACACCGCAGCGGATTTATTCTTCTTCGCTGTCGGGATCTTTGATCAGGCGCTGCTTGATGCGCCTGGTGATGTACCAGATTGTGGCCAGTACTACTGGGATTGAGCAGGCGAGAAGTACATTCTTGTCCACTCCCCACTGCTTCAGAGGCAGTCCGCTGAAAAGGTAACTGAGCAGACCGATGGCGTAATAGCTGATGGCTGCAATGGAGAGCCCTTCCACCGTTTCCTGTAGCCGGAACTGTAACTTGCTGCGCCTGTTCATGGCTGCCAGCTGGGAACGGTTCTGCTCCTGAAGATTCAGGTTGACCCGGGTTCTCATCAGATCACTGGCCCGTTCGACCCGTTTTGACAGATCATCCATCCAGGCCTGCACCGATTCACAGGTTCTCAGGGCCGGATTCAACCGCCGGTTGATAAATTCCCCTGCCGAGAGAAATCCTTCAACCTGTTTTTCCTTGATCCCTTCGATGCGGTCTTTGACCAGCTGATGATAAGCTTTGGTCGCTGAAAAACGGTGATTTGTTTCTGCTCTGTAGGTCTCAAGCTGAGCCTCAACTTTGGTCAGTTTTTCCAGTAGCTCACGTTCGCTTTTGGTCGTCTTCAGGTCGGTGACTATGGTCAGGATATCCGCCAGCTGTTTGTCCATTTTAAGCAGCTGGGGAGCAATTTTTTTGGCAATGGGCAGAGCGATCAGGGCCAGCAGACGATAGGTTTCAAGATCCATAAGGCGCCGAGCTAGCTGCCCCATCTGAGACGGATTCAGATCCATATTGCGGATGATGAAGCGCCCGTAGCCATCGCCATGCAGTTTGAAAGCGGTCAGAACCTGGGCCCTGCCTTCGTAGACATCACTGACCATGAGTGATTGTCCCTCAAAATAGCGGGTCAACGAGGTCTGCGAATAGTCAAGCTGTTGATCATCAATCAGCAGGTGAAATGCAGCGATGATGTGCCCTGGTAATTGTCTCAGCCAATCGGCCGGCAACAGGTCGATGGCGGTAAAGTCAAAGGGCTGTCCCGCCGGCGGGGCAGCGTGCATGATGGTGAAGGAATAGAACTCGACATGGCGCTCCCAGTGAATGTCAAAGTCGCCGAAATCCTGGTGAAAGGCTACGGTGTCGACCTGCGGCTGGTTGACTTCGTAGCGGCGGCAGAGGTCGCAGAGCAGGGTGAACGATTGGTTCAATGCCTCATGATCGGCACAGCATGAGACCAGATGGGTGATCTGCTGGGGTGTTTCCACTTTGTGAAACGGGCGGATGTGCAACTCGTTGTAGAGTGTTTCACGCAGGGGGTGAAGTTGATATTCAATGCGACTGCATTTTGCCATGGTTTATTCCTCAGGCCGGCTAACCAACGCAACCGGCAATAACTTGAATCTGTTGAGTACTTTTATGAACAGTATGGTTTCAGGAGAATTTTTTGTTTTCCTGCTCCTGAACCCTGATGAACGTGGTTCTTTTGGTCAGTTCCTTTAAAGCCGCTGCGCCGACGTAGGTACAGGTTGAACGAACTCCGCCAAGGATGTCCTTGACTGTGTCGGCAACCTGGCCACGATAGGGAACTTCCACGGTTTTTCCTTCTGAGGCACGATATTCGGCGACTCCTCCGGAATGTTTTTCCATAGCGGTTGATGAACTCATCCCGTAGAAAAGCTTGAATTGTTGGCCATCGCGTTCGACCAGTTGACCGCCGCTTTCATCGTGACCGGCAAACATTCCGCCCAGCATGACGAAGTCCGCACCGCCGCCGAAGGCTTTGGAAACATCACCGGCGTTGACGCAGCCGCCATCGGAAATAATTCGGCCGCCCAGCCCATGAGCGGCATCCGCACATTCGATAACGGCGGAAAGTTGAGGATAGCCAACCCCGGTTTTAACCCGGGTTGTACAGACTGAGCCTGGTCCGATGCCGACCTTGACGATATCGGCTCCTGACAAGAGCAGCTCTTCGACCATTTCGCCGGTAACGACATTGCCGGCGGTGATGGTTTTGTCTGGAAAACTGTCACGGCAGAGTTTGACGAAATCAACAAAGGACTCGGCATAACCGTTAGCGACATCAATGCAGATAAATTTCAGTTTCGGATGCTGGGAGATGATCTCCTGCAAATGTTTGAAGTCAATGTCCGCCGTTCCGGTACTGACCATGATGCGCTCATAGATGCCGTCCTCCTGGCTTGACAGGAAATGCTCCCACTCTTTAAGGCTGTAGTGTTTGTGGATGGCGGTTAAAAGCCCATTTTCGGCTAGAACTTTGGCCAGTTCAAAGGTTCCGACGGTATCCATGTTGGCGGCGATCATCGGTATGCCTTGCCACTCCTGACGGCTGTGGAGGAACGTGAAGTTGCGCTCAAGATTGACCTGAGCCCGACTTTTAAGAGTTGATCGCTTTGGTCGAATGAGGACATCTTTAAATCCCAGTTTGAGATCAGATTCTATGCGCATTATTTTATCCTTATGCCGGAAAGAAATTGCAAAAGCAGAGATGGTGATAAATTAACTTCTGGAAAATACCGCAAGTTGCCGGCAAGGAAAAGAGGCTAGTGATATTTATTCCGCAGGGCGTAAAGGGGTTGCTGTTCTTCCCGGCTTTTCAGTCTACCGATGACAGTATTTTGAGCTGGTGACCGGACTCAGATTTCTTGACCTCGGAGACAGCGGGGTGTTAAATTCAGACAGCTAATATCTATATTTCAATTTCCTAACATATTAATATTACTTATCTTTACTTTGAGCTCTTGCCCTGCGCTTGTGCCAAGACCTTTCAGGATTGTTGAACACTCATGGAACATTCAAATTTTGTCCACCTTCACCTGCACAGTCAATACAGCCTGTTGGATGGCGCGATAAAAATTGACGAACTTATTTCCCGGGTCAAAGAATTCAAGATGCCCGCGGTCGCCGTGACGGATCACGGCAATATGTTCGGTGCCATTGAATTTTACAGTAAGGCGATGAGTGGCGGTATCAAACCGATTGTCGGTTGTGAAGTTTATGTCGCTCCCGGGTCGCGGTTTACCAAGAGCAGTGCCCGCGGGTCCTCCGAAGCATCTTATCACCTGGTTCTGCTGTGTATGAACCACACCGGCTACAAAAACCTCTGTCGGTTGGTTTCTCTGGCCTACCGGGAAGGGTTCTATTACAAACCGCGTATCGACTGGGATCTGCTTGCCCAATACAACGAAGGCTTGATCGCTCTTTCCGCCTGTCTCGGGGGAGAACTGCCGACGCTGATCAATCTTAACCAACCTGAAGAAGCTTTGAGCCGCGCCGCCCGGATGATGGAAATCTTTGATGATCAGCGTTTTTACCTGGAGCTTCAGGAAAATCATCTGCCGGAACAGGCCAAGGCCAATGCCGGCCTGATCTCAATCGCGAATGAACTGAGTCTGCCGTTAGTTGCAACAAACGATTGTCATTACCTCTCCAAAGAAGATGCCTTCGCCCACGAAGTTTTATTGTGTATCCAGACGGGAAAAACCATGGATGATCCCAACCGCATGCGTTTTCCCAACGAGGAGTTCTACCTGAAGTCGGCAGAGGAAATGGGGAAATTATTCCCTCAGAATCCCGATGCCATCGCCAATACCATCAAAATTGCCGAACGCTGTAACCTGGATCTCGATTTCAATACCTATCATTTTCCACAGTACGTCAAGCCCGATACAAAATCCCTGGACGATATCCTTGCCGAGCAGAGCCGCTCCGGTCTGGAGGAGCGACTCAAAGAAATCGGCCTGCTCAGGGATTTGAAAGCTGAAGAAATCCAGGTCTACCGGGATCGCCTCGAAGAGGAGCTCGACTGTATCAAGCAGATGGGTTTCCCCGGCTATTTCCTGATTGTTGCCGATTTTATCAACTGGGGCAAAGATAACGCTATTCCGGTTGGTCCCGGCCGCGGTTCAGCCGCCGGCAGCCTGGTGGCCTACGCGATTCGTATTACCGATATCGACCCGATCCCCTACAACCTGCTGTTTGAACGTTTCCTTAACCCTGAGCGGATCTCAATGCCGGATATCGACGTTGATTTCTGTATCTACGGACGTGAACGGGTGATCGAATATGTGCGTGAAAAGTACGGGGCCGAAAATGTCGCTCAGATTATTACGTTCGGTACCATGTTGGCCAAAGGGGTGTTGAGGGATGTTGGAAGAGCTTTGAATATTCCCTACGGCGAGGTGGATAAAATTGCCAAGCTGGTGCCGAATGTCTTAGGGATCACCTTGAAAAAGGCCATCGAGCAGGAGCCCCAGCTGAAAGCCCTGATTGAAAAAGACCCTAAAATTAAAGAATTGGTCAAAATTTCTCTGGCCCTTGAAGGGTTGACCCGGCATGCATCGACTCATGCTGCTGGTGTTGTCGTCACACCGAAGCAATTGCCTGAGTATCTGCCCCTATATGTTGACCCGAAATCGGGTGGGCAGGTGACCCAGTATCCGATGAGCTATGTTGAGAAAATCGGTCTGGTCAAGTTTGATTTCCTCGGTCTGAAAACCCTGACTGTCATCGAAAATGCGGTTCGCCTGGTGCGTGCCGGCAAGACTCCCGATTTCGACCTCAAGCTGATTCCGGATGACGATAAAGCTACGTTTGAACTGCTGTCCCGGGGTGAAACCACGGGAGTATTTCAGCTTGAATCGAGCGGCATGAAGGAATACCTGGTGAAGCTCAAGCCGAGCTGTTTTGAGGACCTGATCGCCATGGTGGCTCTTTATCGCCCGGGTCCCCTCGGTTCCGGCATGGTTGATTCTTTCATTAAAAGAAAACACGGAGTTGAACAATTTCAATACGATTTCCCCCAGCTTGAACCGATCCTGAAAGACACCTACGGGGTTATCGTTTACCAGGAACAGGTAATGCTGATTGCTCAGACCCTGGCTAATTACAGCCTGGGGGGGGCTGACCTGCTGCGCCGGGCCATGGGCAAGAAAAAACCTGAAGAAATGGCCAAACAGAAAAAGATTTTTCTCGAAGGTGCGAAACAGAACAAGCTGAACGCCAAAAAAGCTGAAGCGGTTTTCGATCTGATGGAAAAATTTGCCGCTTACGGTTTCAATAAATCCCATTCTGCGGCCTATGCCCTTATCGCTTATCAGACAGCTTATTTGAAAGCCCATTATCCGGTCGAATTCATGGCGGCGCTATTGACCGAAGATATGGAAAATACGGATAAGGTGATCAAGAACATCAGCGAAGTACGGGCCATGAATATCGAGATCCAGCCGCCGGATATCAACGCCTCGGATCGGTCTTTCACTGTTTCTGCCGAAGCCATGCGCTTCGGTCTCGGGGCGGTCAAAGGGGTCGGATCAGCGGCTCTTGAATCCATCCTTCAGGTACGTAAAGACAAACCGTTCAATTCTCTTCAGGATTTCTGTGAACGGGTCGATCTGCGCAAGGTCAACAAGAAGGTTGTTGAAGCGCTGATCAAATGCGGGGCTTTTGATACCCTGGGAGGGAAAAGGGCACAGTTCCTGGCCGGTCTTGAAGATGCCATGGAAATTGCCCAACGACTGCAGCGTGAGCGGGAATCGGGTCAGGATTCTCTGTTCGACAGTAACGAAATACGTTCTGTCGGCGGCCAGGGTTACGGCCATCTCCCAGATGTTGGTGAGTGGGATGAAAAAACCTTGCTGAGTTTCGAAAAGGAAGCTCTTGGCTTTTATGTCACCGGCCACCCTCTGGCGCGTTACAGTGATTCAATCAAACGTTTTGCGACCTGTGAGACAGCAGGCCTGCATGAGCGGACGGATAAGGAATCCGTGCGGGTCTGCGGTATCGTATCCGGCCTCAAGGAATTGATGACCAAGAAGGGTGACAGAATGGCATTCGTCACTCTGGAGGATCTCAGCGGCTCAGTCGAACTGGTTGTGTTTCCAGAAGTTTATTCTGCCTCCATGGATATGCTCAAAGGAGAAGATCCGCTGCTCGTCAGTGGTGAACTGGATGTCGGTGAAGAAGCATGCAAGATTCTGGCGACTGAAGTTGTGCTGTTGAAGGAAGTGAAGGAAACGCTGGCCAAGCGGGTGCATATCCGTTTGACTACTCCCGGGCTGGATGAAATGCAGATGCGTCAGCTTAAGGGGATCGTTCAGCAATACCGGGGAAATTGTGAAGTCCAGCTGCATATTGTCATCCCTAATCGCAGTGAAACCGTTATAACATTGCCGGATCATTTGAAAATGGCCGCATCAGATCAGGCGATGGCAGATGCGGAAGCGCTGTTCGGTTATAATGTTATGAACTTTGAATGATTTTTTCCATTACGGCCCGGGGGGACTAGGACTTGACCTCTCACCGGTGAAGATTTAAGGTGTCTCACTTTTCATGTTTCAACCGTTAAGCGTAGCCCTTTTCAAACAGTGTCCGTCAACGGGCGGGGAGACTTTTGATGAATCAATATCTTGATTTCGAAAAACCGATTGCCGATCTGGAAACCAAAATTGGTGAGTTGCGCGAATATTCGACCGACAATGTCGATTTTTCCAGCGACATGATAAAACTGGAGAAGAAAGCCGACAAGCTTAAAAAGGAAATTTATAATAACCTCACCCGCTGGCAGCGGACACAACTGGCTCGCCATGCAAACCGTCCTTATACCCTTGACTACATTGAACACATTTTCACCGACTGGAACGAAATCCACGGCGACCGTAATTATCGCGATGATCCGGCCCTGGTTTGCGGTTTCGCCAGGATTGACGGTAAACCCTGCTGTGTCATCGGCCATCAGAAGGGGCGTAATACCAAGGAAAAAGTTCATCGCAATTTCGGCATGCCCAACCCGGAAGGTTACCGCAAGGCCCTTCGCGTTATGCAGATGGCTGATCAGTTCGGCCTGCCCATTTTTACCTTTGTCGACACTCCGGGAGCATTCCCCGGTATCGGCGCAGAAGAGCGCGGTCAAGCTGAGGCCATCGCCAGAAATCTGCGTGAGATGGCAATGCTCAAGGTCCCGGTTATCGTGACAATCACCGGTGAAGGAGGGTCAGGCGGGGCTCTGGCGATTGCTGTTGGTAACCGGGTGCTGATGATGCAGTATTCGGTTTATGCCGTCATTTCACCTGAAGGCTGTGCCGCTATTCTCTGGAGCGACGGGACCAAAGGCCCTCAGGCTGCTGAAGCGCTCAAATTGACGGCCCAGGATGTCGATAGCCTGAAAACAGTCATCGATGACGTTGTCCCGGAACCTCTCGGGGGGGCTCACCAGGATCACAAACAGGCTGCGGCAACCTTGAAGGACTATCTCCTCAAGCATCTGGCCGAACTTGAAGAGTTTTCGCCTGAAGGCCTGGTCGAGCAACGTTACCAGCGTTTCAGAGCCATGTCGGAAATTGAGGAACCTAAAAACTAGCAGATGAACCTTTTTTCTCCTGGTTTGCGTTTACTCATCTGGATTGTCTTCACCGCCTTGCTGGCAAGCTGCGGCGGACATACCACCAGGGTCATTGATAGTCCTGAGACCCGAGAGCTTGCCGGTTGGCAGAAACCCTACGAGGTAGACGGTAAACGTTACAACCCGCTACGCCGGCACCATGGTTTTGAGCAGAGAGGTATCGCCAGCTGGTACGGGCGAAAATTTCATGGCCGTAAAACCAGCAATGGTGAAACCTACGATATGTATGGCATGAGTGCCGCGCATAAAACCCTGCCTATGGGGGTTTACGTGAAAGTCACTCATTTGGGTAGTGGTCGAACAATCACTGTCCGGATCAATGATCGCGGGCCTTTTGTAGCCGGTCGAATTATTGATCTGTCTTATGGTGCCGCACGTGAGCTTGGAATTGTTGAGGCCGGTACTGCAGAAGTCTATCTTCAGGCTCTGGGCTTCCAACAGTTGGACCAGGGTCAGGTGACTTACCGTGACCCCGTCAATTATGATGCCGGAAGTTTTGCTGTTCAGGTCGGCGCTTTTTCTGCGTCGGCAAATGCCTATGAATTGGCCAGCCTGCTGCGCCAACGCTATGGTAAAGCCGTCGTGACCACCGCTATGGTCAATGGCCGGCAGCTGTATCGCGTGCGTGTTGGTGATTATCGTTCCCTTGACAGTGCTGAAAAAGCTGCACAGGATTTTATTGCCAATGGTTTTCAGGGAAGTTTTGTGGTTGCATTTGACTGAAACCTGTGGAAAAGGCCTGGACGATAAATTTATTTTGAACCGGAAACCTGCAACCATGATGCGGAAAGCCTGACAATTTTTAGAAAAAAATTATAAAGTCTTGATTTAGCGTTGGACTCATGATAGTTTTCCGGTGCATCAGATCCAGTTTGTGTAGATTTTTACTGTCAATCAGAGAAGAACCGCACAGACCAACAAGGGCTGAGCGGTTATTTTTTATCCAGCATGGGCTGGTTAGCAACACGCAACTCCCCTGAGGGGACCACGTAAGGAGAAAGTAGAAATGGCAGAAGGAACAGTTAAATGGTTTAATGATTCTAAGGGTTTTGGCTTTATCGAGCAGGATAATGGCCCTGATGTTTTCGTACACTTTTCAGCGATTACCGGAGATGGTTTTAAATCTCTGGCTGAAGGTCAGCGCGTCAGCTTTGACGTTGTTGATGGTCAAAAAGGCCCTCAGGCAAGCAACGTTGCCAAACTGTAAGCAGACGACTTAATCAGTTTAAAAACCCCGCAGGAAACTGCGGGGTTTTTTTATTTCTCCAGGCAAAATTTAAAACAGCTCAGGCGATGATGTATTGCTGTTGCATTCACTGAAATGGTCAGTAATAATGGCGTACATGATGAATATGGCCGTATGAAAGGACTATGCTATGCCGTATGTTGAAGTCAATATCACCAAAGGCGCTACGGATGAACAAAAGGCTCGACTCGTCGAAGGCATTACCGATCTTCTGGTCGAGGTTCTCGATAAGAACCCTGCCTCGACTCAGGTTGCGATAAAAGAAATTGATACGGACAACTGGGGGATTGCCGGCCGTTCGGTTAAGACCCTTCGTGCCGAAGGGAAAACCGCTCATATTTCCAAGTCCTGAGATAGCGAGATTGTTATGGCCAATGCTGGTGAGTTTTTGCAGGCCTGTGCCAACGGTCAGATTCTGGTTTACTGCTCAGAATGCCAGGATGCAAAAAAACTGAATGATGTTGAGAATATCGACTGTATCGGTAATGAGTTTTACTGGGGTGATGAGCCCTGGTGGCACGATATCCGAATTTTTAAATGTCCCGATTGCGGCTCCGTTCAGGAATCCAAAATCGAGTATATTCCATAATCTCTGGGCGACTATTCGCCCTTTATCCACCAGTTTCAGTGACATTTTCATTGCTTTTAGCCTTGTATGTCGTCTCTCATCGGATACAATCAAAGAACTGATTTTTTGAGTTTACATTATATAAACGATATATATAAT
The DNA here is from genome assembly GCA_016931615.1 of Desulfuromonadales bacterium. GTDB lineage: Bacteria > Desulfobacterota > Desulfuromonadia > Desulfuromonadales > Geopsychrobacteraceae > JAFGEL01. The sequence continues at coordinate 96,118 of JAFGEL010000062.1, forward strand.
AAATCATATTCCATTTGCATAGCTGAAGGGGTTTAGGACTATGGCGAATTATGATTATGATATCCTTACAATAGGGGTCGGACCGGCCGGGATGGTTGTCTCTGCGATGGGTGCTGAGATGGGCCTGAAGGTTTGTGCCGTCGAGAAAAATAAGCTGGGTGGTGAATGTATGAACGTAGGCTGTATTCCCAGCAAAGCTCTCTTGAGAATGGCAAAAACTCGCCACGCTGTGACTAAATTCAAAAAATTCCAGATGGAAGAAATGCGTGCGCCGGAAGTTTTTAACCCGTTTCCCGCCATTCAGGAAAAGCTCGACTTCATCAACCAAAAAAAATACGGCGTTAAGTTTGAAAAGGTTGACAAAATCATCGGTCAGGGAGCCGCCAGTTTTGTCGATTCTCATACTGTTCAGGTTGGTGATCGTAAGATCACTGCGAAGAGAATTTTTATCTGTACCGGTACCCGCCCCTCCAGGCCCCCGATTCCAGGGCTTGAAACTGTTGACGATATTCTGACCAATGAAAATCTTTTTCATCAGGATAAGATCCCTGAGAGTATGCTGATTATCGGTGGTGGTGCCATTGGTTCGGAAATGGCTCAGGCTTTTAACCGTTTGGGCTGTAAAACGATAATTGTCCAGATGGACCCGCACCTGCTGCCGTTTGCCGATCGTTTTGCCGGTGAGGAGCTTGAGAAATGTTTCAAAGAAGAAGGTATCGAAGTTTATAACAGCCGTTCAATTACCAGCGTGGAAAAGAGGGATGGCCGGGTTGTTCTGACCACCAAAGAAGGTGAAGTTCTGGAAGCTGAAAAATTGCTCCTGGCCGCCGGGCGGGTACCGACCCTTCAGGGTCTGGATCTGGAAAAAGCCGGAGTGAACTACACCCCCAAGGGGATTCCCGTCAATGCCAATCTGCAAACTAATGTCCCCCATATTTATGCTGTCGGCGACTGTAACAGCAATTACCTCTTTTCTCACGCAGCGATGCACCAGGGAATGATCGCACTGATGAATATCATGCGTCCCTGGCCGTTCAAAAAAGATTTTAAAAAGTATGTAGTCCCCTGGACTGTTTTTACCGAGCCGCAAGTGTCGGCGGTCGGTATGAGCGAAAAGGAACTGATTGCTGCCGGAATCAAATACGACGTGCTGGAGGCGAGGTATGAAGATTATGGTGCCTCAATCGCTGAACAGGTGACAACCGGATCGGTCCGGGTCTTGGCCAGTAAACTGGGGAAAATATATGGTGTTTCAGTGATCGGTGAAGGCTCTTCGGAGATGATTAACGAGTGGGGGCTGGCCATTCAGAAGAAAATCCGTCTGGCCGACATTATGCTGCTGCAGCATTCTTTCCCGAGCATGTCATTTTTGAATAAGTCGATTGGGGAAATGTGGATGATGAAATTACTCAAAATTGACTGGATAAAGAAAATGATGGGCTTCATGATGCGTTGACTTTAGCCTCCGATAAGGGCTTTTGAAAAGCAGGCTGGATGTTTCCGCCTGCTTTTTTGTCTTTCAGAAAAGTATGTTGGACGGATGATTGAATCACCCCGTGAATTCACATCAATAAAATGACCCTGATCCAGGATCTTCCATGAATGTCCGTTTGCCATTCAGAAATCTTATCCCGACTTTCTTCGCCGGATTACTTGATGATCCAATCCTGTTGCTGCGGACACGCCCTGATGGGCATCATGTCATGTTTGATTGCGGGCAGATTCACCATCTGGCCAAACGGACGTTTACTCATCTTGAGGCAATTTTTATCAGCCATGCTCATATGGACCACTGGATGGGCATCGATTCAGTCATCAGACAGTTGATCGCTGCAGGAAAAACCGTGAGCATTTACGGTGGTCCCGGTCTGGCAGAAAAATTTGATCACAAACTGAGAGGCTACGATTGGAATCTGGCGGAAGATTACTGGAGCAGTTTTCGTGTGTATGAAGTCCATTCCGATAGATTGAGCCATGACCTTTTCTGTGGGGCTGAAAGTTTTCAGCGTAAAAGATTGGCAGACCTTCCTCGGGAGAATTGTCTCATCTATGAAAATGATTATCTGCAAGTGTCCGCTGCGTCCTGTGATCATCGTGTCGACAGTTTGATTTACCGAATTGATGAACGACCTGCTTACCGGGTCGACCTGGACAGGCTTGAGCAGTTACAGCTGTTACCCGGCCCATGGCTGGGTCAGTTGAAGCAGGGCTTTACCGCAGGAGGTAATTTCCCTGACCGATTGTCTGTTCAACGATCCCGGGGGGACCAGATCGAAACAGTTGATATCGACAATCCGCGTGAACTCGGCGCTCTGCTGATGAAGCCCGGGAAAACTCATTCGTGCGGCTACATCAGCGATGTTGGTTTCAATCCTCAAAACTGGGTGAAAATCCTCGAGCTGATGAGCGGGGTCGACCTGTTGATCTGCGAATGTACGTTCCTGAGCGAAGCCAAAGCTCGCGCCCGCGCGTCGTGGCATCTGTGCAGCGATGATGTAAATGCGCTTCTGGCCGAGTTGCGACCCCGCTATTTTCTGCCGATGCACCTGTCGCGCAGTTACAGCCGACGTGCTCATGAACTCTACCGTGAGCTGCAATGCCCGGAAGACACAAAACTTCTGGAGCTGCCGTTGCAATTGACCCCGCGTCCTCTCATTGCCGATGAAGTCAGCTGGCAGTTGTTCGACCAATAGACGCTTTCTTGATCCTTTAAATCCTCAGATCAAAGCTATTTTTTCCCCGCCAAGTACTGTTCCAGAAAATCTTTTTTAAAGGCCGGATAGTCTCCGGCTTCAATAGCCGAACGGGCATCGGCAACCATATTCAGATAGAAACGGACATTATGAATTGCCGCCAGCGTCGCTGAGAGAATCTCATTCGCATTGAACAGATGATGAAGATAGGCGCGAGTGAAGTTCTTGCAGCAGTAGCAGTCACAGGATGGATCAACGGGAAAGAAATCCCGTCGAAAATTTCGATTGGTCAGCCTGATTTTTCCCCGTCTGGTAAACAGCGTGGCACTGCGCGCATAGCGGGTCGGAATAACGCAGTCGAACATATCCATGCCGCGGTCTATCGATTCCAGGATATCCTCGGGCAGGCCAACGCCCATCAGGTAGCGCGGTTTGTTTTTCGGCAAAAAGGGTTCAGTGTATTCGACGACTTTTTTCAGCAGTTCCAACCCTTCGCCAACGCTTACGCCGCCGACCGCATAGCCGGGAAAGTCGAGGGTCGTCAGAACTTCGGCGCACTCCCGGCGGAGATCCTCAAAGACGCTGCCCTGAACGATTCCGAACAGGGCCTGATCTTCGCGGTTGTGATGTCTCAGGCAACTTTCGGCCCAGCGGATGGTTTTTTGAACCGACTTGGCGGCGTAATCATGGGTCGAGGGGTAAGGGATACACTCGTCAAAAGCCATAATAATATCTGCGCCCAGATCATTTTCAATCTGCATGGCTTCTTTGGGACCAAGAAAGATTTCTTCGCCGGTCAGCTCATGGCGGAAATGCACTCCGTCTTCTCCGATCCTCTTCTTCGGGAGGGAAAACACCTGAAACCCACCGCTGTCGGTCAGAATCGGTTTCTTCCAGTTCATAAATTTATGCAAGCCACCGGCTTTTTTTATCAACCCCTCCCCGGGTTTCAGGTGCAGGTGGTAGGTGTTTGAGAGGATGATCTGGGCTTCTGTCTCTTCAACCTGGGCGGGAGTCATGGCTTTCAGCGCGCCATGAGTTCCGACCGGCATGAAAATTGGTGTTTCGATCGAACCATGTGGTGTGTCCAGCCGCCCACGCCGAGCCCGGCTGACCGGATCCTGCTTAATTAAAGTGAACTGAAACATTCAGTTTTTCTCCTGCTTGATTTATTTTATGCTGATGGGCTAGACGTATAACAAATACTCCTTCCCGGTGCAAAACTTATCGGAGTTTTTATGATCTATGAGGCCCCTTTTCCTGCACAGCTGGCTCGGGTCGAATTTATGCAGCTGAGTTTACATTTCAAGGTGAGTGAAAATTTTGATTTGCCCGAGCCGGCTATGCTGCAGTTGCGCAGGGAGATGTTGGAGGTCATCAAGGATGATCAGCGCTCCGGAGATTCCTCTACAGTGCACGGTTTGAAATCTCTCCTGCTTCCGGAGCTGCCGGTGGATCCATCCCTTCTCAAACAGGTGCAGAAACCTTCTCCGGCTTTCGTGCTCCATCCCGACCTTTCACAACATGGAACTCTAAAAGCCGGGCAAACGATTGTCCTTCCTGTAGCACTGTTTGGTCCGGCAATGAATTCGGTTGATGCCCTGATAGAGTTGTTCCGTAAGCTTGGTAAGCGAGGGCTGCATAAGGGGAGAGGAAAGGTTCAGCTTGATGCCGTCGAGAGCCGGGATGCCAGCGGTGTGCGCAGTATGTTGTGGATGAATGGTGAGCCCAGTGCTGTGCTAATCCCACCTATCAACGATCTTGCCTGGTGGCTAGAGGGGCAAAGTAAACGTGCAGCTGTTTTACGTCTTGAGTTGTTAAGCCCCCTGCGGGTTGTGCATCAGGGTAGACCGCTGTTCAAGGCCGATTTTGAACAGATATTTCCTTTTATTCTCCGCCGTGTCACCAGTTTTTTCAGTTATTACGGTCAGCTGGATTTGACCCGGGAGGCATCGTATTGTCTGGACCAGTTGAATCAGTTAAAAACCCACCGAAATAAGCTTTTCTGGCAGGATTGGAGGCAGTTGCAACGCCGCTATGGCAGGCAGAACCTGGGCGGATTGATGGGCTTTGTCGATATCGCCGGGTCCGGTGTTTCTCACCTGCTTTGGGTGCTGCAGCTGGGCAGCCTGCTCAACTTCGGCAAGGGAGCCGCCTACGGTGCGGGACAATATGCGCTGGTGCCGGTCGATCCTTCAGAAAAATTGTGACTCTCTGCGATTCTTTCGCTATAATCTTTAATTATGTTGGATAGATAGAAAGGTCTTCTGATATGAGCAACGCTTGGGACGAACGTAAAAAAGCGCTGGAGGAAGAATATTTCCTCAAAAGAGATCAAGAGGCAATCGCTAAACTGAAGCAGGAGAGCCGTTTGGGGCACTGTCCTAAATGCGGAGAAAAACTTGAAAAAATGATATTTGAGGGAGTCCCCCTTGATCAGTGTCCAGCCTGTAAAGGGGTCTGGTTGGGGCCTCAGGATCTGAAAATTTTTGCGCAGAAAAACCATCGAAGCTGGTTGGAACGCTGGTTTGAAAAATAGCCTACAGTCAAAGGAGGTGTGACGATGTTCTGGTTTATTGTTCTGCTGCTGATTCTCGGGGCCGGGTTCTACATATATCAGAAATTAGTTGCAATCGAGCGCGAGATTCGCGCAGAACAGGAGGCTGAGGAATCCAGTCTTGAGGAACCGGACAAGTCAATGAGCGACGAGGCGGTTGATGACTTGCCTGATCCGCAGATCGTGTCCCCCGAAGTGGAAAGTATGATTGAAAAAGTTGAGCCTGTCGCTGACGGCGATTTAAGCCTTGAGGAAGAGATTCTGCTTGCCGTTAAAAATTTACCCGGACTGAAACAAACTGAAATTTATAGCAGTTTTTCCGATGTCAACCGAAAGCGTTTACAACAACTGCTTAAAGACTTGGATAGCGAGGGAAAAATTAAACGGGAAAAACAGGGCAGCAGTTATCAGCTCTACCCCGTCTGAAAAACCGGGGACGGTCAACCGTCCCCGGTTTTTTTCTATCTGAGATTATAAAAAACTTCCCTGCCGCTGAAGACAGCCGTCTCAGCCAGTTCGTCTTCAATGCGCAGGAGTTGATTATATTTGCAGATCCGGTCGGTTCGGCACAATGAACCGGTCTTGATCTGTCCGGCATTGGTTGCCACCGCCAGGTCGGCGATGGTGGTATCTTCCGTTTCGCCTGAGCGGTGGGAAACAACCGCAGTATATCCTGCACGCTTGGCCATTTCGATCGCTTCCAGCGTTTCGGTCAGGGTGCCGATCTGATTGACTTTGATCAGAATCGCGTTGGCGATGCCCTTGTCGATCCCTTCTTTCAGGATCTTTGTGTTGGTGACGAACAGATCGTCGCCGACGATCTGGATTTTGTTGCCCAGCTTTTCCGTCATGATTTTCCAGCCATCCCAGTCATTCTCGGCAAGGCCGTCTTCAATCGATATAATCGGATAACGGTCGACCAGATCCGCGTAAAAAGCAACCGTTTCTTCAGCTGTTTTAAGCGGTTGTGATTCGTTGGCGAAGTTGTAGTGACCATCCTTGTAGATCTCGGATGCTGCAACATCCAGGGCAAGCAGGACCTCCTCTCCGGGGGTGTAGCCGGCAGCCTGAATGGCTTGCATGATGACTTCCAGGGCTTCTTCATTGCTCTTCAGATCGGGAGCAAAACCGCCTTCATCGCCGACGGCCGTGTTGTAGCCTTTGTCTTTAAGAACTTTTTTCAGCGCGTGGAAAATTTCGGCTCCCATGCGCAGCGCCTCCTTGAAACTATCGGCACCGGCAGGCATGATCATAAACTCCTGAATATCGACATTGTTGTCGGCATGTTCTCCGCCGTTGAGGATATTCATCATCGGCAGGGGGAGTTCCTTGGCGTTGGCTCCGCCGATATATTGATAAAGGGGCAGCCCGGCATCTTCGGCAGCGGCTTTTGCGCAGGCCATGGACACTCCCAGCAGCGCATTGGCACCCAGCTTGCTTTTGAAATCGGTGCCATCGAGTTCCAGGAGTTTACGGTCGATACCGATCTGGTCACTGGCTTCCCAACCGATCAGTTCAGGGGCAATGACTTCGTTGACATGCTCCACAGCTTTCAGCACCCCTTTGCCGAGATAGCGTGCTTTATCCCCATCGCGCAGTTCAAGCGCTTCACGTTCGCCGGTCGAAGCACCACTGGGGACTGCGGCACGCCCGAGAATGCCGCTTTCCAGGGCGACTTCAACTTCAACTGTCGGATTGCCTCGGGAATCGAGAATCTCCCGGGCATAGATATCAATGATTTCACTCATATTCGACCCCTTGTCATGTCAGGTTTAAACGGTTATCGTGCTTTGTCGAAATACTCGGCTGTATGTTTCAAAACAGCAATAGTTATAGCATATCATGGGTCCAAGTGAAGCCGTTTTCCGGATATTTTTATGCCCGACAATTTCTCCTCGCATCCTGAATTAAGCCTGATCGTTCCAGTCCTGAATGAAAGAGATGAGCTTCCGCTATTTTTAGCCGCACTTTCATCACAGCTGGATGTGAATTTTGAGTTGATTCTCTGTGATGGGGGATCCACGGACGGTAGCCTTCAGTGGTTATCCGAATATCAGGTTAAACGCTTCGGGTTGAAGGTTGTTGCTTGTCAACCTGGTCGGGCGCGGCAGTTAAATCATGGCGTCCGCTTCGCTCAGGCTGACTGGCTGCTGTTTCTTCACGTGGACAGTCGTTTTGAAGACTGTCGGGCGTTGCGCAAGGCTCTTGATCATCTCCAAACTGCTCAAAGTCACAAGGTCGCGGGCCATTTCCCCCTGACTTTCAGGCATGGGGAAGATCTCAATTCGGCGGCATATTATTTCTATGAATGGAAAGCGCGCCTTGGCCTGCCGGAAACCATTCATGGTGACCAGGGGTTTTTACTGAGTCGGCCGTTGTTTCGTCAGGTCGGACCGTTTTCCGAGGCGTTAACGGTCATGGAAGATACCGAGTTTGCCGAGCGCCTACGGCTGCTGGGCCAATGGCAGTTGCTGCCGGTTGCCGTCAGCACTTCGGCGCGTCGTTTTGAGAGCGAAGGCCTGTGGCAGCGCCAAATCCTGGGAGCACTGATCATGTGTTTCAGATCGGTCGGGTGGGACGATTTTTTCAGCCGGGCTCCCAACATTTACCGGCAGCAATCGCGAACCGAAAAGTTGAGACTCAGTCCATATTTTCAGTTGATCACGGAGCTTTTGGGCGAACTCAGCCTTAAAGCGCGCTGGACTCTCTGGTACCGCAGTGGCTGTTACGTGCGGAATCACGGCTGGCAGTTGTTCTTTGCTCTGGATGCCGGTCGGGCTTTTCGTGCCGGACTGAAGCCGGGACAAGGCCGGACGGCCTGGCTGGATTGTATGCTGCCGCTGTATGATTTCTTGACCGATAATTTTGTCGGTCGTTGTCTGGCTACAGGTTTATTGCGCTGCTGGTTTGAACTAATGCGCAGGGGAATAATCGGTCGGGAAAGTCGCTAGCGTGACTTGTTTGTTCTGCGTGCTTTATGCTAAAGAGAACGTTCGACCGCTTGTTAAGCTTCGCTGAATTCATCAAAGGAGAATCACCTGATGGCGAATGTAGATGATTTTAAGGTACGGGATCTCGCCCTGGCCGAATGGGGACGTAAAGAAATAATTCTGGCCGAAGACGAAATGCCCGGTTTGATGGCGCTGCGGGAAGAATATGCGGGGCAATATCCCCTTAAAGGAGCGAGGATCTCCGGTTCTCTGCACATGACGATTCAGACCGCCGTGCTGATTGAAACCCTTATCGAGCTGGGTGCCCGGGTCCGCTGGTGTTCCTGTAATATTTTTTCCACTCAGGATCATGCTGCTGCAGCTGTTGCCGTCGGTCCGCAGGGGACCGCTGACAGCCCGAAGGGTATTCCGGTTTTTGCCTGGAAAGGTGAAACTCTTGAAGAATATTGGTGGTGTACACAACAGGCTTTAACCTGGCCTGAAGGCGAATACCCGAACATGATTCTGGACGATGGCGGGGATGCTACTCTGTTTGTTCTGAAGGGGAATGAATGGGAAAAATCGGGTGTTCCGGAAGTTTCAGACAATGACCCTGATGATTGGGCTGAGCTGGTGAAAGCTCTGGCGCAGTCCATCAGTTCGAATCCCGGTCAGTGGACGCGGACAGCTGCCGAAATCAAAGGCGTTACTGAAGAGACGACAACCGGAGTCCATCGGCTTTACCAGATGGCAGAAGAAGGGAGCCTGCTGTTCCCGGCAATGAATGTGAACGATTCGGTGACCAAGTCCAAGTTTGATAATGTCTACGGCTGCCGTCATTCTTTGGTTGATGGCATCATGAGGGCGACAGATGTCATGCTGTCGGGAAAAGTCGCGGTTGTTTGCGGTTATGGTGATGTCGGCAAAGGTTGCTGTCAGTCCCTGAGGGGGCAGGGCGCCAGAGTGATTGTCACCGAGATCGATCCGATCTGTGCCTTGCAGGCGCTGATGGAAGGGTATGAAGTCAAACGGGTTGAGGATGTCCTCGATTATGCCGATATCTACGTTACGACCACCGGGAATAAGAATGTCATTACCCTGGAACACATGCGGCAGATGAAAAATAACGCCATTGTCGGCAATATCGGCCACTTTGATAATGAAATCGAAATGATTGCCGTAGAGCGTGACCCAACGGTGCACAGGGAAAATATCAAGCCCCAGGTTGATCGCTGGATTTTTCCTGATGGGCACGGTGTGATCGTTCTCGCTGAGGGGCGTCTGTTGAATCTCGGTTGCGCAACCGGTCATCCGAGCTTTGTGATGTCAAACTCTTTTACCAACCAGGTCATGGCGCAGATAGAATTGTTCTGCCATGGTGAAAATTATGAGAATAAGGTTTACGTTTTGCCTAAACTCCTGGATGAAAAAGTCGCCCGTCTCCACCTTGACAAACTTGGAGCTAAACTGACGGTGATGACTGACGAACAGTCTCAATACCTGGGTGTGCCGGTCTCAGGCCCTTATAAGCCGAATACTTACCGCTATTAAACCCGACCCGTTGAGCAGATTTTCCGGCCCCGGTCCTTCACGATTCGGGGCCTTTTTATCTCTTACTCCCTGACGTTCAGCAACAGCCAGACAGCCGACAGCAAAAAAATAAAATTAGCTGTCCAGGCTGCAAAGATGGGCGGCAGGGCACTGGAATAGCCGAAAGCGGTGACCAGTGATTGAATGATGAAATAAACAATACCGATTGCCAGGCTGATGCCGATACCCAGAGCGATGTTGCCTTTGCGGCCTTTTTGCAGGGCAAAGGGGACGCCCAAAAAACCCATAATCAGGCAGGTGAAAGGTGCAGCCAGACGATTATGCATATCGACGCGCTGATGGGTTGCGTCGTAGCCCTCAGCTTCAAGTTTCCTCGCCAGTTCAGACAATTGACGAAAATTCAATTCGCTGTTGATGTCTTCACGGGTAAAGAAATCCTCCGGATCACGTTCCAGCTGTAACGCCTGGGATGATAGGACCTCGGTCTGAATCAGGTCCCCGGTAGCGGGTGCAAACGTTCTTTTTATAACTTCCTGAGATTGCCAGGACCCCGCGGAAAAAAACGCCTGCCGTGCGGTTGTCCTGGCAACGAGATCCTGTTGTTCGTCAAAAGTGAAGATGGTGATTCCTTCGAGGCTTTTCTTCTGGGGGCTGGCCAAGGCAATATTGATAATCCGCCGACCGTTGCGATACCAGATTTCCTGGCGGGTGAGTTGCAGCTGTTGTTTACCCTTCAGTTTGTATTCCAGCAGTCTATTGAGTTGCTTGGCGTTCCAGGGAATGACGAACTCATTAAGTAGCAACAGGGTAAATGAGAGAACCAGGGCCAGGGCCATGAGCGGCTGAACGATTTTCCACAAACTGATGCCACAGGCCCGCATAGCGGTCACTTCATTGGTTCTTCCCAGTCCACCGAGGGTCAGAACGACGGCTGTGAGGATGGCTAGCGGGAGAATCTGCACGAAGATAAAGGGAATGCTGTTGAGCAGGTAGGTCAGATAATCCCAGGCTGAGGCCTTATGGTCGATAAAGTCATCGACTTTTTCAAAAAAATCGATAAGCAGGTAGATACCGATAAAAGCCGCAGCACAGAGTGCTAGAATCCGTGAGAAATGGACCAGCAGGTAACGGCTGAGGACCTTCATCGCTGCCCCCCCGAAACTGAGCCTCTATTGCTCCATCTGGCCCACAGGCGTTGCGGAAGAGTAATGATGGTCAGAGGTTTTTCAGTGGCTGTGCGATGCAGGAAATAACTTCCGCCCAGCAAGAAAACAAAATTCGGCAACCAGAGGATAAAAGCACTCGGAAGAATTCCCTTGTCGGCGATTGTTCCGGCAAAGCTGAGCAGCACGTAATAGATCAGGAATACGACCAGGGCCAGGGCAAAGCCCGCCCCTTTACCGGAGCGCTGAGATTGAAGTCCTAAGGGGACTCCAACCAGAACCAGGGTCAGCGGGGCAAAGGCGATGACGATGCGTTCGTGCTTTTCGGCTAGAAGGCGATTTCTGGCCACCTTATCTGTCGTGCCGGTAATATCCCGGTTCAATTCATTCCAGGACAGCTCACCGCGTTTGCGATACTTATTTTTGGCATTGTCCAGGGTGCCGCCGACATCGATATTGATATCATACGAGGTAAAGCGAATGATCTGATAGGTTGCCTTGGCAGTTTTTTCGGGCTGGCGATGAATGCTGCCGTCGCTCAGTCGCAGGGTCAGTCTCAAGTTGTCCGGATCGGAGATAAAACGGCCCTGACGTGCCGTGATGACGGCCGGTGTTGCGCTGTTACGTTCATCAGAGATAAATACATCCTGCATTATCCCGAGCTGGTCATTCGTGCCCCGGGCAAAAAGGACCAGGCCTTCAAACTCATCCGTAAAAACCCCAGGTTTCAGGCTGATACTCAGGTTGTTGGATGCGATCTGAAAAAGTTTTTCGCGAAAGGCTGCCTTGCTGGAAGGTTCGACACTGACAGTCATCCATCCGGTCAGAAAAACAAAAACAATACCGAGGAGGATAACCGGTTGAATCAAGGTGTAAAGGCTGATGCCCGAGGCTTTCAGAGCAATAAATTCACTTTCCGCTGAAAGCCTTCCGAAGGCCAGAAGAATACCGAGTAAAAAAGACAGGGGGACGGTGATGCTGAGAAAACTGGGCATCAGATAAGCAAAGAGTTGCAGGATTTCTGCCGCCGGAACCCCTTTATTGATGACCAGTTCCGTGACCCGGGGAATTCTCCCCATAAGCAGAACGAAGGTGAAAATCACCAGGCTCAAAATAGTTGGCGTGTAGATCTCTTTAATAACGTAGCGCTGGATGCGAAGTGCAGACATGGTCGAGCATTTTATTACAGCCGACTTGAGCTGTAAATCAAATAGCTTGGACTTTTCGACAATGAACCTGATTCGGCGTTAAAAAGATGATTAAAAATGCGCTGAAATTTTTCTTGATTGGTCCAGGTGTCTAATGTTATAGATCCGCAGTTAACCAATACACACGCCTCAGGATTCAGGCAGGTTGGTTCTCAGTCACAGATTGAGGCCTGCTGAAAAGGACTGGCGGCGGAGGACAAAAACCGAATAAGCTAAGGAGCACATCAATGGCACAAATCACTATGAAGCAGATGCTTGAAGCGGGCGTCCATTTCGGGCACCAGACGAAGCGTTGGAACCCGAAAATGAAACCTTACATCTTCGGGGCGCGTAACGGCATCTACATCGTCGACCTGCAGAAGACCGTGCGCTATTTCAAAACGGCCTACCAGTTCATTCAGGAGACCGTTGCCAAGGGTGACAAGGTTCTGTTTGTCGGCACCAAAAAGCAGGCGCAGGATGCCATTAAGGAAGAATCACTGCGCGCTGACCAGTATTACGTGAATAATCGCTGGCTGGGTGGCATGCTGACAAACTTCATGACCATCAAGGCCAGTATCGATCGCCTGAAGAAAATTGAGGCGATGGCGGCGGACGGCACTCTGGATCAATATACCAAGAAAGAGGCTCTGCAGCTCGAACGTGAGCGCGAAAAGCTCGAAAAAAACCTCGGTGGTATCAAAAATATGACCAAGCTTCCCGGAGCTGTTTTTGTCATTGATCCTAACAAGGAGGCGATTGCCGTCAAGGAAGCCAACAAACTTGGCATTCCTGTGGTTGCTGTTGTCGACACCAACTGCGATCCGGATAATATCGACTACATCATTCCCGGGAATGATGATGCGATTCGCGCTATTCGGCTTTTTGCCTCACGCATGGCTGAGGCCTGTGTTGACGGAGCACAACAGCGCAAAGACGCCAAGCAGACGGAAGCAGAAGGGAAGGATGAAGCTGCTGCAGAAGTTGTCGTAGAACCGGCAGCCGAAAATGAAGTTGAAGCCGCTGCTGATGAACCGGCAGAAAAAGAATAAATTTCCATTAGCTTAAATGAATGAATAACGGGCCTGCGGCCGGGCTATTTTGTCCGGCCGTTTGTTTAGTCGCTAAAAACGCAGGGGTTACCCTGCCTGAAAAAAATATGGAGGAAAGAACGTGAGTATTACAGCTGCAATGGTCTCCGAATTACGTAAAAAAACCGGGGCAGGAATGATGGACTGCAAAAAAGCGCTGAGTGAAACAGGTGGGAATATGGACGAGGCGGTCGACTTTCTGCGTAAGAAAGGTCTTTCCGCAGCGGCAAAGAAATCCGGACGGGTTGCCGCTGAAGGAGCTGTTGCTGCCATTTCCGAAGGAGCAATCGGCGCACTGGTCGAAGTCAATGCTGAAACTGATTTTGTCGCTAAAAATGAAGCTTTCCAGACCTTCGTATCAGGGGTTCGGGATATTGTTCTGACCAATGATGTTAATGACATAGAGCAACTTAAAGATCTTGCTTATCCGGGTACCGGGCGTACGGTTGCTGAAGAGTTGACCCATCAGATCGCTACGATCGGTGAAAATATGAGTCTGCGTCGCCTTCAACGCGTCGATGCCGGGCAGGGTGTGGTTGCTTCCTATGTTCATGGTGCCGGGAAGATAGGTGTTCTGGTGGAACTGAAAACAGAATCAGCCGATGATCGCGTTGTCGAGTTGGGTAAACAGATCGCCATGCACGTTGCCGCAGCGGCTCCGCAATATCTTGACCGCGACAGTGTCCCGGCAAGCGTGGTTGACAAGGAAAAAGAAATCATGCGGGTCAAGGCTATCGACAGCGGCAAGCCTGAGAACATTGTCGACAAAATCATTGTGGGCCAGATCAATAAATATTTTGGTGAAGTCTGTCTGCTTGAACAGGCTTTTGTTATTGATCCTGACCGGAAAGTCAGTCAAGTTGTTGAGGGATTGGCCAAAGAACTCGGTAGTGCAATCCAGCTGAACAGTTTTGTTCGTTTTCAATTGGGTGAAGGCATTGAGAAGAAAGAGGATGACTTTGCTGCCGAGGTCGCTGCGCTGAGCAAATAAATCCTCTCCAACCCTGTGGAGTGACCGTGGACACAATCAAGTATCGACGCATATTATTGAAATTGAGTGGCGAGGCCCTGGCAGGTGAGCAGGGCTACGGAATTGATCCTGCAGTCATTACCTCTATCGCAGCAGAAATTAAAGAGGTTGTTGCCCTGGGGGTGGAGGTTGCTCTGGTCATCGGCGGCGGCAATATCTTCCGCGGGCTCGCTGCATCTTCTAAAGGGATGGATCGCGCCAGTGCCGACTATATGGGCATGCTGGCCACGGTCATGAACAGTCTTGCCATGCAGGACGCGCTGGAAAAACAGGGCGTAAATACTCGTGTTCAATCCGCTATCGAGATGCAGCAGATCGCCGAACCCTATATTCGGCGTCGTGCCGTTCGTCATCTTGAAAAAGGTCGCGTGGTGATTTTCAGCGCCGGGACAGGTAATCCCTATTTCACGACCGATACCGCAGCCAGTTTGCGGGCCATGGAGATCAACGCCGAAGTGATTCTCAAGGCCACAAAAGTCGATGGCGTTTATTCGGCCGATCCGAAGAAAGATCGTGACGCAGTTAAGCTTCCGACGCTGACTTATCTTGAGGTCTTACAAAAAGGCCTGCAGGTGATGGATGCCACGGCAACTTCACTCTGCATGGATAACAACCTGCCGATGATTATTTTTGATATGACTCAACGTGACAACATCAAGAAGGTTGTGTTCGGAGAGCCGATCGGGACGATTGTCAAAGGAGGTGTCACAGATGGTGAATGAGGTTTTGAGTGAAGCCAAAAAGGCAATGGAAAAAGCCGTTAAGGCACTTAAAAAGGAAATGTCCAAAGTGCGGACCGGGCGTGCCAGCACGTCGCTGCTTGATGATGTCACGGTCGAGTATTACGGAGTGTCCACTCCCCTGAGCCAGGTCGCCACGCTTTCGACCCCGGAAGCGCGCTTGATCACTGTTCAGCCTTGGGAAAAAAACCTGATCCCTGATATCGAAAAAGCGATTTTTAAAGCCGACCTGGGTCTGACCCCTTCATCGGATGGACAATTGATCCGTTTGCCGGTGCCGGCACTGACGGAAGAACGGCGGCGTGACATGGTAAAAATCATCAAGCGGATGGCGGAGGATGCCAAAATATCTGTTCGCAATGCTCGCCGCGATGCCAATGAAAACCTCAAAATGCTTGAGAAGGAAAAAGAAATTACCGAGGATGATCTCAAGCGCAGTGAAAAAGATGTTCAGCAGTTGACGGATGAATTTGTCAGTACCATAGATAATGTGGTTCAGAACAAGGAACAGGAAGTTATGGAGATATGACCGCTGCACCTGTTCTATCATGATCTAAAGGAGTAAAATTATGGCGTTGAAAATTAATGAAGAATGTATCGGTTGCGGGACCTGCGTTGATGCCTGTCCTCTGGGGGCCATTGTTGAGTCTGGTGATGTCTACACGATTACCGATGAATGTACCGAGTGTCGTGCCTGCGTCGATTCCTGCCCGGTCAATGCGATCGTTGATTGACCATCCTTAGATAGTCAACAATATGGATTCAAGTAGGGCGTTATTTTAGCGCTCTATTTTTTTATTTCAGAAAAGTCTCTATCTCTTGCTGCTTTAATCAAATCCATGCTAATTTTCGCATTTAAACTTTCTCTTATCTGAACCGAACTCATGGTCACCCAGCACGAACATAAAGATTTCCGGCCTCTTGACCACCTTGCCATTATCATGGACGGCAACGGGCGTTGGGCCAAACAGAAAAATCTGCCCAGAATTGCGGGACATCAGCAGGGGGTTGAGGCAGTTACCCGGATTGTCGATGCTTGCATTCGACACAATATCAGGGTTTTGAGTCTGTTTGCGTTCAGTTCGGAAAATTGGGGGCGTCCGCAACAGGAAGTCAATGCGCTGATGGAGCTGTTGCTGCATTTCCTGGCGACGCAACGACAAAAAATGCTGGATGGCGGTATTCGTTTGCGCGTCATCGGGGATGTTTCACGCCTGTCAGGGCCGGTTCAGCAAGCGCTGGACGAAGCTCAGCAGGTGACTTCAAAGGGACAGACTCTGACTCTGGTTCTGGCTTTGTCGTACGGCGGCCGTGATGAAATCATGAGAGCGGCACGACAAATCGCCAAGAGTGTTTCACGTGGAGAGCTGGACCCAGACCAGCTTGATAATAAACAGTTTTCAACTTTTTTGGATACGGGAGATATCCCTGAACCTGATCTGCTCATCCGCACCAGTGGAGAAATGAGAATCAGTAATTTCCTTCTCTGGCAGTCCGCCTACGCCGAATTGTACTTTACGGATGTTCTGTGGCCTGACTTTGACGCTGATGAGCTGCAGAAAGCCATTGATGACTACCTGCGACGGAAAAGACGTTTCGGCCTGACCGACGATCAGCTTTCACAACAATGTCAAGAGGAGATCAACGATTAAACAACGTATTATTACCGCAATAATTGCTCTGCCTCTGTTGATTATTCTTCTGGGGTATGCCAACCCGGTGGTTTTTTCGCTGTTTCTGGCCGGAGTTCTGTTCCTGGCCCTGCTTGAATTCAACCGGATGGGAATGGGGCAGGCGTATCTTCTTGAACAACGGTTGGCAGCTTTTTCAGGCGCTTGCGTTGCGCCTCTGCTGATGTTATCCCAGCCCCAGTTGCTAACCGCCTGGGTTGTCGGCATGTTTTTGTTGCTGGCGCTGCTGTTTCTTTTTCGCTTTCAATCCCTTGAAAAGCTCCATTTCCAGTTCGGCTGGTTGCTGTTTGGGTTTTTCTACCTGCCCATGCTGCTGGGATTTCTGGTTCCGCTCAGGCTTTTGAATGAAGGTCAGAGGTGGATTTTTCTGACCCTGTTGATCATCATGTGCTGCGACACCTGCGCTTATTTTGTCGGCAGTAAAATCGGCCGGCGCAAACTCTACCCGGCAGTCAGTCCCAACAAGAGTGTTGAAGGTGGCATCGGCGGGCTACTCGGTTCCGTCTTGGCCGTCTTCATTGCCCGATACACTTTTATGCCGTCTATCGGTTTGATCGATGGTGTTCTGATCGGCTTGGTTCTCGGGACCGCTGGTCAGTTGGGAGACCTTTTCGAGTCGCTCCTCAAGCGCGCTTGCCAGGTGAAGGATTCCGGCAGCATTATCCCCGGTCACGGCGGTCTGCTCGATCGTCTTGACAGCCTGCTTTTCGCTTTTCCTCTTGTGTACTACATCGCCAAATATGGCTACGGAGGCTAGGGGAAAGTGAAAAAACTGACTGTTCTCGGGTCAACGGGCTCAATCGGGGTCAATACCCTTGAGATCGTTAAAGCTTTTCCAGATAAATTTCAGATTATCGCCCTCAGTGCCGGTCATAATATCAATTTGCTGGAAAAGCAGATCAGGATTTACAATCCGCGCAGCGTGTCGGTTCGTTCCCAGGAAGATGCTGAACGACTTGCCCTGAGAATGCATGGGCAGGCCGTTGAGATCTGCCATGGTGTCGAAGGGATGATCCGTTGTGCGACGGCTCCGGAAAGCGACATGGTGGTCGCTGCCGTTGTCGGAGCAGCAGGCTTGGTGCCGACCCTGGCTGCCATCAAGGCGGGTAAAGATATCGCCCTGGCTAACAAAGAGACCCTGGTGATGGCCGGCGATCTCATCATGCAGGAAGTTGAACGCCGGAATGTCAAGCTCGTTCCGGTCGACAGTGAACATTCTGCAATCTTTCAATCGCTCTCCGGTCATCGCCACGAAGATGTTCGCCACCTGATCCTTACGGCTTCTGGCGGACCCTTCCGGGATTATGGCCTGGCCCAGTTTGATGGGATTACGCCGGAAGACGCTCTCGCTCACCCGAACTGGGCCATGGGAAAGAAGATATCCATTGATTCAGCCACCATGATGAACAAGGGGCTGGAGATTATTGAAGCACGGTGGTTGTTTGATTTTCCTGCAGAAAAAATCAAGGTTCATGTTCATCCTGAAAGTATTGTCCATTCCCTGGTCGAATATCAGGATGGTGCCGTGATTGCGCAATTGGGAATCCCCGATATGAAAACACCCATCGCCTACGCTCTGTCATGGCCCCAGCGCATGCCATTGAAGCAGCCCCCTCTTGACCTCTGTGAGCTGGGCCGATTAACATTTTCACAACCCGACCTTCAGCGTTTTCCCTGTCTCGCTTTGGCTTATGCTGCTCTAGCTGCCGGGGGGACGATGCCGGCCGTTCTCAATGCCGTCAATGAAATCGCGGTTGAAGCTTTTTTGAATGAAAAACTGACGTTTATGGGTATTCCACGGCTTATTGAGACAGTCATGTCAAATCATCAGCCCGTGGAAATCAAGACCATTGATAAAGTTCTTCAGGCCGATCTGTGGAGTCGTAAAACAGCTCTGGAACTGATCAGCGGAGGTTTTGTATGACAACGGTTGTTGCCGGCATTTTGATGCTTGGTGTCCTGGTTTTTGTCCACGAACTGGGACATTTCGTCGTCGCCAAAATGTGTGGTGTGAAGGTTTTGAAATTTTCTCTCGGTTTCGGGCCCAGGCTGTTTTCCCGCCGGCGCGGTGAAACCGAATACCAGGTTTGCGTCATCCCTCTCGGGGGGTATGTCCAGATGTTGGGTGAAGGTAGTGGTGAACAGGGGGAAGCAGGCGTTCTCACGGCTGAGGAGCGAGACCGCTCTTTTGCTGAAAAGCCGGTTTCGAAACGTTTGGCAATTGTTCTGGCCGGTCCGTTAATGAACCTGTTGCTGCCATTCCTGATCCTGCCTGTTTCGTTCATGGCCGGTGTCCAGTTGCCGACTTATCTCGAACAACCGGCCTGCATCGGTTACGTCGTCCCGGCTTCAAGTGCGGCCAATGCCGGTTTTGAAGCTGAAGACTGTATTGTTGCCGTTAATGGTCGTTCGGTAGAAAGTTGGAGTTCGGCAAATAAGGCTTTTGTTTCCCAGGCTGGAGATAGTCTTGCTTTTGAGATAATTCGCGGCGGAAACCACTTAGAGCTTGAAATTCCAGCTGAAAACGACAGTCTTGAAGGGATGCAGGCGCTGGGACTGTTGCCGCAACAATCCGCACGGATTGGAGGTTTGGCCCCCGATATGCCGGCGGCACAGGCCGGAATAGAAGAGGGTGACCTGATTGTCCGGATCGGGGATCAGGAGATAACCTCCTGGTATGATTTGAAAAGCGTTATTCAGGGCGTCGGCGCTCACCCGGTGAGTGTGCTTATTGACCGTGCCGGGCAAGAGTTGGCTTTTGAATTAACCCCGGTTCAGCGTGACCAGGAAGGAGATTTTCTTATCGGCATCGCGCCGCTGAATGAATCGGAGACCCGATCCTATTCGTTCCCGGCCGCAGTCAAAGAAGGCGCTTACCGCACCTGGGAACTGATAGAACTGACCGTCGTCTTCGTTCAGAAGCTTTTTACCGGCAGCGTGTCGGCTAAAAATATCGGCGGACCCATTACGGTGGTTCAGGTTGCCGGTCAGGCTGCCCAGACAGATCTGTCGGCGATTCTTTCAGTACTGGCCTTTATCTCCATTCAGCTCGGTATTCTGAATCTGCTGCCGATCCCGATTCTGGATGGGGGACATATTCTCTTTTACACCATTGAATTGATCATCCGCCGGCCCCTTTCGGTCAGGGCCCGGGAAATGGCTCAACAGGTCGGCATGGCTATGCTGCTGATGCTGATGGTACTGGCTTTCTATAACGATATCGTCAGGCTGTGGGGATGATGGAGCAGAATCCTCCGAAAATTCTGGCCCTTGACAGTTCTTCGTTAAGCGGAAGTGTTGCCCTCTGTCACGGTTCAACGCTGGTCGCTGAGTTTTTTTTGAATGCCCGCCGCACCCATAGCGAAAAATTAATTTCGCAGATTGACCAACTCTTAAGGGAAACGGGCTGGACCTTAAAGGACATAGACCTTTTCGCCGCTGTCACCGGGCCCGGATCATTCACCGGTTTACGCATCGGCATCGCTACGCTCAAAGGCCTGGCCCAGGTTCTGGATAAGCCGGTGGCGGCAGTCTCCTCACTGGAGACGGCAGCTATGCACGGAGCATTGTCTTCAGTTCCGGTGTGCGCGTTTCTGGATGCCCGTAAAAGTGAGGTTTACGCCCAGCTGTTCCGTTTTGCAGGAAACCGTCCGGTGGCGTTGAACGATGTCAGGGTTTTACCTCCCGAAAGTCTTCTAGAGGAACTCGAGGGCCCTGTCGTTTTTGTCGGTACCGGGGTTCCGGTCTATAAGGATATGATTACGCAAATCCTTGGCTCACAGGCGCTTTTGCCACCGCCCTCGGCTTACCAACTGCGCGCCTTTCATGCCGCCTGGCTGGCATTGGGCTGCTGGTCGCAAGGACGCGCTCATGCTTCTGCCGAGCTGCAGCCGAGATATATTCGTCCCTCTGACGCCGAGTTGAATTTTCCGCCGAGCAAAGCGCTTTCGACGGGGGTTATTGGTTGACAACTTCACGTTGATTTGGTTATTTTGTGGCAGTTATTTTCCCCATAAACCCACTTACATGCGCGGAGGTGCCAATGGACATTGATCAAACCCTTTTGCAAAATCTCATCGAGAACAACCCCCGTTTCCGCATGCTCTACGAAGAACATAACCTGTTTGAAAAACAACTTTCCGAATTTGAAAAAAAATCCTTTCTTTCCCCCCAGGAAGAAATGGATAAAAATAAGATTAAAAAAATGAAACTTGTTGGTAAAGACGAAATGGAAAAAATTCTTCAGTCCGTTACCACCTGACCCCGTTTACTAACAACGGGAGGTTTTAAGTAGCAAAGGGTTTAAGCGAATGCTTAGACCCTTTGCTGTATGAACATAGAGATTTTCTGGGTATTGAGCAATGAGCAGAGTAAATACGCAATGATGACATCGGCAGCAATCATATTGAGGAGACATGTATGGAATTGACCGGTTCTCAGATTTTACTTGAAGCACTCAAGCTGGAGGGTGTGGATACGGTTTTTGGTTACCCGGGCGGGGCCGTGATTAATATTTACGATGATCTGTTTGAATCGTCGATCAAACACGTCTTGACCCGCCATGAGCAGGCGGCCGTCCATGCTGCCGACGGCTATGCGCGCTGTACCGGAAAAGTCGGGGTTGCCATTGCGACCAGCGGGCCCGGGGCCACCAATACTATTACCGGTATTGCGACAGCTTTCATGGATTCCATCCCGATGGTCATCATTACCGGCCAGGTCCCGACGCCGCTGATCGGCAATGACGCTTTTCAGGAAGCTGACATGGTCGGTATTACGCGCCCCTGTACCAAGCATAATTTTCTCGTCAAGGATATTCGCGACCTGGCCAGAACAATTAAAGAGGCATTTTATATTGCCAGGACCGGCCGTCCCGGCCCGGTACTGATTGATCTGCCGAAAGATGTTCAGGTCAGCAGCCATGTCTTCAGTTATCCCGAGACAGTTAATTTACGCGGTTATAAGCCGACGTACAGCGGCAATATCCGCCAGGTTGAAAAAGCCGCAAAAATGATTCTCGAAGCGAAGAAGCCGGTCCTTTATGTCGGTGGCGGAATCAATCTCTCCGCGGCTAACGACGAATTGCTGAAGTTGGCTGAAATGACCCGGATCCCCGTGACGACCACGCTGATGGCGATGTCCGCTTTTCCGCAGCGCCATCCTCTTGCGCTCGGAATGCTGGGTATGCACGGAACCTTTTACGCCAATATGGCGGTCACCGATTGTGACCTGCTGATTGCCATCGGCGCCAGATTTGACGATCGTGTGACCGGACGGATCGACAGTTTTGCTGAAAAAGCCAAGGTAATCCATGTTGATATCGACCCCACTACGATCAGGAAGAATGTTGAAGTTGACCTGCCGATTGTCGGGGACCTGAAAGATGTCCTGAGTAAACTGACCGGCTGTTTGTTACAGAAAACCGAGCTGCTTGAAGACCTGATTGATGCGACTGAAGCATGGCGTGGAATGGTTGCAGAATGGAAGGAACGGCACCCGATGGGCTATCGATCTTCAAAATCGGTCATCAAGCCCCAGTTCGTGATTGAAAAAATACGTGAATTAACCGAAGACAATGCCATCATCACTACCGAGGTCGGTCAGCATCAGATGTGGACGGCACAATTTTTCCAATTCACTCAGCCGAGAACCTTTCTCACCTCAGGCGGGCTTGGAACCATGGGCTTCGGTTTGCCTGCCGCTCTCGGAGCGCAGGTCGCTTTTCCGGACCGTCAGGTCATCGACATCTCGGGCGACGGCTCTTTCCAGATGAACTCTCAGGAGCTCGCCACCCTGGTGCAATACCAGTTGCCGGTTAAAATTGCCATCCTCAACAATAATTACCTGGGCATGGTTCGGCAGTGGCAACAGATGTTTTTTGATAAACGTTACAGCCAGACAGTCATGGAACTGCCGATCGATTTCATTAAACTGGCCGAAGCCTATGGAGCGACCGGATTGCAGGCGAGCAAGGTGGAGGATGTCGAGGCAACGATAATCCAGGCGCTTGAAACCCCCGGTCCGGTATTGATGAACTTTAAAGTGTCCCGGGAAGAGAATGTTCTGCCGATGGTGCCGGCCGGCAAGGCTATTCACGAGATGGTCCTGGCCTCTTAACGTGATGAAATTGAATGTAGGCTGTCAGCGGCCTGGAGGTGTGAGTCGATGAAACATACGATTTCTGTACTGGTGGAAAATGAGTTTGGCGTTCTGTCGCGGATATCCGGGCTGTTTTCCGGCCGTGGCTTCAATATCGAAAGTCTTTCGGTGGCCCCCACCCAGGACCCTGATGTCTCGCGCATGACGCTGGTGACCCGGGGGGATGATCGCATCCTGGAACAGATCACCAAACAATTGAACAAACTTATTTCGACGATCAAAGTCGTTGATTTTACCGATGAAGAATTCATCGAACGGGAACTGGCTTTGATCAAGGTTGCGACTGAAGCTGAATCGAGGGCGGAAGCACTGCGTATCGTGGATATCTTCAGGGCCAAAGTGATCGACGTGACACCCAAGTCGTACACTATCGAGATCACTGGAGCACCGGCTAAAATAGACGGTATTCTGGAACTGTTGCGACCTATGGGGATTAAAGAGGTGGTGCGTTCCGGGCCTGTGGTGATCGGGCGTGGTGCGAAACGCAACTGGTCAGCATGAGCCGGCGCAATATAGAAAAGGACCGTTATGCCTAATCAGAATCAACCGATTGCCCGTGAGGGTTATCCTTTCATCTGCCTGTTCGGTTTTATTACCCTGGTCTTTGCCCTGCTGGGCTGGACGCTGATGACCCTTTTGCTGTTGGCCCTGACTCTGTTCAGTGTTTATTTCTTTCGCAACCCTGAACGGGTTATTCCGGCTGCTGATAACCTGGTTGTCGCCCCCGCAGACGGCAAAGTGATTTTTGTTGGTGATGTCGACGAGGAACGTTATTTCAAGCAACGGGTGACCAAGGTCAGTATCTTCATGTCGGTTTTTAATGTTCATGTGAACCGCGTCCCATGCCATGGCAGGGTCGTCGACATGTACTACAATAAAGGTCAATTTCTGAACGCTTCCTACGACAAGGCCAGCTCTGTCAATGAACAGTCGGGAATTCTGCTGGAAATGGACAATGGCGAGCGTATCCTTTTCGTTCAGATCGCCGGACTGATTGCTCGCAGGATTGTCACTTATCCGCTGATAGGAGACCTGTTGAAGCGGGGTGAGCGCTACGGGCTGATTCGTTTCGGTTCGCGGGTTGATATTTATTTCCCGAAATGCGTCGATGTCAGCGTTACGTTGGGTGAAAAAACTGTTGCCGGGGAAACCGTGCTGGGGACAATCTCTTGACCGATGAATGTTTAAGAAGTGAAAAGCGGGAGAATCTGCGCAAAGGCGTTTACCTGCTGCCGAACCTGATCACGGCCGGCGGTATCTTTGCCGGTTTTTACGTGATTATCGCCTCAACCGATGGCCACTATAAAACCGCCGCATGGTTTATCCTGCTCGCGGCCATCTTTGACGGATTGGACGGCAAGGTTGCGCGCCTGACCGGTACGGCGAGCAAGTTCGGTGTAGAACTCGATTCCCTGGCGGATGTCATCTCTTTCGGGGTGGCGCCCGGGGTCCTGCTCTATGATTGGGCTTTGCGGCCTTTCGGTAAGCTGGGGTGGCTGGCGGCTTTTCTCTACGTGATTTGTGGAGCTCTGAGGCTCGCGCGTTTTAACGTCCAGGTGTCGACTGTCGAGTCGAGGCGGTTTGTCGGTATGCCGATACCCGCCGCAGCCTGTATCGTCGCAACCTGTGTGCTGCTGTTTTACGAGCTGGGAGGAACCGGCACCATCAGGATGTTTTCCATGGTCGTGCTGGTTTTTCTGCTCGCTTTTCTCATGGTCAGCAACATCAAGTATCTGTCTTTGAAAGATCCGGATCTGTTCAAGCGTCAACCGTTCATGCTCCTTGTTCTGGCCATCATATTGTTGATCGTCATCGTTGCCAAACCGGAAATCATGCTTTTTCTGATCGGCATGACTTACCTCGCGTCCGGTCCGGTTGCCCATTATCTTGAACGCAAAAAAAGATCAGCCGATGTTGAGACCCCACAGCCGGATGCATGATTTTTCGGACAAGACCTCTGTTTGGCCGCATCAAAATAATATGGGTGATGAATGATGCCGGATAAATTAGCTTGACTCAGCAATTTTTTTCAGGTTGAATCTGCAACATTAAAAGCGTTGAAGAGGAGTAGTAGGCGTTGATTTCCGTTTGAGAGAGCCGGTGGTTGCTGCGAACCGGTACGGAAAGCGCTGAACTCGCCTTGGAGCTGCGGGAGTGAAATCACGTCACTTAGCTTTCGCCGTGAGCCTGCGTTAAGGGATAATCAAGGTTTGCCGGCTTAATCGGCGAACGAATCAGGGTGGTACCGCGAAGCTGAAGCTCTCGCCCCTGTTTAACAGGGCGGGAGCTTTTTCATTTTTAGCCCAAAGAAAGGGGGTGGTTCTGAGTGGAATCTGACCTGAGTGACCTGGAATTGGATGAATATCAACCAAAACTGAAAAACACGAACTGCCCCGATACAGAATGATCGGGTTACATTGACAAGGAGTCAGACATGAGCCAGAGAGAAAATATAGTTATTTTTGATACAACCCTGCGCGATGGAGAACAGTCTCCCGGCGCCAGCATGAACATCGAAGAAAAATTACGCATTGCCCATCAACTGGAACGCCTGAACGTTGATGTCATGGAAGCGGGGTTTCCCATTGCTTCTGATGGAGATTTCGAAGCGGTTAAAAAGATTGCTCAGACGATCAAGGGAGTTCAAATTGCCGGGCTGTCCCGGGCCAACAATATGGACATCGATCGCGCCTGGGAGGCACTCAAGTATGCCGGCGAAAGGGGGCGCATTCACACCTTTATCGCGACCAGTGACATACACATGGAGCACAAGCTTAAGATGAGTGAACAACAGGTGCTTGATGCTGCAGTGGCTGCGGTGAAACGTGCCGTTGGGTATACGCCGAATGTTGAATTCTCTGCCGAGGACGCTGCACGCACCCGGTTGCCGTTTCTCGCTCAGGTGGTTGAGGCCGTCATTTCGGCGGGAGCCACTACGGTCAATATCCCCGACACCGTCGGCTATACAATCCCTTCAGAATATTTCAACATTATCAGCTATCTGAAGGAACATGTCAGTAATATCGACAAGGCGATCATCTCGGTGCACTGCCATAACGACCTCGGTCTTGCCGTTGCCAACTCGCTGGCTGCCGTCCAGGCCGGTGCGCGGCAGGTTGAGTGCACGATCAACGGCATCGGTGAGCGCGCCGGTAACTGTTCTCTGGAAGAGGTGGTCATGACCCTGAGGACCCGTCATGACATCCTGCCCTTCTCCACCAATGTCGCCACTGAGCAGATCACTCCGTCGAGTAAGCTCCTGACGACCATCACGGGAATCCAGGTCCAGCAGAATAAAGCGATTGTCGGAGCCAATGCCTTTGCCCATGAAGCCGGTATTCACCAGCACGGTGTGCTGATGAACAAGGAAACCTATGAAATCATGACGCCCGAATCGGTCGGCTTGAATCAGAACAAGCTGGTTCTCGGCAAGCATTCAGGTCGCCATGCGTTTATCGATCGGCTTAAAGAACTCGGATATGACCTGAACAAGGAAGAGATTGAGAAGGCTTTTGTGCGCTTCAAATCTTTGGCGGACATGAAGAAGGAAATATTTGACGAAGATCTCGATGCCATCGTCGCCGATGAGGTTCTGCGTGTAACGGAGACCTATAAATTATTGCAGATGAACGTCAGTTCCGGTTCTTTTGCCGCGCCTACGGCCACGGTCGAGATGGATGTCAACGGTGAGGTGAAGAAGACGGCCGTTATGGGTGATGGCCCCGTGGATGCAACTTTTAAGGCGATCAAGGATCTGACGGAAACCGATTACCCGTTACTCAACTTCTCGGTAGGCGCGATTACCGGTGGCACCGATGCCCAGGGCGAATGTTCCGTCAGGCTGAAAACCGCTGAAGGGCGCGAGGTTCTTGGTCAGGGTGCCCACCCGGACATTATCGTTGCCAGTGCCAAGGCCTATATCAACTCCCTGAATAAAATTGCCAGCATTGTCAAACGTACGCGCGGGGATGTTTAAATTTCAGTGCTGTTATCGGAATAGGTGAATACATGGGTAAGACGTTAGCGGAAAAAATTTTCGACAGTCATCTTCGGGACGAGCCCTTTCCCGGAACAAAAATACTCAATCTGGATCGCGTCCTCTGTCATGAAATTACGACACCGGTAGCGATTGCTGACCTGGTCTGGCGGAATAAAGATCGGGTTTTCGATCGCGAGAAAATCAAAGTCGTCATCGATCATGTCACGCCGTCCAAAGACACCAAGACGGCAACCCAGGCTAAAATTCTGCGTGACTGGGCCAGACGGCATGACATCCCAGATTTTTTCGATGTCGGGCGTAATGGTGTCTGCCACGCGATCTTTCCGGAAAAGGGTTATATCCGCCCCGGCTATACCGTTATCATGGGGGACAGTCATACCTGTACCCACGGGGCTTTTGGCGCTTTCGCCGCCGGTGTTGGAACCACGGATCTGGAAGTCGGTATCCTCAAGGGCGTCTGCGCCTTTCGTGAGCCGGAGACGATCAGGGTCAATCTGACGGGGAACCTCCCGCAGGGGGTTTATGCCAAAGATGTCATCCTGCATGTCATTGCCCGGCTGGGTGTGAACGGGGCAACCGACCGGGTGATTGAATTTCGCGGCTCTGTCGTTGAGCGGATGAACATGGATGCACGCATGACGCTGTGCAATATGGCGGTTGAAGCCGGGGGAACTTCCGGGGTCTGTATGCCTGATATGACCACCGTGGAGTACCTTTGGGAATTTATTCAGGACGAGTTCGACAGCAAGGAAGAGGCCCTTGAGGATTATCAACAGTGGGTTTCCGACGCGGACGCGAAATATACTCAAACCCTCGATATTGATATCTCTGCTCTGGAGCCCCAGGTCACTTATGATTACAAGCCGGACTGTGTGAAAACGGTGAGAGACATGCAGGGGACCCGCGTCGACCAGGTGTACATCGGAACCTGCACCAACGGGCGAATTGACGATTTGCGTCAGGCTGCAGAGGTTCTGAAAGGCAGGAAAATCGCCGATTCGGTGCGCGGGATTGTTTCCCCGGCGACCCCGAAAATTTTCTCAGATGCTCTGGCTGAGGGGATTATCCAGATTTTCATGGAGGCCGGTTTCTGTGTCACCAATCCAACCTGTGGAGCCTGTCTGGGAATGAGCAACGGAGTCCTGGCCGAGGGTGAGGTTGCAGCGGCAACCAGCAACCGCAATTTCAACGGCCGTATGGGCAAAGGGGGGATGGTTCATCTGGTGAGCCCGGCAACCGCTGCAGCGACGGCGATAACCGGTGTCATAACCGATGCCAGAGATCTTTAGTGCTCAGGAGGAAAACATGCAAAAATCATTTGGCGGACCGGCGATTTTTCTTGATCGGTCCGATATCAATACGGATGAAATTATCCCGGCAAAGTATTTGACCGAGGTGACCAAAGAGGCCCTGCAACCCTACATTCTTGAAGACCTTAAACTCGAAGGCTTTGATTCCAAAGGGGAGGCTTTGAAACAGGCGAAAGTGATTGTCACCCGCGAGAATTTTGGCTGCGGCTCTTCACGTGAACATGCTCCCTGGGTCTTTGAAGTCAATGATGTCCACACCATCATCGCAGAGAGCTACGCGCGCATCTTCCGTCAGAATATGTTCAATTGCGGCATGCTGGCTATTGAACTGCCGAAGGCGTCGATTGATCAGCTGATGGAACTGCAAGAGCGTGGGAATGTCAGAATCGAGGTCGATTTGAGTCGGCAACAGGTTAACGCTTTAACGGACGGTGAAGAAAAACAGTTTGGTTTTGACATCAGCCCGTTCGACAAAGCTCTGGTAGAAGCCGGGGGCTGGGTCGAG
Organism: Desulfuromonadales bacterium; assembly: GCA_016931615.1. Lineage (GTDB taxonomy): Bacteria > Desulfobacterota > Desulfuromonadia > Desulfuromonadales > Geopsychrobacteraceae > JAFGEL01. Next base: position 124,725 of record JAFGEL010000062.1, read on the forward strand.
TTTGCCGATGCACGCTATTGATCAGGTTGATCCGCGCGTTGTGCAGACATAATTTCATTTTTCACGCATTCGTAGAGAAAGGGTTGCTATGCCGGTATACAGATCAGCACAGTCAGTACAGGGACGAAACATGGCCGGAGCGCGAGCTCTGTGGCAGGCTACCGGAGTCAAACCGAAAGATTTCGGTAAGCCGATTATTGCCGTAGTCAATTCCTTTACCCAGTTTGTCCCCGGGCATGTGCATTTAAGAGACCTGGGCCAGCTGGTCGCTGCCCAGATTGAACAGCAGGGCGGGATCGCGAAAGAATTTAATACCATGGCTATCTGTGATGGTATCGCCATGGGTCATCAGGGGATGCTCTACAGCCTGCCTTCCCGTGAATTGATCGCTGATACGGTTGAGTATATGGCCAACGCCCATTGTGTCGATGCCATGGTGTGTATTTCCAACTGCGATAAGATCACCCCCGGCATGCTCATGGCGTCCATGCGGCTGAATATCCCGACAATTTTTGTCACCGGCGGGCCTATGGAAGCCGGGCATGCAACGGTCCAGGGCAAGAAAGTCGCTCTGGATCTGGTGGATGCCATGGTTGTTGCCGCCGATCCCAATGCCGGAGATGACGTTGTTGCGACCTATGAAAGAAGTTCCTGCCCGACCTGCGGTTCCTGCTCCGGTATGTTTACAGCTAACTCGATGAACTGCCTGACTGAAGCTCTGGGTATGAGTCTGCCGGGCAACGGCAGTCTGGTAGCGACCCATGCCGACCGCAAGCAGTTGTTCATGCAGGCGGCTGAACGTATCATGGATCTGGCCAGGCGCTGGTACGAAGAAGACGATGAAACCGCTTTGCCGCGCGCGATCGCTTGCTTTGAAGCATACGAAAATGCCATGCGTCTCGATATCGCCATGGGTGGATCAACCAATACGGTTTTGCACCTGCTGGCGATTGCCCGCGAAGGGGATGTGGCTTTTACCATGGAAGACATCAACCGCTTGTCGAGGGAAACCCCGAATCTATGCAAGGTTGCTCCTGCGGTGCAGCATTATCACATGGAAGATGTGCATCGGGCGGGCGGAATCTTTGCCATTCTCGGGGAACTCGATCGGGCCGGGTTGATTCGGCGTGACGTCCCAACGGTCCATGCCCAGTCACTGGGCGAAGCCATTGATCAGTGGGATATCGTACGCACCAAAGATCCTCAGGTACAAAAGTTTTTCAGCGCCGGACCTGGAGGGAAACCCTGTCTTGAAGCTTTTGCTCAGGACAGTCGCTGGCCTTCTCTCGATCTGGATCGTGAGCAGGGTTGCATCCGCTCAAAACAGCACGCTTACAGTCAGGATGGAGGTCTGGCCGTCCTTTACGGCAACATGGCTGCTGAAGGTTCGATTGTCAAAACCGCCGGAGTCGATGAATCAATTCTGACTTTCAGTGGCCCGGCACGAATTTTTGAAAGTCAGGAAGACGCTATCGAAGGGATTCTGAATGATCAGGTCAAGCCCGGCGATGTCGTGGTGATTCGCTACGAAGGCCCGAAAGGGGGGCCCGGGATGCAGGAAATGCTCTATCCGACCAGCTATCTGAAATCCAAGGGGCTGGGAAAATCCTGTGCGCTGGTGACCGACGGGCGCTTTTCCGGTGGAACATCAGGGCTTTCAATCGGACACGTCTCGCCGGAAGCGGCCGAAGGTGGCAGTATAGCATTGCTGGAAGAAGGGGATATGGTGATGATTGATATTCCCGCACGCTCCATTTCCATGCAGGTTTCCGATGAAGTTCTTGAACAACGGCGTGCGGTTATGGTGGCTAGAGGTGCCGAGGCCTGGCAACCAAGCGATCGTCAGCGTCAGGTCAGCCGAGCCCTGCAAGCTTATGCATTAACAACGACCAGTGCGGCCCGGGGGGCGGTACGTGATCTTGAACAGTTAAGTTGACCAGATCACTTATCGATTGATTTTTTACCTCAAGCCGGGGGAATTCCCTCCGGCTTTTATTGCGCTTTATTTTCCTCAATGAGTTTGAGGAGTTCTTCTTGCGGACGGTAACCGGGGGCAAGTTGGCCGTTGGGCAGGACCAGGGTCGGTGTGCCATGGATGCCCAATTCTTTGGCGAGCGTGAGATTATTGTCGATCGCATCAGAAGCGCATTCGCTGACCGGAACGGGGGCTCCGGAAAAAGCCAGTTCCAGCTGATCCATCGATTTGTTGCAGACAATCGATTTAGCCGTCTGGTAGGAGCTTTCCTTCAGCGGTGTCAGTTTGATGTGAAAGACAATGTCCGGGCGCTCTTCAACAATCCGGCTTATGACATGATGAAGTTGACTGCAGAAGGGGCAGTCGGGATCGGTAAAGACAATGACCTGTATGGTTGCCGTTGGGGATCCCAGGCTGAGTGCATCGTCGAGAGGAATCTGATCCAGCGCGACCGGGTTAAGTTGACGGAAGTGTTCCTCAGTCAGATTTTTTCGGTGTTTAAGGTCGATGACGTTACCACTGAAAAGGTAGCTGCCCGAATTGTGTAGATAAAGAGGGATCACCTGTCCCTGGATTTTCATGCCCACCCGGGAAAATCCGGGGATTTCTGAAGGCTCGACAGAGATGACCTCGCCTTCGATCTCCCGGAGAAACTCGGCAGCCATATCCTGAGTCAATCCTGGCGCAACGTCACTCGACCAGAGCTGCGCTGGGATGGTCAGCAATAACAACGAAACAGTCAGTAAAATACGTAAAAACACAGATATCACTCCCGGTGAATGGTTAAGTCGGGGGCAAGATAGCATAACTCTCTTTTCGTGTCAGTGTTTTGTGAGCACCTTCCCGAGAGGAAATGGTTTGACAATAAAAGTTGGTTTTTCTATAGTTCACTCCGCTTAACCCATTAAAATTATGTGTTTTTTATTTCTTATTTAGCAATCCTGGGGAGGTCCCCCTACTAGAGGAGAAAGTTTATGGCGACAAATTACAACATAGCTGTTCTGCCCGGTGACGGCATCGGCCCGGAGGTCATGGCTGAAGCGCTCAAGGTTCTCGACGCGGTTGAAGCAAAATATGCGGTCAAATTTGTGCGGACCTTCGCTAACGTCGGCGGGGCCGGAATTGACGAAGAAGGTAAGGCTCTTCCTGACAGTACGGTCGATATCTGCAGAAATTCAGATGCGATCCTTTTCGGCAGTGTCGGTGGGCCGAAGTGGGAAAGCCTGCCGCCCGATGAACAACCGGAGCGCGGTGCCCTGCTGCCGTTACGCAAGATCTTCGGCCTTTTCTGTAACCTGCGGCCGGCGATTATCTTTCCGGCTTTGACGGCTTCTTCCAGTCTTAAAGAGAGCGTTATTGAAGGGGGCTTTGATATTCTCGTTGTTCGTGAATTGACCGGTGGAATCTATTTTGCTTCACCCAAGGGAATCGAGGGAGAGGGTTCCACACGGACCGGTTTTGATACGATGAAATACTCGGATGCTGAAGTTGAGCGGATCTGTCATGTCGCTTTTGCCGCGGCTCGCAAACGGGGTAAGAAAATCTGTTCCATCGACAAGGCAAATGTGTTGTCAACATCGGTCCTCTGGCGACAAGTCGTGGAACGGGTGGCGAAACAGTACCCGGATGTCGAACTGTCTCACATGTACGTGGATAATGCCGCCATGCAACTGGTGCGTTGGCCGAAACAGTTTGACGTCATGTTGTGCGGCAATATGTTCGGAGATATTATCTCCGATGAGGCCGCCATGCTGACCGGTTCTCTCGGGATGTTGCCATCGGCTTCTCTTGCTGAAGGTTCTTTCGGAATGTACGAACCGTCCGGCGGTAGTGCTCCCGATATTGCCGGTCAGGGAATAGCCAATCCTATCGCTCAGATCCTTTCGGCTTCGATGATGTTGCGTTATTCTTTCGGCATGATTGAAGCTGCCGATGCGATCGATAAGGCTGTTGAGAACGTTCTCAATGACGGCTATCGCACCGGAGATATCTACCAGGGAACGGCCGTCGAAAAGAAAGTCAATACCGCGGAAATGGGTGATGCCATCGTTGCTCAGTTGATGGGTTAAGCGGTTCATAACGCTTTTGTCGGGATTCGGGTTCGGGGGGCTGTTGCCCCCTGAGTCATTTCAAGCTCAGTGTGTATGGAACAATGGATGCCATGAAGCGGATCAAATTGACCGTTGCTTACGACGGTAGCGATTATGTCGGCTGGCAATATCAGCCCAATGGAATCTCTGTCCAGCAGCGCCTCGAGCAGGCGATCGAGCGATTGACCGGTCAGATCCACGCCGTCTATTCCTCGGGACGTACCGACGCCGGTGTCCATGCTCGGGGAATGGTCTGTCACGTGACAACAGAAAAGACTTTGCCCGTCAGTGCCTGGTGTGAAGGAGTGAACCGCTTTCTTCCGGAGACGATTGCCGTGCGTCGAGCCGAACGGGTTGATGAAAGTTTTCATGCCCGTTTTTCAGCGCGCGGAAAAGTCTATCGTTATACAATTTTGCGTGACGCTATCCGTTCACCCCTTGATCGCTTGACGAGCTGGCAGGTGAAATTTCCGCTTGATGTTGTACGGATGAAGAGCGCCGGCGAACATTTTGTCGGTCAGCATGATTTCGCCTCGTTCAGAACTTCGGGTTGCGCTGCGGAAACGACAGTTCGGGAAGTTTTCTCTGTCACGTTCAGTGAAAACAGCTCATTGTTATGCATTGACATCTGTGGCAGTGGTTTTCTGAAAAATATGGTCAGAATGATGGTTGGAACCCTGGTGGAGATCGGGCGGGGAAAAAGGCCTGGGAACGATATCAGACAGCTCCTTTCTGCACCGGGCTCAGCTGCCCCCGCTCTCACGGCCCCGGCCCATGGGTTGTGTTTGATGGAGGTTCTCTACTGAGACGCCAATTTCAATCCAACTGAAGCATTTCAAAGATGAAAATATCTCTTGACAGGGTATAGTGAGTCAGATAGATTTACCGCTTTGTGAGCCCCACAACCCTTTAAAGCATTGAAATTTGGAGAGGAACGCGATGAGTACTGAGATCGCTAAAGCAGAAGATATAAAAAGAGACTGGTTTGTGGTCGATCTTGAGGATGTGGTCCTCGGTCGTGCCGCAACAGAGATTGCCAGAGTTTTGCGCGGAAAACACAAGGCTATTTATACCCCGAGTGTTGATACCGGGGACTTTGTGATTGTCCTTAACGCGGATAAAATCAAGCTGACCGGGAACAAACTGGCTGATAAAAAATATTATCATTACACCGGTTATCCAGGTGGCATCAAAGAAATTAACGCAGCCAAGCTGCTGGACAAAAAGCCTGAGATGCTGGTTCAGGCCGCCGTCAAGGGAATGCTGCCCAAGAATAAACTGGGACGTAAAATGTTTCGTAAACTCAAGGTGTATGCCGGTGGTGAACATCCTCATGCCGCCCAGCAGCCTCAAGAATTAAAGTTATAAATACGGGAGATAAGCTAGATGGCTGAACAGAAGTTTTATGCAACTGGCAAGAGAAAAACCTCGATTGCACGCGTCTGGATGAAGCCGGGCACGGGCGAGATCACTGTCAATAAACGTCCCCTGGAGGTTTTCTTCGGTCGTGAGACCTCCAAAATGGTTGTCCGTCAGCCTCTTGAATTGACTGATAATATGGGGAAGTTCGATATTTATGTGAACGTCACGGGTGGGGGTGTCTCCGGTCAGGCCGGTGCCATCAAGCATGGTATCACCAAGGCGCTGCTGGAAGTTGATCCGGAGTTGCGCGCGACCCTGAAAAAATCGGGCTTTATCACCCGCGACAGTCGTGTCAAAGAACGTAAGAAATACGGTCGCGCTGCCGCCCGTCGAAGCTTCCAGTTCTCGAAGCGTTAATGCTTTTCCGGCATTTTCTGCTGGATCACCAAAGTACAAAGGGAAGCCCTTCGGGGGTTCCCTTTTTTTGTCTGTGGCGACGCTTGGGTTGAAGTAAAATTTTCAACCTCATTATTCTGTTTCTCATGTGGAGTCGGTATGCTGAAAGTCGCGGTTATCGGTGCAAGTGGCTATACCGGAGTCGAGTTGCTCCGGATTCTGATTAACCACCCTGAAGTTGAAATTTGCTGTGTTACATCACGCCAGCATGAGGGACAAACGATCAATCAGGTTTTCCCTTCATTACATGGGTTATGTGACCTGATCTGTGAACCTCTTGATGTCGCTGCGATCTCGTCGCGGGTTGATCTGGTGTTTACCGCTTTGCCTCATAAGTCAGCCATGGAGGTGATTCCCGGCTTTCTTGATGCGGGGTGCCGGGTCGTCGACCTGTCTGCAGACTATCGTCTCAAAGATCAGCAGGTTTATGAAAGCTGGTACCAGACGCACAGCAGCCCGGCTTTATTGAATGAAGCCGTATATGGACTTCCTGAATTGTATCGCGAAGTAATACCGCCGGCCCGCCTGGTGGCTAATCCGGGTTGCTATCCTACCAGTGTGATTCTCGGGGTAGCCCCGTTGCTGAAGCAGGGACTGATTCAACGCTCCAGCATTATCGTTGACAGCAAGTCCGGTACCAGCGGTGCCGGACGCAGTGCCAAACAGGGGAGCCTTTACTGCGAGGTCAATGAAGGTTTCAAGGCTTACGCGATTGGTAACCACAGGCACACGCCCGAAATCGAGCAGGAACTTTCATCGTTAGCCGGGGAAAAAATTATCATCAATTTTACTCCGCATCTGCTGCCGGTGAACCGGGGAATTCTGTCGACAGCTTATGCCGATCTGGTTGAGGATATTTCCAGTGATGATTTGATTGCGCTGTACAGCGAATTTTATGCTGATGAGCCTTTTGTGAGGATTATGCCGGGCCGGGAATATCCGAATATCGCTTTTGTGAAGGGGACGAACTTTTGTGATATCGGACTGGTAAGTGACCCAAGGACTCGGCGCGTTATTGTTGTCTCCGCGATCGATAATCTGGTGAAAGGCGCTGCCGGACAGGCGGTTCAGAATATGAACCTGATGTGCGGTTTTGATGAACGTCGGGGATTAACGATTGTTCCAACTTTTCCCTAGCATTTCAAGCCGTTTAGCTTTATTGTTAAAGCCTAATATTAAGCCTAGACCGACGAGCTTTTCTGGTGAGAGTTATGCTTGAACCCGGCGCAAAATTTGACCGTTATGAGATTGTTGAAGCGCTTCCAGTTCATAACGTTTATCAGAGTTATCTTGTTCATGGCGCTGGTGACGGGGCTGTAAAACTGTTGGTGTTTGAGCGGGAAAACCTGTTTCAGACAATCAGCCGTCGGCAGTTTATTGAGCAGGCCCAGTGGTTATCAAGCCAGGATTTTCCCGGGGTAGGGCTTCCTCTGGACACGGGTGAGTATGAAGAACAGCTCTATTGCCTGTTCCCTTGCGTGCCCGGGGCTACCCTCGCTGTAAAATTTGACCAGTTTCAGACTGTCCGGCATGCTGTTGAACTGCTCAAAAATATTACTGAATCTTTGATAGCTCCCCATGCTGCCGGACTTGTACACGGCAACCTCTCCCCGGAGACTATCAGCCTCGTCGACGCGAAGCCTTTCCTGGCAGATTTTGCCCTGTCACGGCTGGTCAAGCTGGATTACCAGTCGGGTGTTGATGCACATTACACCAGCCCCGAGCAGGTCAGGGGTGATGCTGTTGCCTCCCCGGCTGATATATATAGCCTGGGATGCGTATTTTACCGGCTGCTGACCGCCACACCTCCTTACTGTGGGGATGGTCCATTTGCTGTTGCTCTGCAGCACGTTCAGGGTGATTTTCCTGCTCTTCCGAATGCCCTGTCAATCTGCCGACCTCTCCTGGAGGCGATGACAAAGACCTCTCCCGGGGAACGGATTTCCGCTGCGGTATTGCACCGGGAATGTGAACAATTGCTCGCCAAAGAATCCCTCGACATACCGACAGCTGGACCGGAAATGGCCTCGGATGGCGATGACCAGGTAACGCAATGCCGGCCGGCGGATTCGGCCTCTGTGACAGATGGAGATCTGGCAACGCGCATCGAAGCCCGGCTTAAAGAACACGTTTCTAACCTGAACGAACCCGTTCTCAGTGGTGCGGATGATGTTCCCCTTACGGATGCGACTGAAGAACTGGAACATATTTATTCCAGAGAGGATTCTCCTGTTTGGCGCTATCTGCTGATCCTGCTGGTCGGAATCGCCATCGGTTCGGGGGGTTATTTTCTGTTTTTAAACCAACCTGCTCCCGAAAAACTTGAAAGTCCGCCGAAAAACCCAAGGGATATTTCAGCAGACCTCGATCAGGCCCTGCTTTCCTGGCAGAATTCGGCTCATCCCGAGGCCGTAAATCTACTCATGAGCCTGGTCAGTGAATTTCCCGAAGATCCCCGGGCGTATAATAATCTGGCGGTTATATATGCCGCTCAAGGAGACTATGAACAGGCCCGTGATTACCTGGAACGGGCTCTCTCGACAGATGCTGACTATGTGACTGTCTACAATAACCTCGGAGCGCTTTATGCCGAGATGGCCAGACATTCCTATGGTAAAGCCTTGCAACTGGACGAGGTGGGATCGTTGTTGACGCTTCAGGCTTTGTCGAGTCGGGGTGCGGTGCGCTTGACGGCTGCCGGTCAAGCAGAACCAGTGACCTCTCAAGAAAATGGGAGGGATGACGGAGTTGCCGAGGTGAGTTCCATTGAGACCCCGGCAGTTCGCGACGACGTCCAGTCTCCGGTGTCGGAGGCGATGGCTGTGGCGAAAGTTGATGCCCAGGAGAGCGCCGAAGTTGGTTCAGATGGTGCTGCCGCAGTCACCGAAATTCAAGAGGGCGAGGCAGCTCAGCCTGAGATTGCCGCTGTTGAGCCGATTGCGGAAGATGAACCCTCCGCAAATGTTCCTGATTCGGTTGAAAAAGAGAGTGCCGAAGATTTTATCCGGCGGTGGGCACAGGCTTGGTCGGATCAGGATGTTGTCGCATATCTGAGTTTCTATGACCCGGCGTTTGTTCCTTCTGGAGGTAAAACCAGAGCAGCATGGGAAGCCCAGCGCAAACAACGGATCAGCAGGCCGCAGTCAATTGAAGTGTCACTGACTGACATTCGCCTGTCGGGACTGGGCGACGACAAAATTCGTATTGAGGCCGTGCAGCACTATAAAAGTGATCTCTACTCCGATCAGACCCGCAAAATTTTTGACCTGCAAGAGCATGGCGCCGGCTGGAGTATTCTCAGCGAACGGTCATTGGGGAGTCTCCGTTGACGGCCCGGCGAATCACCATCTCCTTGTTTTTCATCACCCTGCTGGGTTTGACCGGGGCCAAAGTCGGGGCTCTCTGGTCACTGCAGTCCGAGGGTGAAATCGTCACTCAACCGCACCCCTCATTGACCCTTCAGGAGAACAACCTGTCTCCGGTTTCTCCTGTCAGTGCTCAAAATCAGGCTATTCTCGATCGTCTCGATCAGCGGCAGAAGCGGAATCCCGACGATCATGAAGCCAGTCTTCTCACGGGGCTTCTGCTCTTTCAGGGCGGTGATGTCGACGCCGCAATCAATGAACTGTCAGAGTTGGCACAACGTGCTCCTCAATTTAAGTTAGCCCATCTGATTCTTGGAGACCTGCTGATTGCCCGCTTTGATCAACTCAAGGTCATCGGTGGGACCCTGGCGGAAACTCCGATGAACTCGGTACAACACCAACGCCTGTCGCAATTGCAGAGTGAAGCCCGCGTCCGCCTGCAGGGGTATTTGTCTTTGACGGAAGGGCAGATGATCCCGAGAAATCTCATGGCGCTGAGTTCACAGGTGAAGCATGCTCTGGTTGTCGATAAAAGTAAAAACAGGCTGTACGTTTATCGTAATGCAGGAACGGGACTGCCTCCGCAACCTGTGGATGACTTCTATATTGTTCTCGGCAAAAAAACCGGCGATAAGATGTATGAGGGGGATTTGAAAACACCCAACGGAGTTTACTTTGTGACCAGTTATCTGCCGGACGAGAGGTTGCCGGCACTTTACGGCAGCGGGGCCTTTCCGGTGAACTATCCGAATGAACTTGATCGGCGGTTGACAAAAACAGGGGGCGGAATCTGGCTACACGGCACGGAAAAAACTCTTTACAGCCGACCGCCACTGGACAGTGAAGGCTGTGTCGTCCTGACGAACGAAGAGTTCTCCCGGATTGCCCAATATGTTGAAACCGGGAAAACCCCGGTGATTATCAATGAGTCCGTTGATTGGATTTCAAGTCGCGAATGGCTCGATGCGAATATAGAAGTGCAGTCTGCACTGGAAACTTGGCGGCAAAACTGGGAAAAAGCCAATTTGGATTCCTACCTGGACATGTATTCGCGAGATTTCTGGGCCAACGGTCATGACAACAGCAGCTGGAAGAAGTACAAAAAACAGGTTTTTGCCGGTAAAACCTATCAGAAAATTGATTTATCCGAACTGTCGTTACTGGCCTATCCGCGTCATGAAAAAGGTCCGTTGGTGGTGGCAAACTTCGTTCAGCACTACCGGTCCAACAATTTTAACGGAGACATGCAGAAACGTCTCTACCTCGTTAAAGAACAGAATCGCTGGAAAGTCCTTTATGAAGGGCAGCAGTAGGGTTTTTCCGATCACCCTTCCAGAAAATCATTGAGCTCGTTCAGCAACTGCTCCAGATCCAACTGGTAGTGTTCGGCTACCTCTTCCAATTTGCTGAAAAGCATTTCGCAACAGATGCATTCCCCTGCCACATGGTCATATTTTTTCAGAACGTTCTCAGTTCCTTCAAACGCAGTGAAAATGTCCAGGAGTGTCATATCAGCAAATATGCGCTGTATTGTGCCAGGTTTCATTATTAGACCTTTGCCGGTTAAGGCTGCGTTCGTCAGCCTGGGATGATCGTTTCAATTGATTATGCCAGACCGGGGTGAATCGACAAACCGAATTTCAAATGATTGCACCCTCCAGCGAAACTATTGAACAGGATACTGTCTGAATCTCCGTTGTGAGGTGTTCGGAGGGGATTCTGTCGGTTTGTGGAGCGCAGCTAGTCCTGTGGAAAGGTGGTAAATTCAAAGGCTGAAAGGAAAAATAACAGCTGATTTTGCAGTTGTTACCCGCTTTGAAAAGAAATTGACTTTGACTTCTTTCTATGATTTTCTAGAGCGCTGTTTGGCTGGATTTAGGCGCGTTTCATGTTGTTGAATGATTTCAATTATACCCTTCCGGAAGACTTGATAGCACAGATCCCGACCGCACAACGAGATGCCTCTCGGCTGATGTGCCTTGACCGGAATCTGGGTTCGATCGAAACCGGATCGTTCAGTGATATTCTGAACTATTTTCGTCCCGGGGATGTTCTGGTCCTGAACGATACCAGAGTTATTCCCGCCCGTCTTATAGGACGTAAACAGACGGGTGGACGAGTTGAGGTTTTTCTGGTTCGCAGTTACAAACAAGCTGAGAGCCATGAAGACTGGTTATGTTTGACCAAAACATCGCGTTCTTTGAAATACGGCACTGTCGTCAGTTTTTCACCGGAATTCAAGGCGGAGATTCTGGAACCTGTTGATGAGTCGTATCGCCGGGTGAGGTTTTTCTGCCCGGGTGATTTTATGGCGGCAGTGGAACGATACGGTCACTTACCTCTGCCCCCTTACATCAAGCGGAAGGATACCAGTGATGATCGTTCCAGGTACCAGACGGTTTTTGCCCGAGAGAACGGGGCGGTGGCTGCGCCAACAGCAGGACTGCATTTTACCGAAAAGATACTTCAACAGCTGCAGGCCAAAGGCGTTGAAATTCTGAATCTGACTTTGCACGTGGGCCTGGGAACCTTTATCCCCGTCCGGGTTGAAGATATCCGTCAGCACCGCATGCATTCTGAGTTTTACCGGATTTCTGAAAAAACTGCGAATTCGGTCAACTGTGCGCGGGCCGCCGGTCACAGAGTTTTTGCCTTAGGGACGACAAGTGCCAGAGCCATGGAAACCTCTTCAACGGACTCTGGTGAATTAATGGCCGGCAGCGGGGAGAGCGATATATTCATCTACCCTGGTTATACCTTTAAAGTTGTCGATGCGCTGGTGACAAATTTTCATTTGCCGAAATCGACATTACTGATGCTTGTTTCCGCCTTTGCCGGACGGGATTTTATCCTGTCTGCTTATCACCGTGCCATCGCTGAGCGTTTCCGTTTTTTCAGCTACGGCGATTGCATGTTGATCGTTTAGGACAGGTTCACTTTTGCCACAGTTTCGTTACGCTCTTTTACAGCAGGATATGAACTCCCAAGCCAGGCGCGGCCGACTGGTGACAGCGCATGGTGTCGTAGAAACCCCGGTCTTTATGCCTGTCGGAACGCAGGGGACGGTCAAAGGGATGTTGCCGGAAGCGCTGAAGGAGATCGGCGTCCAGATCCTTCTTGCCAACACCTATCACCTCTATTTGCGTCCCGGACATCAGCTGATCAAACAGCTTGGGGGGCTGCATCGGTTCATGAACTGGGAGGGTCCAATCCTCACTGACAGTGGCGGATTCCAGGTTTTCAGTCTCGGCGATTTGCGGAAAATTTCAGAACAGGGGGCTTCTTTTCAGTCTCATCTGGACGGTAGCAAACATCTGCTGACCCCGGAACTGTCTGTCGAGATTCAACTGGCGCTGGGGTCCGACATTGTCATGGTTTTTGATGAGTGTATTCCCCATCCTTCAGAACGCAGCTATGTCGTTGAATCGACCAACCGCTCCACCCGTTGGGCCAGGCGCTGTCGCGATCTCCTGCCGCCGGGATCGGAGACCGCTCTGTTCGGAATTGTACAGGGAGGGATGGAACTGGATCTGCGCAGGCAGAGCGCTGAACAGTTGCGGGATATCGGGTTTGAAGGGTATGCTCTCGGAGGTCTGTCCGTCGGCGAGGAAACTTCTCTGATGTATGACATGATGGAATACGGGTTACCTCTGTTGCCGGAGGACTCTCCGCGCTATGTCATGGGAGTGGGGACTCCCGAGAATCTTGTCGAGGGAGTTGCCCGGGGATGTGATATGTTTGACTGTGTCATGCCGACCCGCAACGCGCGGAATGGTGTTTTATTTACCCATTTCGGCAAAATTAGTATAAAACAGGCACGTTATCGTGAGGACAACCGGCCGATAGATCCCGAGTGCGACTGTTATGTCTGTCGTCATTACAGCCGGGCTTATCTGAGGCACCTGTATACCAGTGGAGAAATTCTCGCGTCTGTGCTTAACACGCATCATAATCTTTACTATTATCAACAACTGATGTTGAAGATTCGTCAGGCACTGGACAAAGGATTATTCAGCCAATTCCGCAAAGATTTTTATACTCGAAGAGAACGCCCGACGCTTTGACATAGCGCGGGCAAGATTTGAATTAAAGACCATTCAAGGAGGATACACCGATGGCAACAGAAGCATTTGCAATGGCAGGAAACGCAGCAGCACAGGGACAGCAGGGTGGATACCAGGGAATCATCATGCTGGTGGCCATGTTCGCCATATTTTATTTTCTGCTTATCAGGCCGCAGCAGAAACGCGCCAAGCAGCACAAAGAACTGGTGGGCAATTTAAAAGCCGGTGACACGATTGTAACAGCGGGTGGGATTCATGGGAAAATTTCTGCTGTCGAGGACCTGACCGTGACCATCGAGGTTGCAACCGGGGTTAAAATCAAAATGAATCGTTCATCAATTACCGAGGTCAAACAATAATTCCACTATAATTAGAGCATTTTCTCAGCTCAATTTGTTTTAAGTTTACAGGGAGATACAAAGCAGATGTCCAATAGTCTAAAACTCAGGGGGGGGCTGGTTATATTCTGTCTGATCCTGTCTGTCTTGGCGATTGCTCCGACATTGACGCAGGGCAACTTGCCGCAATGGTGGCTCAACACCTTCGGCCCGATTCAATTAGGTCTTGATCTTCAGGGTGGTATGCACCTGGTGCTCGGTGTTGATGTCGATAAGGCCGTTGAAAGTCGCGTCGATACCGTCATTGATCAGACTGAAACTCTGTTGCGCGAAAAGGATATTATTTTCAAGCGCGTGGAGAGACGCCAGGGAGATCGTCTGGTTGTGCTTGTCTATGACCAGGAGGAAGGGGCCAAGGTTGATGCCCTGATGGCTGAAGATTTTCCTTCTCTTGAGGCGGAAACCTTTTCCGGGGTCGGTGGCTATATCGAAAAGCATTATCGCCTGAGTGATGGCGAAATCGAAAACATCAAAGACTATGCCGTTCGTCAGGCCCTCGAGACAATGCGCAATCGCGTCGACCAGTTCGGCGTCAGTGAGCCGACCCTGCAGCGCCAGAGCGGCAATCGGATTCTCATTCAGCTCCCTGGGGTTGAGGATCCGGAGCGGGCTATTTCACTGTTGGGTAAGACTGCACGGCTTGAATTTAAAATGGTCGATGAAACAGCCAATATTCAGGATGCCGTTGCCGGGAAATTACCTCCGGGAACGCAACTTCTCTACGAACGCAACATCAACCGGTCAACGGGGGCTGAAACGGAAACCCCGCTGGTTGTGGTTGACAAAACAGTTCTTACCGGAGATCTCCTGTCGGATGCCAACGTGCGCATCGATACCCGTTTCAACGAGCCCTACGTGGCCATTGATTTCAACGCGGTGGGAGCCAAGCGGTTTGATCAGATTACCGCGGCCAATGTCGGTAAGCGGATGGCGATTGTGCTGGATGATACCGTCTATTCCGCACCGGTCATTCGTGAGCGGATTGCCGGGGGCAGTGCCCAGATTTCAGGCTCCTTTACCTCTCAGGAAGCCACCGACCTGGCTATCGTCCTGCGTGCCGGATCTCTGCCGGCACCGGTTAAGATTCTGGAAAACCGCACAGTCGGCCCGTCCCTGGGGCAGGACTCGATTGATAAAGGGATAAAGTCAATCTGGGTCGGGGGCGTTCTGGTCGTTCTGGCCATGCTCATCTATTATCAGCTCTCAGGACTCGTAGCCGTCGCTGCACTGAGTTTGAATCTGCTGTTTATCTCGGCCATGTTGTCGATGTTCGGGGCGACTCTCACTCTGCCCGGCTTGGCGGGGATTGTTCTTACCGTCGGGATGGCGGTTGATGCCAATGTTCTCATTTTTGAACGGATTCGTGAGGAAATACGTCTCGGCCGAGCGCCGAAACTGGCTTTGGATTCCGGTTACAGTAAAGCTTTTCTGACCATTATCGATGCGAACCTGACCACCCTTCTGGCGGCTCTGGTTCTGTTCCAGTTCGGCACCGGGCCGGTGCGCGGCTTTGCCGTGACCCTGTCGATCGGTATTGTCGCTTCGCTGTTTACCGCGATTTTCGTTTCACGGGTTATCTTTGATCTTTTCTTGAAGGGCCGCGATATCAAGCGGCTGAGTATATAAGGAGGCTGGCGGCATGCAGCTGATCAAGCCGGATGTAAATATTGATTTTGTGGGCAAGCGGAAAATGGCCCTGATTTTTTCAGTTATCCTTATCCTGGTCGGTTTGGGTTCCCTGCTGGTCAAGGGGGGGCCGAACTACGGGATTGACTTTGCCGGAGGAACCCTGGTTCAGGTGCAATTTCAACAACCGACCGATGCGGCAGCGATTAAAAAAGCTCTTGAGGGCTTGAACCTGGGGAATCCGGTCGTTCAACGTTTCGGTGATAACCAGAATGAATTTCTGATCCGCGTCGAACAGGCTTCAACTGAGCTCAAAGGGCTTTCAACCCAGATTCAGTCGGCTCTTGAAGCGACTTACGCTAAAGGTCAGGTCGATATTCGTCGCGTTGAGATGGTCGGGCCCCAGGTCGGCAAGGACTTGCGCAGCAAGGGGCTCAAAGCGATCTTTTACGCTATGCTCGGGATTCTGGTCTATATTTCCTGGCGGTTTGAATTCAGGTTCGCGGTGGGGGCCATTATCGCCCTGGTCCATGACGTCCTGATTACCCTGGGTGCTTTCAGTGTTTTCGGCAAGGAAATCGATCTGCCGATCATCGCCGCCTTTCTGGCGATTATCGGTTATTCATTGAATGACACCATCATTGTTTATGATCGTATCAGGGAGAATCTGGGGAAACACAACAAGGAACCTTTCTCTTTTGTGGTCAATCGCAGCATCAATGAAACCCTGTCCCGCACCCTGTTGACTTCGGGGACAACCCTTCTGGTTATTCTGGCCCTGTTTATTCTCGGTGGCGGAGTGATCCATAACTTTGCTTTCGCCATGCTCGTCGGGGTATTAATCGGGACCTATTCTTCAATCTTTGTTGCCAGCCCGGTGTTGATTTTGTGGCAGCAGAAGAAGGTTAAATAAAAAATCGAGCGATGCAAAGGACGTGGGCTGAATGAAAAAAGAGACGATCTTTTTTGCCGCTATCGCCCTGGCTGTCGGGGTGCTTATCGGGGTGATTTATTCAAATCAGAAAAAAGATACTCCTCAAACTTCATCGACCTCGCTACCACCCCTTCAGGCTCCGGTGAATCACCAGCAGCAGATCACCATGCTGGAAGGGATTGTTGCCCGGGAACCGGATAACCGTAACGCATGGATTCAATTGGGACACAATTATTTTGATGCCAATGAGCCTATGCCGGCGATAGATGCTTATGCCAAGGCGCTGGCCCTGGATCCTGATGATCCGGATATTTTGACTGACCAGGGGGTCATGTACCGGCGGGTCGGCTGGTATGATAAGGCGATCGTTAATTTCCAAAAAGCCTATCAGCTGAACAACCGTCATCAGCAGAGTCTTTACAACCTGGGTATTGTGTATCGCTACGATCTTCAGGATTTTGACAAAGCGATGGACGCCTGGAACCGTTTCATCGCCTTAAATCCGAGCGGTCCCGGAGCAGAGAAAGTTCGGGCTGAACTCGATTTTTTGAAAAATCATCCCCAATTACCACAACCATCACAACCACTTCCAAGCCCTAATTAGTGTTGTTTTCATTCAGGCCGGGGACTTTTTCCCGGCCTGTTTTTTCATGCTTTCAGGATCGACATGCAGCCGGCATCCCAGCGTAACTGGAAGATTCGCAGCGAGAGCTGCTCAGATCAGCTGGTTCAGCAGCTTTCCGCCGATCTTCACATTGACGTATTGACCGCCCGGGTTATGGCCTTGCGTGGGATTGCCAACTCTAACGAGGGGGAGGCATTTCTCGCGGCCAAGCTGTCGTCACTACCCGACCCAGACCTGTTGCCGGGGATGGCTGCCGCCTGCACGCGTTTGGAGCAGGCTTTGCAGCGAGGTGAGAAAATAGCCGTCCATGGCGATTACGATGTCGACGGTATCACCGGCTGTGCGCTGCTGGTCGAAACTCTCCGTGACTTGGGGGCCGAGGTTGAATATCACATCCCCTTGCGTTTACAGGATGGTTATGGCCTCTCAGCGGGTGCCCTGAAACAGGCCGCAGCGGACGGTTGCTCATTGGTCTTGTCCGTTGACTGCGGGGTGACCGCGGTGGCTGAAGCTGCACTGGCGCGAGAGTTGGGAATCGACCTGATTATCACCGACCATCACCAGCCGCCCAGTGAATTGCCCGATTGCCTGGCAATGGTCAATCCGCACCTCGCCGCCAGCGAGTTTCCATGGCCGGATTTATCCGGCGTGGGGGTTGCTTTTTTTCTACTGGCTGGGCTCAGACGCAGGTTACGTGAACAGGGTTTTTTTTCGTCGCAGGCAGAGCCTGATCTGCGCGCCGGTCTTGATCTCGTGGCACTGGGAACCATCGCTGATATGGTGCCGCTGAATAAGGTTAATCGAACCCTTGTCCAGTTCGGTTTGCCGTTGATCTCCGCCACAAAACGTCCCGGTCTGAAGGCCCTCAAACGGGTCGCGGCCGTTAAGCAGGTCAGCAGCGGAAGCGTCGGTTTTCATCTCGCGCCGCGCCTCAACGCTGCCGGCAGATTGGAAGATGCCGCCCTTGGAGTGGAGCTGCTGATTGGTGGCAAGGATCATGACCCGGAAGAACTGGCCGAATTGCTGGATGGCTTCAATCAGGAACGGCGCGACATCGAACAGCTCACCCTGGAGGCCGCCATTGATGAAATAGACAACCACTGGGGGGATGAGCGTTATTCCCTGGTGCTGGCTAGTGAGGACTGGCATCCCGGCGTGATCGGTATCGTTGCCAGTCGCCTGGTGGAACGTTATCATCGGCCGACAGTGCTGTTTGCTCTTGATGGTGAGCAGGGAAAAGGTTCGGCCCGCTCGATCAGTCATTTCCATCTGTATCGCGCTCTGGAACAGTGCGCAAATTATCTTACCGGTTTCGGTGGTCATGCCATGGCGGCGGGAATGTCTTTGACTCGTGATCAACTGGAGGCATTTCGTACTGCCTTTGAACAGGTCGCGCGGATGAGCTTGACGTCGCAAGACCTGGTTGCGACCCACCTGCACGACGGTGAGATTGAACTGGGCTCACTCGATTTGACTTTACTTCGAGAACTGGGAAAACTTGCTCCTTTTGGGATCGGGAATCCGCAGCCGGTATTTGTCAGCAGAGGCTGCCGTGTGATCAGACCTCGAGTCGTTGCAGCCAAGCACCTGAAGTTCAACGTTGAGCAGAACGGTCATAGAATCGATTGTATCGCTTTCGGCCAGGCCCGGCGTCTGGATGAATTGAGTTCCCCGGTTGATCTGCTCTATCGTGTTGAGATCAATGAATGGCGCGGACAGAAAATGCTGCAGTTGCAGGTGGTTGATTTTCGTTCTGCCTGAGCTTGGCGGAAAAGCACCAATGAACACTTTATTCAGGTTTCTCAAATTAGTGCCGGGATTCTCACAGAGTTTCTATCCGCCCCGAAAAGTGATAATCTGACTTTCTTTACCATGCGTGGGAGCGATCAACGCCTATGATAAATAGTAAAGGTCAATAGATCATGCCGGAGCAGCTCAGTAGGCTTTCTTCATCGTCCGGAAACAACCTAAACGCTGTCTTGCGCCGCCTGGCCACTGAGAAAATCGGCAACTGCTGTTTTTCCGAGCCGCTGAGTCGCCACAGCAGCTGGAAGATCGGCGGACCGGCAGACCT
Organism: Desulfuromonadales bacterium; assembly: GCA_016931615.1. Taxonomy (GTDB): domain Bacteria; phylum Desulfobacterota; class Desulfuromonadia; order Desulfuromonadales; family Geopsychrobacteraceae; genus JAFGEL01. The sequence goes on from JAFGEL010000062.1 coordinate 143,694, forward strand.
GTTTGTCGAGCCAGAGACGGTCGAACAGGTCATCGCACTGAAACGTTTGGTGCGCGATTACGCGCTTCCACTGGTTGTCATCGGCGAAGGCAGCAACCTGCTGTTCTGCGACGCTGGGGTCCGTGGTGTGGTGATGAAGATCGGCCACAAAATGGCACAGATTGAAATCTCAGGCGATATCATTCGCGCCCAGGCCGGGGTCTGGGTTCCCGGGTTGGCGCGCAAAGCGATGCAGGCCGGTCTGGGTGGCCTGGAGCATTGCATCGGTATTCCCGGTACGCTTGGTGGCCTGGTGCTCATGAACGGCGGCAGTCAGCGCCGCGGGATCGGGGAAAATATTCAGCAGGTGACGTTGATCGATCGGAATGGCCGGCAGCGGAACCTGAGTCAGGAAGAATGTGCTTTCGGTTATCGGCACAGTGCGCTTCAGGGAAATGACAGCGTTGTGGTGGGGGCGGAACTCCGTTGCCCCAGAAAAGCCCGATCACTGATTCGTGGTGAAATGCTCGCTGATTTGCGTGAGAGGAGAAGAAAGTTCCCCCGTAAATTACCCAATTGTGGTTCCGTCTTCCTGAGTACCGCGGCCATGCATCAGACTGTCGGCCCTCCGGGGAAAATCATTGAAGCTGTCGGTTTGAAAGGGGCGTCCATGGGCCAGGCCGAAGTTTCATCCCTGCATGCCAATTTCATTATCAACCGCGGCGGAGCCAAAGCTGTTGATGTTTTGCGCCTGATTCAATACATTCGCACCCAGGTTCAGAGCCAAGTCGGTTTCACCCTGGCTTGCGAGGTTCGCTTTGTTGACAGTCACGGTAAAATCGCTCCAGCCCACCTTTACAGTGAAAATGTTGATGAGTTGAAAAGCTCATCCAGCTGATCGAAATCAAAGCGCATTTCCGCCAATTCGCGAATCATGTCAATTTTTTCTTTATCATCAGCCTGTAACTTATAGACATCTTCACTGATCGTTCTATAGAGGGTGCCGGTTGTGTGGCAGGTCGTCCGCAGGTATGGAATTCGGCTGCGGTCAAGGATCTGCTGGGTGATATCACTGATATTCTGGACACCAGGGATCAGTAGCCCGACGATTTTTTCACGGTAATTGGGAATTTGATACATATTTGACAGGGTCACCAAGAGTTCATCACGGCTGCTGGTGACGATCAGCAGGGTATCCGGTTTGAGCAGTTCGGTAACCCTTTGGGTCGAGGGAGCACCGATTTGCAGATGATGGATGATGCGCTTAGCGTCCTTACGGTTTCCTTGAATGTCAAGATCGAGAATTTTGGCCACACGAGTGAGTGTCGGGTTGGCCAGAACCGGCTGATAGTTGAATCCTCCAAAAACCGCAAAGGATTCGGCGTGAAACGCCTTGCGCAAATAGGCCAGAGTACTTTCACGTTTTTCCGGTAACAGTTTATTGGGCATAATTGCCCGGATTTGAACCGCTTCTTTCTCGAACAGCATCTTGTTCAAGTGGACACTGTCAATAACACTGCCAACGCCGCCGCCGGTAATCAGTAGAACCTGGGCTCCCAGTAACTTCGCAATACGGGCGTTGGACAGATTGACGACCGATCCGACACCCGGATGCCCTGAGCCTTCAATAATCAGGAAGTCGCACTTTTTTTCCAGCTCAGTGCAGGCGTTGAGGATTTTCTCTTCAAGCTCTCGCGGATCCAGCTCACCGTTTAAGGCTTTTCGAGTGGAATCGGGATGCAGTACTACCGGAGACATGAACTTCAGATTGCGTCCCAAGCCGAAAACCTGGCACATGAGAGCCGCATCCTTGTCAACAACCTGGCCTTTGTAGGTCGTCACTTTAGGTCCCAGAGGCTTGATGAAACCCACTCGACGGTATTTCTTTTGGGCCAGGTGCATAAGAGACAGACTGGCGGTTGTTTTACCGATGTTCTGGCCCGTTGCGGCAATAAAAAGTTTTTTGGCCATGACGGCCTCCTGAATTAATTCAGCTTGGCCAGGCCTACCGCCTGAGCGAGTTTTTCCCATAGCGGCAGGCTGCGTTCGATCATTTCCGTTTCTACGCAATAGGCAATACGGAAGTAGCCAGGAGCGCCGAACCCTGTACCCGGAACCAGGAGGATACGAAACCCCTGCGCAATACGGATAAATTCCATTTCGTCAGCTAAGGGGGATTTTGGAAACAGGTAAAAACCACCTCCAGGCTTCACCACATCAAAACCCAGATCAATTAGTTTGTTGTAGAGCAGATCGCGCTTGATCCGGTATTCATCAACATCAACACTGATCTCTTGCAGTGGGGTCACCAGTCGTTGCATTAAAGCCGGTGCGTTGACGAAACCGAGCACACGGTTGCAGAAAATACCCCCCTGCAGAAATAATTGGACATCATCCATGGCCGGATTTGCCGCCAAGTAACCGATGCGATCGCCGGGAAGAGCCAAATCTTTGGAATGGGATGTGACAATAACCGAATTGTCGTAACAGTCAAAAATGCTGGGGACAGGTTCACCAAAACTGATACGAGCATAGGGTTCGTCGGAGATGAGAATAATTTTTGAATCGTACTGCCGTTGTTTCTCACTGAGTAACCGACCAAGTTTTTTGAGGGTGTCCCGCGGGTAAATCACCCCGGTCGGATTGTTCGGAGAATTAATGATAATCGCCCTGGTCCTGTGGTTGATCGCCGAGTCTATGGCGTCCAGATCAGGCTGAAAGTCGTCCTTGGTGACCACTTCGACCGGGATGCCACCCTGATTGTCGATATAGAATTTATACTCAACAAAATAAGGAGCCAGGATGATGACTTCATCGCCCGGATTGAGTAAGGTTTTGAGGACGACGTTCAATGCTGCCCCGGCACCGCAGGTCATGACGATATGCCCGGCTTTGACCGGATGGCCGCAGTGTTTCGCAATGGCTTCAGCAACAGCAGCGCGGGTTTCCTCGTAGCCGGCATTGTTCATATAGCGGTGCATCCCGGGGATCGGCTGTTCAGCCAGTTTTTTCAGCTCCTGTTGAAATTCCTTGGGAGGTTCCGTGGTTGGGTTGCCGAGGGTAAAATCGTAGACATTTTCATCGCCGAACTGGGCCCTGAGAGCGGCACCTTCCTCGAACATTTTACGGATCCATGAGGCCCGTTCAATATACTCTTTGATTTTGCTGGCAATCGGCATCTTGAGATCCTTAGCAGTTGGTTGGTTGCAGTTGAAAGGTCATTCGGTTGGTGAGTTTAACCGTGCTGATAGCGTTGGTCAAGATGCTTGAAAAATTGATTTTTAGCGATCTTTGGGCTACATTCCAGCTTCATTTTATTCATGCAGGGAAAGAGATGAATGATGGACGCCGATGAATTGAAACAACTGCGCGCGCGGATTGACCGGATAGACAGCCAGATTCTCGACTTGCTCAATCGTCGGGCTGAGATCGTCATTGCCGTCGGCAAGTCTAAAAAAGTGAGCGATAAGTCCTTTTATGTGCCGAGCCGGGAAAAAGAAATTTATCGGCGCCTGACTGATCAGAATCCCGGGCCTTTTCCTAACCCTGCCGTCGTCAAGGTGTTCCGTGAAATCATCTCCGCCTCCCTGAATATGGAACTGCCGATGAAGGTGGCATTTTTTGGGCCCCAGGCGACCTTTACGCACATGGCGGCGATGCAGCAATTCGGCCTCTCGGCACAGTTGGTTCCGCTTAAGAGTATCCCCGCGGTTTTTGAGGAGGTCGAACGGGGGCGGGCGCACTACGGGGTGGTGCCGGTTGAAAATTCTACCGAAGGGGTGGTCAACCATACCCTCGACATGTTTATCGCCTCGGACCTTCAGGTTGTCGCGGAAATCATGCTGGAAATTTCGCATAATCTGTTGTCGAAAACCGGCCAGATCGAACAGATCACTAAGATCATTTCGCATCCTCAAGCGTTGGCTCAGTGTCGCCGCTGGTTTGAGGAAAACCTTCCCGACATTCCCCTGGTTGATGTCGGCAGCACTGCCGCCGCAGCGCAGCTTGCGGCTGAAGATGAATCAGCGGCGGCGATTGCCAGCGAAGCTGCCGTTGTTCAGTACGGACTGAAAGTCGTCAAGGCAAAGATTGAGGATAATCCGCATAACTTCACCCGTTTCCTGGTGGTTGGCAAGAAAACCCCTGAAAAGAGTGGCCATGACAAGACATCGATCATGTTCAGCGTCAAGGACGAGCCGGGGATTCTCTACCGTATGCTTGAGCCTTTCAGCAAGCGGCAGATCAACCTGTCCAAGATCGAAAGCCGGCCGATGAAACAGAAAGCCTGGGAATATATTTTCTTTCTCGATCTGATCGGTCATATCGATGATCAACCCATTGCTGACGCGGTTGAGGAATTGCGCGGACACTGTCATTTCCTTAAAATTCTTGGATCCTACCCGCTGGCTTTGAGTGAACGTCCAGCCGAGGAGAAGACTCATGGTTGAAAGCCCCCTGATTCAGCGTCTGGCCATTATCGGAGTCGGTCTGATCGGTGGGTCGCTGTCCCTGGCATTGAAGCAGGCTGGTGCGGTTGGAGAAGTAATCGGTTGCGGTCGGGGCAAACCGAACCTGGAAAAAGCCCTTGAGCTGGGGATTATTGATCGTTACAGCCGCGAACCTAATGAAGCGGTTAAAGACGCTGACTTGATCTTTCTCGCGACTCCGGTCAAAGCTCTTGGTTCGGTGACCGCTGAGCTGTTACCCAATGTCAAACCGGGAGCGGTTATTACCGACGGCGGCAGTGTTAAAGGTGAAGTTGTGAAAATGATTGAACCTCTGCTGCCCGAAGGCATTCATTTCGTTCCCGGCCATCCGATTGCCGGAACCGAGAAAAGTGGCGCCGAGGCCGCCTTCACTACCCTCTATCAGGGGAAACGCTGTATCTTAACCCCGACATCAAAAACCGATCCTCAGGCGCTTGCGCTGGTCGAACAGATGTGGCGGATTGCCGGTAGTGACGTTGTCACCATGTCACTGGAGAAGCATGATAAAATTCTTGCCGCTATCAGTCATCTTCCGCATATGGTCGCTTACTCCCTGGTCAATGCGGTGGGTTCCTATGACCATTACGAGGAAAATATTCTCGAGTATTCGGCGGGCGGGTTCAGGGACTTTACCCGGATTGCCTCCTCAGACCCGGTGATGTGGCGGGATATCGCCGAAACCAACCGTGAGGCTCTGCTGGAAATGATGGCTCAGTTTGAGACCTTTTTTGGTGAACTGAAAGCGGATATTGCCGAGGGCAGCGGGGATAAGCTTTTTGAATTCTTTCTCCGTTCCAAGCAACTCAGAGACGCCATCCTATAATTCAATCAGGAAAGTTCACGCAATGGCACAGGATCAGAAAAGAACCGTTCAGCCCTGTCGGGGGTTGCTGGGTGAAATTAATGTTCCCGGAGATAAATCCATTTCTCATCGGGCGATTATGTTTGCTTCTCTCGCTCAAGGGACCAGTCGCGTCGTCGGTTTGCTGCGGGGTGAAGATTGTCTGGCCACCCTGAAAGCTTTTCAGCAGCTGGGAATCAAGGTCGATGAAAAGTCTGCAGATGAACTGGTGATTCATGGTCATGGTATTCATGGACTGGCTGAGCCTGATGATGTGATCGATTGCGGTAATTCGGGGACAACCATGCGCCTTATCAGTGGAATCCTCGCCGCACAACCATTTTTTTCTGTGTTGACCGGCGATCAGTATCTACGCAAAAGACCGATGAAAAGGATTATCGACCCCCTGACAACGATGGGTGCAAAAATTCTTGGCCGAGATGCCGGTTCGAAAGCCCCTCTGGCCATCAACGGGGGCGGTTTGCGGCCGGTTGAATATCATTCGCCGATTGCCAGTGCTCAGGTGAAATCTGCACTGATTCTTGCGGGTATGCAGATCGAGGGAACGACAACCGTCTTTGAACCTCATTTGTCGCGCGATCATAGCGAACGGATGTTGCGGAGCTTCGGCGCTGAACTTGAATCTTTTTCAGGGGGAGTCCGGATAACGGGGCCGGTCGATCTTCAGGGGCAGGAAGTTGTGGTTCCCGGAGATATTTCATCCGCGGCGTTTTTCATGGTTGCCGGGCTGATTGTTCCGGGCTCCGAGCTGTTGATAAAGAATGTCGGCGTCAATCCCACACGCAGCGGAGTGATCGATATCCTCCAACTGATGGGTGGTTCGATTGAACTCCTCAACCGCAGGCAGGCTTCAGGGGAACCGGTCGCCGACATTCTAGTCAAAAGCAGTGATCTGAAAGGAATTGAAATCTCAGGTGACCTGATTCCTCGTGCCATTGACGAATTCCCCGTGATCAGTGTTGCTGCGGCTTATGCCTCTGGTGTCACAACGATCAGCGAGGCGGCTGAACTGCGGGTCAAGGAAACGGACCGGATTGCCGCCATGTGTGAAACCCTTGGGGCGCTTGGTGCACGGATAGAGCCCTTGCCTGATGGCATGCGTATTGAGGGAAAAGAGCTTTTAAGTGGGGGCGAGGTGTCGTCCTTTGGCGATCATCGTATTGCCATGAGCCTGGCCGTTGCCGCGCTTAGAACGAGCAGCGGAGTGTCGATTGCCGATACCGCCTGTACGGAAACCTCATTCCCCGGATTCTGGGAGCTGCTCTCTCAGGTCAGCCGAGCGACTTAACTGCTCAAAATGCTAAAATATCAGAAAAAGAAGTTGATTGTGGCCATTGACGGCCCTTCCGGTGCCGGTAAGAGTACCCTGAGTAAGGCCCTGGCAAAAAAGCTCGGCTATATCAATATCGATACGGGAGCGATGTATCGATCCGTTGCTCTGCTGGTGCAACAGCAGGATATAGATCTGCAGGACAGTGCTCGAATTAAGGCTCTTTGTGAGCAGATTTCCATTGTTTTTGAGCGTCACCAGGAAGAGGAGCGGGTTATCGTCAACGGCCGGGATGTGACTGAGGTGATCCGCACACCGCAAGTGAGTTTGCTAACGGCGCGGGTTGCGGCCCTCCCTGATGTTCGTGCCGCTATGGTTGCACAGCAGAGACACCTTGGTCGGGGGGGCGGGGTCGTGCTTGAAGGTCGTGATGTGGGGACGGTGATATTTCCCCAGGCAGAAGTGAAATTTTATCTCTCGGCAACGGCTGAAGAACGTGGACGACGACGCTATGAAGAGTTACTTGCCCGGGGAGATCAGGTCGATCTGCAGCAGACCATAGCTGAGGTTGAAGCGCGGGATCTAATTGATCAGCAGAGAACTCATGCGCCGCTGGTTCAGGCTCCCGACGCAGTGGTGATTGATTCGACGACGATGACGATCGATCAAGTCCTCAAGGTTATGATTGATCTTGTCAGGGAGAGAGAAAAACCGTCACAGGACCATCATTAAGAAGATAACTGCTTGAAAAATATTGTTTTGTTTTTTCACTGGGGCTGTGCTATCTTGCGCAGTCTCAAATTGAGTCCGCCGTCGCAAGGCGTCGGAAAATTCACAAGGGGGTAACATCTCCAATGGCAGAAGAAAAAGACATGCAGGACGAAAACGAAATGGAATTACTGGATGGCGAGGAAAGCTTTGAGGAACTGCTCAAGGATTATGAGCAGGGCGGCTTTGAGCTCAAGCGTAATGACGTTGTCCAGGGCACAATCGTTCAGGTCAACCCTGACTCGGTTGTTGTCGACGTCGGTTACAAGTCGGAAGGGGTGATCCCGCTTCGCGAGTTTGCCGATGAAAAAGGTGAGATCAATGTCAAGGTTGGTGACGTTTATGACGTCCTGTTCGGTGGCGGAGAGAGTGACAGTGGCCTGATTGTTCTCTCCAAAGAGAAGGCTGACCGCCAGAAGATCTGGAACTCTCTGGAAGAGGGCGCTGTTGTCGAGGGTCGCATTGTCAGCCGCATCAAGGGTGGTCTGTCGGTCGATATCGGCGTGAACGCCTTTCTGCCCGGTTCTCAGGTTGATCTTCGCCCCGTGCGTAATCTCGATAAGGTGATCGGCCAGACATTTGAATTCAAGATTATCAAGCTGAACAAAAGGCGTGGAAATATCGTTCTCTCACGGCGTGTTCTGCTCGAAACCGAGCGTGAGTCGCAGCGTGGAGAAACCCTCAAAACTCTCGAAGAAAATCAGATTGTCGAGGGGATTGTAAAGAATCTGACCGATTACGGTGCCTTTATCGATCTGGGTGGCATCGACGGCCTGCTGCATATCACCGATATGTCCTGGGGTCGCGTCAAACATCCTTCGGATATCCTTGCGGTTGGTGACACCATCAACGTCAAGGTGCTCAAATTCGACAAAGAAAAAGAGCGGGTCTCGCTCGGTCTCAAGCAGATTGCTCCGGATCCGTGGCTTGACGTGCAGGAAAAATATCCGATCGATGCCAAGGTCACCGGCAAGGTCGTCAGCCTGACCGATTACGGTGCGTTCATCGAGCTTGAGGAAGGTGTCGAAGGCCTGATTCATGTTTCGGAGATGAGCTGGACAAAACGTGTCAAGCATCCGAACAAGGTCCTTAATATCGGTGATGAGGTGGAATCGGTCGTGCTTGCCCTCGATTCCGATAATCGCCGTATTTCTCTCGGCCTGAAACAGGTTGAGCCGAACCCCTGGGATGTGATCGGCGAGAAATTCCCGATTGGAACCATCATCGAAGGCCAAGTCAAGAATATCACCGATTTCGGTATCTTTGTCGGGGTTGATGAAGGGATTGATGGATTGGTTCATATCTCCGACCTGTCATGGACGAAACGGATTAAACATCCATCTGAGGTTTATAAAAAAGGTGACCTGGTCAAGGCTGTTGTTCTGAATATCGATCGTGACAATGAGCGTTTCTCCCTTGGTCTGAAACAATTGAGTGTTGATCCCTGGGAAACCGTGCCGACTCGCTACGCGCGTGGAACGATTGTCCATGGTAAAGTCACTTCCGTGACCGATTTCGGTATCTTCATCGAACTTGAGGAAGGTATCGAAGGTTTGATTCACGTTTCAGAATTGAGCAAGGAAAAGATCGACAGCCCGAAAGATTTCGCCCAGGTCGGTGCTGAGCTTGAAGCCGCTGTGCTTCAGGTTGATACGGTTGATCGCAAAATCGCTCTGTCGGTTAAAAATCTTGATGAGCAGAAAGAAAAAGCTGAGGTCAACGAATTCATGGGCGCACAGAAAAGTGCGACTTCCAACCTCGGCGATCTGCTTCAGGGGGCCATGGGTCGTAAAGCAGACGACTAATTTTAACTTTTTATTGAGCAAGGACTCCGGCAATACCGGAGTCCTTTTTTGTTGATATTGATGAAAAAACGTCCGTTTCTCCTGGCCTCTTTGACAGTTGGGGCCATTTTTCTGTTCTTTGTGCTGGTGATATTCACTGCCGGTTTTTTCCGCTCGGGGTCATCTCTCGTCGCTGTCGGAGAAAAGGTCGGAATTCTGAACCTGGAAGGGCCGATTGTGAATGCCCGGCAGGTTCTTGAACAGATTGATCAGTTTCGCAATCAGACAGCGGTAAAAGCTGTGGTGCTCAGAGTTAACTCTCCGGGGGGCGCGGTTGGGCCATCACAGGAGATCTATTCTGAACTGAAGCGCTTCGCTCAGGAAAAACCGTTGGTTGTTTCGATGGGTTCGGTGGCTGCGTCGGGGGGCTATTACGTCGCTCTGGCGGGTGAACGCTTATTTGCCAACCCCGGCACGATCACGGGAAGTATCGGCGTGATTATGTCGTTTCCGAATTATCAGGAGCTCATGGGCAAGGTCGGGGTAGAGACAGAAGTGGTGAAGAGTGGTCGTTTTAAAGATATCGGCTCTTCAACGCGGGACTTTTCCGCGGCTGATCGAGAACTGCTGCAAAACATGATTGATGACGTTCATCAGCAGTTCGTTGAAGAAGTCAGCCTCCAGAGAAATATGCCTGTCGAGCGTCTTCAGCCGTTTGTTGACGGCAGGATTTTTACCGGTCGTCAGGCTCAGCAGGCAGGTCTTATTGATGAACTGGGTACCTTCAATGATGCAGTGAAGTTTGCTGCCAAGCTCGCTGGAATGGGAGACGATCCGGACCTGGTTTATCCCGAGCCGGAAAAGAGAAGCCTGCTGGATCGCTACCTTCCGGATGTTATTAGTCGTTATCTCGGCATTGAATTAGGTGCTCAAGATATGATCGGTCCGCAGTATATGTGGCGTGTTTTTTAGTCTGAAAACGTTCTTTATTGAAATGGGTGGTTGAAACAATGACAAAAAGTGAATTGATTGAAAAACTTTCGGACGGTCATGAACTGTTGAACAAGAAGGATGCGGAAACGGTGATCAACCTGATTTTTGGTGGTATCGGCGATGCTCTTTCAGAAGGGAGTCGGGTTGAGATCCGCGGCTTTGGTTCATTTTCCGTTCGCGAACGTGAGGCCCGTGAAGCGAGAAACCCTAAAAGTGGAGAGCTGGTCAAAATACCTTCGCGCAAGACGCCGTTTTTTAAAACCGGCAAAGAATTGAGGGAGCGGGTTGACGAGTCGCTATGAGGTAGAAATTGAAAAGGCCCTGAATCAAATTCAGGGCCTTTTCAGTAAGACTCTCCGGGATGCCGGCCTGTTCTGTACGGTTGACCTGAGTGAAAGGTTAGTCTTCGGAGGAGACTTCAGGCGTCCTGCTCAAGGGCCGGCTTGCACACCATCTCTTCACGTACCGACAGGTCAAAATCAACGTTGGTCAAGGACCAGAATCACGACCGTACACCCCAGAAATCAAAGATCTGTTAAGCTTGTTCACAGCATAACAATTTCTATATTTAAGTCAAGAGTTAAATTAGATATTATAAATGATATATCTTTATAATCGAGTCAATTGTCCCCGGATCTCGTCATGACTTGGACCATTCATCGTTTAACTGTGTCACAAGATGAACAGGGAACTCGGCTTGACCAGTATATCGCCGCCGCTGGACTGGATATTTCAAGATCACTGGCTAGAAAAATCATTGATCTCGGTGGGGTTCATATCAATGGGCGCAGGGTGAGAAATTGTTCATTACCCGTAGGCTTCTCTGACGCCGTCGAGATCTATATTGATCACCTGCCCCTTGAACCATATCGCATCAGTGCTGCTGATATTCTTTACCAGGATCAATACCTGATCGTTCTCAACAAGCCCGCGCAGGTCGATACTCAGCCGACCCATGCACGCTACAAAGGCACCCTGTTTGAGGCCTTACAGGTGTATTTAAAGGATGATTTTCGGCCTCATCATAAAGTCCAGATCGGTATGATCCAGCGTCTTGATCGTGGAACTTCAGGGATTATAGTGTTTTCAATTCATCCCCGTTCGCATAAGGCGATGACACGAATTTTTCTGGATCATCAGGTTGATAAACGCTATCTTGCCCTGGTTCATAACGTTCCAGCGCAGCAGTATGGTGAAATCAGATCGTTTCTGGCCCGGACTCGCAAGGAAAATCGTGTTCGCAGTGTCGCCAAGGGTGGCAAAGAAGCAGTGACCAGATTTGTCGTCAAGGAAATTCTGGATGGAGCTGCTCTGGTGGAATTGGAACTGGTCACCGGCCGTTCACACCAGATCCGTGCCCATATGGCTGAACAGGGGTGTCCGCTGCTGGGTGATGTTCGTTACGGCGGACAGTCGAATTTTTTATCCTTTTCCATCCAACGGCCGCTGCTGCATGCCTGCAGACTGTCTTTTCGGCACCCTGTCACAGCAGACAACCTGGACTTTGCAGTTGATCTGCCGAGGGATATGGTTCTGATCAAAAACTTTTTGGGCGACTAAAACCGATGAATTTTCCACCTATTGATCCGGTTATTTTTACTATCGGGCCGCTGGCTGTGCGCTGGTACGGTTTGATGTATCTGCTTGGATTCGTCGGCAGCTATTTTATGATGTGTCACGTGTCGCGGTTGCGGCGTTGGTCGTTGGATAAGAATGCTGTTTCCGACCTGCTGTTCTATGGTGTCTTTGGCGTCGTGCTGGGTGGCCGGCTCGGATATACCCTGATCTACAACTTTGCCTATTACAGTCGTCACCCGCTGGAAATTCTTTTTGTCTGGCAGGGGGGGATGAGTTTTCATGGGGGCCTGATCGGGGTTCTGGTAGCCATCCTGGTTTTTTGCCGGCGCCAGAAGTTCAGGTTGTTGATGGTTGCTGACCTGGTTGTCGCCGCGGTACCGATTGGGCTTGGGCTTGGACGGATCGGAAATTTCATTAATGCAGAACTCTGGGGTCGAGTCACGGATCTGCCCTGGGGAATTGTTTTTCCCGGTGCGGGGACACAGCCTCGTCATCCGAGTCAGCTTTACGAAGCCGGACTGGAAGGCCTTGTTCTTTTGTCGGTTATTTACTTTCTGCATCGGCGTGAAGTCCGGTCTGGTGTTCCGGCTTTCAGCTTTCTGATGCTCTATGGAGTGGTGCGGTTCCTGGTGGAGTTCCTGCGACAGCCGGACAGTCACCTCGGGTTTCTCTGGGGCGGGGCAACGATGGGACAGCTTCTCTCAGTGCCGATGATCATGATCGGTCTGAGTGGCCTGGTATTGGTGTTGAAGAGGCAGCGGCATGGAGCGGATTGAGGCTATAATTTTCGATTGCGATGGGGTCATGTTTGAGAGCCGTGAGGCAAACCTGGCTTATTATAACCGGATTCTTGAACAGTTTGCCTATCCGCGTGTGTCGGCGGCAGACGGGGAGCGTGCTCATCTTTGTCACACCGCCAGTTCGCCTGAGGTTTTGAAAGGCTTGATGCGTCTGGAAGATGTTGCGCCGGCTCTCGAGTTTGCTGCCCGCCTCGATTACCACGAATTTATTCCCCAGATGATTCCTGAGCGCTTTCTGGAACAGGTTTTGGCTGATCTTCAGCAAAGATATCCCTTGGCTATTGCCACCAACAGGGGGCAGAGCATTCGGCCTATTCTTGAGCACTTTAATCTCGCTGATTATTTTTCGGTGATCGTTACCAGTCATGATGTAGCCAGGCCTAAACCCGCGCCCGACATGCTCTTGCTGGCGGCTGAGAAACTGGGGGTTTCACCCCGTTCTTGTCTTTTTATCGGTGATTCCGAGTTGGATCGCCGTGCGGCCTTTGAGGCCTCCGTACAGTTCTCCGGCTACGGGGATATGGTCACGAGTGAGCGAACTGTGGTCACTCATCTTGATCTGCTGGAATGGCTGGCCGAATATTGAATTCGAATCCGATTAAAACTACAGCCTCTGAGTGTTGAGCCTGGAAAAAGGGACTTTAGTTCAGAAATTTTATCATCTGCAGAACGTTTGAATCTCCTTCGCGCAAATATTCCACCTCATCCATCAGTTTACAGATCAGCTGAATCCCTCGGCCACCCTCATCACTGGTTTTTGCCATGAGTTTGGAATGCGCATCCATGTCGAATCCCTGCCCCTGATCATAAACCCGGATGATCAGATCCTGATCAGAGGCGGAGATCGATAATTTCACGTCCTTGTCGGGATCACACAGATTTGCGTGGCACATGGCATTGGCCAGGGCCTCTGTCAGCACCAGGTTGAGGTGATAGGCGAGCTCGCGGCGATTGCCCTGAAAGCCTTTGAGCGAGTACGCGAGACTTTCGCCTATTCTTCCGATCATTCCAAGATACTTGGTTTGATTCGGTACTTTGATGTCAACCTCAATGCGTCTGGACATATGCGCAAAATCCGATGGGGACAACTTCGTTAAAAACTGGCCTGAGCTTCATCCAGAGTGGTGAAAATTTCGAAAACCCGGTGGAGCCTGGTCAGTTCAAACATGGAACGGACCTGCGGTTGTAAACAGCACAATTTCAGGTTGCCCTCCCTGGCGCTGGCATTCTTGAAGCCCGAGACCAGAGCACCCAGACCTGATGAGTCGATAAATCTCACGGCACTCAGATCGACGATCAGGTTACATTTTCCGTCGTCAAACAACTGCAGCATCTGTTCCTTGAGATCACCGCTGTTATGTGCGTCCATGCGCTCTTCCTGGACACTGATTTGAACGATATCACCCTGTTCTGAAATGTTTAATTGCATTCAAGTTCTCCTTCTAGGCTCAAATAATAAAATTTTCTGCTACTGGTGTTGGGCACTGTCCGTGAGTGACAGTACGTATGTCTAGATATTCTAGTTCAATACTTTCATAACCACTAACGTGATGTCATCGTTAAAGTGGCGCATACCGGTAAAAAATCTTACCTGGTTCATGATGCAGTCAATAATCTCCTGGGGATCCAGGTTGTCACATTCCTCAAGTAAATGACCGAGACGTTCCGTGCCGAAGAATTGATGATCATTGTTTTCAGCTTCTATAATACCATCCGTGTAAAGCAGCAGAAGGTCTCCGGCGGCAAGATTGGTTGTTTTCTGTTCAAATGAAATATTTTTTTTGACTCCGAAGATCAGTCCCTCGGCATCAAGCAGTTCCAGCTGTTTTTTCTTGTTCCTCCAGAGCAGCGGGTTGTTATGCCCGGCATTGCTGTATATAAGGCGATGGCTGTCCGGGTTATACTGGAGATAGAACATGGTGACGAACAAATCGGAACGATCAAGATCCTTGAGAAAATAGCTGTTGAGTTCACTGAGCATGGCGGCAGGTTGTTGAATGCTTTGAATGCGGGCATGAATGAAGGTCCGCGCTTCGGCCATGATCAGCGCTGATCCGATATTGTGACCGGAAACATCCGCTATGACCACGTCGTAGGTTGTGCTGTTGCGCTGAATAAAGTCGTAATAGTCGCCTCCGACCTGATGGGCGGGCACACAGAGCCCAGCCAAAGCAACGCTTTCAAGCTGTGGCAGTGAAGAGGGCAGGAGACCCATCTGGATATCTCTGGCGATCTCCATTTCACGCTCCTGGTCGCGTACGATCAGCAACTCCTGAAGTTGTTGCTGGTTGCGCCAGGCAATCGCGATTTGACGCGCAAGATTTTCAAACAGGGCGACAAACTCCTGAGTAAAGATGCCTTTCACCGTTTTTGAAAAAGCCGAAAGAACACCGACCGGTTCCCCTTCAAGTACGATGGGTGTGTGGGCAAAGCAGGTAATCGCTTCACGTTTGATAATTTTTGCCGAAGCAGCTTTCTCAAGGTATTCCGTGTCATTGACGACCATCGTGACGTTGGATAAAAAGGCCTGGCCGATATAGGTGTCCATGTTGAGGTTACGCTCGGACTGGCCGAAATCCTCGGAGGACTGACCGACCAGACTCCTGACCATCAGCGTCATTGATTCCGGTTCCAGAAAGCGGATAACGCAGAGGTCGAACTTGAACTGTTGAGAGAGCAATTCAAGAATGCGGTCCAGCACCTGTTGAAAATCCGCCCCGCTGGACACGATTTGCGCGGCGTCGTAAAGAACGCTCAGCTGTTCACGGCTGGCTGCATCGCTGATCGTCACCGACCCGAAAATATCAAAGACATCCTCCATCTCGCTACCTCGCGCTGCAAGGTAATTGTCAAGAATGATACGGGCCGGAGCGGCGCCGACGTAGCCCGCCAGGGTCCTTTCGGTAAAGTTTTTCAAGTGGGGGATTTCATGATCCGAAAGACTGCCACGTGAATCGATTTCCTGATTTTTCAGATATTCAGTGATGGAGGCCTGAGCCTGTTTGCCCCCGATGAATTTTGACATCAATTCGACAAATTCCATCACTGTCGGGGCTTTACTGATGCGCTTCAGACTGGTCTGAGCGACGGTCTGTTCAGTGAAGATTTCAACGAATTTATCCGCCTGCTGCTTTTCTGATTCGGACTGCTCGCTGAAAAAAGACACAGTGAGAAACGCCGCGAGGTTGAACAGCAGGCTCCAGAAAAGCGAATGAGTATAAATATCGAAGCCTCGCAACCCGAACAGTTCCAGGGGCTTCAATAGGCTGAAGTTGAAAAGTCCGTTCTGCAAAATGTCGGAACTGACCCACCCGGAGCGTACGAAAGAAGGAATCAGCAGGGTGTAAACCCAGAGCAGAAACCCGGTGCCGATACCTGCGGACGCGGCTTTGCGGTTGGCCCTCTTCCAATAAAGTCCGCCGATAATTGCCGGAGCGAACTGGGTCGCTGCGGTAAAGGAGATCAGTCCGATATTGACCAGGGCATAGGAGTCGCCGATGACCCGAAAATAAAAGTAGCCGAGAAAGACCGTACCAAGAATTCCGAGTCGCTTCAGATTGATGAGGATTCCGGAGAAATCCTGAATATGGACATTCATTTTAAGAATGATCGGCATGATCAGATGGTTGAGAATCATTGTCGATATGGTCACTGAAGATACCATAACCATTCCGGCTGCGGCGGAGAGACCACCGACAAACACCAGCAGGGCCAGCCACGGGTGTCCAGAGGCGAGGGGCAGGGTGAGGACAAAATAATCAGCCTGGGCGGTGTCCCCTCCGTTGACGATCAAACCGCCCAGAGCGATCGGGATGACAAAGATGTTCATCAGAAAAAGATAGGCGGGAAAACGCCACATCGCTTTTTTGATATGATTTTCGTCTGAGTTTTCCGTGATCATGATGTGGAACTGCCGCGGTAGAAACATTACCGCCATCATCGACAGGATGATCAGGGTAAACCATTTGGTGTAGGGTGTCTGTTCCGTGCCGAGCAGAAACAGGTCCCGGCGCTCGGGAAACTGGGCGAAGAAACGCTGAAAAATATCGGAAAAACCGTCAAACATTCCATAAGTGACAAAAATTCCGACGGCGATAAAGGCGATCAGTTTGACCAGTGATTCAAACGCCACGGCCACCACCAGACCTTCATGGCGCTCTGAAGAATCGAGATGCCGGGCACCGAAAATCATGCCGAAGATTGCCAGGATGAAAGCCACGATAAAAGCTGTATCGATGCCGGTCGGAAGCATCTGGGTATAGGCCTCAAGGCCCAACTCAGACATGACCAGGGGCATTGACAAAATATTCAGGGTGTGGGCGATGGCTTTCAGTTGCAGGGCGATATAGGGCGTAATACCAAAGACCGCGAACAGCGTGACAATGGCGCCCAGAATGGCTGAACGATCGTAGCGGCTGGAAAGAAAGTCGGCAATACTGGTGATGTTCTGCTGTTTGCTGATCCGCACCATTTTTCTCAACAGAAACCACCAGGTAAAAGCGATCAGCGTCGGGCCCAGGTAAATCGGCAGGAATTCGAGTCCGCTTGTTGCCGCTCGGCCGACGCTGCCGTAAAAAGTCCAGCTGGTACAGTAAACCGCCAGAGACAGGCTGTAGACATGTGAACTTGACAACAGGCTCCTGCCTTTTTGGCGCCTGCGATCAGCATAGTATGCCACCAGAAAGAGGATGACAAAGTAGATGATCGAGATCAGTAAGACGGTTTTTGCTGGGATCATCGACATAAACAGACCGTTTTAACGGGCATCATGGGACGCGGCCGTCCTTGGGTTGCGTATTTGAGTCGGCACTGTCAGCCCCCATATTATGAACGAACAGCCAGATAACGAATATCGACAACGGCCAGCCGATCAGAAAATAGAGAACCAGCTCGGGAATATTGAAAATCAGGTGATCAGTATTAAAGATGTGGATGAAAGGGAAATTGATCATGACCAGGCCGATAATCAGGCAAAGAATCCAGGCCTCTCGAATTGATTTCCCCTTGGTTTCTTTCATTGCCAAACCCCGTTCTCATGGTGGATTTATGAAAGACGTTTCAGCCGGTTGTAAAACGCTCGTACCAATTGACAGACTAGCTGTCTCCGGGTGGAAATACAATAAAAATTATAAAATTCACATAGTAGAAATTTAGCAGGAATTTCAGGTCTGTAAAGTTATACTTAAGAGCCTTTATTGCTTTGACGGCGGCAAAATGGGTATGCTAGGTATCAGCAGTCAGTGAATTCCTTTTTGAGAACCGGGCGATGCGTATTTTCTGTGGCTTAAAATATTTGGTCCGACTGATCGGGCTGATGATTCTGATTACGATGGTGGCTGGATGCGTTTTTTCCAAAACTGTCCGTCATTCTGCTCCTTCTTCACCCCCAATGCTTTCCGCATATGAGTCGCAGCTTGCTGATCCGGCCGCCAAAGCTCTGTTCGCCTTCAGCCAATTCAGGCTCTTAGGCGGAGAAAATCGCTGGGATGAAGCAATTGCGGCTTTGGTCCGGGCCAGTGAGTTTGATACGCAAAGTGAATATCTGCGGTTGATTCTGGCCAAAGCTTATCTGCATACGGAGCAACCGGATAAATCGGTGCAAACTCTGCTGGATCTGGTGAAAAGATTCCCTCTGAACAGTGAAGCGCATCAACTCCTTGGAGATGTTTTCAGCTATCAGCAGAATTTTACCCAAGCGGTTGACCAGTTCCATCTGGCCCTTGGTCTGAATCCGGATGATGAACAGCTGCAGATGCGTATGGCCCTGGCTCTGGCCCGCCTCGAGCGTAAAGACGAGGCGATCGACGTTTTGGAAAACCTTTTACGCCGCCATCCTGGGGCGGTTGGTGCGCGCCTGTCTCTGGCTCGCTTTTATGTCGATAAGGGGCTTAATCAACCGGCGCTTGAAGCTTATCAGCAGATCCTGGAACAGCAGCCGGGGAATCAGGCAGCAGTGCTTGAATACGGCAAAATGCTGGAAGATGAAGATCCCGGATCAGCTGTCGAACTCTATCACGAGGCCTTGAACCATAGCCCCAATGCGACTGCGATCAGTCAACGGCTGGCCCAGTTGTATATGACGCAACAGCGCTTTGCGGAGGCCCTTGATCAGTTCCGACTGGTTCGCCGACAGTTCCCCGACAACCAGCAGATCATTGCCCGCTGTGCCTTTCTTCAACTGGAATTGCAACATTGGAGTGAAGCGGAAGCTGATTTTCGCATGCTGCTCGAGCATGCCGCAGCTGATGATGAAAATCGTTATTATCTGGCGATTGCTCTGGCGGGCCAGGATAAATTCTCCGAGGCGATTGAAAGCCTGAAACAATTGACTAAAACCTCTGAAATTTATCCACAGGCGGTTCTTCAACTGGCTTATCTGCATGGCCGGGTGGGCAGGGCGGATGAAGCTGTAGAAGTCTTGAAACAGGCGCTCCACGATTCTATCCAGCAACCGGATATTTATTATTATCTGGCAGCTTTTTTGGGGGATCGGAATGATTACCGGCAGGCCCTGGAGTATACTACTGCCGGGGTTCAATTTTTTCCTGAGGACGTTCGTCTGCGCTACCAGCTGGGAATTATCCAGGAAAAGCTGGGCGACCGGAATGCCGCCGTTGCGTCCATGGAAAAGATTCTCAAGGTCGACCCCGACCATGCTGATGCCCTCAACTTTCTGGCTTATCATCAGGCGGAAAAGGGCCTCGACCTGGAGCTGGCCCTGACGCGCGTCCAGAAGGCGCTGGAACTCAACCCGAGCGGATATATTGTGGATACTCTCGGCTGGGTTTTGTTCAAAATGGGACGCTTGGCCGAAAGCCGCGTGCAGCTTGAGGACGCCGCCCAACTCCATCCTGAAGACGCCGTTATTGCTGAGCACCTGGGTGATCTTTACCGTGAGATGAAACTTTGGCGTAAGGCCCGTGACAGTTACCGTCGCTCCCTGGAACTGGATCCGACAGCGACTCATGTCCAGGAAAAGCTCGACCAGTTACCCGCTGAGGAGCAGCCATGAGATGGTTGGGTCTGGTTGCGTTTCTGGTCGTTCTGGGATGTGCCCCGCGACTGCCCGATCGCTGGCTTGAGGTCCCCTCTGCGGACCAATTACTTGCCCGGCTTGGAGATCAGGCGGGAAAGTTCACCTCACTGGACGCTGTAGCCGGTGTTAAGTTGACCACTGGGAGCAAATTTTTTTCCAGCCAGCAGTTTCTTTTGCTGGAGCGACCCAACCGGGTTCGGGCTGATGTGCTCACCGGGTTCGGGCAACTTGCCCTGCAGTTGGCTTCCGACGGTGAACGGCTGGCGGTTTTTCTGAACAATACCGTTCCCGGACGCTTTCTCTACGGTCCGGCAAGCGATGCTAACCTGACACGTTTCATCCGGATCCCTTTGGCAGCTGAAGACCTGTTGGCTATCCTGCTCTACGATCCGCCATTTATTGACTATAATACCAGCCGCACGCTTGTCGCGGACAACCGCTTGGAATTGATCCTGGAGCATCCCGGAAGCCAACAGCTGGTTGTGTTTGATGAAAATCTCCGGGTTGTCGGTTGTCGCTATTGGATACAAAAAAAGCTGGTTCTGGAAGTTGAATACGCGAAATTCAACAAGGAAGCGAATTTCCCTGCCAGGGTCAGCATAGAAATACCGGTTGAGGACACTCGGGTCGTGATGAATTTTACCGAACTGCAACTGAATACCTTGATCGATTCGGCCAGATTCTCTCTCCAGCAGCCGAAGAACAGTTTATTCGAGGCACTGCCATGAGATTGCTGAGAAAAGGGCTGCTGATTGTCACTGTGATTGTGCTCGCTGCCTGCAACCAGAGCGATGAACTCAATCATCCCGGTGTTGAACAGGTGACAACCCCCGCCTATGGTGACACTTTCATTGAAGCCTCGATCGGCGATGCCAGCACGCTGCTTCCGGTCCTGGCTTCCGATTCAGCGTCAAGTTCGATCAATGGTCTGGTTTACAATGGCCTGATCCGTTACAACAAAAATTTACAGATCGAGGGCGAACTCGCGGAATCCTGGGATATCGCCGAGGATAACCTGACCATAACTTTTCATCTGCGCCGGGATGTTCGCTGGCACGACGGTGAGCCTTTGACTGCCGCTGATGTCCAGTTTACCTATAATTTGTATATCGACCCTGCCACCCCGACAGCCTATGCTGAAGCTTTCAAGCAGGTGACACGTGTCGAGGTTCCCGACCCTTATACTTTTGTGGTTCATTACGACAAGCCCTATGCCCCGGCTCTGATCAGCTGGGCAACGGCTATTCATCCGCGCCACCTCCTGGAAGGGCAGGATATCACCAAGAGCCCGCTGTCCCGTCATCCGATCGGCACCGGGCCCTACAAATTCAGCGAGTGGGTCGGTGGTGAAAAAATCGTCCTGGAAGCCAATCCGGACTATTTCGAAGGTCAGCCTTACATCAAACGAGTGGTTTACCGGATTATCCCGGATGTTTCGACGCAGTTCCTCGAATTGCAGACGGGCAGCCTGGACTTCATGGGCCTTTCACCCCTGCAATTCGATCGTCAGACTGATACTCCGGCATTCAGACGACTTTACAACAAATATCGCTATCTGAATTTTGGCTATACATATCTCGGCTACAATCTCAAGCGCCCCCTGTTTCAGGATAAAAGAGTCCGGCAGGCTCTGTCGTATGCGATCGACAAACAGGAGTTGATTGACGGCGTTCTGCTCGGCTACGGCGCGATTGCAACGGGTCCTTATAAACCGGACACCTGGGTTTATAATGGCAATGTGCAGCGCTATCCGTATAATCCTGAAAAGTCCAGGGAGCTTCTCGCAGCGGCCGGCTGGGAAGACTCAAATGCCAACGGCATTCTCGACAAAGACGGAGTTGAGCTGGCCTTTACGATTGTTACCAATCAGGGTAATGATCTGCGTTCAAAGACGGGTGAAATTATCCAGCGGCGTTTCAGGGAGATCGGTGTCGATGTCAAACTGAGGATCATCGAATGGGCGACTTTTTTGAAAGAGTTTATCAACCCGGGTAATTTCGATGCGACCATCCTCGGCTGGACAGGAGGTCCAGAACCGGATCAGTATAATATCTGGCATTCAAGTAAAACCGGTCCTCGAGAACTGAATTTTATCGGCTTTAAAAATGCGGAAGTCGACCAGCTCCTGGAAGATGGTCGCAGAGTCTTCGACGAACAGCAACGGAAAATCTATTACGACCGTTTTCAGGAAATTCTGGCCGAGGAGCAGCCGTACACGTTTCTTTATGTCGGTGAGGCTCTTCCCGCGGTGTCGCGCCGCTTTCGTGGAGTAGAACCGGCTCCGGCCGGTATTCGCTATAATTTTACCCATTGGTTTGTACCCAAGGCTGAACAGAAATACTCCAGGTAGAGGTATGCTTCGCTATATCATTCGTCGACTTGTGCTGCTGGTTCCATTGCTGATCGGGATCACACTGATTTCCTTTGTCGTCATCCATCTGGCTCCCGGAGAACCGACAGACCTGCAGACACAGATGAATCCTCAGGCCAGTTCTGAACTTCAGGAGCGTCTGCGTGTTCAGTACGGGTTGGACCAGCCGCTTTACGTGCAGTATGGCCGGTGGCTCGGACGCCTGATCCAGTTGGATTTCGGTGAGTCTTTTGCGACGGATCGCAGACCGGTTCTGGATAAGATTTTTGAACGACTGCCCGTGACTATTCTGTTGAATGTTTTGTCGATCGTCTTCATCCTGGCCATAGCGGTGCCGCTGGGGGTAGTTTCAGCCATTCGCCGCAATTCAGGTTTTGATCGGGCGACGACCATCCTGGTCTTTACCGGTTTTGCCATGCCTTCATTCTGGCTGGCCCTGCTGTTGATGGACTGGTTCGGAGTACGCCTGGGGGTGTTGCCGGTTTCCGGTCTCAAGTCGCTCGGCTATGAGTATCTCAGCTGGGGTGCACAGCTTCTGGACCGTATTTCTCATCTGATTTTACCGGTTTTTGTCTCAGCGATCGGTGGGGTCGCCGGTTTTTCCCGCTACATGCGCTCCAATATGCTCGAGGTTATTCGCCAGGATTATATCCTGACGGCCCGGGCCAAGGGTTTGGCCGAGCGAACTGTGATCTACAAGCATGCCTTGCGCAATGCTCTGTTGCCGGTTATTACCATTCTCGGCTTGTCGGTCCCTGGATTAATCGGCGGCAGCGTCATTTTTGAAACCATTTTTGCCATTCCGGGAATGGGCAAACTTTTTTATGACGGGGTCATGATGCGCGATTACCCCCTGATCATGGGGATACTCGTCATCGGGGCGGTTTTGACCCTGCTGGGGAATCTTTTAGCCGATATTTCCTATGCTCTGGCTGACCCGCGCATACGCCACACGCAGCAGGCAAATCGTTCACAATAGTATGTACTTAAATCAACGGAGTGATTTCCAGGGGGACAATATGCAGTTAAATGCCAACCGACTGGGTGAAATGTTGTTGGAAGCTGGTCTTATTGATCAGTTTCAGCTTGAATCAGCGCTGTCGATGCAGAGAAACCTGGGGGGGCGCATTGGTAGTGCCCTGGTGAAGCTGGGCTATCTGCCTGAAGAAACCATCATGGAGTTTCTCGAAACACAGGTCAAATATTCACGGGTATCACTGAAAGAACTTACTGTGCCTCCCCAGCTGATGGCTTTACTGCCGATTGAACGGATGCTCGAACTTCTGGTGATTCCCCTGGAATTACGTAAGACCGGCAGCGAAAAAAGTCTCCGCATGGCGATGACCGATCCGACGAATCTGAAGCTGATCGATGACCTGCAGTTTGCGACCGGGTGTAAAATTCTCCCGGTTCTGGCTGCAGAAGATGAGATTGATGAAGCAATTCGCAATAATCTACCCAAAGAACCGCCAAAACCACCGGAGCCCATTCAGGAACAGCCTCATGTCGAACATAACGTGGTCGACTTCAGTGATGTTTCACCGCATGACCCGCGGCTTGACCGCCTGCTGACGGTGTTGAAAGAAAAGGGTATCCTCAGTGTCATTGATGTAGAAAGGATCAAGTTCGATTAGTGATGTCTGTTCCGCGTAGTTCATTTATCCGTGACGTCGTCTGGCAGCGTTTGCGGCACAATCGCATGGCGCTGATCGGTGCCGTCATCGTTCTGATCATGTTCGTCATGGCAGCGGCTGCTTCTTTAACCGGTCTCGATCCGGCGGCTATCGATGTCAGTCAGCGGCTTTTACCGCCGAGTGCAGCGCATCCCCTGGGGACAGACGATCTCGGGCGCAGCGTTCTTGTACGTATGCTTTACGGGGCGCGTATTTCATTGCTGGTGGGATTTGTCGCTGTAGGCATTTCAACCCTGATCGGTATTTTGTTCGGGTCGTTGGCCGGCTATTACGGTGGCTGGATCGATACCCTGATCATGCGTTTTGTCGACATTATGCTCTGTTTTCCGACTTTTTTCCTGATCCTGGCAGTCATCGCTTTTCTCGATCCATCAATCTGGAACATCATGATTGTCATCGGCCTGACCAGCTGGATGGGGGTGGCGCGCCTGATCCGCGCCGAATTTTTAAGTCTGCGTCAACGCGATTTTGTTCTCGCCGCCCAGGCGCTGGGAGCTTCGGACGGCCGACTGATTTTCCGACACATTCTGCCGAATGCCATGTCCCCGGTACTGGTTTCCGCCACTCTGGGCGTTGCCGGAGCCATTCTGACTGAAAGTGCTTTGTCTTTTCTGGGGATCGGAGTCCAACCGCCGACACCTTCGTGGGGCAATATGCTGATTACCGGTAAGCAGACCCTGGGGAGTGCCTGGTGGTTGTCGGTTTTTCCCGGTTTAGCGATCCTGATCACGGTTCTCGGTTATAATCTTCTTGGCGAGGGGATTCGTGATGCGCTGGATCCGCGGTTAAAAGAATGACACCGCAGGAATCTCTTCATCACCGTTTTGAGGCTCTGCAGAATCATGACTATTCGGCGGTATATCAGAGCTATCACCAGGATTCGCCCCTCCATCACCAATTTGCTGACAGTGCGACATATGCAGCTTTTGCCGAGCAGCAACTCAGTGACCTGATTTTAACCTCCTGGAGATGCCTGGCGGAGCGTACCCTGTCAACAGATCAAGTCGAATGTCTGTTACAGATCGATTTCGAGCTTGCTGAAGAGTCTCACCGTCTTTATGAGCTGGCCTTACTGATTCGCTGTGACGGGCAGTGGTATTATCATTCTGCTCAGAAACTTCCTGCTGAAGACCTCAGTGGCCATGAAGATGATATCGGTTTTGAACATTTTGATAACAACAGTGAAAAAATCAGATACTGACCATGCCTGAACTTCCAGAAGTTGAAACCACCCTGCGTGGGATTGAGCCCCTGGTGAAGGGGCGGACAATCCGTGAACTGGTGCTGAGAACGGCTAAACTACGCCGACCACTGGATAAGTCGTTGTGTCATCAGTTGCCCGGTCAGACAATTAACCACCTTGAACGCCGGGCTAAATATCTCCTGATGTTTACTGAGCGTGGGACCCTGATCTTTCATCTCGGAATGACCGGTATCCTCAGAGTTGTCCCTGCAGAAACGACCGAGCAGAAACATGACCATGTTGATTTAATTTTCACCAACGGGCAGGCTCTGCGTTTTACAGACCCGCGCAAGTTCGGGATTTTTACCTACACAGAGGATTCTCATCTGCAGCATCCCTGCCTGGCTCACCTTGGACCGGAGCCTCTGTCCGCTCAATTTACCGGTGCCTATCTGTATCGCCATTCAAGAGATAAACAACTGGCTGTCAAAGCCTTTATCATGGATCAGAAGCTCGTAGTCGGGGTGGGAAACATTTATGCCAACGAAGCGCTGTTTCGCGCCGGAATTCATCCTGCGCGTCCGGCCGGCCGGGTTGGGGTGAAACGTTATGTTCGGCTGGTCAAAGAGATCCGGGATATTCTTGAACAGGCGATTGCCGCAGGGGGGACAACCATCAGCGATTTCCGACAAAGTGACGGACGTCCAGGGTATTTCGATCAGCAACTTCAGGTTTACGGTCGGGCAGCTCAACCCTGCGTGCAGTGCCAAGCCCTGATCAGGATCAGGCGTATCGGCCAGCGTTCAAGTTTTTATTGCCCGCATTGCCAACATTAGGCTCAAAAAGGATCAGGACCTTGGTTGAAACTGCATTTCACTTCTCGCATCGTGTCGGTGTCGCTGATGTCAACTACGGCGGGCACGTCTCCAACTCTGCGGTATTGAATATCTTTCAGGATGCCCGTATCGCTTATCTGGCTGCTTTGGGACCATTCTCTGAGATTGATCTGGGGGGCTGTGGCCTGATTATGCCGGAAGCACATGTTTATTACCGCCGGGAGATGTTTCTCGCCGACCAACTGGTGATCAGGGTTCGCACTGTTGAGCTGAAACGTTCAAGTTTTACTCTTGATTACCGTATTTTGCGGGATGGAACTTTGACGGCCGAGGGACAAACGCCGTTGGTGTGTTTCGACTACGCAAAACACAAACCCTGTCGAATGCCGCAACTGTTCAAATCAGCGTTGATCAGCTTTGAAGGCCTGTGAGACCCTGATGGTTTGAAGGCATAAAGAACAAGAAAGAAAGGCTTTCGCCTTGACGAATGGTGCCTCTAGGGGTATCGTGCGCAGCGCAATCAAGCCTTTGAGGAATGAGAAAATGGAAGAATTAAACGACCTTCAACAACAGCGACGCGCTAAGATCGAAAATTTTCAGGCTGAAGGGATTAACCCTTTTGCCAATGATTTTCAGGTGACGCACAGCGCTTTGGATATAGCGGACGCCCACGGGGCTGACGATAAAGATGCTCTGGAGAATGTTACCAGTGAATACCGGGTCGCCGGCCGAATTATGGCGCGGCGAGACTTCGGCAAGGCGGCTTTTCTACAATTGCAGGACGGAAGCGGACGAATTCAGGTCTATGTCGCCCGCAATCTGGTCGGAGACGCCGCCTTTGAACAGTTCAAAAAATATGATATCGGCGATATCGTCGGAATTATCGGCAGCCCGTTTCGCACCAAGACAGATGAATTGTCGCTGCGGGCCGGTGAAATCCGTTTGCTGACGAAATCGCTGTTGCCCCTGCCGGAAAAGTGGCACGGGCTGACCGATGTCGAGACGCGTTATCGTCAGCGTTATCTGGACCTGATGGTCAATCCCGATGTTCGTGAGGTGTTTAAAAAACGCAGTCGGATCGTCAGTCTGATTCGTGAATACATGATCGCCAATGATTATCTTGAAGTCGAAACCCCGATGATGCAGCCGATAGCCGGTGGGGCGACTGCCAAGCCCTTTGTGACGCATCATAATACCCTGAAAATGGATCTGTTCTTACGGATCGCGCCGGAGTTGTATTTAAAGCGTCTGGTGGTGGGCGGATTTGACCGGGTTTTTGAGATCAACCGGAACTTCCGTAACGAGGGAATTTCCATTCAGCACAACCCCGAATTCACCATGATGGAATTCTACCGGGCTTACGCGACCTATCATGACCTGATGAATTTCACCGAAGAACTGATCTGCCACGTCACCCGTCAGGTTTGCGGCAGCCTGGTGATTCCTTATGCCGAGCGCGATGTCGATCTGACCCCGCCCTGGGATCGTTTGACCCTGAAGGAAGCGATCGTTAAATATGGTACTGTCGACATGGCGACACTGGAGAATCGCGACCAAGCGTTCGCCTATGCTGAAAGCCTTGGTCTTGAGCTCGATAAAGCTATCGGGCATGGAAAGCTGCTGGCGGAGATATTTGATGAGGTGGTTGAGCCGAAGCTCTGGCAACCGACCTTTATTACCGAGTACCCGACTGAAATTTCACCACTGTCCCGCAAAAATGACCAGAATCCCGAGGTGGTTGATCGGTTTGAGCTGTTTATCGTCGGGCGTGAACTGGCCAACGCCTTTTCCGAGCTGAACAATCCTCTGGATCAGAAAGAACGTTTCCTGAAACAGCTGGAAGAAAAGGCTGCCGGCGACGAAGAGGCACACGCCATGGATGAGGACTATATCCGTGCCCTTGAATACGGTTTGCCTCCGACAGCGGGTGAGGGGATCGGAATCGACCGTCTGGTCATGCTGCTGACCAATTCTGCGTCGATTCGCGATGTGATTCTTTTTCCGCAATTAAGACCAGAAGCGGGTTAACGGCCCGAACGGATTTTGATGTCCTACGAATGGTTCATCAGCCTTCGCTACCTGCGTGCCAAGCGAAAACAGACATTCATTTCGGTGATTTCCTTCATCTCGATCGCTGGTGTGACACTCGGGGTTGCTGCGCTGATCCTGGTTCTGGCGGTCATGACCGGGTTTACCGATGGGGTTCGGCAACAGATCCTGGGTAATGTTCCCCATGTGCTGGTTCAGAAGTTCGGCGAAGGTATCTCAGATCATGAGGATATTGTTCAATACGCTGAACAGCTGCCTCATGTCGTATCCGCCACTCCCTTTGTTGCCAAGGAAGCGATGCTGCTGTCACAGGGCAATGTTGCGGCGGTCAGTGTTAAAGGGATCAGCCGGAAACATAAGCTGTTGACCCAGCAATTGCTGACCCTGGATGGCCAGCCGGTCTCGGAGATATTTTTTGCTCCTGACGCCCCACGACCAGGAATTATTATCGGCTTGGATACGGCCAGCAGCCTCGGCGTTGCCGTCGGCGATTCCATCAATGTCATTCCACCGCTGTTCACCATCACGCCCTTTGGCATGATTCCCAAAATGAAACCTTTTCAGGTCGTTGCCATCTTTGAAAAACAGAGCAGCCTGGTCGACAGTTTTTATGCTTATATTCCCCTGACAGTCGCCCAGAGCTTTTTTGATATGCAGGATCAGGTCAGCGGTGTTGAACTTGAGGTCGATCGGTTTGAAAAAGCGCCTCAAGTCGCTGAAGCCCTGAGCCGTGAATTTGATTTTCCCTACGTGATCCGCCCATGGCAGAGTATTTATGGTTCTTTTCTTTCTGCGTTGAAACTTGAGAAACTGGGATTATTCATTGTCCTGGGGATTATCGTTCTGGTTGCGGCGTTTAATATCGCCACGACCCTGATTATGGTGGTGATGGAAAAAAACCGTGATATCGCCATTTTGAGGGCCATGGGAGCCAACGCGAAAAGCATTATGAAGATATTTGTTATCGAGGGCTTCATCATCGGCACTTTGGGGACCAGCATGGGGGCAGGTCTGGGAATTCTGCTGGCGCATTATGCCGACGCCGTCATCAAGTTTCTTGAGCGCACCTTCGGCATCAAGATTTTTGATCAGGCGGTGTATGGTATGGAGCACTTTCCCGCAGAAATTATCGCGACGGATGTTTTCGGAGTAATCGTAATGGCTTTGAGCATCTCGCTTCTGGCGACGATCTATCCGGCCTGGAGAGCATCGCGCATGGATCCTGCAGAGGCCCTGCGTTATGAATAACGCGGGTATGATACAGGTCAATCACCTGGAAAAGCAGTTCATGACCCCCGGCGGGGTGATCGAGGTTCTGCGGGATATTAATATGCATATCACAGCCGGTGAACGGGTTGCCGTTATGGGAACCTCCGGGGCGGGCAAGACGACGCTGATGCATATCCTTGGCGGGTTGGATCAGCCGACCTTCGGGGAGGTGATTTTCGAGGGCCTCTCACTCAGTGATCTGCGTGGCTCAGCGCTTGATGCTTTTCGCAACCAGACCATCGGCTTTGTCTTTCAGTTTCATCAGCTGCTGCCTGAATTTTCCGCTGTGGAAAACGTGATGATGCCGCTTCTGATCGGTGGCTGCGCACGCTCCGAAGCTGTGGACAAAGCAACAACCCTGTTGCAGGAAGTCGGCCTGGGGCACCGGCTGACGCATAAGCCGGGAGCCCTGTCCGGTGGTGAACAACAACGCGTTGCCATTGCCCGAGCCCTGGTGCGTGAGCCGCGACTGCTGCTTGCCGATGAGCCGACGGGGAACCTCGACAGCAGCACTTCGGATGAAATCCTGGCCCTGTTGAATCAAATGCACCAGTCCCGTGGGTTGACAATGATCATCGTCACGCATAATACCCCGTTGGCCACCAGCCTTGACCGGGTTCTCAAGCTCGAAGATGGTGTTCTCGTCGGCGATAATTTAAATTGATGTTACGCTATCGATTCCCTATAATCCTCCTTTTATGTCAAATCTCAGGCTGAGGGAAATACATGGTTAAAAAACTCCTGTTGATGCTTTGTTTTCTGTTGTTCGCCGTCGTCACCACGGCATCGGATTTCAAAGTGTCGGATATTCAAATCGAGGGGAACAGCAGGGTCGAGACCTCCTCCATCCTTTCCGCTATCGGCATCAATGCCGGTGATCAGGTTACGCTGGGGGATGTCGATGAAGCTCTGCATAACATTTTCAACCTGGGACGATTTGAAGATGTGTCGGCGGAACTGACCGAAATTCAGGGGGCCAAGATCATCACCTTTATCGTCAAGGAATTGCCCCTGGTCCGCCAGATTGAATTTCAGGGTAATAAAGAACTGAAGCGGGACAAGTTGCGTCCGCTGGTGACGTTCAGGATCCCCTCTCTTTACGACAGAGAAAAAGTGAAGAGCAGCGTTGAAGAAATAAAAAAAGCTTACATCGAAGATGGCTATCATGCGGCCAGACTTAAGACGAATCTGAAGACCGATATCAACAATGAAGCGACACTGGTTTTTGACATCAATGAAGGTGATAAAGTGCTCATCCGTAAAATCGCTTTTGTCGGTAACACGGTTTTTGACAAGGGTGACCTGATCGATGTCATTGAAACCCGCGAACGTTGGTTTCTGTCGTGGATCACCGGACGTGGAGCCTATCTTAAAGATACCATGGATATCGACATCGAAAGGATCAAGGCGGCCTATCATGACGCCGGCTATCAGGATGTCAAAGTCAAACCGGCTGAGGTGACACTGGTCGATGATAAGTATCTCGATATTATGATCGAGATTGACGAGGGTCCGCAGTATCATGTCGGCAAAGTTAACGTCAGTGGCGACTTGATGTATTCGGAAGAACAACTCTTGCAGGGTGTGAAACTCAAGCCGGGCGATGTCTTCAGTCGCGAGGAATTACGTAACAGTATCGTTGCGTTGACCGATCTGTATGCTGACAACGGTTATGTCAACGCCAACGTCGCGCCGCTGACCAATAAAGACCGTAAAAATCTGCTGATCGATCTGAATCTTGAAATCGAGCAGGGCACCCAGGTTTATGTCGAGCGGATCAAGATTCATGGCAACACCAAGACGCGGGACAAGGTCATTCGTCGTGAAATACCGATCGTTGAAGGTGACCTATACAGTGCCAGAAGAGTCAAGGACGCGAACCGTCGAGTGCGCAACCTCGGTTATTTCGATGAAGTCAATGTCACCAACACACCGGGTTCGGCCGAAGATCAGACTGTCCTTGATGTCGCGGTGACAGAACGCCCGACGGGGACCTTCTCCATCGGAGTCGGTTATTCTTCCGTTGATAAACTTATCGCCCAGGGTTCTTTAAGTCAGGACAATTTCCTCGGCTATGGCTGGAAGTTGCGTCTGAGCGGCAGCCTGGGCTCGACCAGCACGACCTACTCTCTCGGGCTCACCGATCCCTATTTTCTCGATACCGACTGGACCCTGGGTTTTGAGGTCTACAAGTCGGAGCGGGAATATGATGATTACGATGATTACCGCACCGGTGGGGCCATTAAGGCCGGTCATCCGGTGACCCGTAATTCTAAAGTCTATCTGACCTATCGCTATGAACAGAAAGAGATTTTGAATATCGATCCTTTTGTCACCAGCGCGATTATTCTTGATGCAGAAGGTGAGTCGACCCTGTCTTCCATCACTGCAGAATGGGTGCGCAACAGCACCGATTACTACCAGGATCCCAGCCGTGGCGGGATTTCCCGCGTCAGCCTGGAATACGCCGGTCTGGGGGGGACGGATAATTTCATCAAGTCGATGGCTTCACACCGGCATTTTTTCCCGTTGTTCTGGGGAACGGTTTTCTCCGTACATGGTGAACTAGGATACGTGACGGCGACCACGGATGACGATGTGCCCCTAGGGGAAAAGTTTTATCTTGGCGGCATCAGAACCCTGCGTGGTTTTAAAACTCGGGAAGTTGGACCGACTGACCCTGACGATCCAACAGAATACATAGGTGGCGAGAAAATGGGTTATTTCAATTTTGAATACCTGTTTCCGATTGCCGAGGATTTAGGGGTCAAGGGAGTTTTGTTTTACGACACCGGGAATGCCTGGACCGATGATGAGGAATATTTCTCCGACATGCGTAATGCCGTCGGTGCCGGGATCCGCTGGCTGAGTCCTCTGGGGCCGCTGCGCTTCGAGTGGGGCTATAATCTTTCACCGCGTGATGGCGAGAAAGATTCGGTTTTTGAATTTACTATCGGAAAAGCTTTTTAAAAGTTGACCACAAAACAGGAGATTACGTCATGAAAAGAATTGTTGTAGCACTTATCGCCATGCTGATGTTTGCCGCACCGGCATTGGCTGAGACGAAAATCGCATATGTTGATTTGCAGAAAGCTCTGAATCTGTCAAAAGCCGGAGCCCAGGCTAAGAATGAGATCAGTGAACTGGTGAAAAAATATGAGGCTGAGTTCAAGGGTAAACAGGAAGACCTGTTGAAAAAAAAGGACGAACTGGAAAAACAGGCCGCTCTGCTTTCCGACAGTGCCAAAGCCGAAAAAGAACGGGAATACCAGAGAGATGTCAAAGACCTGCAAAGGTTCCAGAAAGATGTCAAGGATGAACTGCAGCAGAAGGATGCTGAGCATACCAAGCGTATTTTGAATGAGCTTTTTGAAATTCTGCAGAAAATGGGAAAAGACGGCAGCTACACGATGATCCTCGAAAAGAACGAAGGCGCAGTTATTTACGCGGCTGAGAGCGTCGATCTGACTGATGAGTTGATCAAAGCCTACGACGCCGGCAAATAATTTCAAACGGATAAAAATAATGGCAACATTGCGACAGCTGGCCGAGCTGATTGAGGGTCGGATCCAGGGGAATGCGGATACCGAGATTCTGCGGGTCATGCCGATTGATCAGGCGCGGGTTGGTGATATCACCTTTGTCTCAAACCCCAAATACCTACCCCTGTTAAAGTCTTGTCAGGCTTCGGCGGTCATCGTTGCCCCGGGAGTCGAGGCCCCGGACAGTAATCTGCTGATCAGTACCAATCCGTATCTGGCTTTTGCCAAGATTCTGACTTTTTTACAGGCCGCTTCTCCTTCGGGCAAAGGGGTGATGGCGGGTGCGCTGGTCGCCGATTCTGCTGAAGTTCATCCTTCGGCAACGGTTTGTCCGGGAGCCTGTCTCGGCGAGCGGGTGAGGGTCGGGGCCGACACCATCATTCATTCGGGAACTGTTCTGTATGATGACGTGGTGGTTGGCCGGGATTGTCTTCTGCATGCGCAATCCGTCGTGCGTGAGGGCTGCCGGTTGGGAAATCGCGTCATTCTTCAGCCTTCGGCCGTAATCGGTTCCGATGGTTTCGGTTTTGCCCCGGACGGAGAGCGCTACTATAAAATTCCCCAGGTCGGAATTGTCGTTCTGGAAGACGATGTCGAAATCGGCGCCTGCAGTTGTGTCGACCGGGCAGCACTTGGTGAAACCCGCATCGGTCGCGGTACCAAACTGGATAACCTGGTACAGATCGGCCATAACGTCGTGGTGGGTGAAGATTGTATCATCGTTGCCCAGGGAGGCATTGCCGGAAGTTCGAAAATAGGCAAGCATTGTACTTTTGGTGGCCAGGCAGCGATTGCCGGCCATCTGAAAGTCGGTGATAACGTAATGATCGGCGGTCGTGGCGGGGCGACCGGTGATGTTGCGTCGAATCAGGTTTTATCAGGCTTGCCGCTGATGCCCCACAAGCAGTGGTTAAGGGCGACCATGACGATTCCTAAACTGCCGGAAATGCGCAAAGAGATGCAGCAATTGAAAAAGCGCCTGGACGAACTTGAAGCGCTGATGAAGGAGAATTAATATGCTTGTGATGAACATTCAACAGATCATGGCCACGCTGCCGCACAGATATCCCTTTCTTCTGGTCGACCGTATCGAGGAACTGGAAGAAGGTAAGCGGGTAGCGGGATATAAGAATGTCACCGTGAACGAGCCCTTTTTTCAAGGTCATTTCCCCGGCCATCCGATCATGCCGGGGGTTTTGATTGTCGAGGCGATGGCCCAAGTCGGCGGAGCCTACGTATCGGTGATCGACGAGATTGGCGATGACCGGGTGACCTATTTTGTCGGTATCGATAGTGCGCGTTTCCGGAAGCCTGTGGTTCCGGGAGATATCCTGCGCATGGAACTGGAACTGGTTTCCAAGAGGCGCGGAATTTACCAATTCAGCGGCGTCGCTTATGTGGGTGACACCAAGGTTGCTGAAGCGGAACTGAAAGCGACCTTTGCCGACAAATAATTCAGGAGAGTTTATGATCCATCAGACTGCTATTATCGCTCCCGGGGCTGAACTGGACCCATCTGTCAGTGTCGGGCCCTATGCCGTCATCGGTGAGCATGTCAGGATTGGAGCAGGTACGACAGTCGGTCCTCATGCCGTCATAGAAGGTTACACGGAAATCGGTTGTGATAACCAGATTTTCCAGTTCGCTTCCATCGGCGCCGTTCCTCAGGATCTCAAATTCCATGGTGAAAAGTCGTACCTTAAAATCGGTGACAGGAATAAAATTCGAGAGTTTGTCACCATTCACCTCGGCACGGAAGATGGCGGGGGGATAACCACGATTGGAGATGACAACCTGTTTATGGCTTATGCCCATGTTGCGCATGACTGTATCGTCAAGGATCACGTTATCCTGGCCAATGCCGCTACACTCGCTGGTCATGTCGAAGTCGACAGCTTTGCCATTCTGGGTGGATTGAGTGCCGTTCACCAGTTTACCCGTATCGGATGCCACGTCATGGCCAGCGGCGGATCCATGATCGGTCAGGATGTCGTTCCGTACGCCATTGTTCAAGGTGATCGCGCCAAACCTGTCGGGTTGAACCTGACCGGGTTGAAACGTCGCGGTTTCAGCAGTGCGGCACTGGCCAACATCAAAAACATGTACAAAATTGTTTTCAGGTCGAATTTTAAGCTCGAAGAGGCCATTGAAAAAATCTCAAACGAATTCGATACCCACGCGGACGAGGTGCTGACCTATATCGAATTTCTGCAAAAAAGCGAACGTGGTCTGGCACGCTAAAAGTGACCGGAACCGGGCAGATTGAGGTATAAAAGCTGCGAGCTCCGAGTGGGCTCGCCGTTTGTTTTTTAAGGACATGGGTGTGGCTGAGAGTAAGATCGACAAACAGTCTCAAGTGATGATTGTTGCCGGCGAAGCATCGGGAGATCTTCACGGCAGCAACCTGATCAGAGCCGCCGGGGAACATTATCCGGAATTAGCCTTTTACGGTGTCGGCGGTGATAAAATGAAGACAGCTGGATGTCGAATCCTCTTTCCTTCCGATGAACTTGCCGTCATGGGGATACAGGAAGTTCTGACTCGACTGCCTGTCATCGTCAAGCGTTTTCGTCAGCTGAAAAAGATTCTCTCTTCTGCTGAAAAACCAGACCTGCTGGTTCTGATCGATTTTCCCGATTTTAACTTGCGACTGGCCAAAGTGGCCAAACAACACCAGGTCCCGGTGCTTTACTATATCAGTCCAAAGGTCTGGGCCTGGCGGCAGGGACGAGCTGGAACGATTGCCGCCAGGGTGGATCGCCTTGCTCTGATCTTTCCGTTCGAACCTAAAATATATGCCCCCCTGGGGGTCTCAGCTGAATACGTCGGCAACCCGCTGCTCGATGAGTTTGCGGCCAATCGGCCGCAACAGGTGCTACGTAATCAACTGGGCATCGAGTCTCACAGCCAGCTTGTGGGGATTTTCCCCGGTAGTCGGGAAAGTGAATTGAAATACATCCTTGATAGTCTGATTGAGACGTGCAAGCTTGTTAATAATGTAAAACCTGATGTGACGTTTCTCGTGCCGGTTGCTCCCTCGTTATCTCTGGCCGATTTGAAATCACGTTTTTCCGGTAGCGGTTTGCCGGTTATTTTTATTGAAGAGAATATTTATGAAGTGGCTGCCGCCTGTGATGCCGTTTTAACGGTTTCTGGTACGGTGACCCTGCAGATCGCCCTGGCTGGAACTCCTATGGCTATTGTTTATAAGGTTGCACCGCTAAGTTATGCCATTGGCAAACGTCTGATCAAAATTGAATATGCCGGTCTCACCAATATCGTCGCGGAAAAAGGGATCGTCAGGGAGTTCATTCAAGATGACGCCGAACCGGAAATAATGTGCCGGGAGGTGCTGCGACTTCTGGATGATGACAATTACCGGCAGCACATGCTTGATGATCTGGCCGAGGTCAAACTACGACTGGGGCAGCCCGGATGCTCTCAGCGGGTCGCGGAGATGGCTGCGGAAATGTGCTTAAAACGATTGCAAGGATAGTTTCTTGTTACCAGTAACTCAGCAGAAAAACGTATATCGGCGCTTAATCGCTTATGCCAAACCCTACCGATTCAGAATTGCTCTGGCCATGGTGGCTTCACTCGGGGTTGGTGGTTCGGATGCGGTGATTGCCTATCTGGTGAAACCCTTTGTTGATGATCTGATTATCGCCGGGAATGTTCAGCTTGCCAGGCTGGTTCCTTTTCTGGTCATCGCTCTTGCCGGGGTCAAAGGCATGTCGCGCTATATTCAGCAGTACAATATTCGCACTGCAGGGCAGGCTGCTGTTCAGGATATCCGCAATCAGCTTTACGGACATTGTATCAATCTGTCGATGCGGTTTTTTACCAAGACATCAACCGGGGGATTGATGTCACGCCTTCTCAATGATGTTAACGTTATGCAGGCGGCCTTGTCTGATGTCCTGGTCACTCTTCTGCGGGAAGTGACGACCATGGTAGCGTTGATCGGCTATGCTTTTTATGCGGATTGGAAAATGGCGTTAATGGCTTTCGTCGTCATCCCCGCGGCGGCATGGCCAGCCAGCGCTCTGGGGAAAAAGATCAAAAAGTTTTCTCGTCGCGGTCAGGACGCCATGGGTGATGTGACCTCAGTTGTGGAGCAGAGTTTTTCGGGAATAAAAGTGATCAAGGCCTTTGCGACAGAACAGTCCGAACAGAATAAATTCGAAAAGGAGAATGCCGGATTCTTTCGGCTGCTTAAAAAGACTTTTCGCTATGATGCGGCTTCTTCACCCGTCGTTGAGGTAATGACCTCTTTTGGTGTTGCTGTGGTGCTCTGGTACGGTCTGAATCGTGTGCTGGCTGAAGAAATTACCAAAGGGGAAATGTTTTCCATCCTGGCGGCAATTGTGATGATGTATACCCCGCTGAAGCGCCTGACCCGTGTCAATAATATCATTCAGCAGGCCCTCGGGGCCGGTGAAAGGGTTTTTGAGGTTCTCGACACTCCGGTTGAGATTGTCGACCCTCCCCAAGCTGTTGATTTGCCACGCAGTCAAGGTTATGTGAGCTTCAAGAATGTTTCTTTTGCTTACGATGATGAACCGGTGTTGGAGAACTTTTCCGTTGATGCCAAACCTGGTGAGGTGATTGCCCTTGTCGGGCCGAGCGGTGCCGGGAAAAGTACCTTCATCGGCCTTTTGAACCGGTTCTATGATCCTCAGAGCGGGCAAATTACGATTGATGGTCAGGATATTCGCAATATCACCCAGAAAAGCCTGCATGATAATCTCGCTCTGGTAGATCAGGAAACTTTTTTATTCAATGCAACCATTGCCGACAATATTCGCTACGCACGACCGGATGCTGATCTTGTGACTGTAAAAGAGGCCGCCCGCAAGGCATATGCCGATGAGTTTATAGAACAGTTGCCGGAGAAATACGCGACCCCGATCGGTGACCGCGGCGTGCGTCTTTCGGGGGGGCAAAGGCAACGCATCTGCATTGCCCGGGCGATTTTGAAGGATGCTCCGATCCTGTTGCTCGACGAAGCCACGAGCGCCCTCGATACGGAAAGTGAAATCATGGTGCAGAAGGCTTTGGGGAACCTGATGCGCAATCGGACAACTTTTATCGTTGCGCACAGGCTGTCGACAGTCATGCACGCCGATCGTATCCTGGTTCTTGAAGCGGGTCGTGTTGTCGAGCAAGGGACTCATCCGCAATTACTCGCTAAAGGAGGGCTGTATAAGCGCCTCTATGATGCCCAGTTTAATGATGGATCATCATGAAACTGAGTGACAAACTACTGCTGATGACGGTTCCACCGTTAGCGGCTACTTTGATCCGCTTGCTTTCATTGACCATCCGCCATGAAATCCTCGGATTGGGTTATCTGAAGGCCGTCTGGGCCAGAAACGAACGGGCCATCATCGCCTTCTGGCACGACCAATTGTTGTTGATGGTTTTTGCTTACCCAGGCAAAGGGGCAAAATTATTGATCAGTTCGTCCAATGATGGCGAACTTCTGGCTCGTACGATGAAGTTTTTTTCCCAGGATACGGTTCGCGGTTCATCCTCAAAAGGGGGGCGAGCCGCTTTCAAGCAGATGTTGAGTCTTGCCAAAGTCGATGCCGATATCGTCCTGACACCTGATGGGCCCAAAGGACCGCGCCATCAACTGAAAGATGGTGTGGTGCAATTGGCCAGGTTGAGTGGTCGACCGATTGTTCCCCTGGCGTTTGTCTGCAGTCACGGACATCGCTTCGGATCCTGGGATCGTTTTCTCCTGCCCTATCCTTTTTCAAGGGGGGTTTACTCCTATGGTGAACCGCTTTACTTCGACAAGGGAGAAAACGTTAAAGACTTTCGCGTACGTCTGAAAGACGCTCTGCAGGCAAATTTACATTGTGCCGAAAAGTATCTGGAGAGTTATGGTGACTCTGCTGTATAACCTATTACTGGTCTGTTCGGCGCTTTTTCTGCTGCCTTATTACCTGTTTCGCGGGCTGAAATACGGTAAAAGCCGTCGCGGTATCAGGGAGCGTCTGGGCTACTATTTCCCAGAGTTTATGACTGCTATTCAGCAACAACCGGTGATTTGGATTCATGCGGTTTCGGTTGGGGAAACGCGCGCTGCAGCACCTTTAATCCGTCAGATCCGCGGTACTTATCCCGATTATAAAATTCTTCTCAGCAATGTCACGGAAACGGGTCATGCCATCGCTCTGGATAATCGGGATATCGATTTCTGTATTTTTTTTCCGTTTGATTTTTCCTGGGCGGTCAAAAAGGCGTTGACCCTTATTCAGCCTGAAATCATCATTATCGTTGAAACTGAAATATGGCCGAATTTCACTCGCTTGTCACATCAGCTGAATATTCCTCTATTATTGGTCAACGGGCGCATTTCGGATCGATCCTATCCCCGCTATCGGCGTATCCGCTTTATTTTTAAGCCGCTCCTGGAATCCTTTGCCGCCTTCTGTATGCAGTCACAGGCGGATGCCGAACGGATTATAGCGCTGGGGGCCGATTCACAACGCGTTGAAAATACCGGTAATCTCAAGTTCGATCATGACTTGGAAACTGTTAGTCAGGACGATGTTGAGCGCTTAAAGGCGTTGTTCAAGATCCCTGACCCTGGCGTCGTCATGGTTGCCGGAAGCACCCATGAAGGTGAAGAAAAGCAACTGCTGAGCGTTTATCAGGGGATTCTTCAAGAAGTAGACCGGGATCTGGTGCTGGTTCT
Organism: Desulfuromonadales bacterium; assembly: GCA_016931615.1. Lineage (GTDB taxonomy): Bacteria > Desulfobacterota > Desulfuromonadia > Desulfuromonadales > Geopsychrobacteraceae > JAFGEL01. The sequence continues at coordinate 182,904 of JAFGEL010000062.1, forward strand.
GATCCCGCGGCATCCTGAACGTAAACGTGATATCGAACATCTGTTGAAAGATGCGGGTCTCCCCTATGCTGTCCGTAGCGCTCTAAAAGAGGACGACCCCTTCCTTGTTTCAGGCGGTGTCCTGCTGGTTGATACTCTGGGTGAGGTTCTCAACTTCTACCGGATTGCAGACCTGGTTTTTGTCGGTGGAAGTTTGGTTCCGATCGGCGGACATAATCTGCTTGAAGCGTCATTGTTGGCAAAGCCGGTGCTTTTTGGCCCTCACGTACATAACTTCAAGGAGATCTCCGCCAAACTGATCCGTGCCGGTGCCGGAATCAAAGTTCAAAATCAACGAGAGCTTCTACGTCAATCGATCCAAATGGTGAATGATCCAGCCCGCTGTCGGGCGATGGGTGAAGCGGGCCGCTCTCTGATTGCGGAGAATGCCGGTGCAACCCAGCGGACTATGCGCCATATTGCCAGGGTTTTGCACCAGCGATGAAGAAGGTCTGGCAATTGCATCAGCAACTGGTGAACGGAACAAACTGGACGCCTCTGGAATGGTTGCTGTTTTTTGTCCTTATCCCCTGTTCCGTTGCCTATGGGGCTATGGGCTGGTTCAGAAATTTTTTATATGACGTCGGGATATTTTCATCTTACCGGGCAAACATTCCTGTTTTGTCAGTAGGAAACCTGGCCGTCGGAGGAACCGGAAAAACCCCGGTTGCAGATTTTCTGGTCAAAGAATTTCAGCAGCGGGGTAAGCGTCCCGTCATCATCAGTCGCGGCTATGGGGGATCTTTCTCCCGGGATGTGGGTGTCGTTTCCAACGGGGATAAGATTCTCATGACGGCGGTGGAGGCGGGCGATGAGCCTTTTCTCCTCGCCACAAAAAATCCGTCTTGTGCTGTTCTTATCGCAAAACGCAGAGCTGCAGGGATCAAGTATGTTGAAAATAATATTGATGCCGACCTGATCATTCTGGATGATGCGTTTCAGCATCGTGCCGTGGCAAGAGATGCGGATATCGTTCTGCTTGATGCTACCCGTCCCCTCGGAAACGGGTGGCCGTTGCCCGTCGGCAACCTGCGCGAATTCAGAGGGTCTTTAAAGCGAGCTGACCTGGTGATTATGACGCGCGCTGTAAAGGGGACGCCTGAGTATTTTCAAGACAGGCCAGTTTATACCAGCCGTCATCAACTGGCGGAATCTGCTGTCAGCCTCAAAGGAGAGATTGTCAGGATCGATAGTCTCAAGGATTTGCGCTTACTGGCATTTGCCGGAATAGCCAACCCCGAGAGCTTTTTTTCTTCTCTCAAAAAGGCAGAGTTGAACTTGGGTTGCACGCTGAGCTTTCCCGATCATGTCGATTACTCGCAAGAATCCGTTATGGAGCAGTTGCAGTCGATGTCAAGGAACGCTGATGCACTGATGACAACGGAAAAAGATGCTGTTAAGCTTTCGGCGGAGCTGTTTGATCTGCCCTGTTACCAATTGCCGATGACGGTCAGCATAGACAATCCGGATGGCCTTATGGAAGCAGTTTTTAAACATTTGTGGAGTAAATAGATGTCGATACGTGCCGAATTGTTAGATATATTGGCCTGCCCGAAATGTAAGCAGGCGGTCGTGCTTAATGAGGGGGATAATTCGCTGCGATGTGAACACTGTCGCCTCACATTTCCGATCCGTGACGATATCCCGATTATGTTGATTGATGAAGCTCAAGAGTATTGAGGATTGCTTTGGCTCAAGGGCGTTTTCTTATTCTCAGCGACGGCAAGCCGGGCCATGTCAATCAGTCCGTGGCTCTGGCCCGGCATCTGGGTTACGCTTATGATCTAGTTCCGGTTGACTTTACTGCACGGCCTATGAAGGCACTGACCTATCTGGCTGATCGTATCGGATTTTATTCACCAAGGCTGTTCGACTCGAATATTCCCGATAAAAGTTATGCCGCCGTGGTTTCAACCGGTTCGTCGACTTATTATGCCAACAAGGTTGTGTCCCGGCAGCTCGGCGTTAAAGCGATCGCGATTATGCTTCCCCGGGGGTATCGTTATGATTTTGATCTGATTATTGCCCAGGAGCACGACAATCCACCTGACCGTGAGAATCTTATCAGCCTGCCGATCAATCTGACCTTTGTGGAGCCGAAAGGAATCGTTCAGCCGGCAACTGGAGCTAAATATATCTCACTGGTGATCGGTGGAGACAGTGCCCACGGAACATTGGATGCAGATTGGTTGCGCGACCAGATTCGGCAGATTTTAACATTATTTCCTGAGTATAAAGTCTGGATGACCACCTCCCGACGAACTCCGGAAACAGTGGAAAAGATGTTGCGTGAGTTTAGATTTGAGCGCGCTGTCTACTATTCTCAGGAACCGATCAACCCGATTCCCGATTTTCTGCGGTACAGTGAATATGTTTTTTTAACCGCCGATTCCAGTTCGATGATCAGCGAAGCAGTCAGTTACGGGCATAGCTGTGTTGAGGTTCTGCATGCTTCAAAAGGTTCTGTAATCGAGAACAAGTTCAGCAGAATGCTGTCAACCTTGGAGAAGTTAAACGCGATCCATCTTTTCAAAAAGAATGTCGGCCAGGCAAATCACAAAATCCCGCTTGATTCAATCTTAAGTGGACTGAAACTATGAAAGTTATTCAACTGCTTCCAGAATTGAATGAAGGCGGTGTTGAGCGTGGCACGGTCGAATTGAATCGTGAACTGGTAAAACGAGGACTCGAAAGTATCGTTATCAGTGCCGGTGGAAAATTGGCTGAACAGATCAACGTTGATGGGGGAAAGCACATTCGTTTTGATGTCTGCAGTAAAAATCCGTTGTCAGTTCCGTTGCGGGTAGTGAATCTCAGGAGGATTCTTAATGAGCTAAAACCAGATATTATTCACGCGCGCAGCCGTGTGCCTGCTTGGCTGGCATACCTGGCGAATAAGAAGCTGGGAATCCCTTTCGTGACAACAGTGCACGGTTTCAACAGTGTCAACTTATATAGTCGCGTCATGACCTACGGTGACCGTGTGATCTGCGTCAGCAACGCTATCAAAGAACATATTCAGCAACACTATAGAGTGCCCGACGAAAAGATTGTCGTTATTCCTAGAGGGGTTGACCTTAAACTTTTTGATCCTGCTTATGTTGATCAAAAGTTTATAGAGAGCTTCAGACAGGAATACCAACTGGAAGGAAAGTTTGTCGTGACCTCAGTCGGCCGTATCACACAGCTGAAAGATTACGAGACTTTTATCAAAGGCATCGTCCTGGTCCGTGAACAGATCCCAAATATTCGCGGTCTGATAGTCGGTGGAGTCAGGAAGGATAAACAGGATTACTTTTTATTTTTGCAGAAACTTGTACGTGAATTGAATGCTGAAGAGGTTGTAAGTTTCTGCGGTTCGCAAAGCAAAATAGCTGAGATTTACTCAACCAGTGATGTAGTGGTAATTTGCTCGAAAAAACCGGAAAGCTTTGGAAGGACTGCCGCAGAAGCGCTGGCGATGGATAGACCGGTTGTGGCGAGCGAACATGGGGGAGTTTTGGATATAGTCCAGGCCGGAGAAACAGGGGAGTTTTTTAAAGTCGGATCGGTTTCCGAATTGACCCTGGCACTCAAGGTCGTTCTTAGGCGGGGTTACCCTGACAGCCGTAGCTATGTCTGTGATCATTTTTCGTTACAGAACATGGTCGCGCTAACTGAAAAAGTTTACTGCTCTACAATCACAAGCGAAAGTTAAGGCCTTCTATCGCAGTTGCATCTAGTTCTCCGGATAGCGCCTCAGTGGTAATGTCTGAATAGAGAACCGATTAAAAACTATGAAAATTGCCCTTTTTATTACCTCCACAGGTCATGGTGGTGCGGAAAAGTTTTTTTTAGAGCTATGTAATGAGCTTTCTAAAAAACACGAGATTACAGTCATGACATATAAGAATCCATATATTCTGGATAATCTGAAAAATCACATTGGGAAGATTGTTATTCCCAAAAGAAGTCGTCGTAACCCGATGAGTTATTTTGATGTGTACAAGCATCTAAAGAAAAATAATTTTGAAATTATCCATACTCATTCTGCTAAAGCTGCAGAAATTACTTACAGAATTTTAAAATTTATTCCTCTCTGCCAAGTTGCAACGAAGCATAACTCTAGGAAAGGGAAGGTTTTCGACCGAATTAAATATGTGACAGCCGTATCATCGAACGTGGCAAAGACAATCAAAAAAGAGAGTTCGGTGATATTTAATGGAATTAAAGTCAAAAAAATAAACCCCAGCCAGCCTGCAGATGGGCGTTTCAGGATATTGGCAATTGGTCGCCTTGACCCGGTTAAGGGCTTTGATGTTCTTATCGATCAAGTTTCTACTCTGGATATCGATTATAAACTTGATATCGTTGGAGAGGGACCACAGAGAGCCCTTTTGGAGAAAAAGATAGGTGATCTTTCATTGGCTGGAAAAGTTAAACTTTTAGGGTTTTGCGACAATGTCCATGATCTTATGAATGAATCAGATTTAGTTGTCATATCGTCTCACACGGAAGGTTTTTCACTCGTTACTATTGAATCTCTTTTTTATGCAAATATCCTCATCAGTACTCCAGTAAGCGGTTCAGTTGAAATTTTACCTGAATCCCTTATTGTAGAGCAGGAAAATATTGCAAAGAAAATACTTGAAATACATGAAAATAAGCAAGATTACGTTGAAATATTTAAATCTGTCAGTAACTCTTGTCGTGGACAATTCGATATTAAGACATGTTCAGATGAATATTCTAAGTTTTATCAGAACGTTTACAATCAGTTTGAGTCGCGTGATAGGTAGGTTTTTGCATGATTTTTTATAGTTATGTAAAGACCGCTTCTCAGTATTTGACGTTGATACTTCCCGTACTTATTTTTTTTGGTAAGGCTCCTACAGATATTGCTTGTTCACTGATCGCTTTGCTTTTTCTATCCGCTCACCTGGTTCGAAAAGACTTTGGTTGGATTAAGCCTCTTTGGGTTAAGGCGGGCCTCCTTCTTTGGGGTTACTTGGTTTTGCGCAGTTTTTATTCCCCAGATGTTCTGGCTGCGTTAGGTCGCACGATACCGTGGGGTCGCTATCTTCTCTTTGGAGTTGCTCTATGGTATTGGGTCGTGGACAATGAATCATTTTCCAGGAAATTACTTTTTAGCGTGGGTGTTGTTACAGTTGCTTTAGCGATGGACGGGCTACTTCAATATGTTATTGGTCATGATGTTTTTGGTTATGAAAAGCATGGTCTTTATAGGTTGACTGGCCCATTTGGTAGTCCTCGTTTGGGTTATGTCATTACGTGGATCGCCTTTCCTGTGTTGGTGAGTTGTCTGAAATATTCTAAGGATCAGAGCAAGATATTTGCTTTGAAGATCATTTGTTTTGTCCTTGTTGCTGGGGCAGTTATCGCCAGTGGTGATCGAACTCCAATGATTTTATTATTCTTTGGGGTTGGTCTTGTCCTTTTTTTGCATCCGGTTTTTCGAAGACACCTTATTTATATCTTCCCAGTTATGTTGGTGACTCTCAGTATTGTCGTCTACAGTAATCCAACCCTCCACGGGCGTTACATCGATCAGACGGGTAAGGTCTTCAGTGCTTTTTGGGAATCAGCATATGGGAAGATTGTATTGGATTCAAAAGACATAATCATATCCAATCCAATTTTTGGTGTGGGTATAAGGCAATACCGTGTCGTGACCACCGAAGGAAACAATGCCCGCCTCCATGCTTTTCATCCACATAACTTTTATTTGGAAATGTGGGCTGAGGCCGGGATTGTAGGCCTTTTCCTGCTTCTTTTGTTGTTCTGCTCCTGGATAGTGGTGTTTTTCAAGAATTACCAATTATGGAAAATGGATCATCTCATCTTGGGTTTGATCGTGGGAGTAACTATTCGTTTGTGGCCAATAATCGCCAATCCGAGTTTTTATGCTAGTTGGAATGTTATCCCTCTTTGGTTGCTACTTGGTTGGACTATGGCAGAGTTAAAACTAAAATCATGCAACGATTTAATTTAAGATTGAAACTCAAGGCGAATATTTTTATGGATTGTTTAAAAGAAGTTTTACGTCAAAAGAATTCTTAACCAAGGCAATTTGAATGATAAAGGGGAATGGCCAAGCCGCTAATAGAGAAGTTATTGTAAAATTCATGGCTAAGGGGCATCGCTCGGATGACCATGAAGCGTGGATTCGCCAATTTCCACATCGTGAACCGGTCTGGGGACAGTGCCGGTTTGTGTTTGATCAATCGGCGAACGAGTACGACTGGTTGGCCGTTTACGATGATTTGGCCCCGGTGGGGACGGAACGTTTTTCCACGCGTTGCGAACGCTTGCCCTGTCCGAGCGAGAATACAATTTTCATTACCGCAGAACCCTCTTCGGTTAAGATTTATGGTTCGGAATTTCTGGCTCAGTTCGGGGCGGTGTTAACCGGTCAGGAGGCCGAGGTCATTCGTCATCCAGGTCTCATCCATTCGCAGCCCGCGTTGCGCTGGTTTTACGGTTTGCCATTCGGGACGTCGGTGCGGGCAAGTTACGATTATGACCGAATGGCAGCCGCCACCCCACCGCAAAAGACCGGGCAGGTCTCCACCGTCTGTTCCAATAAGCAGATGGCGCACACTCTGCATCAAAAGCGCTTTGAGTTTACGCGTCGTCTGAAAGCGGCGATGCCTGAATTGGATCAATTTGGGCAGGGGGTGCGCCCGATCGATGACAAAGCCGAGGCCCTCGATCCTTATCGCTATCATATCGCTATCGAAAACCATATTTCACCTCATCATTGGACTGAGAAGCTGGCTGATGCCTTTCTCGGGTATACCCTGCCGCTTTATTACGGATGTCCCAATGTTTCGGATTATTTTCCGGAAGAGAGTTTTGTTGCCATCGATATAGACGACTTTGAAGGGACCTTGGCATTGATACGGACGTTGGTCGAGGAAAACGCTTATGACAAGCGGTTGTCGGCAATTATTGAAGCGCGCCGCCGAGTACTTGAAGAATATAATATTTTTGCCGTGTTGTCGCGTGAGATTGAGAGGATGGAGTCTGCTGAAAACCGTCAACGGCTGGGGTCCTCTTCCCGAGTGATCTACGGTCGACACGGTTTCCGTAAACATCATCCGTTACGCGGTGTGCTTGATCTGCTTGAAAGCTGGCGTCACAAGAGCCGTTAAAATGATTTCTTATGAAATCGATAATGAGATTCAAAGGACGAATTAATGAAAAAAGCCCTTATTACTGGTGTGACCGGACAGGATGGATCCTATCTGGCAGAGTTTTTACTGAACAAAGGGTATGAAGTTCACGGTATCAAGCGCCGTGCGTCATCATTCAATACCCAGCGAATTGATCACATTTACCAGGACCCGCACGTTGAAAATCAGAACTTCGTGCTTCACTATGGCGATCTGACCGATTCTTCCAACCTGACCCGAATTCTGCAAGAGGTAAAGCCGGATGAAGTTTACAATCTCGGGGCTCAGTCTCACGTTGCCGTCAGTTTTGAATCGCCGGAATATACCGCTGATGTCGATGCTCTGGGGACCCTGAGATTACTTGAGGGGATTCGGTTGTTAGGTCTGGAGAAGAAGACCCGCTTCTACCAGGCATCCACCTCAGAATTGTACGGTCTGGTGCAGGAAATCCCGCAGAAAGAGACAACACCCTTTTATCCCCGTTCCCCGTATGCAGTTGCCAAGCTCTACGCTTACTGGATCACCGTCAACTACCGAGAAGCTTATGGTCTCTATGCCTGTAATGGGATTCTTTTTAATCATGAATCTCCTCGACGCGGAGAAACATTTGTCACGCGAAAAATCACCAGAGGGTTGGCAAATGTCGCCCAGGGGCTTGAGGAGTGCCTTTATATGGGGAATATGGATGCGTTACGTGACTGGGGCCATGCCAAAGATTATGTCCGCATGCAATGGCTGATGTTGCAGCAGGATGCTCCTGATGACTATGTCATTGCCAGCGGCAAACAATATTCGGTGCGCGATTTCATTCGCTGGTCCGCAGCAGAACTCGGGATTGAGCTTGATTTTATAGGAAGTGGTATTGACGAGCATGCCGTTGTTACAAGGATAGACAGTGACAATGCCCCGGCTCTCAAGGTCGGTGATATAGTCGTCCGTGTTGATCCACGCTATTTTCGTCCTGCCGAGGTCGAAACACTTCTGGGCGATCCCTTAAAAGCTGAACAGAAGTTGGGCTGGCATGCTGAGATCAGCGCTCAGCAAATGTGTGCAGAGATGGTGTCGGCAGATCTTGAGATAGCCAAGCGACACGCGTTTTTGAAACAGCATGGTTTTGAAATTCCGCTGACCCAGGAAACCTGAAATGTCATCAGCCCCCACAATATATGTTGCCGGTCACCGTGGAATGGTCGGTTCCGCACTTGTTCGCAAACTGGAAAAGGACGTAAACGTCCACATTTTGACGGTAGAACGGGAAGATCTGGATTTGTTGAACCAAAAACAAGTCAAGGACTTTTTTCGTCAGCATCGGATAGATCAAGTCTACCTGGCAGCGGCAAAAGTTGGAGGGATTCACGCCAACAATCATTTTCCGGCTGAGTTTATCTATCAGAATTTACAGATTCAAAACAATATCATCCATGCCGCACACGAAAATGATGTGCAGAAACTTCTGTTTCTCGGGTCATCCTGCATTTACCCTCGACATGCACCGCAGCCGATACCGGAAGGTGCTTTACTCACAGGGCCTCTGGAACCGACGAACGAACCTTATGCGATTGCCAAAATTGCCGGCATCAAGCTCTGCGAAAGTTATAACCGTCAATATGGCCGTGACTACCGCAGTGTCATGCCGACCAACCTATACGGACCAAATGATAACTATCACCCCGAAAATAGTCATGTTGTCCCAGCCTTGATCCGGCGTTTCCATGAGGCCCTCAAGAATCATAACCGTGAAATTGTCATCTGGGGTAGCGGCAACCCTAGGCGAGAGTTTCTGCATGTTGATGATATGGCTGGTGCCTGTCTCCATGTGATGACCCTTGATCCATCTTTTTATCAGTCACAGTTTGATCCCATGTCCTCTCATGTCAATGTCGGTACGGGAACCGACTGCAGTATTCGCGAATTAGCCGAGATCATCGCTCGGGTCAGTGGGTTTAAAGGGCAGGTGTTGTTTGACACGACAAAACCGGATGGGACTCCGCGCAAATTGCTCGATGTTTCAAAATTGACTGCCTTAGGATGGGTGGCTGAAATCCCACTGGAAGAAGGGCTAAGAGAAACCTATCGCTGGTTTGTTGAGAACGTTTAATTTTCTCTTTTCCGTATGATAAATCAATGCTATAGTTCGTTGTACGAACTTCTGTGGAGGGGCCATTCGCAGAAAATTTAATTTTCAACTGATCTGAAAAGATCAAGAATGGAGTGGGATAATGAAAAGTTTGAAAAGTTATTTTGTCTTCTTTGCACTTCTCGTAACACTCAGTTTTGCCTGTCAGCCGGCCTTCACTATGGAAAAGATCAATCTCAATACTGCCACCATCGAACAACTGATGGAGCTCAAAGGGATTGGCGAAAAAACGGCTGAGAAAATTATCGAGTACAGAAAACAGCATCAATTTAAAAGCGTAGACGAACTGGTCAACGTTAAAGGTGTGGGGGAAAAGACCCTGACAAAGATCCGTGATCAGCTCACGGTTGAAGAGAATAAGAAAAAATAGTTTTTTGTTTCGGGCCCATTCACAGGTATGATGACGGGAGAGGGGGAATGCCTCCTCTCCCGTTATTTTTTCTCCAATGTTAAAGGTTATAGAGGGTTTTCAATGAAAGTTCTTGTCACCGGCGCTGCCGGGTTTATCGGTTTTCATCTGTCCAAATATTTGTTGGAACGTGGAGACGATGTTGTAGGTCTCGATAATCTCAATGATTATTACGATGTCAGTCTCAAGCAAGCGCGCCTGCAACAACTTGAAGCTCAGTCAGGTTTTCGCTTCGTCAAGTTGGATCTGGCTGATCGGCAGGGTATCGCTGATCTTTTCAAGGCTGAAAAATTTGATAAAGTGGTCAACCTGGCGGCCCAGGCCGGGGTGCGTTACTCGCTGATCAATCCCTATGCCTATATTGACAGCAATATCCAGGGGTTTATCAATATCCTGGAGGGTTGCCGACACAATAATGTGCAGCATCTGGTTTATGCGTCGTCCTCTTCGGTTTATGGGGCCAACACCGCCATGCCGTTTTCCGTGCATGACAATGTCGATCATCCGGTCTCCCTTTATGCGGCCAGTAAAAAATCAAATGAACTTATGGCACATACCTATAGCCACCTGTATGGATTACCGACTACCGGTCTGCGTTTCTTTACTGTCTATGGTCCCTGGGGAAGGCCTGACATGGCGATGTTTCTGTTTACCAAAGCGATTCTGGCCGGTGAGTCGATTGACGTCTTTAACTACGGAAAAATGATGCGTGATTTCACCTATATCGATGATATTATCGAAGGTGTTGTTAGAACCCTTGATCATACAGCTGTACCCAATTCTGACTGGAGTGGAGATCATCCCGATCCCGGCACCGGTGCTGCTCCTTATCGTCTGTATAATATCGGTAACAACAATCCCGTCGAGTTGATGCATCTGATTGATGTGCTGGAAAAGACCTTGGGGAAAACGGCCGAAAAAAATATGCTACCAATCCAGCCTGGAGATGTCCCGGCGACCTATGCCGATGTTGAGGCGTTGGTCGCAGATGTCGGGTTTAAGCCCGCGACCAGTATCGAAGAAGGGGTGCGGAAATTTGTCGATTGGTATCGAGGATTTTATTCGGTGTGAGCTCGTTAAGAAACTTTTAAGAATTTAAGATTAGTACCCCCTTTACTTGTGTTTTGGTGTTTTACCTTTGTTCTCATTGATCTTTTGGAGTTTCATGTGAATCAGGCTAATTCCGAATTTGAACAGAATGGAATGGATGACGAAATCGACTTGGTCGAACTGTTTCTCATCCTGTGGAAACGTAAATGGATGATCGTAACGTTAACCCTGTGCGTGACAGTTACGGGGGGACTGTACAGCTTTTTTAAAACCACATCATATGAGTATGTCACTACCCTTGTTGTCGGCACCATTCTCGTCAGTGAGGAGGATCAGACTGAACGAATACCCGTTGAGGGCCCTGAAGTTGTTAAAATTAAACTTGATCAGGTGTACATCCCCATAGCAGTTAATGAATTTTTGGATGAGACCGCAGGGAGACGATTAAAAGCTGAAACATCTGTGCAAAAAAACAGTAACATCCTCCTTGTGAAATCGGCAGGCCCTGCCGACCAACGGGCTATTTATAAGAAATTTCATCAATTGATCATTGACCCGGTTATTCAAGAACATGGGCAGCTGATTTCAGCGACGTTAAAAGAATATCAACTAATGGTGGATAGGGCGAACTTGAAGTTAAAAGAACTTGAGGACCCACAAATATTCACGTTTGATGAAAAGGTGCTTGAAGGTGATATCAACGAGGCAGAGTTTCGATTGGTACATTTAGATGACGAAAATAAACTTCTTCAATCAAAACAGCAACGCCTGCTTGACACACAGGAGATATTAAAAAAGCAAATCGTCAAGATTGAAAAAAATCTTGAATTATCTTTTGCCAAACGCCCAAAAGCCACTCAAGAAGCCGACGATGAAGCTAAGGCCTTAACGTTTTTAATGATTAACAATCAGATTGAGTATAACGAAAACCGCCTGGCGAGCTTACAGGAACGGCTTTATGTCGACTTAGAAAATCAGAAACAGCTACTGGAAAATCAAATTGCTGATAACCGTAGAAGCCGTGAGTTGCAAAAGAAGAACGTGGCTGAGTTGCAGAGCAAGTTGGTGAGGATGCGCGCAATACGCTCAAGTAGTCTTGATCAACAAAAAAATGTCATTGCCGATGCTGAGAGTAAAATGGATTTGTTCCAAAACAGCAGTGCCCTTGGATTGGCTCAGCGTTCTTTGGAGCCCAAGGGGCCGGGGAAAAGTATTGTTGTGGCACTTGCCTTCGTTCTCGGTTTTATGGGGAGTATCATGCTTGCATTCATCGCTGAATTTATGACCAAGGTTCGTCAACAGCAGGTTCAGATACATTAGCCTCTATAGATTTTAATGGGTTATCTTGAGCTTGGGAAGGTTGCGGACAAAGAACCTCTGGAAGTCATTTTAGATGATATCAGTTGAAAATTTGATTTTTGCTGGAAGGGCACGAGTCACTGCGCCGGGAGATCCACGGTATTCGTGACGAACTGTCCGAAAAGATCGACAACAACAGCTTCAAGATCGATGTTCTAAACAAAAAGATTGATAGTGTGGCTGCAGACTTAAAAGCGACCGATGAAAAACTGACGCAAAAGATCGATGCGGTCGCAACCGATCTCAAAGAACATCGCGCCAATACGGAAGCGCATTCAGGTGTGAATCAAGAAATGAGGGGAGTGTCCCTTATTTTCTTATGCTCTATATGATTTGAAGCAAAAGTATATGTAGCTGATGAGGTCGTGTAGGTAAGAGCTGGCCCCGAAAGTACCTGCCCCATTTCACCTTCTCAGCTAGTTGTTTTTACTCGGCTCAATTTTGAATCAACCGCTTTGAGAGGTTCACTCATAAAACCCCGACTTTGCCGGGGGATTACAATCAAACCTAGTAGAGGAACGATGTTTAAAAACAAAATACTCTTGATTACTGGTGGTACGGGATCCTTTGGCAATGCAGTGCTGCAGCGTTTTCTTAACACGGATGTCAAAGAGATAAGAGTTTTTAGCCGTGATGAGAAGAAGCAGGAGGATATGCGAATTTCTCTGGCAAGTAATAAAGTCAAGTTTTACATTGGTAATGTACGAGACTATGAGAGCGTTTTGCCGGCAATGGATGGGGTTGATTATGTTTTTCAGGCAGCAGCTTTGAAGCAGGTACCATCCTGTGAGTTTTATCCCCTTGAGGCTGTTAAAACTAATGTTCTTGGTACTGAAAACGTCCTGAATGCATCAATTGCCTGCGGTGTAGCGCGGGTGATTGCTCTTAGTACAGATAAAGCTGTTTATCCAATTAATGCCATGGGAATGTCTAAAGCACTCATGGAAAAACTAGTTGTTGCGAAGGCGCGTTTAACTGATCAAACCAAAACTACCTTTTGTTGTACCCGCTATGGCAATGTTATGGCTTCACGTGGTTCCGTTATCCCTCTGTTTATCAAATTGATCAAGGAAGGCAAACCTCTTACGATTACTGACCCGAAGATGACACGTTTTCTTATGTCACTTGATGATGCAGTTGACCTTGTACTGTATGCCTATGAGCATGGACTTCAAGGTGATACCTTTGTCCAAAAGGCACCCGCTTCCACGATTCAGGATCTTGCTCAGGCCTTACTTGAGTTGTTCAATGCTGATAACAACATAAAAGTGATAGGTACTCGACATGGGGAGAAGCTCTATGAATCACTAATGACCCGTGAAGAAATGACTCATGCCGAAGATCTTCCTGGGTATTATCGTATCCCTGCTGACAATCGAGATCTTAATTATAACAAGTACTTTATTGAGGGTGAGCAACAACTTTCAGTAGCGGAAGATTATCACTCCCATAACACAGAGCGACTTAGTGTAGAGCAAGTGAAGGAAAAACTGCTGAGTTTGGAATATGTACGAAACGAGCTCGCTGGGAGGGTGAATTGAGAATCCTGATACTTGGCGGGGATGGTATGTTGGGGCATCAGTTACTGAAGTCCTTTCAGTGTAAGCATGAAGTTTGTTGTACGCTCCGTCAGGACTTGGCTACTTATGAGTCTTATGGTCTTTTTTCTGCTTCAAACAGTTATGCCGCTGTAGACGTCCGTTCTCTTGATCGATTGGTAGAGGTTTTTGCAGACTTCCTTCCAGAAGTAGTTATCAACTGCATTGGTATTGTTAAGCAGCGACCGACAGCCAAAGAGAGCATTCCCAGCCTAGAAGTTAATGCCTTGCTGCCTCATCGGTTAGCAGTCCTATGTAAAGGGATTGGTGCTCGTCTGATTCATATGAGTACCGACTGTGTATTCAATGGTCGAAAAGGTAATTATCAAGAGGGAGATCACTCTGATGCCGAGGACCTTTATGGCAAGACCAAGTTCCTCGGGGAGGTTCATGATAAAAATTGCCTGACTCTGCGCACCTCGATTATAGGGCGCGAACTTTCTAGACATAAAAGTCTGCTTGATTGGTTCTTGGCTCAACAGTCAATTGTGAAGGGGTATAAAAACGCCATCTATTCTGGTTTTACCACTCAGGAAATGGGAAGAATCATTGAAAAGATGCTTATGGAACATCCGACTGCGAATGGTGTTTATCAAGTGTCGAGCGAGCCGATCAGTAAGTACGATTTGTTACTACTGTTCAAAGATAAGCTTGGGCACGATATAGAGGTTCTTCCCGATGAGTCGTTCTGTTGTGATCGAAGTTTAGACTCAACCCGATTCCGTAACGAATTTAATTATATGCCGCCAACGTGGGAAACTATGGTCGCGGAGTTGAACAACATCTGAAGAGGAATCTAAATAAGATGGCAATGAAAGTCATGACCATAGTAGGTACGCGCCCCGAGATTATCAAGATGAGCCGTGTGATTGCTGAGTTTGATCGCCAGTTCAAACATATCCTGGTGCATTCTGGTCAGAATTATGACTATGAACTTAATCAGATTTTTTTCGATGATCTTGGCGTGCGTAAGCCAGATCACTTCCTCAATGTTGCGGGTGAAAGCTCGGCTAAAACGATCGCTAACGCGATCGCGGCAGCTGATGATGTTATCGTCAAGGAAATGCCGGATGCCGTGATGCTCTACGGTGACACCAATACTTGCATGGCTGTGATCGCCGCCAAGCGTCGTCGGGTGCCGGTTTTTCATATGGAGGCAGGCAACCGCTGCTTCGACCAACGAGTGCCCGAAGAGCTTAATCGTAAAGTTCTGGACCATCTGAGTGATATCAATTTAGTGTTGACGGAGCATGCTCGCCGTTATCTGCTCGATGAAGGAATCCGCCCTGAGACTATCATGAAGACCGGTTCGCACATGCACGAGGTCATCAGTCATTACCATGACAAGATTATGGAATCGATGATTCTTGAGAAGCTGGGGTTAGAAGAGGGGAAGTTTTTTATCGTTTCAACTCACCGAGAGGAGAACATCGACGATGAAATCAATCTCAACAACCTGATCGATAGCCTTCATCAACTCGGACAGAAATATAACTATCCTATCATAGTCTCGACTCACCCGCGCACACGTAAACGTCTTGAATCGCTCGGAATTGATATACCGTTAGTCCGGTTCTTACCGCCTTTTGGCTTTTTCGATTACTTGAAGCTTCAAACTGCTGCGACCTGTGTTGTTTCGGATAGCGGAACGATTGCCGAAGAGGCTTCTTTACTAAATCTGCCGGCGGTAACGATCCGCAATGCGCATGAGCGACCCGAGGGGATGGATGAGGGGACCGTTGTTATGTGTGGTTTGCGTGCTGAGCGTGTTCTGGAGGCTATAGAACTGGTTGTCTCACAACATGACCGTGAGGTCCGGACCATTCCTCCGGTCGCTGATTATGAGGGGGGGCCTGTGTCTAAACAGGTGGCCCGAATTGTCCAAAGTTACGTTGATTACGTTAAACGTACAGTTTGGCACGAGATACCGAAATGACGATATTGCTCTTGAGATATTTCAAGGTGGCGCAGTGAGAACAGGCAGGTTCCTGCGTCAGGTAGGCTTCATATTTGTCTTGATGGTATTGGCAAAAATTGCAGCCTTCGCAAAAGACGTGCTGCTTTCTCTCCAGTTTGGTGCAGGGTGGCAGACCGACGCTTATTTTATCGCCAACACCATTCCCGGGTTTGTCTTCGGGGGGGTTTTGGCAACGATTAGCATGGTGTTCTTGCCGGTGTTCAAGCGTGCCTTGCATGATAACGAAGAAGCCGCGGCGACGACCTATCGCACTGCGGCGGTTTGTTATACAGTACTGAGTGCGGGCCTGGGTTCGCTCACCTTTGTGTGTGCAGGGTACATTGTTTCGTTACTGGCACCGGATCTGCCGTTTGGGACCAAAGACCTCGCAGTGAACATGACGCGGATTATGGCGTTCAGCTTTGTCTTTTCGGGTTGGGTCGGATTGCAGAATGCTGTACTGCAATCCCACAAACTATTTATCTGGCCGCAGATTGTTCAGGTTTTTAATCATCTTTTCGTCATAATTGGGCTTGCGCTAGCGTTGCTGACTGATGGGTCGATTGCCCTGTTGGTCTACGCTGCGGTAATTGGATGGGCAGTTACCGCGCCGATGGTGTCGTTGCGTTCTGCGGCGTTCTGGCCAAAGGCAAAGGTTGCGTGGATTAACCGGAAAACTGCTTTTTCGTTGGTAGCTCTGTCTTTTCCGGTGTTTCTCAGCCTGTCGCTTGACCAGGTTAATGTTCTGGTAGGTACTTACTTGGGTTCGTCTTTCCCCGAAGGTTCTATTTCACACCTGAACTATGCTTCACGGTTGACGCTATTACTTTCGTCCGTATTTGCGCTGGTCATTGCCTATGTGCTGTTTCCTTACCTGACCGAGAGTGTTGTCGCCAAAAATGTTGCGAAAACGAGGCACTTCCTGGCGCAGGCGGTGATAGCAGTGTTGTTGTTGTCAGCACCGCTTCTTATTGTCAGTCTCTGTATGGGGGAGGAGTTTATCACCTTTGTCTTCCAGCGAGGGGCTTTTCGGTCTGAAGATGCGGTGGCCTCTGGGGTTGTGCTGGCATATTTCTCGCCGGTTATCGTTCTTGCTGGGGTGCGAGAAGTCCTCAATCGTTTGTTTCTTGCCTTGCAGCAGGCCGGTGCATTGCTGTTTTTTGGGGTGTTGGCAATGGTGGTCAATATCGGAGCGAGTGTTTACTTCAGTAGCCGAATCGGTTTGAAAGGGATTGCTTTGGGGATGACATGTGGTGCCTTGATCTATGTTTGTACTCAGGTCGCAATTATACTAACCCGTCATCGCAATCTGCTTCACCGAGACCTGGTGCGGTGGCTGGTCGCAATCACTGTCTCATCGTTGACTTCGGCCATAGTTGGTCTGTGGATCGACAGGCAAGTGGTTATAGATAATGTACGTCTGGATTTCCTTCTCAGTGCAATTACAGTAGTTGCGACTTTCAGTCTTGTCATTGCTTTGTTCTTTTTGGCATCCGAGCGCCTACGAGGCGTCTTTAAAATGGAAACCGAATCGTGAACCGCAATGTTGTCTTGTATGTCGGTGCATTTGAACTGCCCGATCTCAACGCTGCAGCGCAACGAGTTAGGGCGAATGCTAGTATCCTCAAGGCTTTGGGATACGAAGTTGTCCTTGTCGGTCGGAATGCCTCGTCCTCAATGCCTGCTAACCAGTTGCATAAGGCCTGTTTCCCGGGGCTTGAATTCGAATGCTGGGAGATGGGGCAGCCGTCCACTCAAAGTGAATGGCTTCGCTATATTGTTAGCGTGTCTGCTATCCGCAAGCTGATTGCAACCCACTATTCGGGGCGTGTTCATTCGATCATTTGCTACAATTTTCCAGCGGTGGCGCAATTAAGGATCAAGGGGCTCGCTCAAAGAGTTGGTGCCCGAGCAATGGCCGATGTCACAGAGTGGTACCAAACTCTCAAACTTACTTCACTTGCTCCAGTTATCAAGAACCTCGATACGTGGTTTCGTATGCGGGTAGTTAACCCGCGGATGGATGCACTGATCACTACCAGTCGCTATCTGACCCGTTACTATGCCAGGTGGTTTGATGATCTTGTTGAATTGCCGACATTGATTGAGCATGATCCTAATGATCTTTCGGGACTTAAGGCCACACCTGATGGTCAGCCGAAGAGACTTTTTTACGGAGGATCAGTAATTAACAAAAGGGTTCTTGCGCGGGAAAAAGGTGGCCTTAAAGATCGGATCGACTGGGTCATCGAGTTGTTGGACGCTGTAAAACAGTCGGGCGACGATTTCCGATTTGATATATACGGTGTCGAGCGTGAGGATTACCTCGACTACTTCCCTCAACACGCACCCCTCCTCCGCCGATTGGGTGAGAGCGTTAACTTCCACGGTCGTCAACCGCGTCAGCTATTGTTAAAGGCCCAGCGTGAAGCAGATTTTTCGATGTTTATGCGTTCGGAGATGCGCACAACGCTAGCGGGCTTTCCGACTAAGTTTTCAGAATCTATAAGTTGCGGTACGCCGGTATTGACCAATCCTCTTGAAAACTTAATTCCTTACATGCATGAAGGCTTCAACTGCGAAAGTCTCGATTATGCTGAGTTCGATACGGCGGTGAATAATATCAGAAGATGTTTAGCTCTTACTTCCGAGGAGGTGTTGCGTCGTAAGCAAGCCTGTCGCTGCTCGGCGCGATTCCATCCAATGAGTTTCGTCGAAATCACACAATCTCTTTTCCCGATGGTGGCATCGTCGAAGGAAATCCTGCGCGTCTGATAAAAACACCGAGGAGTTTCTGTAGTTTGCTTCTGAGAAATCGCTTAAAATAGGGCATCTCCCCGATATGGAATATGTATAGTGCCTGTTAAACAAACCTCAATAGAGAATAGAAGCCTGCGTAATGCTCCGATGTTTGGCGTCGTTAGTTACTTGCTTTTGGGCGTCGGCGTCGCAACCTTTGGCCCTCTGAAGTATCAGGGTTACCGTGTAGATCTAGTATTGCCCTTTATGCTATTTGTCATCATGGCCTTCAGTGTCGGGTACGTGCTCGGATCGCGAACTCGACCACTCGCTCGCGTTATGCTCAAAAAAGGTCACTGCCACGCCGAGTTGAAGATGTTTTTTTGTGCGTGCCTGTTCGCTTCAATTTTACTCATGAGCTATGAAATTCTGTTCGCTGCTTTTCAAGGAGGATTAAGCTTTAGTTTTTCAGGTGGGGCCGAAAATTATTTTGCTGCATATACGGACTATGAGCGGAATTCGGGAAATTACAGTGCGCACTTTCTCCTTATGTCAATTGGAGCGTTACCTCTCTTCACAGCCCAGGTACTAGGTATTCTATACTTCAAAGACCTTAGTCGCCTTTCGCGCCTTGCCGTGGTCTTCCTTTTTGTCTCCAGCTTACTCGTCTATGTGCTGGGTGGCGGTAAGCAGAAGCAATTTGGAGACATCATTATCTATGTTGTGTCTGTGGTCATAGCGAAACAGGCTATGACCGGGCGCTTGACATTTGCAACCTTGATGAAAGTTGCTCTGGTCTTATGTGCAGGCATCTCCGTCCTTCTCGCCCTTCTTACATATCGCTATCGAGCGATTGGTGTTAGCCTCGCCAATTTGAACGAAAAACTACATCCGTTGATGCATTACCAGGAGATTGAGTTTTTGAATGGGATTTTGAACAAGGCGATTTTTTTTCCAATTGTGATGTTTTCTGGTTACCTTGGGCAGGGGTATTATGGGTTGGCGCTCTCACTGGAACAACCATTTACTTGGACCTGTTTTGCCGGGTCTTCATATTCTGTTTCTGTTATTCTTAACCGTTTCTTCGGTGTTGAATTCTGGGTTACTCACAATTATCCCTATCTCGTGGGTTTCGCAACAGACTGGAACCAATCTAAGTGGCACACGGTCTTTTCCTGGTTGGCATCTGATCTGACGTTTCCGGGGGTAATCGTTTTTATGGGATTTATAGGGTTCCTTTATGGTCGCGTTTGGCGTGAGATTTTGTTGTATCGAAATCCGCTTTCAGTAATGGTCTTTGCGATGATGAATATCGGTTGGGCCTACGCACCGGCTAATAACCAATTGATGCACTCGCCCGGTGCACTTTTTACGACTCTGGCCACACTGTTGGTGTATTTTTGTTTTCACGTTAATTTCAATGTAGACCCAACGACCCTGAATCTCAGATCTAGCCGGTTGCGGGTTTGAATTGTCATCATGAATACTGAGTCAACTGATACTCATATTAGGCGATAAAAGAATAGCCGCTTCGATAAATATAAAAAAGCAATTCAATTAACAGTTTGTGATAAAGCACACCAATGTTAATGAGCTATCATGTTAGCTAATTTTTACGAGCAGTAGTAATGTCAAATGAAAAATCAATTAAATTTCTTCTTGTCGCCGGCTATCCTGACTCGCTCTTGAATTTTCGAGGTCAGCTTATTGACAGACTTGTAGCTGCAGGTCTAACTGTCCATGTTGCTGCGCCAGATTTACGTGAGGGCAAGATACGGAGTCTGCTGGAAGCGAAAGGGGCGGTTGTTCATAATCTTCCTTTGCAAAGGGTAGGCTTGAATCCTGCGAAGGATTCGATTTCGTTAATGCGTCTTTGGAGAATGATGCGGAGTATTGATCCCGACTATTTTTTAGGATATACAATAAAACCCGTTATTTACGGTTCTTTGGCTGCATTCGCCGCGCGAATTTCTCACCGTTATGCTCTTATAACTGGGCTCGGATACGCATTTACCGGCACAGAAAAGAAGGGAGTTCGACGATTTATACGTTCGTTGGTTCAGCATTTATACGCTGTTGCCCTTAAGCGGGCCCATAAAGTTTTCTTCCAAAACCCCGATGATCAAGCATTATTTCGTGCCCTTAAGATTCTCAAACCTGGCGTGGTTTCACGTGTTGTGAATGGTTCAGGGGTTGATGTTGGTTCATTTGCCGTTGTCCCTTTTCCTTCTGCTCCTATACGCTTTCTTCTTATTGCTCGTTTATTGGGCGACAAGGGCGTTCGTGAATATGTGGAAGCTGCTCGCCAAATACGAGTTTTTAATTCTTCTGTTCGCTTTCATTTGGTCGGATGGATAGATGAGAATCCAGACTCTGTAACGCAGCAGGAACTGGATAATTGGATTGACGAGGGTGTCGTGGAATTTGACGGCAAGCTGAGTGATGTCCGTCCGGCACTTGCCAAATGCAGTGTTTATGTGTTGCCATCCTATCGTGAGGGGACACCACGAACGGTGTTGGAGGCGATGGCAATGGGGAGACCTGTTATTACGACAGATGCACCTGGTTGCCGTGAAACTGTTATTGATGGTGATAATGGTTTTTTGGTGCCAGTTAAATCTGTTGACGGTTTAGTGGAGGCGATGGAAAAATTTATTAGCCAACCTGACTTGATCGAACAAATGGGGAAACGGTCCAGAGTTATTGCTGAAGAAAAATATGATGTGCATAAGGTAAATGCATTTATGTTAAAAGAGATGGGGATTCAGTGATGAAACGATTGATGGATATATTCGTTTCAAGCTGTGGGCTTTTATTTCTGTCCCCATTGCTGGTGCTTGTAACTATTCTGATTCGCGTAAAGTTGGGCAGTCCTGTTTTGTTTAAACAAGTTCGCCCCGGTTTTCATGGTAATGAGTTCGAAATGGTTAAGTTTCGCACCATGCTGGATGCTGAAGATAAAGAGGGTAATCCGTTGCCAGATGAGCAGCGTATGACATCTTTTGGGCAATTGTTGCGTTCCACCAGCATTGATGAACTGCCTGAATTGTGGAACGTTCTCAAGGGTGATATGAGCCTAGTCGGCCCGCGCCCGTTGTTGATGGAATACCTGCCCCTATATAAAACTGAGCAGGCACGACGGCATGAGGTGCGACCTGGTGTCACTGGTTGGGCGCAGGTCAATGGGCGTAATGCGCTTTCTTGGGAAGAAAAGTTTAAATTGGATGTCTGGTATGTTGATAATCGTTCCTTTTGGCTGGATCTGAAAATCCTTTTTTTGACGGTGAATAAGGTGTTTGTGCGCGAAGGTATCAGTGCTAAAGGGGAGGCAACAATGTCTAAATTTACTGGGAGCGAAAAATGAAAGATTTAATAGTCGTTGGCGGGGGTGGTTTTGCTAAGGAAGTTATCTGGCTAGCTCAAGACTGTGGCTTTAATGTGATTGGTGCTTTGGATGATGCGTTCGAGACATCTGGTGAGAAAATTTATGGTGTTGAATTGTTAGGTAAGGTAAGTGACTGGACACGTTACAAAGAATGTTCTTTTGTCGTTGCTATAGGGGCTCCTCGTACAAGGGCCACAGTTGTAGAAAAAATGAAAAATCTTGGGGATCCGGACTTTGCAACGCTGATTCATCCAAGTGTGAAGAAATCGGAATCAGTAAACGTTAGAGAAGGGACCATCATATGTGCTGGTACAATCTTAACAGTAGATATTGAAGTTGGGAGTCATGTCATTCTGAACCTTAATGTCACAGTCGGGCATGAGTCCGTTATTGGTGATTTTGTGACTGTTGCGCCTATGGTTGCGGTATCCGGTAACGTTAGTCTTGATGATTGTGTAGAGGTTGGTACGGGAGCCTCAATCAGGCAAGGCATTAGGCTACATCGCGGTTCAATGCTTGGCATGGGCAGTGTTTTAACAAAAGTAGTGCCTGAAAACGTTATTTTTGCGGGTGTTCCGGCTAAGAAATTGAAGGAGTTGCCAGAAGTATAATTTTATACTGTTGGTCATCATAGCCAGTATTGATTCAATTTCGAACAGGAGGACGGAATGGAAGTTGCCGTTGTTGGCTTGGGTACTATCGGAATTAAATTGATAGAATATTTAGCTGAAAAGAATATAAATATTGTTGCATACAATCACAGAAATATAGATGCTAAAAAATCAGCTTTCACCTCCAATGTGGAAAAGAAAGTAAAATATGGCAAACTGTCTTACATTAATTTTGAACAATTAATAAATCGCGTTAGGTTTACATCTGAAATAAAAGATGTGAGTTCCTGTCCACTGATTTTAGAGTCTGCTAAAGAAACATATGATATAAAAAAAAATATATATGAACAACTGAAAAAAATATCAGGAAAAGATTCATTATTAGCCACTACTACATCAAGCTTATCTCTTGATAAACTCAGTAAATTATTTCATCCCGATAAGTTTATAGGGATACATTTTTTTAACCCTCCAACTAAAATGAAGCTTATTGAGCTCTCTTTTATGCCTCAAAATTCTGAGGCAGTGAAAAACACAGTATATAGATTTTTATCAAAACTAGATGATAAAAAAGTTATAGAAATACCTCCTGTTCAGGGATATATAGTGAATAATATACTCTTTAATTACATAAATTACGCAATTTTATATTCTTCAGAATATGAAGTTGGTTTTCAAAATATAGATGAGTCAATGAAACTAGGAACCAATGTTCCTATGGGGCCTTTGGAGTTGAGCGATTATATTGGTAATGACGTGACGTTACAAATTTTAACTGAGCTGTATTCTGCAACAAATGACACCAGATTTAAACCACACGAGAAATTAGTTTCTATGGTCGAAGAAGGCTTGCTGGGCAGAAAAACTAAGGAAGGTTTTTATAAATATTAAAAAATCTGACCTATATTTTTTTACTCTTATTTCTCTTGCCAATAAATATGCACCCGTGATTGGAAATATATTGTGTTAAGTGGTCCCTTTTCTTCTTGGCCTTCTTTTACAAAGGAAGAAGGCGTAGCTGTTCAAAAAGTCCTTCTCTCCAATAAAGTCAACTACTGGACAGGCCAGGAAGGGCGGCAGTTCGAAAGAGAGTTTGCCGCTTTTTCTGAAACTGAATATGCCGTTGCTGTGGCGAACGGAACGGTTGCTCTTGATCTGGCTATGAAGGCCTTAGGTATAGGGCCGGGAGATGAGGTTATCGTAACCAGCCGTACCTTTCTTGCCTCCGTTTCATCAGTTGTTACTGCCGGAGCCGTTCCTGTTTTCGCCGACATAGATCGTGACAGTCAGAATGTAACTGCTGACTCTATACGTTCCGTTTTAACTCCGAAAACCAAAGCAATCGTCTGTGTCCACTTGGCAGGCTGGCCTTGTGACATGGATTCTATTATGGCATTAGCAGTAGAAAACCATCTGTATGTGATCGAGGACTGTGCTCAAGCTCATGGTGCTCAATACAAAGGGCAGTCGGTTGGCTCGATCGGTCATATCGGTTGCTGGTCATTCTGCCAGGACAAAATTATGACAACTGGTGGCGAAGGAGGGATGGTGACAACCAATGACCAGGCTCTTTGGTCCAAAATGTGGTCGTATAAGGATCATGGTAAAAGTTGGGAGGCGGTGTACGAAAAAGAACACCCTCCCGGGTTCCGCTGGCTCCATGAATCTTTTGGTACTAACGGACGGATGACGGAGATGCAGGCGGCAATCGGGAGGATTCAACTCAAACGCATGTCGCAATGGAACAAAGCGAGGACCGATAATGCCAATCGAATTCTTGACACTGCTCGTTCTTTGTTGGGATTACGTGTGCCGGCTGTGCCCACAGACATTGAGCATGCCTGGTACAAATGTTACGTTTTTGTGGAACCTAAACAATTAAAACAGGATTGGAATCGTGACCGCATCATGAGCGCCATGGTTGAACAAGGTGTACCCTGTTTCTCAGGATCTTGCTCAGAAGTCTATCTTGAAAAAGCTTTTGATGGGACCGGCTGGCGACCCCAAAAAAGATTGCCAGTTGCCAAAGAATTGGGGGAGACCAGTTTGATGTTCCTGGTGCATCCGACCTTAACCGAAGCTGAGATTCGAAAGACCTGCGATGTGTTAAAGGTTGTGATGAGAAAGGCTGCGGTTTAACTGTCTTAATGCAAATAATTCTGATAGCATAGCAGTGTTGTAATTAGTGCAAATATCATTCAGGGGTGGGGGAGATATGAAAGCATTTTTTTATCGGAAACGTTTTTTTATTATTTTTTTACTGACATGTCTGATTGTCGTCAGCTCGCTTTTGCTGGCTTATGCTATACGTTTTGACTTCTCTATTCCCCGAGCGTACTGGCCGCGGATCGGAGCACTTATTCCGGCTGTTCTAGCCATCAAACTTTCTTTTTTCTGGCAGTTCGGTTGTTTTCGCGGCTGGTGGCGTTATGTATCGATGCCGGACCTGGTTCAGATCGTCAAGGCCAACTTTTTAGGATCGATTGTTTTTGTTGCCTATGTGGTTGTTGTTTACCGCCTGGATCAGGTTCCCCGTTCTGTTCTGATACTGGATGGAGTCTTCTGTTTTCTGGCAGTCAGTGGGATCCGTTTTTTTACCCGGGCATTTCGTGAGCACTACCTGCCCCTGCGTAAAGGAAGTGAGCTGAAGAAAACACGCGTGGTGATTGTCGGGGCGGGGGATGCGGGGCAGATGATCGCGCGTGAAATCCGCTCGAACCAGTTGCTGGACCTGGATATTGTTGGTTTTATTGACGATGATCCAGTTAAGAAAAATACTTCTTTTCAAGGGATCAACGTTCTCGGGCCACAATTTGAATTAAACAGAATCGTTAAAGAGAATTCCGTCGATGAAATTATCATCGCCATTCCCTCCGCGTCTGGAAGACAGATACGGAAGATCATTGAAAACTGTCGAAACACTCAGGTCAAATTTCGAACCCTGCCGAAGATCAGTGACCTGATCGATGGAAAGGCTTCAGTTCAACAGATTCGCGATGTTGATCTGAACGATCTGCTCGGTCGTGAACCGATAATGTTGGATGAAGCTCAAATTAACAATTATCTTCAGGGTAAGCGAGTTCTGGTGACCGGAGCCGGAGGGAGTATTGGCAGTGAAATCTGTCGGCAGGTTGCCCGTTTCAAGCCTCAGAAGCTGATTCTGTTTGAGAATGCCGAGACCCCGCTGTTCGTGATTGAGAGGGAATTAGTTCAGAAATTCTCTGATCTGACGATCGTGCCGGTGATCGGCGATGTCCGCAACCGTTCCCGGGTGAATGTGATCTTTGATGAGCAGATGCCTCAAGTGGTTTTTCATGCGGCAGCCTATAAGCATGTGCCGATGATGGAGATGAACCCGGCAGAAGCGGTGAATAATAACGTTCAGGGGACCCGCATCGTGGCCGACGCTGCGAATGCCTGCGGAGTCGAGCGGTTCGTCATGGTTTCTACCGATAAAGCCGTGCGCCCGGCCAATATTATGGGTTCGACCAAGCGTGTCGCCGAGCTTTATGTTCAGTCGCTCAACAAGATGAGCAAGACAAAGTTTGTGACCACGCGTTTCGGCAACGTTCTGGGCAGTAACGGCAGTGTTATCCCGACTTTCAAAGAACAGATCGCCCATGGTGGTCCGGTGACCGTCACCCACCCTGAGGTGACGCGTTTTTTCATGACCATCCCGGAAGCGACTCAATTGGTTCTGCAGGCGGGCAGTATGGGCGAGGGCGGTGAGATTTACTTGTTTGACATGGGGGAACCGGTTAAGATACTGACCCTTGCGGAGGAATTGATCCGCCTTTCAGGCATGAAGCCGCATGACGACATTGAAATTACCTACATTGGTCTGCGGCCTGGCGAGAAGCTTTATGAAGAACTGCTGCTGGATGATGAGGGTGTTCTGCCGACGCAGCACAAGAAAATCTGCCGTGCACAATCGGTTGAAATTGATCGTCAGTCACTTATTAGAGATATTGAAGCACTTGTGGGGGATGCAAAGGCCCTTGACCTGAGCGGAGTCAGGGCAAAGCTTCAGAAGCTGGTTCCGGAATACCATCCGGTCAATCATAAGCCTGTCGCAAAGGTTATTCCGCATCCGGCGACAAAAGTCAGTTAAAAAATGTTCGGAGTTCGAAGTTTTACATTTCAAATTTGAGGATGAAAAAATAATTTGGAATATGCAACGTGAAAGCCCGAGCGCATTATTGAGGTTCTCCCATGGTCAAAAGTATGACCGGTTACGGGCGAGGGCAGGCCGAGGTTGATGGCCTGTCTTTTTCTGTTGAAATCAAAGCGGTGAATCACCGTTATGGCGATATCAGTATCAAGGCGCCCCGTCTGCTGGCCCCCCTGGAAAATGATGTCAAAAAACAGGTCTCGGGCGTTTTGAAGCGTGGCAAGATTGATGTTTTCATCAGCCAGGACCACACCGGTGAAATGTGGTCAAAGCCGGTTATCAACAAATCGGTTGCAGCGGCTTATATTTCAGCATTCAAGCAGTTAAAAGAGTTGAGCGGTTTGACGGATGACATCAGCCTGGATTTCCTGGCCGGTCAGAAAGACGTACTGTGCTTTCAGGATGCTGATATTGACAGTGATGCTTTGGCTGATTGTCTAACGAAAGCTGTCGCCTCAGCTCTGGATGCGTTACTGACGATGCGTCAAAATGAGGGGGCTGCCACTGCTGACGATATAGCCCGGCGCTTGAAACTGATCGAGGATGAATTGGCGCAGATCAACATCTGCGCTTCGCGGGTTCCCACTGAGTGGCAACACAAGTTGACGGAGAGATTGTCGCGTTTACAGGACAATGGCGGTGACCCCCAACGTGTGGCTCAGGAAATCGCAATTTTTGCCGATCGGTGTGACATCAGTGAAGAGATCAGTCGTTTCAACAGTCATTTGGAGCAGTTTGATGCTCTGATGAATAAACCGGAGCCGGTGGGACGTCAGATGGATTTTCTGGTCCAGGAATTAAACCGTGAAGCCAACACTATGGGATCCAAGTCGAATGATGCTGAGTTGACACGACATGTCGTGATTCTGAAGTCGGAACTGGAAAAAATCAGGGAGCAGGTACAGAACATTGAATAAGCAGAGTCAGAGAGATGGTGTTCTTTTCGTGGTTTCGGCGCCTTCAGGTGCCGGAAAAACTTCTCTGTGTCGAGAATTAATTGACAATGTGCAGGATTTAAGTCAGTCTATTTCGTTCGCGACCAGAGAGATCCGGGCCGGTGAACAAGACGGTGTCGATTATCATTTTATCGATGAGCCCGCGTTTCGCGATATGATCTCTGATCACAAACTGGCGGAGTGGGCGGAGGTTCACGGTAATTTATACGGGACATCAATCACAACGCTCAAGCAGGCAGCCCTCGATGGTGTTGATCTGCTTCTCGATATCGATTGTCAGGGCGCGGCGCAGTTGAGGAAGAACTATCATCAGGGGGTATTTATTTTCATCCTTCCCCCGGATATGCAGGTGCTGGAGCAGCGTCTGCGCGATCGAGGAACCAACAGTGCTGCCGATATTCAACGTCGCCTGAAAAATGCTCACGGAGAAATTAAACAGGCGGCCTGGTATGATTATCTGGTGGTTAATGACACTTTTGCGGCGGCGAGAGATAAGCTGACAGCAATTATATCGGCTGAACGTTGCAAAGCCCAACGCAATAAGTTTTTACTCAATCAATTTCACTCACAGGAGTTTTAATCATGGCGCGTGTTACCGTAGAAGATTGTCTTGATGTGATCCCCAACCGTTTTTTACTGGCTATGGTTGCGGCAAAGCGCTCCAAGCAGCTTTACAAGGGCGCTGAGCCGTTGATTGAAAATAAATCGAATAACAAGAAAGTCGTCGTGGCGTTGCGTGAGATTGCTGCGGATAAAGTTGAGTTTCAAATTCCTCAACGTAAGCGTTAGGAAAATAACGACTTTTGTAATTCTGTTTGTTGACATCAATAAACAGGTCTATCACACGTCAGACCGGAAAGTTTCTGGTCACGTCTATGCTTCATATCGATCACATTATTGAGCAACTGCGCAGCTATCATCCCCAGGGAGATGCCGACCTGCTGATCCGCGCCAGTGAACTCTGTCAGCGCGCCCACCTGCATCAACAGACCCCCGACGGTCGTGATTATCTTCAGCATACCCTCGAAGTCGCCTCTATTCTGGCTCGTCTGAAAGTTGATGAAACGACTCTGATCGTCGGTATCCTCCATGACAGCCTGATGACCGGCAAGGTGGAGGCCGAT
The DNA here is from genome assembly GCA_016931615.1 of Desulfuromonadales bacterium. Classification (GTDB taxonomy): domain Bacteria; phylum Desulfobacterota; class Desulfuromonadia; order Desulfuromonadales; family Geopsychrobacteraceae; genus JAFGEL01. The sequence continues at coordinate 211,614 of JAFGEL010000062.1, forward strand.
GAGATCGAAGCGGAATTCGGTCATGAGGTCTTAAGTCTGATTCAAACCGGCAACAAGATCAGCAGCATTCCCTATCGTCAGAATAATCGCAAACAGGTCGAAAGTTTTCGCAAGATGTTTGTCTCCATGGCGCGGGATTTACGCGTCATTCTGGTCTACCTGGCTGACCGATTGAGCGACATGCGCATGATCACTCACCGGGATAAAACGGAGCAGATAGCCTATTCAAGAGAAACCCTTGAAATTTACGCTCCCCTGGCTAACCGGCTGGGGATCAGCTGGTTAAAGGGTGAACTTGAGGATCTCTCACTCCAGATTCTTGAGCCGGAAAAATATGCTGCTCTGGCGCGCAGAATTACCGCCCACAAAGAAGAACGGGGTGAATATGTCGAAAAGATTCGCGGGCAGATTTGTGACCTGTTGAAGGAGCATGATCTTCAGGGCACAGTGACGGGCCGGTTCAAACATTTTTACTCGGTGTACCGCAAGATGGAGCGGACCGGGGTTGATCTGGATCAGATCTATGATCTGACGGCATTTCGTGTCCTGGTTGGTTCGGTGCGCGAATGTTACGAGGTGCTGGGCATCATTCATGCGACCTGGAAACCGATCCCCGGGCGCTTTAAAGACTATATCGCCATGCCCAAAACCAATATGTATCAGTCGCTGCACACGACTGTCATCGGACCCTATGGTGAACGTATGGAAGTGCAGATTCGCACCCACGAAATGCATCGTATTGCTGAAGAAGGGGTTGCCGCTCACTGGAAGTATAAAGAAGGTGGCGCCGTTGCTGTAACCGGCAGGGATGATCAACGCTTCAACTGGTTACGCCATGTGCTTGAGTGGCAACGCGACGTCAGCACCGATTGGAGCCCTTCAGGTTCGTCCTACATCGATCTTTTTCCCGAAGAAGTTTACGTTTTTACCCCCAACGGCGAAGTTAAGGAATTACCCAAAGGTTCGACGCCGATCGATTTTGCTTACGCTGTCCATACCGATGTCGGCCGACAGTGTGTCGGCGCGCGCATCAATGGCAAACTCTGTCCCTTAAAAACACCATTGAAAAACGGTGACAGTGTTGAAATCCTGACCTCTGCCCACCAGACGCCGAGTAAGGACTGGCTGTCTTTTGTCAAGACGTCCAAGGCGCGCAATAAGATTCGCCAGTGGATCAAGGCCGAACAGCGTGAGAAAAGTATTGAAATCGGCCGCGACCTGGTGGAAAAGGAGCTGCGTAAATATCAGTACAGTTTAAAAAGAGCGCAGGCCCTCGATAGTTTTAATCAGGGAATTGCCGAGCTTGGATTCAAAACATCGGAAGATCTGTTTGCCGCTGTGGGCTATGGCAAACTGTCTGCCGGACAGGTGATTTCTCACACTCTCCCCAAGGAAGAGCTGAAATCACAGACGGAAAAAACCGGGCCGATCGGCAAAGTTCTGGAGAAATTCGGGCGTAAAAAACCGCAGAGTGCCATTCTTATCGGGGGAATCGATAACGTTATGGTGCGTTTTGCCAACTGCTGTAACCCTCTCCCTGGGGAGCCGGTGACCGGGTTTATTACCCGGGGCCGTGGATTGACGGTTCATGCCATGGACTGCGCCCAGGTTCTTGCCAGTGACCCCGAACGGCGTATCGACGTTGAATGGGATATGCAGAGGAAAACCTCGCGCCCGGTCAAAATACAGGTAATCTGTACGGACCAGAAAGGGATGCTGGTCGGAATGTCCGGGGCCATCAGCAACGCCGACGCTAATATTGTCAGTGCAACGGTCCATGCTCGAGGGGACAAAAAGGGGACCAACCTGTTTGAGATCGATGTTGAAAATCTTGAGCATCTCAACCGGGTGATTCGTGAAATCAAAAAAGTCAAAGGCGTTCTACGTGTTGAGCGGGTACGCAATTAACCCTAGTAGATGTATTCAGGGCGTGAAGGAGAGGCACGATGGCATTCGAAAAAATTGAAACTGCAGCAGCCCCAGCAGCAATCGGGCCCTATTCGCAGGCTGTCAGAGCGGGGAACCTGCTGTTCTGCTCCGGTCAGATCCCTCTGGTACCTGAGACTGGTGAACTCGTTTCTGGTGACATTGAGGCACAGACGCACCAGGTGATGAACAGTCTCAGGAAAGTTTTGCTGGCCGGCGGTGGTGATTTCAGCTCAGTTGTCAAGACAACCATCTACCTGGCCGATATGGTGGATTTTTCTACTGTCAATGCCATCTACGCAGAGTATTTTGAAGGGGTAGCACCAGCACGAGCAACTGTCCAAGTGGCCGCTCTGCCGAAAAATGCCCGGATAGAAATAGATGCTATTGCTGTTTTAAAGTTCTGACCAGGTAGCTTGAAACAAGAAAAGGGATGACTCGATTTGAGCCATCCCCAGGGTTTCTAATTTCTTAGTGGTACTTGGGTCAAACGACTTTTTGGACTTTACCTGAACGGATACAGCGGGTACAAACCTTGATGGTTTTCACAGAACCGTTTTGTACGGCACGGACCTTCTGCAGATTCGGGTTCCAGACCGCACGGGTCTTATTGTGAGCGTGGCTGACGTTATTTCCAGTCACGGGCTTCTTACCGCAGATTTCACATTGCTTGGACATCTTGACATTCCTCCTGAAAGTTTCGAACACGGATTAATAACACAGATTTATTCTTGATGCAAATTTTTTACGTCATTTTCAGTCGGGAGTTTGTCATCACCGAAAACCTCTAATCCATGCTGCCTCAGCAGCGCCGCTGTGACACCCATTCCGGAAATGAGTTGATTGTTCAAATAGATCGATTGTGTCCCGCAGGAAGGGCTGCGTTGTTGAAAAATCGCCCACTGACAACCACTCATTCTGGCAATCTTGAGGGTTTCGTGGGCGCCATGGATGAAACGCTCAGTGACATCCACGCCCTGTTCATCCTGAAGTCGTCCTGCTCCCTCAATGACTGCCTTGCCATCGCCATGACTGAACCAGCATTTTGGTCGCGGCGTCGCAAACCCGGCCAGTTGTTCCGGACAGACCGGAATTGCCATCAGTTGATGTCTGGCGAGAAAGTCACGTACGTCTTGATTGTTGTTATCGGTGGCATCATAGCGGGTTTGTAAGCCGAGCAGACAACTGCTGACGAGAATACATTTCATGCTGATTTTTTCCGTTATTCGCAGGCAGGATTGATCAGGGCCACATCAGCAGATCTTGCGCCAGAGACGGTGACTGAACGACCTTGGATGATAATGCGGCCTTCGGCAAACCATTGAATGGCCTGGGGGTAGATTTTATGTTCCTGCTCCAGGATACGCGCCGCCAGGGTGCTTTCAGTGTCATTACTATGGATCGGCACAACCGCCTGAAGAATGATCGGTCCAGTATCGACGTCGTCATCGACAAGATGAACGGTACATCCGGAAAATCGCGCACCGTATTCAAGGGCTTTTTTCTGGACATGCAAACCTGGAAAGGCGGGCAGAAGAGCCGGGTGAATATTGATGATGCGTTGCGGAAAAGCCTCGAGGAACACTTTTGAGATAATGCGCATGAACCCGGCAAGAGCGACCAAATCAGTTTTGGCCTGTTGCAGGGCCGTGACGACGGCGCGGTCAAAGTCCTGGCGCTGGGGAAAATTACGGTGATTGATGCATAGGTTTTTAATCCCTGCAGAAGCGGCTCTTTCCAGCGCTCCTGATTGCGGATTGTTGCTGATCACCAGAACGATTTCTACGTCCAGCTTGCCCTGCTGGGACTGGTCAATAAGCGATTGCAGGTTGGTACCGCTTCCTGATGCGAGTACGGCTAAACGCAGTTTCGGCTTCATTGATTTATCCGAGTTCGACTACGGGAGCGTCCGCAGGCAGTATTTCGCCGATGAGGCGGGCCTGCTCGTTCATCCCGTTGAGCCGGTTGATGATATCATCGGCATCTTGAGCAGAGACCACCAGGGTCATGCCGATACCGTAATTGAAGGTGCGGTACATTTCCTCTTCGGGAATGTTGCCGCCTTCGCGCAGCATTTCAAATATGACCGGCTTTTGCCAACTCTGTTTATCAATTACCGCCTTGCACTGCTGGGGAAGGATGCGTGGGATGTTTTCCAGCAACCCCCCCCCGGTTATATGAGCGATGCCCTTGATATCAAAGTCGCGAATCAGGTTGAGAATACTCTTGACGTAAATCCGCGTCGGCGTCAGCAGTTCAGACCCTAGAGATTGATTCAGCCCGGCCGGCTGTGAAGACAAATCGAGTTTGAGAGTTTCAAGAAAAACTTTTCTCGCCAAAGAAAACCCATTGGAGTGAAGGCCACTTGAAAGAATACCGATGATCTGGTCACCCTTGGTGATGGTAGATCCGTCAATAATTTTATCGTTATCGACGACGCCGACGGCAAACCCGGCCAGATCGTATTCATCACCGGTATACATTCCCGGCATTTCCGCAGTTTCACCTCCGAGCAGGGCGCAGTTGGCTTGCCGGCAGCCTTCGGCGATCCCTTTGACAACTTTGACAGCCTGTTCCGGATGCAGTTTTGCCGTGGCCAGGTAATCGAGAAAAAATAATGGTTCCGCGCCCTGGACGATGATGTCGTTGACACACATGGCCACCAAGTCGATGCCCACGGTGTCGTGTTGATCAAGCATGAAAGCCAGTTTCAGCTTGGTGCCGACCCCGTCGGTTGCCGCCACCAGAGTGGGACGCCTGTATTTGCTGCTGTTGAGTGAAAAAAGGCCGCCGAAGCCGCCGATATCGGTGAGCACCTCAGGGCGTGCGGTCTGTTTGACCAGCGGTTTGATCAGGTTGACGAAGTGATTGCCGGCATCGATATCGACCCCGGCGTCTTTGTACGTCACGGAATTTTTGTTATTCAAAGTGCTGACTCCTCGTTTCAAAATGGTCGGCATTAGAGCATCGACCAGCCCGGTTGTCAACGTTGGAAATCATGTTCTCAGGCCAATCTTCGCCGATCTTTTCCTGTATCGGGTTGCCGAAATGTGATATTTTCGGCTGGCGTGATTCCCCTTACCTGCGCTGCCAATTTTACCACGAAAATAGTTTCTTGGGGGCAAGACATTTATGCTTGGACAGTGCGTAATAGGTTCCCTGGACGAACATGATCTGGACCAGATCATGTCTATTGAGCAGGCCTGTTATGCCAGCCCCTGGACGATGACCCAGTTCAGAGATGAACTGACCAATCCGGTTGCCTGCGTTGCCGGATGCAAAACTGAAAGGCAACTTGTCGGCTATATCTGCTTCTGGTTGATTGCTGATGAGATGCAAATACTCAATGTTGCTGTTTCTCCAGGGGGCCGGGGCCAGGGGGTTGGAAAAAGACTTCTTGATTATGCCGTCCAAGAATGCAGAAAAAAAGGCTTGAGCAGCGCCTGGCTGGAAGTCCGTCGCGGTAATCAGGCCGCGGTGACCCTTTACCGGAATTATGGTTTTCGGGTCGATGGGGTGCGGCAGGGTTATTATCAAGATGGAGAAGATGCTTTGCTGATGGTTATGATGTTCGATCAAAAGCAGGATGATGAGGTGTAAATGAAAAATCATAAAACCATAGTTCTGTCCAATCAGGAAATTTCGCCCGGTTATTACCGCATGCGCATTCTCGCCCCGGACTATAATAAACTAGCGCGACCAGGGCAATTTGTCATGTTCCGTGTTCAGCGTTCCCTGCCGCCGCTGTTGCGGCGCCCCTTCGGAATCTTCCGGGTCGGTTTCATGCCGGCCGATTGCGATACGATGCCCCCTAAAGAGTTTATTGAAATTATCTACAAAGTTGTCGGGAGCGGTACTGAAATCATGCAGGGCCTGCATTATGGCGACCCGGTTGAATTGCTCGGACCACTGGGGCAAGGTTTTGAATTCGGTGAGGCTGATGAAGAGAAGATTCTCGTCGGTGGTGGAATCGGCCTGGTTCCGCTGTACATGCTCGCCGAAAAGATGATTGATCACTCCAAGGTCAGACTGCTGATGGGGGGACGAACCCGCGACGATATCATCACCGTGACGGAGTTTGAACGCCTGGGGGTTGAAACCTATGTTTCGACTGAAGACGGCAGCCTGGGTGAGGCCGGCCTGGTGACCCAGGTGCTGGAAAAAAAGCTGCAGGAAAACAACCAGGTGAGTGTCTATGCCTGTGGTCCGATGCCGATGATTGAGGCGGTCGAAAAGATCTGTTCAGCCCACCGAACCCCTCTCCAGGTGTCTCTGGAAGCATTGATGGCATGCGGAGTCGGGGCCTGTCTCGGTTGTGTGGTCAAGGGTGCCGGGCATACCCAGGAACAGCCGAGTTATCTCTGCACCTGTAAGGTCGGTCCGGTTTTTCATGCGCGGCAGTTGGCCTGGGGCAGCGACGATGATGCCGCTGCAAGTGATTGCGGGGTATGCCGATGATCAAACGCAGAAAGAAAATTATTCGCCCCAGGCTGTCCGTCAATATCGCTGGAATGGAACTGCGTAACCCGGTCATGCCGGCTTCAGGGACTTTCGGTTATGGTGAGGAATATGCCCCTTATCTCGATTTAAACAGCCTTGGAGCGATCGTCACCAAGGGTTTGTCACTGCACCCCAAAGCCGGCAATCGTACCCCCCGTATCTGTGAAACCGTCAGCGGTATGTTGAATGCGATCGGGTTGCAGAATGTCGGAGTCGATGTTTTTATCAAACACAAAATGCCTTTTCTGGAGCAGTTTGATACGCCGGTGATTGTTAATTTTTTCGGGAATACTCAGGATGAATATGCCGCTGTGGCCGAACGCCTGGATGCCATTTCGGGGGTCAGAGCCCTGGAAATGAATATCTCCTGCCCGAACGTCAAACATGGCGGGATTGTCTTCGGCACCGATCCCAAGGCGATCTCTTCTGTTGTTCGACAGGTCAGGAAAAAAACCTCAAAGCCTCTGATCGTCAAATTGACTCCCAATGTGACCGATATTCAGGTGACGGCCAAAGCCGCCGAAGATGCCGGAGCGGATGCCCTGAGTCTGATCAACACTCTGACCGGTATGTCGGTTGATGTGAAAACCCGGCGCCCGCGACTGGCCAACACGATCGGAGGGCTTTCCGGACCGGCCATCCGCCCGATCGCCGTGCGTCTGGTTCATCAGGTGGTTCAGGCGGTCAGCATCCCGGTGATCGGAATCGGGGGCATCACCCGGGCTATGGATGCCCTGGAATTCCTGATTGTCGGGGCAAAGGCCGTTCAGGTCGGTACCGCCAATTTTGTCGATCCCCATGCTATGGCGACCATCCTCAATGAACTGGAGGACTTCTGTCTGGCGGAAGGGATTGACGATATCAACGACCTGATCGGAAGTCTGGAAGTCTAGTGCCGGATTCGTGAAGGCGTGTTCGACGTGAACTCCGAACTTCATACGGGTTTTTATGGATGTTATTGCTACTCACGTTAATGCGGATTTTGATTGCCTTGGAGCGATGATCGCCGCAAAGCGGATTTACCCCGACGCCGTTCTGGTCTTTCCCGGGGGTCAGGAGAGTGGTCTGCGTGATTTTCTTCTTCAGAGCACGCTCTATGCTTATGATGTGAAAGGTATTCGTGACATCAACCTGGATGCCGTCCGTCGCTTGATTCTGGTGGATGTGCGCAGTTCGGATCGCATTGGACACCTGGCTGATATCGTCGATCGTCCGGACCTTGAAATCCATATTTATGATCATCATCCCGCCGACGATCATGCCCTGCACGGCCAAATAGAAGAAATTCACGCTGTCGGGGCGACGACCACAATCATGGCGCATATTTTCATCCAACGGGGCATTCATCCAACGGCGGATGAGGCCACGATGATGATGCTCGGCCTTTACGAAGATACCGGCCAGATGCTTTTCCCCGGAACAACACCGAAAGATTTTCGGGCTGCGGCCTTCCTGCTTGAACACGGCGCGAATCTGAATGTCGTCGCTGATTTTCTGATTCGGGAGATGACGCCGGAACAGGTCGACCTTTTGAACAGGTTGCTCAAGTCCACCGAGAGGATAACCGTCGCCGGGGTCGAGATTGCCGTCGCATCTGCTTCCCTGGATCACTATATCGGTGATATCTCAAGTTTGATCCATAAAATGAAGGATATCGAGAATCTCGATGTGTTGATTGCCGCTGTGCGCATGGAGGACCGTATCTTCCTGATCGGCAGATCCCGGGTCGCCGAGGTTCATCTCGGCGAACTGTTTCAGGAGTTCGGCGGTGGTGGTCACGCCTACGCCGCTTCAGCGACAGTGCGCGATTTACCCCTGGTCCAATTGCTCGAACAATTGGAGACCCTGCTGCCCAAGCATGTTCGTTCCGCTTTCGAAGCACGCGATCTGATGTCCCATCCGGTGAAAACCCTGGCTGTGGACGCCACCATTGATGCTGCCCGTGAACTGATGGCACGCTTTTCTTTCAACGCGGTCCCGGTCGTTGACCAAGAAGCACAGGTGGTCGGGATTATCACCCGCCAGGTCGTTGAAAAAGCTGCTTATCATAAACTGAAAAAAATGCTCGTCGGTGAAGTGATGAACAGCGATTTTGAAGTGGTTGATATCCATGCGTCACTCGATGCCGTGCAGCAGGGCATCATTGAACACAACCAACGCTGCGTTCCGGTTGTCGACAACCATCATCTTGTCGGGGTGATCACCCGTACCGACCTGTTACGCCATATGCTCGGGGATCGTCAGGACGGAAAGGATAATCAGGGCGTCTATTCGAGCCGAACGCTGCAGATGAAACGCAAAAGCCTGCGCAGATTAATCGAGGCACAATTACCCACGTTTCTTAAGGATCTGATGTCCCGGCTGGGAGAGGTTGCGGATCGCAGTGGTGTTCGCGCGTTTCTCGTGGGAGGTTTTGTTCGGGATCTGCTGCTTCGCCACAACAACCTGGATATCGATCTGGTCATCGAGGGGGATGGCATTGCCTTTGCCAAGAAATTTGCGAAAACGATGCAATGTCGCGTGCGAGAGCATGAGAAATTCGGTACTGCGGTGATCATTTTCCCGAATGGTTTCAAAATTGACATCGCCTCGGCGAGGCTCGAATATTACGACAGCCCCGCTGCTTTGCCGAATGTTGAGCACGCTTCAATTCGCCATGATCTCTATCGCCGTGATTTCACCATCAATACTCTGACCATTGCGCTGAACCGGGAAAATTACGGCCAGATGATCGACTTTTTCGGAGGTCAACGCGATATCAAGGATAAATCGATCAGGGTGCTGCACAATCTCAGTTTTATTGAGGATCCGACCCGGTTATTCCGGGCCGTTCGTTTTGAACAGCGGCTGGGTTTCCGCATTGGCCGGCAGACAGAGCGCTTGATGCGCAGTGCCGTACACATGGGGCTGGTCAAAAAGGTGGGTGGTGCGAGAATCATGCATGAACTCAAACAGATTCTTGACGAGCCCCAGGTGGTTGCCGCACTCAAACGGCTGGATCAGTTTGAGCTGCTCAAGTCGATCGATTCTCAGCTCCGTTTTGAACTTCGGACCACAAACCTGTTAATGGCGGCTGAAAAAGCCTGCAGCTGGTTTGATCTGCTTTATACCGGTGAAAAGTACCGGCGTTGGGTGGTCTATCTGTTGTGTCTGCTCGATCGCATGAGCGAAAAAGGCGTAGAGCGGATTGTGTCCTGGCTGGGTTTACATCCCAGGGATCATCATCTGTTTATCGTTCAGCGGCTGCGCAGTCTTGAGTTGATGAAAGTCTTGCGCCAGGGTAAAAATGGCAGTTCAAAGCCCTGCAACAGTGATATCTATCACTGGTTTCACGGTTTCGACCTGGAGATCGTACTTTATCTGATGGCGCGTTCTGATAGTGACAGACTGAGACAGTGGATATCTCTGTTTGTGACGGAGCTGCGTAAAGTGAATATTTTGCTCAGCGGTCAGGACCTGATCGCCTGCGGTTTTTCTCCGGGGCCCCAATTCCAGAAGATTTTTCGAGCGCTGCTCGACGAACGCCTCAACGGTCATATCCATACGCGGGAAGATGAGCTCAAACTGGTCAAGAATAAATTTGCCTCGAATTGATGGGACAGGCTTTGTTGACCAATGGTTCCAGGTTGATTAGAATCAGCAGTCATTTTTTACTGCGTTTTTTTATTCTTTCAATATTTCGTTTTGGATTTCATGGAAACTATTATTTCTAAAATAGCCATCATGCTGGTCCCGGCTCTGCTGGCCATTATGGTCCATGAGGTTTCTCACGGCTATGTCGCTGAACGTTTCGGTGATCCGACAGCGAGGTTACTTGGCCGCCTCAATCTGAACCCGATGAAGCATCTCGATCCCATCGGCACTATTGCGGTCTTCATTTTCGGTTTTGGTTGGGCCAGACCGGTTCCGGTCAATCCGGGGAATTTCCGTCGGCCGCGCCGGGATATGATCTGGGTTGCGCTGGCCGGCCCGACGGCCAACATGCTGCTGGCGGTTCTTTCCGCCCTCTTGCTGCGCGCTGCAGGAATGCTCGACAACAGCACCATCGGAGCCTCTTCGCTTTATATCCAGGTATCAACGCCGGTGAAAATGATGGCCGGATTCAGTCTTTACATCAACACGCTGCTGGCGGTCTTTAACCTTATTCCGCTTCCGCCCCTGGACGGGGGGCGCATTCTGACCGGAATTCTGCCGGAAAAACAGGCTTTAATGATCAACCGTCTCGAGCCTTTTGGTTTCGTTCTGATTCTGCTGCTGATCTTCTTCACCGATGTCTGGTCCCTGGTTCTGGCCCCCATTATCAACGCCCTGGTGGTGTTCATGGCCGGGCATGAAACCAGCTTCGTTGAGCAGGCCATGCATTTTCTTTTCGGGCATTAAGCGGTTATGTCGATAGAAATTCGTCTTGAAAACTTTTCCGGTCCTCTCGATCTGCTCCTGCATCTGATCAAAAGTAACGAGATGGATATTTATGATATCCGTATCGTTGAAATCACCGAGCAATACCTCAATATTATCGAGCAGATGAAGCGTCTTGACCTGGATATTGCCGGAGAGTTTCTGCTGATGGCGGCAACCCTGGTGCATATCAAATCGCGTATGCTTCTGCCCATGAGTGATGAGATCAGTGATGATGAAGGGGAGGACCCACGAGAGGAGTTGATCAAGAGACTCCTCGAATACCAGCGCTACAAGGAGGTTTCAGAGCTTTTCCAACAGCTTCCGCGACTCGATCGCGATGTGTTCACCGGTTATATCTCCGCTGCTGAGCTGTTTCCAACCGAACCTGATGAGGATGATATCCTTGCGGCAGAGGTCTACCAGTTGGCCAGCGCCTTTCATCGTCTTCTAAAAGATCGCCCTGTGGAAATTTTTCATGAGGTCGTGCAGGAGACGTTGTCTGTGTCGGATTATATCGAACGGATTCTCGACAGCCTGTTGCACTGTCGGCGGAAAGGCTTAAGAGATTTTTTCCATCAGCGATCCAGCCGCGCCGAGTTGGTTGTGACCTTTCTGGCGATGCTTGAACTGGTCAGAATGCGCATGGTGAATGTTGAACAGGTTGAACCCTTCAGTGAAGTCTGGCTGTCGCTGGCTGTTTCCGAACATGAGCTCAATACAGCCCAGGCACAAGAGGCCCTGTCAGATTATGGATAAGCTGAAACAGCTGGTTGAAGCCTGTATCTTCGCTGCTGAGACACCGCTGACTCTGGATCGACTTTGCAGCATTCTTGAGGCCCCGCGTGGCGATGTCAGATCAGCCCTGGAGGCTTTACACCAGGATTATGCCGACGAGCAGCGGGGTTTTTACCTGGCTGAGATCGCTGATGGTTACCAGTTCAGGACGCCCGCAGAATTAGCTCCGTTTCTCAGGAAGCTGAAGAAAGAACGGGCGACGAAGTTTTCCCGGGCAGCCATGGAGACACTGGCGATTATCGCCTATCGCCAGCCGATCACCCGGGCTGAAATCGAGTATCTAAGAGGGGTTGATTCCGGCGGCGTGATGAAAACCCTTCTGGACAAGAACCTGTTACGTCTGCTCGGGAAAAAAGATGTGCCGGGTCGTCCCCTCATGTATGGGACGAGTCGCCATTTTTTAGAGTTGTTCGGATTGCGCAGTCTCAATGATTTGCCGACCCTGAAAGAGTTTTCCGCTCTCGACCCGGAACTGACGGATGCGCAACCTCTACCTCCGGATGATCACGATGACCGTTAACGGCGAACGTTTGCAAAAACTGATCTCCCAGGCAGGTCTGGCTTCTCGTCGTAAAGCTGAACAGTGGATCAGTGACGGCAGGGTTTTGTTGAACGGCACCCCGGCCCAACTGGGTGACCGCGCCGACCTGGCTGTTGACCAGGTCTTGGTGAATGGGCAGCAGCTGCATTTGCCTGAGGATAAAGTCACGGTTATGTTAAATAAACCGCGCGGTTTTGTTTCTACTCTCAGAGATCCTCAAGGTCGCAAGCTGGTGACCGATCTGGTAGCTGATATTCCGCAAAGACTCTTTCCCGTCGGTCGTCTTGACTTCAATACGGAAGGGCTTCTGCTTCTAACTAATGATGGAGATCTGGCGCAAAAATTGAGCCACCCGCGTCACCATGTCGACAAGACCTATCTGGTTAAAGTTCGCGGTACGGTGACTGCGGAAATGCGGCATAGATTTGAAGCCGGTGTTGAGCTTGAAGATGGGCGTACGGCTCCGGCGGAAATTGCTCGTTTGCGCACTGTCGGCATGAACAGCTGGTTTGAATTGACGATTCATGAA